>NZ_JBFTKQ010000016.1:0-137890 GCF_056396025.1 Allobosea sp. 05T438
GTTTTCACGCGGGCGTTCGCAAGGAGGGGCAGCGGAGCGCCGCGAGGCGCGGGGTATCGGGCCGCTTCCATTGAGCCAGGATGCGGCGCGGAAGGATTGAGCCACCTTCCGCACGCCCCGTGGCGCTCCGCTCATCGGCGTTCTCTCAGACTCCGGGCCGCGCTTCTACGGCTCTCCGGTTCCGGTCCTGCTCGCCTCGACGCCAGTTCGGCACGGAGCGCGCCGCGCTCCGCTTTGTCTCGTGCATCGGATGGTCCCGAAAAGCGGTTTCCGCTTGTCGGTCCGATGCCGGCCTTGTCGCGCCTCGGATGACAGGACCTTCCCCGTCGCGCCTCCCAGCGATGCTCCTCGCGCAGGGGCCGTAGTACCCCCAGGGCGGTGCCCCGAAGCCTCCCGGGACCGGCTTGTAAGACCGGCCGCAGGCGCCGACCTCACCCCGCCACTGGCATACCTCCGGATGGCCGCCCCTCGGGGATGAGGTGGCCCGAGCATAGGCATGGGCCGGGCGGGCGGGGATAAGTTTTCTCGACAGCGACCGTCAGGCGCGGGGAACCCCTCTCCCGRATGGGAGAGGGGCAGGGGTGAGGGACCGCCGTTGATCGCGGAAGCGAGTCCGTTCAACATCTGCCAATGTCCAGCGAACGGCGCCAATTCGCCCGGCAGCTTCGACAGTCCTCCACCCGGCAGGAAGACGCCCTATGGTCTTTACTGCGCAATCGGCAGCTCGATGGGCTGAAGTTCCGCCGTCAGGTTCCCCTGCTCGGCTATACGGTCGATTTCATCTGCATTGATCGAAAACTGATCGTCGAAATCGACGGGTGCCAGCACAGCTGGGAGCGCGATTATGATGCGGCAAGGACCGCGGAAATCGAGCGGCACGGGTTCAAGCTTGTGCGCTTCAGCAATGCCGAGGTCATGGATAGCCGAGACGATGTCCTCGCCACCATCCGCACAGCAGCAGGCGGATAGGCCGAGCCTTCATCGGCAGCGGCAGTCCCTCATCCCTGCCCTTCTCCCACACGGGAGAAGGGTTTCACGCGAGCCTTCACCCGCGCTCACGCCCCCTTGGCGACGGCCTGCTTCAGCCGCGCGACCGCCTCCGCCGCGCCGGACCTGACCGTGGCGTCCAGCGTCGGCGCCTCGCGCTCGATCATCTCGATCAGCGACTCGGGCGTGATCTCGGCCCGCGCCGCGGTGAGCTTCAGCACGGCATTGGCGATGATGTTGGGCCAGTACGCCGCCCCGCCCTTGGCCAGCCCCTTGGCCTTGCGGCCCTCGAATTCCTGGGCGAGCTGTTCGGGGGTTTTCTTGGCCATGGTCTCGTAACCTGTTTCGGGAGGAGCCGCTGCCTATCACGAAATGCCGGCCACTGCCTGCCCCCTTGGCCGCGCCCACCCGGCCGCACTGCCCTGCCCGCACAGCTGGGCCGCGACAATCGCATTTGCATGCGGCCGCGACGCAAGGCAGGAGCGCCGCTCAAGGCAGGCCTGTGATGCGGCTGCCCATTCAGGACCCGACCATGCCCCGCCTCGCCTTGCTCGCCACCTTCGCCGGCCTCCTCCTCGCCACCCCGACGGCCGCCCAGATCACCGACCGGGAGCTGAGCTGCGCCGACTGGCTGAAGTCCGGCGCGCACAAGAAGAGCGAGCACTCCGCCACTGTGGCGGAGAAGATCAGGGCTTTCTGCGCCGCCAATCCGAAGATGAAGGCTATCGACGCCGAGATGACGATGACGGGCGATTGAGGGGGCGCCCTCGCGCTTTCCTTCGTCATGGTCGCCCTTGTGGCGACCATCCACGTCTTCGCTGGTCGCGGGCCGTGTTCAAGACGTGGATGCTCGGGACAAGCCCGAGCATGACGGGATAGCGCGCCAAGGCGCCGCCCGCGCTGGGGCGCGGCGGGTTTGAACGAGGGGCAGCGGAGCGCCGCGAGGCGCGAGAATGATCCGCATCCGTTGAGCCAGGATGCGGCGCGGATGGATTGAGCCACCCTCCGCACGCCCCGTGGCGCTCCGCTCATCGGCGATTTTAAGACTCCGGGCCGCGCTTATAAGGTTAGGGGCTCTTCGGGTCCGACGCCTCGCGCCAACGGCATACCTCCGGATGGCTGCCCCTCGGGGACGAGGTGGGCCGAGGATAGGCGCAGCGTGTGAGGCGGGGATAAGTTTGCTTTGTGCCGCTGCTTTCTCATACATCAGCGCTGCTGCGCCGGAAGGCTGCCCCTAGCGGCTAGCAAAGCTCCCCGGTCAGCGCGTCACCCTAATAGCCATCCTAGGGGAAGCATGAGGCCGAGCCCCGCTTCAAAGATGCCGTAAGCTGCTTCGAAGCGACCCGTGCCATGCGCGCGTCACCGTAAAACATCTTGCGTGGCATCTCACGATCAGCTGAGGCTGGGCATTCGCCACAGCTCGGTCGTGCAGGGACATGTCTTACGTTTCATCGAATCTAACCGGAGACGATCTTCTGGTCCGTTCTCTGCTTGAACACGACCCATTGCCGGAGTCAGCCGTGATAACTCTCATGCAGCTTGCGCGAGCGGTGGACGCCGACTACGCAAGAGTGGCAGAATCTCTGGTTCTTGGGTCAGCAGAATTCCTCCGAGGGGAACATGCTTCGGCTTTAGCGCGCGCCGATATCAATGAAGAATACGCGAAGCGAGAGATTTCTGCGCAGAAGCTTTTCTTTAAACGTCTTGCTGCTCTCCTCCCTGGGCTGCTCCGCTACTTCAGATTTGATCAGCCTTCAGAAGTCCTCAAAGCTCTTGCGCGGATCGATGATTGCCATCGAGATTTCTCGATAATCAAGAAGAGTCAGCGTCGGGACAAAGTTCGTCGGCTCGCCATTCAAGAAATATCAGCCGCCCAGCGAGCACTCAGTAACGCCGCGATTGCTTTATCAAGGGTCGATTCTATCGCGAGCATAGAGGACGAGCAATTGCGATCAGCTCATCTTGGCGATCAAAACTCGCGAAGCATCTATGGGACCTCAGATTTGGTCCACGAAATGGAGATCTGCTCAGCTGCCATCGAAATTTGCGCCTTGCGAGCGGAACAAGAGGACGACTACCTGACCTTTTCGGGCTCCGGCACCAGCGCTCACGTGGTAGAGGCGGCATTTTCGTTGTCTGTTTGGTACAACGGCCCTCCACTAGTCACGACGCCGGGATCAGATTTCTCTGCTGTGTGTAGCATCATCTATGAGATCGCCAGCGGGTGCGCGGATGAGAGCCTAGCCGGAGCGATCAACCGCTTTGCAAGAAGCGAAGATAAGCAGCGGTTCCTAGCCGAAGAGGAGCAAACTCGCATTGAGAATGAAGACACGTCGGTGCCCGACAATTTCCGCGCCGTTACCTCCGACATTGCCCGTGCTCGCGAGGATATCGAACTGTACGGCCAGCTTGCTGCGATGCCGAGCCTTTCGCTAACGGCTGGAATGCTGGCCAACAGCATGGTCCGCGATGCCGAGGCTCGGATCGATGCTGCTCGCAGGAAGTACGGTCCGAACCTCCTCTGGGCTCATCAAATACCTCACGAGCATTGGGAGCGCGTAGAGACTGCTCATCAAACGCTGAAGCAAAAAGCCATCCTTCTAGGAGAACTCCGCAGGGCAGTCTTAGAAATTGATCGACCATAAGTCCGCGCTTGCAGCGAGTTCATGTCAACTATTGCCGCCTTTCGTGAGCTACGCCTGCCTCATCGTCGCAGTGTAGCTCAGTGGATAGAGCCCTCGCTTTCGACACGCCGTTGGCGTGGGCGAGGAGGTCGCAGGTTCGATTCCTGCCGCTGCGTCGATCGCTCTTATGTGGCTTTGGTTCGCTTCATCGATAGCTGCCCTCTTCGGGAAAGTTTTAGCCCAGGCCGGCGGGGTTTCGGGGAAGCGCGCGCCCCCATCTCTTGACTCCCGCCCCCCAGCGGCTCTACCCCCATCGACGGGACACGCCCCCCCAACGGGGCGCGCCCATCTGTAAGGATGGAGACATCGATGGCGAATACCGCACCGACCACGCGCCCGCGCGTGCCTAACTTCTCGTCCGGCCCCTGCGCCAAGCGCCCCGGCTGGACCCTCAAGGGCCTCTCCGACGCCCCGCTCGGCCGCTCGCACCGCGCCAAGATCGGCAAGGACAAGCTGAAGGCCGCGATCGACCTCACCCGCGAGGTGCTGCAGGTCCCCTCCGATTACCGCATCGGCATCGTGCCGGCCTCCGACACCGGCGCCGTCGAGATGGCGCTGTGGAGCCTGCTCGGCGCCCGCGGCGTCGACATGGTTAGCTGGGAAAGCTTCGGCGCCGGCTGGGTCACCGATGTCGTCAAGCAGCTCAAGCTTCCCGACGTCCGCACCTTCGACGCCCCCTATGGCGAACTGCCGAACCTCAGGAAGGTCGACACCAAGAACCGCGACGTCGTCTTCACCTGGAACGGCACCACGTCGGGCGTGCGCGTCGTCGATGCCAGCTGGATCGCGGATGACCGCGAGGGGCTGACCATCTGCGACGCCACCTCCGCCGCCTTCGCCCAGCGCCTCGACTGGCCCAAGCTCGATGTCGTCACCTTCTCCTGGCAGAAGGTGCTCGGCGGCGAGGCCGCGCATGGCATGATCGTGCTCTCGCCCCGCGCGGTCGAGCGGCTCCTGACCTACAAGCCGGCCTGGCCGCTGCCGAAGATCTTCCGCATGACCTCGGGCGGCAAGCTGATCGAGGGCATCTTCCAGGGTGAGACGATCAACACCCCCTCCATGCTCGCGGTCGAGGATTACATCGATGCGCTGAACTGGGCGAAGAAGGTCGGCGGATTGGACGGGCTGGTGAAGCGCGCCGACGGCAACGCCCGCGTCATCGCCAAGTTCGTGCGCGAGAACGACTGGATCGACTTCCTGGCCGTGAAGCCGAAGACGCGCTCCAACACCTCGGTGTGCCTGAAGTTCACCGACCCGGCCGTCACCGCGCTGGCGCCGGATGCTCAGGCGGCCTTCGCCAAGCAGGTCGTCTCGATCATCGAGAAGGCCGGCGCCGGCTACGACCTCGGCCATTACCGCGACGCCCCTCCCGGCCTGCGCATCTGGTGCGGCGCGACCGTGCAGTCGCGCGACGTCAAGGCGCTGCTGCCCTGGATCGAGTATGCCTTCGCCGAGGCCAAGGCGGGCCTGGGCAAGAAGGCGGCCTGACCGGGCCGTCATGGTCGGGCTTGACCCGACCATCTCTCTCAAGAAGAGGCGCTGCCCTGCGCCTCCGCGTCCCGAGATGGCCGGGTCAAGCCCGGCCATGACGCTCTTTCCCCCTTCAAGCGCCGAACGCTCCCCGTGCAGCGCGGCGCCAGCCGGAGCCTCCCATGCCCGCACCCAAAGTCCTGATTTCCGACGCCCTCTCCCCCGCCGCCGTGCAGATCTTCAAGGATCGCGGCATCGACGTGACCTTCGATCCCGCCCTCGGCAAGGACAAGGACAAGCTTGCCGCGATCATCGGCGAGTATGACGGCCTCGCCATCCGCTCGGCCACCAAGGTCACCGCCAAGCTGCTCGAGCAGGCCAAGAACCTGAAGGTCATCGGCCGCGCCGGCATCGGCGTCGACAATGTCGAGATCCCCGCCGCCACCTCGCGCGGCGTGATCGTGATGAACACGCCCTTCGGCAACTCGATCACCACCGCCGAGCACGCCATCGCCATGATGTTCGCGCTCGCCCGCCAGATCCCCTCGGCGGATGTCTCCACGCAAGGCGGCAAGTGGGAGAAGAACCGCTTCATGGGCGTCGAGATCACGGCCAAGACGCTGGGCCTGATCGGCGCCGGCAATATCGGCTCGATCGTCGCCGAGCGCGCCATCGGCCTGAAGATGCGCGTCATCGCCTATGACCCCTATCTCTCGCCGGAGCGCGCCGTGGCGCTGGGCGTCGAGAAGGTCGAGCTCGACGAGCTGCTGAAGCGCGCCGACTTCATCACGCTGCACGTCCCGATGACCGAGAAGACCAGGAACATCCTCTCGGCCGAGGCGCTGGCGAAGACGAAGAAGGGCGTGCGCATCATCAACTGCGCCCGCGGCGGCCTCGTCGACGAGCAGGCGCTGGCTGATCTCATCAAGTCCGGCCATGTCGCGGGTGCGGCCTTCGACGTCTTCTCGCAGGAGCCGGCCGAGACGAACCCGCTCTTCGGGCTGGAGAACGTCGTCTGCACGCCGCATCTCGGCGCCTCGACCAACGAGGCGCAGGAGAACGTCGCCCTGCAGGTCGCCGAGCAGATGAGCGACTATCTGCTCAAGGGCGCGATCACCAACGCGGTCAACTTCCCGTCGATCTCGGCCGAGGAAGCTCCCCGCATCAAGCCCTTCGTCGATCTGGCGGAGAAGCTCGGCTCCTTCCTCGGCCAGCTCACCGAGGCCGCCGTCAAGGGCATCCGCATCGAGTATGAGGGCGCGGTCGCGAGCCTCAACCTCAAGGCGATCTCGGCCGCCGCGATCACCGGCGTGCTCAGGCCCTTCCTGCCCGAGATCAACATGGTCAACGCCGCGCTGATCGCCAAGGAGAAGGGCATCGTTGTTGAGGAACTGACCCGCGACGTCGCCGGCAATCTCGAAAGCGTCATCCGCATCGTCGTCGAGGCCGAGGACATGCCGCGCCACGCCTCCGGCACGGTCTTCCATGACGGCAAGCCGCGCATCGTCGAGATCCGCGACATCGCCGTTGATGCCGAGTTCGCGCCGCACATGCTCTATGTCCGCAACGCCGACAAGCCGGGCTTCATCGGCCAGTTCGGCTCGCTGCTCGGCGGCGCCGGCGTCAACGTCGCGACCTTCTCGCTCGGCCGCGACAAGCCGGGCGGCGACGCGATCTGCTACGTCTCGGTCGACGAGCCGATCTCGGACGAGCTGCTCGCCAAGATCCACGAGATCCCGATGGTCAAGCGCGCGCGTCGGCTCAGGTTCTGATCGTGCTCAACCCCTTGCGCGCCATCGTCGCCTCCCGCCAGGAGGCGGCGCTGGCGCCGATCCGCTTCGAGGTTCGCCGCGACGAGGCGGCGGGCCTCTGGTACGCCATGGATACCGGCGAGCTCGGCATCGTCACCGAAGCGGACACGCTCGATGCCCTGCGCGAGCGCTTGAAGCAGCTCCTGCCGGAATGCTTCGGCATCGAGGACTGCCCGGTGGAGCTCGCGCTCTGCGCCGATGAGGCTCCCGTTCAGCCCGTCGACACCGCGATTTCGGCGCTCTCCAGCACATAGCGCGCGAACAGGAAATCCCGGATCGCGACGATCTGCTCGCCGCGCCATTCCAGCGTCACGAAATAGAGCGGCGGTCCCTCGCCGTCCTCAGCGTCGAGCATCAGCACGGCGGGTTTCCCGTCCACGATCCCGGGCGCGCAGCGCCAGTGCGTGGCGGTGTCGTAGCGCCCGAAATAGGGCGCCACCTCGTCGCGGCCGCGCAACTGCAGGCGGTTGACGAGATCCAGACGGACATCCTCGGCCAGCATCGCACGGACGGCGTCGAAATCATGCGCATTGAACCGCGCGACATAGGCCTCCAGCCGCCTGCGCTCGGCCGGTGCGAGCTGCGGCGCCCGCATGTCTCCCGGCTCTTGCGCGATCTCCGCGAGCCGTTGTCGCCCGCGTTGCAGCAGGCCTTTGACCGCGGGCGGGCTCAGCTCCAGAAGCTGCGCGATCTCGTCCACCGAGAAATCGAGCACGTCGCGTAGCGTGACGGCGCTGCGCTGCGCGACCGGCAGGCGCGCGAGCGTCTGCAGGCTGGCCCGGGTCGCGAGCGGATCGACACTGGCCAGCTGCGGCGCAACCATGTCTTCCTCATCCTCGCGCTCCAGCTTCGCGCGGCGGGCGCGGCGCCGGAGCGCATTGAGCGCGGCGTTATGCGCGATGCGGAACAGCCAGCCGTCCGGGTTGTCGACGGGGGCAACGTCGCTCCAGGCTTCGGCAGCCTTGAGGAGCGCGTCCTGCACGGCGTCCTCTCCTTCGACCGCCGAGCCCATCATCCGGGCGCAATAGCGGTGAAGGCGCGGCCGCAGCCGCGCGATCGCCTCGCTCAACACGCCCGGCGCGGCACTGCCCGCCACTCTCTCAGCCATGGGAGAATCCGACGTCGCATAGCATCGTCTCGACGGTGGCGAGGGAGCCGATCCGCGCGAGATACGCCTTGAAGTACTCGGTTTCCCGGAATGCCGCGATATCGTCGGCACTGCGCCAGCGCGAATAGTTCACCACCCGCCGGCCATCGCGGCCAACCAGAACGGAGGATGAGAGCGACCCCGGCTGCTTGCTGAAGAAGTCTTCCGTGCCTTCGCGCAAGATCTCCGCCAGCCGCGGCTGGTCGGCGGCCTGCACGGTGAAGACGTTCACGAGCGCGATGCTGCCGCCCGCTGCGGACATCTTGGTTTCCATGGCCGTTCCTTTGGTCCGGGCGCGAGAGGTACAGACGGGATGAGGTTGCCAGCGAAGCCCAGCGCCAACACCGCCCGGCGCGAGACGTCTGTCTTCGCCATATCGCAAACCTCCATGTGCCGGATGCGATGTCCGGGCCATCGAACGCGCCGGCATGGCATCCATCTTCAAAGACGACTGCCGCACGCGATCGGAACCGCGGCGGCATGTTTTTTTTCGAAACCCGCCGCTGGGGCGGATGGATTCGGCCAACCTGCCGCCGCAACGCCGCCGCAATGTCCCTCCCCTCTGATGGCCTCGCCATCAAGGGACCGCCCATGCCTGCCCGCCTCCGCCTCGCCGCCGCTGCCCTCGCCTGCCTCGCCGCCTTCCCCGCCCTCGCCGATTGGGACAGGGCCAGACTCGACAAGGAGATCGTCGCGATCGAAGGGCAGGCGCAGGGCCGGCTCGGCGTCGCGCTGCTCGACCTCAAGGACCGCAAGCAATGGTCCTATCGCGGCTCCGAGACCTTCCCGATGCAGAGCGTGTTCAAGCTGCCGCTCGCAGTCGCGGTGCTGCAGCAGGTCGAGGCCGGCAAGTTCAGGCTCGACCAGCCGATCACCGTTACACGCCAGGATTTCTCGCTGTTCCGCAGCCCGCTCGCCAAGGCCTTCAAGGGCGAGCGCAACGACTATCCGCTGAGCGAGCTCGTTCGCCTCGCCGCCGGCGAGAGCGACAACACCGCGGCCGACCTGCTGATGCGCGACATCGGCGGGCCGCAGGTGGTGACGAAGATGCTGCGCGACGGCGGCATCGCCGGCCTGTCGATCGACCGCTACGAGCGCCAGTTCCAGCCCGAGATCTACGGTCTGCGCGGCTTTGCCTGGGGGGAGACCGTCGACGAGAAGCGCTTCCGCGCCGAGCTCAAGGCGCTCAGGCCGGAAGTCCGCATCGCCGCGCTCTCGAATGCGCTGAAGGACAAGCGCGACGCCGCGACGCCCGAGGCGAGCGCGCTCTTCCTGGAGGGCTTCGCCAAGGGCACCTGGCTGCGCGACCCCGCCCATACCGCCTTCATCGAGAAGATCGCTGCCGAAATGAAGATCGGTGCCGAGAGGATCAAGGCGGGTCTGCCGGCGGGCTCGCGCCTCGCCCACCGCACCGGCCTCGGCCTGACCACGGACGGCATCAACCACGCCAGCAACGATATCGGCATCGCCACGCTGCCGGACGGGCGGCGCTTCGTCATCGTCGTCTATCTCGCCGGCTCGCGGGCCGATGCGAAGGAACGCGACGCAGCCCACGCCGCAGTCGCGCGGCTCGCCGTCTCGGCGCTGCGCTGAGAAGCCGTAAAAGGCGAGCCCTCATCCTGAGGAGCCGCGATGCGACGTCTCGAAGGATGCTCCAGACGGTTCCCGAGCCTCCTGAAACATCCTTCGAGACGCCATTCCCAACCGAATGGCTCCTCAGGATGAGGGCTCAGCGAGTTGTCCGCATCCTTCGCGAGGTGGCTCTTCTACCGCCCCAGCCGCTCCGCGATGAAAATGCCGCCGAGCACGAGGGCAAGCGCCAGGGCGTGATAGAGGCCGAAGGGCTCGCCGATGATCAGCACCGCGAGAATCGGCGCGAAAACCGGCACGAGATTGACGAAGACGCCGGCCCGGCCGGGCCCGATGATCTCGATGGCGCGCATGAAGAGGAGCTGCGACAGGATCGAGGGGCCGATCACGGTGAAGGCCAGGATCGCCCAGCCCTTCGCCGTCGGGATATAGAACTTGCCCAGCGCAATCTCGCCGGCGAGCAGCGGCAAGGAGAAAAGGCAGGCGACGCAAGCCACCGCCGTGAAGAAGACGAGGCCCGGAATCGCTGGCCGGTTGCGGATCGCCACGGTGTAGCTGGCGTAGAGCGCGCAGGCGAGGATCATCAGCAGGTCGCCTGCGGCGAAGCGAAAGCCCATCAGGACCTGAATGTCGCCGCGGCTTGCCGTGACGACGACGCCCAGCAGCGTCACCGCCACGCCGAGCGCCTGCATGCTGCCGATCGGCGTGCGATAGGCCAGGAGGGCGCCGATCAGCACGAAGACCGGGATCGAGCCCTGCAGAATGCCGATATTGATCGCCGAGGTCGAATAGGCAGCAAGATACATCAGCGTGTTGAAGGCGGTGAAGCCGAGCACGCCGAGCATCGCGACGTAGCGCCAGCGCGCGCGCAGCACCGGCCAGTGTTTCCTGAGCTGCTCGCGCAGCAGGAAGGGCATGATCAGGCAGACCGCGATCCAGCGGAACGACGTCAATGCCATCGGCGAGATGTTGCCGACGGCAAGCCGGCTCGCCACGGCATTGCCGCCCCACATCAGCGTCGTCAGGATCAGCAGCAGGTAGGCATTGGCCCAGGCGCGTTGCAGCCAAGTCGGGGAAGGGTGCACGATTCCGCCCTGTCACGAGAAAGGGCTCATGCAATAACCTTGCAGGAGACCCCTCTCATATGAGATCGGGCGCAAGCCTGCCCGTCGCCCTGCGCATTCCTGCGGAAGTTCCCCGATGATCCAGACCAGCTCCCGCCCGCTCCGCCTGCTCTTCGTCGACGGCAACACACATGAGCATCGCGAAGGGCTGCGCACGGCTTATGGCATGGCCTATGGCGAGGCCTACGCCGCCGAGATCGCCGCGATTGCACCCGGCATCGTCTCCGACATCTGCCTGCCGGCCGACGAGGGCGCCAACCTGCCGGACGCCGCCGGGCTCGAATCCTATGACGGCGTTTTCCTCACCGGCTCGGCCCTGCACATCTACAAGGCCGACCCGGCGGTGATGCGGCAGGTCGAGCTGATGCGGGCAATCTATGCCAGCGGCACGCCCTGCTTCGGCTCCTGCTGGGGCATCCAGATCGGCTCGGTTGCAGCGGGCGGCACCGTCACCGCCAATCCGAAGGGGCGCGAGGTCGGCTTCGCCCGCCGGATCACGCCGACCGAGGCGGGCCGGAACCACAAGCTGCTCGACAGCAGGCCGTCCTCCTTCGACGCCCCGGCGATCCATCTCGACACCATCGCCCTGCCCGCGCATGGCACGACCATCCTCGCCTCCAACGCCTACAGCCAGGTGCAGGCGGCCGAGATCAAGCACAATGGCGGCACCTTCTGGGGCGTGCAGTACCATCCGGAATTCCCGCTGAAGCAGGTCGCTTCGATCCTCGGGCGCATGGTGCCGCTGCTGATCGAGGAGGGCTTCCGCAAGGACGAGGCCTCGACGGAAGCCTGGCTCGACGACCTCCGCACGCTCGACGCGGAGCCTGTCGGCCGGCAGGATCTCGCCTGGGCGCATGGGCTCGACCGCGAGGTGCTCGACGCCGAGCGCCGCGTCACCGAACTCCGCAACTTCGTCGAGCACCGCATCAAGCCCCACGCCAGCACGCGCAGCCGCGCCTGAACGTTCGGCGCCAACATCCCGCGAGCCCTCATCCTGAGGAACCATGCCGGCAGGTATGGCGTCTCGACGGATGTTCCAGGAGGCTCCTGAGACATCCGGGCCATCCTTCGAGACGCTGCTGACGCGGCTCCTCAGGAGGAGGGCTCAGAATTCGCGCCCCCCTCTTCGGCAGCCCGGCGCGTCGGCAGTCAGCAACCTTGCCATCGCGAATAGCGCTGGCTAGGTAAGTGGCCGTGAGGCCACGACCTCCCCCAACCTGGGCAATGTGCTGGGACGACCCGGCAACTCATGGGGGACCGCTATGGCGTGGCTCTACCTGTTTTCTGCCGGCCTTCTCGAAGTCGTCTGGGCTTTCACCATGAAGCAGTCGGACGGGTTTTCCCGTCCGGGACCGACGGCGATCACCATCCTCACCATGGTCGGCAGCTTCGCCCTGCTCTCGCTGGCGATGCGCACCCTGCCGCTCGGCACGGCCTATACGATCTGGACCGGCATCGGCGCCGTCGGCGCCTTCATCGTCGGCGTCGCCGTGCTCGGCGAGGCGCTGACGCCGATGCGCATCGCCGCGGCCATGCTGATCGTCTCCGGCCTCGTCATGATGAAGCTGTCGGCGCACTGACCGCCGCACTTGCCAAAGCGCAACCGGCTTTTTAAGCAGGCCGGGCCTCGGGACGACCCGCGGCCTTCGCACACAGAGGGGACGGCCCCACGACGCGGAATGCTCCGCGCCGTCGCGCAACCCCGTGCAGCGGAGGCCCTCCCTTGGCCAATCCCAGCGACCAGTTCATCGTCAAGACCCTCATTCCGCTGCGCGTCGGCGAGCTCGATATCGGCTTCACCAATGCCGCGCTGATGATGACGCTCGCCACCGCGGCGATCGGCGGCGGGCTGATCTGGGCGACGCGCTCGCGCGCCCTCATCCCCGGCCGCGCCCAGTCGCTGGCCGAGATGCTCTACGAATTCGTCGCCAGGACCCTGACCGACGCGACCGGGCGCGAGGGCCTGCGCTTCCTGCCGCTGATCTTCTCGCTCTTCATGTTCGTGCTGGTGCTCAACCTGTTCGGCATGGTCCCCGGCGCCTTCACCGTCACCAGCCATATCGTCGTCACCTTCGCGCTGGCGATGCTGGTGATGGCGACGGTCATCGGCTACGGCGTGCTGCGCCACGGCTTCGGTTTCCTGCGGCTGTTCGTGCCGTCGGACGTGCCGAAATGGCTCCTCCCCTTCATCACGCTGATCGAGATCGTCTCCTTCCTGTCGCGGCCGATCTCGCTGAGCCTGCGCCTTTTCGCCAACCTGCTCGGCGGCCATATCGCGCTGAAGGTCTTCGGCAGCTTCGTCGCGGCGCTGCTCGCGGCCGGTTTCGGCTATTCGCTGCTGGCGCCGCTGCCGCTTCTCATGACCGTCGCGCTCACCGCCTTCGAGTTCATGGTCGCGGTGCTGCAGGCCTATGTCTTCACAGTGCTCGCCTGCATCTATCTCAACGACGCGCTGCACCCCGGCCACTAGCACCGGGCCAGACCGGGCCGGCCGCGCCGATCTTTCAGCTTCTCTCGACGGCAAGCGCCGCCGCGTCGAGGGCTGCGGCGATCGTTTCGGCCGCGCTTTCATCGAGCGACCCGCGCCGCAGCCTCAGCCGCAGGGCGACCTTCAGATTCTCCGTGGCGCGCGTGACGCGCTCGGGAATGCCGTCCCCGGGAGTTGCCGCGCCGGCCGCGCTCACGCGGGCCAGCAGGTTGTCGAGCGCCGCCTGGTTGGCGACGAGGAACGAAGCCCCTTCCGCGGTGACGAGGAAGTTCTTCCGGCTTCCGCTCTCATCCGCGACGCGGGCATAGCCCATGTCTTCGAGCCATTGCAGCGTCGGATAGATCACGCCGGGGCTCGGCGTGTAGCTGCCGCCCGTGCGCTCCTCGATCCCGCGCATCAGATCATATCCATGGCGGGGCTGCTCGGAGAGCATCGCGAGAATGAGCAGGCGAAGCTCGCCATAGTCGAACATCCTGCCGCCGTGCCGCCCCCGGCGTCCCCGGCGTTCATGTTCATGTCCACGTTCATGGTGGTGATGGTGGCCCCGACGGTGCTCGCGCCTATCGCGGAGGGGGTCAGGATGACGGTCGTGACCGTCTCTGTCTGTGTGCTTCATGCCGACGCAAACTATATCTCGATATATCTTAAATCAAGATATATCGAGATTACATTTTGGTAATCTGCGGCGGGAGACTGTCGCCTGCGGGCGGTCTTCAGGCGTTCGCCGCCCGGCCGACGCTCATGCGAATGCAGGACGCTCATTCTGCTCTCGCCTCCTATCCGCATTCCGGCCAAATTCGGCCTTGGGCGCGCCGGATTCGGCAGCGTTCATCGCGGTCGCGTGACTGTGATTCTGGGGGATGATGACGTGAAGAACTATATTGCCGCTGCCCTGATCCTCGCTCCGGGCCTCGCCAGCGCCGCCGAGACCGAGCTTGCCAGCCGGATCGACCGGGTCACGGTCTATCCCGACGGCGCCGTGGTGACGCGGCTCGGCAAGGCGGAGCTGCTGCAGGGCGCTTCTCAGCTCGTATTGCGCGGCCTGCCGGCGACGATCGACCCCGCCTCCATCCGCGTCGAAGGCAAGGGCAGCAGCGCCTTCTCGGTCGGCGCCGTCGATGTCCGCACCACGCCGGGCGATGCCAGGCCGGTGCTCGATACGGTGCTGGAGGGCAAGCTCAAGGCTTTGCGCGACGACAAGGACAGGTTCGAGAGCCAGATCGCCGCGATCGAGGCCAAGCGCGCCACCGTCGAGCGCTTCGCCCAGACCGGACCGGACAAGCTCGGCCCGGATGGCAAGGCTCTGCCCGTCGCCGATTGGCCGGCCGTGTTCGAGGCGATCGGCACCGCACTGGTCAAGGTCCAGGACGAGCTGCGCGGCGTGCGTGGCCGTCTCTCCGATGTCGAGGCCGAGATCGCCACGCTCGAGCGCGCCCGCCCGCAGGCTGGCCGCCCCGGCGCGCCGAAGCGCGATGTTGCCATCGCGGTCGAGGCGCCGCAGCCGGTCGCAGCCGAATTCACCGTGAGCTATCGCGTCACCGGTGCGAACTGGACGCCGAGCTATGAGGCACGGCTGACCACCGCGGCCGAGAAACCGGAGATCGCGCTGACGCGCCGCGCCGAGATCCGCCAGCGCAGCGGCGAGGCCTGGGACGATGTCGCGCTGACACTCTCGACCACGCGCTCGGCCGGCGGCACCCGCGCGCCCGATCTCGCCCCCGTGCAGGTCGCCTTCTTCGAGCCGCCCGCCATCTATGAAAGCCGCTCGCGCGCTCCCGCCGGAATGGCCGCCGCGCGCGCCAAGGCCGAGGCCGAGGCGCTGGCCGCACAGTCGCAGCGTGCGATTTCTCCGGCCCCCGCGCCTGCACGGCCGGCCGAGGTCGAGGTCGCGACGATCGAAGCCGGCGCCTATCAGGCGAATTTCCAGGTCCCCGGCCGCGCCTCGATTCCGCAGGACGGCTCGCCGAAGACCGTGGTCCTCACCCAGCGCAAGGCGGAGGCGACGCTTGCCGCCCGCACCGTGCCCGAGCTGGAGCAGAAGGCCTATCTGGAAGCCGGCTTCGTCCATGAGGAGGAAGCCCCGCTCCTGCCCGGCCGCGTCGCCCTGCATCGCGACGGCACCTATGTCGGCATGGGCCAGTTCGGGCTCGTGGCGCCGGGCGACAAGCTCGAGCTCGGCTTCGGCGCCGACGACCGGATCAAGGTCAGCTACGCCCCGGTGAAGCGCCGCGAGAACGAGCCCGGCTGGCTCGGCCAGAGCCGCACCGACCAGCGCGAGTTCCGCACCGTCGTGAAGAGCCTGCATGCCCGGCCGGTTAAGGTGACGGTGCTGGGGCGCATCCCCTTCTCGGAGAGCACCGCCATCGCGGTCGAGACCATTGCCGGCCAGACCACGCCGCCAACCGAGAAGCAGGTCGGCGACCGCCGCGGCGTCTCGTCCTGGAGCTTCGATCTCGCCCCCGGCGCCGAAAAGGAGCTCAAGCTCGCCTATCGCCTCAGATGGCCCGGTGACCGCGAGCTCTCCTATGACGAGCAGCCGCTGCCCGGTCGGTGAAGCCAGGAAGCGCGAGCCTTCGCGTCATTCTCGGGCGAAGCGAAGCGCAGACACGAGAATCTCCGTCAGAAGGAGGCTCTGGTGCCTCCCCGTCAGGAGATGCTCGGGTCAAGCCCGAGCATGACCGCGCCCCGCCCTGACGGCATCCTGTCTCAGACCGCCATCTCCACTTCCCGCCCGCGGCCGAGTTCGGCCATCCAGCTCCGGTACTTCGGCTGGATCTTGAGCTGGTGGGCATAATGCCGGCGGAGCGCCTCGGTCAGTCGCCCGTCGCGGCCGAGCTGCTCGTCGGCGAAACCGACCATCACCGAGTTCGGCCAGGCCTGCGGACGGATTTCGCGCAGCCTTTCGAACAGCGCATCCTCGCCCTCGGCCGGATCGGCCTGCGCCATCAGGGTCAGCATCGCCGCAGTCGAGCGCGAGACCCCCATATGGCAATGCACCAGCAGATGGCCCTTCACGCGCCCCGCGGCGGTTTCGCGCAGGCCCTCGCCGAAGCGCAGGACCTCGCCGACATGCTCCGGCGCCGGCATGATCTGGCCGGGGCGCGGATCGATGATGTCATGGAAGCGCAGCGTCACGCGATGGTGCTCGCCATAGGCGCCGAATGCCTCGATCTCGGCACGGTCGGGATCGAGCACCGAGAGCACATGCGTCACCTCGCGGGCGCTGTTGCCTGGCAGCTCCTCGATGCCGCAGATCGTCAGGGTCGAGATGGTCAGGGTCTTCATGGCACGCCTCCGCGATAGGACGGGCGCCATGCTCGGGCGCGGCCCGAACATCTCCTTCAAGAGATTCCCGGGTCTGCGCTCCGCTTCGCCCGAGAATGACGCCCTATCTGTCTTCGTTCACTCGGCCGCGATCGCCCGCAGGCCCTGGCCGAGCTCCTGGTCGACGAGGCCGACCCAGTAGCGCACGCCGTCCGGAATGATCGCATCGTTGAAGTCGTAGAGCGGCGTATGCAGGCCGACGAAGGAGCCGTCGGGATTGACACCGTTGCCGATGCGCATGAAGGCGCCCGGCCGCACCAGCATCATCTCGGCGAAGTCCTCGCCGCCGGTGCCCGGCCGCAGCTGGCCGTTGACATGCTCGGCCCCGACCGCGGCGCTCGCCGCCGCAACCGCGACCCGGACCTGCTCGGCCTCGTTGACCAGCGGGCTCGTGCCGCGATGGTAATGGGCTTCGGCCCTGCAGCCCCAGGCCTGCGCCGTCGCCGCCGCGAGTTCGGCGATGCGCCGCTCGACGGTGTCGCGCACCTCCTGCGAATAGGTCCGCGCCGTGCCGCCGATGACGAGTTCGGAAGGGATGACGTTCGAGGCGTTGACGTCACCGCCATGGATATAGCCGACGCTGATCACGGCCGTGTCGAGGGGCGCGACGTTTCGGCCGACGATGCCCTGCAGCCCGAGCACGAAATGCGCCTGCGCATAGGTGATGTCGGTGGAGCGATGCGGCTGCGAACCGCCATGGCCGCCGAGACCATGGAAGGTGACCTTCCATGAATCCGCCGCCGCGAGGAACGGGCCGACGGTGGTGCCGAAGCTGGAGGCCGGCATCCCCGGCGTGTTGTGCAGCCCGTAGATCGCATCGCAGGGGAAGCGATCGAACAGCCCATCCGCCAGCATGGCGTTGGCGCCACCGCGGCCTTCCTCGGCCGGCTGGAAGATCAGGTTGACGGTGCCGGCGAAATCCCGGTTCTCGGCGAGGTACTGCGCGGCCGCGAGCAGCATCGTGGTGTGACCGTCATGGCCGCAGGCATGCATCCGGCCGTGATTGCGCGAGGAATAGGGAAGGTTGGTGGTCTCCTCCAGCGCCAGGCAGTCCATGTCGGCGCGCAGGCCGATGGCCCGTTCGCCCGGCTGGGTGCCACGAATGACGCCGACGACACCGGTCTTGCCGACCGCCTCCGTGACCTCGACGCCCCATTCGCGCAGCTTGTCGGCGACGAGCTTGGCGGTGCGCACCTCTTCCAGGCCGAGTTCGGGATGGGCGTGAATGTCGCGGCGGATCGCGGTGAAGGCAGCGTGATGCTGGTCGAGCCAGGCGTCGAGCTTCGTCATGGTCGGTGAAATCCCCTCTCCTGCGGGCTGTGACGCCCGACCCAGCTATTACGCCCGATTGCGGCAGCATGACCGTGCAAATGCTACAGATCGACCATGCCGCAGCAGACTGGCCTGCGAATGAAACCGGCTCCGCAACCTCAATCCTTCTTCGCGGGTGCAGACTTCTCTCGTGATTCCCTGATCCGTCCCCCGGCGTGCTCGACAGCCTGCTCGGTCCGCGCGTCGATCATCGGCTGATCGGGATCATACGGGCAATCGCGGCCCGTCTGCAGGCAATCCGTCTGGATCAGCGGCTGCCGACGCTCGACCCTGTTGATCATCTGGCAGCGCCGGAAATTGTCTTCGAAATCAGTGTCGGCCAGCGTCCCGTCGACCATGATCGTGCCTGCCCTGACGACGGCCTTCGCGGTCCCTGCCCCGGTTTCGACGATCATGGATCGCAGCGCGATCCCGGCAAGCTGACAAGCATTGAGCCTGAGCGCGATGGTCTGGCCAAGAGGACCGGCGGCATCGCGCAGGAAGCGGTCTCTCAAGGCTGCGATATGGAGACCGTCCTCAGCGCGAATTCTGGCCGCCATTGCCTTCACCACGCCGGGCTTCGAACGGGTCACCGCCTCGGCGAACTCGACCTGCATCCGCATCGTCAGCACGTGATCGCCCATGCGCGCCAGGAAAGCCGGGTCGGGAATCTCCTCCGAACGCCCTGGCGAAACTCCAAGCACCGCGGCGAGGGCGAGTGGCAGGGACCAGGCCTTTGCCGGGCGGCCTCTGTCTTGGATCTGAACAGCCATCGCGGCCTTGTCGCAGAACGGTATTCCCGCAGCAAGGCCGGGTGGATCGGCACCGGTCCTACCCATTTCGCCCCGGCGGGCCTCATCGGGCACATGCCGAAAAACTTGACCTGCGCGCCCTATTGGCCCATGAGGGCTTGCAAGGACCTGCCCCGAAACCCCGGCCTTGCGCCGGGGTTTTGCATTTGCGCGGGCCGCTTGCACAGGCAACGCGGTACAACAGCAGGGACACATCGCTCATGGCGAATGTTGTGGTGGTCGGCGCCCAGTGGGGCGACGAGGGCAAGGGCAAGATCGTCGACTGGCTCTCGAGCCAAGCCGATGTCGTGGTCAGGTTCCAGGGCGGCCATAATGCCGGCCATACCCTCGTCATCGACGGGGTCACCTACAAGCTCTCGCTGCTGCCCTCCGGCATCGTCCGTCCGGGCAAGCTCTCGGTCATCGGCAACGGCGTCGTCGTCGATCCCTGGCACCTCGTCGAGGAGATCGGCCGGCTGCGCGCCCAGGGCGTCGCGATCTCGCCGGACAACCTTCGCATCGCCGACAACGCCACGCTGATCCTGCCGCTGCACCGCGAGCTCGACCATTTCCGCGAGACCTCGAATGCCGGCATGAAGATCGGCACGACCAAGCGCGGCATCGGCCCGGCCTATGAGGACAAGGTCGGCCGCCGCGCCATCCGCGTCATCGACCTCAAGGACCCTGCCCTGCTCGAAGCCAAGATCGAGCGGCTGCTGGCCCATCACAACGCGCTGCGCCGCGGGCTGGGCATCGGCGAGGTCGACGCCAAGGAGCTGCTGACCCAGCTCAAGGCGATCGCCACCGAGGTGCTGCCCTATGCCGACACGGTCTGGGCACTGCTCGATGCGCAGCGCCGCGCCGGCAAGCGCATCCTGTTCGAAGGCGCTCAGGGCGCGCTGCTCGACGTCGACCACGGCACCTATCCCTTCGTCACCTCCTCGAACATCGTCGCCGGCCAGGCCGCAACCGGCTCGGGTCTCGGCCCCTCCGCCGTCGGCTATGTGCTCGGCATCGCCAAGGCCTATACGACCCGCGTCGGCGAAGGCCCCTTCCCGACCGAGCTCTTCGACGAGATCGGCGAGCTGATCGGCCAGAAGGGCAAGGAGTTCGGCGTCGTCACCGGCCGCAAGCGCCGCTGCGGCTGGTTCGACGCCTGCCTGGTGCGCCAGACGGTCAAGACCTCCGGCATCGACGGCATCGCCCTGACCAAGCTCGACATTCTCGACGGCTTCAAGGAGATCAAGGTCTGCGTCGGCTACAAGCTCGACGGGCAGATCCTCGAACACCTGCCGGCCGGCCAGGCCGACCAGGCCCGCGTCGAACCGATCTACGAGACCATCGAAGGCTGGGACGGCTCGACCGCCAACGCCCGCTCCTGGGCCGATCTTCCGGCGCAGGCGATCAAATATGTCCGCCGCATCGAGGAGCTGATCGGCGCCACCGTCGCCGTGCTTTCGACCAGCCCGGAGCGCGACGACACGATCCTCGTCCACAATCCGTTCGAAGGGTGACCTTGCCCTTCGAGGGTTGACGCGGCCCGTCATCAGCGACAAGTGAGGCCAATGGCCGATTTCTACCCGATCCTGGCGCGTGCCGTCGCCGGGCTGCCCGACAACTCTGCCGAGACGCGCCGCTCCATCTACGACCGGGCGCGGACGGCCCTCGTCGCACAGCTGCGTGGTCTCGACCCGCCGCTGAGCGAGGCCGAGATCATGCGCGAGCGCCTGGCGCTCGACGAGGCGGTCGCGCGGATCGAGGCGGATTACGAGGTGGCACCGGCCGAGCAGCCGGTCACCGAAGGTCCGGTGATTCGCCCCATCGAGGCTCCCCCCCAGCCGCCGCGCCCGCCCGAGCCCAAGAAGCAGCCGGCATTCGCGCCGCTTCCCGCGGCCACTGGCGAGGACGAAGGCGAGCCGCTGCCCGAGCCGGCCGAGCCGCAGGTCGCCCGCCCACGCGTTCAGCCGCCGCGCGAATCGCGGGTGAAGCCCGGCCATATCCGCTCCGCTGTCGTCGGCGGCGTCGTCGCGATCGCGGTCGCAGCGATCGCGGCCACCGCGATCTATGTCCACAAGCTGAAGCCGCAGGACGCGGCCCGCCCGAACGGCGAGGCAGCGTCCCAGCAGGCACAACCGGCGCAGCCCGAGGGCAACGGCAAGATCGCCGACCGCGTCGGCGAGCCCGGCGCTCCGGCCCAGGGCCGGACCGGCGGCAATACCGCGAGCAATTCGCCGGGCGTCCCGGTGCCGCAGCCGGGCGGCGAGATCGCCGTCGCCCAGCGCGCCATCCTCTACACCGAGTCTCCCGAGAACCCGCAGCAGCCGCGCGCCGTCACCGGCCGCGTCTTCTGGCGCCTCGACAGCGAGAGCGCCGGCCAGGGCCGCCCGGTCGAGACGATCGTGCGCGCGACCGTCGAGATTCCCGATGCCGGGCTCAATCTTGACTTCACCATCCGCCGCAACACGGATTCCGCCTTCCCCGCCTCGCACATCATCGGGCTGCGCTTCACCGCGAGCGGCGACCCCGCGACGCAGGCGATCAAGGAAATCGGCGTGCCGCAGTTCAAGACCGAGGAAGGCGAGCGCGGCGCGCCGCTCTCGGCCATCAACTCGGCACTGGGCGACAACCTCTTCGTCGCCGCGCTGTCGAACGTGCCCGTCGAGGTCGAGCGCAACATCGACCTGATCCTGAACCGCAGCTGGATCGATATCCCCGTGCTGTTCACCTCCGGCCGGCGCGGCATCATCACCTTCGAGAAGGGCGTCTCCGGCAGCCAGACCCTCGCCGACGCCTTCGGCCGCTGGCGGTAGGCGAAGCACGAACCGCCGTCGGTCTCAGGGCAAGCCGGAGATCTGTCTCTGGGATCGGTGACTAGGACGCTTCCGTCATGGTCGGGCTTGTCCCGACCACGCATGCCTTCCTGAATCGAGCGCGGTGTTAGAGACGTGGATGCTCGCCATAAGGGCAAGCATCCCGGCGCTTTCTTCAGATTGCTGGGAGACGTTCAACTCTTCCGCTGCGCCGCGAATTGCGCGGCCGCGCGGAGCACATCCGCCTCCGGGCCAAAACCCGCCAGCGCGGCCACTGCCGCCTCGCTCAGCCGGTCGCGCTCGCGCTTGGCGCCGTCGAGGCCGAGCGCGCCGATCAGCGTCGCCTTGCCCTTGTCCTCGTCCTTCGCCGTCGCCTTGCCCATCTGGCCGGCGTCGGATTCGACATCGAGGATGTCGTCGGCGACCTGAAAAGTCGCGCCGAGCGCCCGGCCATATCGACCGAGCGCGGCGAGCGCCTCGGCATCGGCGCCGCCCAGCCGCGCACCGATCTCGACGCTTGCCGCCAGCAAGGCGCCGGTCTTCATCGCCTGGAGCTGGCGGATTGCCGCCTCCGAAAGCGAGCCACGCTGCGCCTCGAAACGCCCCTCGGCTGCGAGGTCGAGCATCTGGCCGCCGACCATGCCGCCGAGCCCGGAGGCACGCGCCAGCGTGCTCACCAGCGCGGCTCGCACGGCGCCGTCGGGATGGGTCGCCGCGTCGGCGAGAACCTCGAAGGCCAGCGTCAGCAGCGCGTCCCCTGCGAGGATCGCGGTCGCTTCGTCGAAGGCCTTGTGCACAGTCGGGCGGCCGCGGCGCAGATCGTCGTCGTCCATCGCCGGCAGGTCGTCATGGACCAGCGAATAGCAGTGCAGCAGCTCGACGGCCGCGCCCGCCCGCAATCCGTGCTCCGGCGCGGCGCCAAGGAGCCGTGCCGTCTCGACCGTCAGGAACGGCCGCAGCCGCTTGCCGCCGCCGAGCGCGCCGTGACGCATCGCCGCAACGAGGCGCTGCGGCCGGGCGATCTCGCCTTGGGCCGGCTCGGACGCGAGCAGCGCCGCGAGCAGCGTCTCGATGGCCTCGGCATTCTGCGCGAGGCGCCGGTCGAGATCGCCATGGCTGGCCGGAGTGGTGACGGAACTCATGCGCGGATCTCGCGTTCGCTGCCGGGACGGGGGCCTTGCCGGACGATGGCGGCATCGTCAAGCTGCGCCGCCATGACGCAGGACATCACGGATCGGCCAATCGACCGACGAGGAGGGCGAAGCAACGTGCTGGGCAGGTTCATCGGCCTCTGTGTCAGGCTCGCCTGCTGGCTGCTTCTCATCCTCGCCGTGACAATCCTGCTTTACCGGGTCGTGCCCGTGCCTTCGACGCTGATGCTCGCCCGCTGGCTGACGCTGCGCCCTGTCGAGCGTGAATGGGTGCCGCTGGCGCAGATCTCGCCCAATCTGATCCGCGCCGTCATCGCCGCTGAGGACCAGCGCTTCTGCAGCCATCGCGGCGTCGACTGGATTGAGCTCAACGCGGTGCTGGAGGACGAGGACGGCCCCAGCCGCGGCGCCTCGACGCTGACCATGCAGACCGCCAAGAACGTCTTCCTCTGGCCCGGCCGCTCCTATATCCGCAAGGGGCTGGAGATTCCGCTGGCGCTGGCGATCGACTTCGCCTGGGGCAAGCAGCGCGTGATCGAGGTCTATCTCAACGTCGCCGAGTGGGGCCACGGCCTGTTCGGCGCCGAGGCCGCCGCTCAGCACTATTTCGGCAAGTCCGCCGCGCGACTCAGTCCAGCCGAAGCTGCGCGGCTTGCGGCAGCGCTGCCGAATCCTTTGCTGCGCGATCCGGGGCGGCCGAACCGTGGACTGCAATCTGCCGCCGCGCGCACCCAGCGCCGGCTCGGGCAGCTCGGATCGCTCGGAGATTGCGCGCTTCCCGACTGATCTCGCCGTCATTCCGAAGAAATCCGGATTCCGCTCTAGCCATCGCCGCCACGACGGTGTATGGGCAACGCCTCACGAGATTGATCCGTCGCCGTGGCGGAGGCGTGGCCTTATGGCCTGCGTTCGAACGGCGGCACGATGGAGAGTACAATGGCCGTTCCGAAGAGAAAGACGTCGCCGTCGAAGCGTGGCATGCGCCGGTCGGCCGACGCGCTGAAGCAGCCCACCTATATCGAGGACAAGAACTCGGGCGAGCTGCGCCGTCCGCACCATGTCGACCTGAAGAGCGGCATGTATCGCGGCCGTCAGGTCCTCAAGGTCAAGACCGAAGCCTGAGCGGGATGCGGCAGCGATGCCGCTCCAGCGACGATAAATGTGAACCGGCCGCGAGGCCGGTTTTTCTTTGCGCGCTTTCCGTCAGGCCCGGGGGCGCGAGCGAGGCCGCGGCAGCCGGCCCCTCGGCAGAAGTTGCGCCGCCGCCCGGTAGCACCCCGCAGCCGATTGCGGCGTCGTGATCCCCTTCCGCGCGAAAGGGCCGATCTCGGCCCGGGCCGCCGCCGCCTGCAGCAGCAGCAGCGCAGATGCCTCGACGGGAGCGGCATCCCGCCCCGGCCAAACTCCTGCCTCCACCATGTCTCACTCCGGCACAAACTCGATGTGACGGCGTGCAGGCTGCAATCCGGTGGCCAGCCTTAACGGCGCGTTAATCAAAATTGCCGCATCGTTTCGAGGCACTTCCCACCATCCGGACGGGCGACGAAGCACCAGAACGGCGCTGCGTGGCCATCCCTCTGAGGCCGAGCGATGCCCACCCCTTCGATCTTCAGCTTCCAGAACGGCGGCCCGGTCGACCCCCGCAGCATCCTCTCCTCGATCGGCGAAGTGGTTTACGGCTGGGATGTCCAGAGCGACATGCTCACCTGGGGCCCGAATGTCGGCGAGGTGCTGGGCCCGCTCCCGGCACAGACCCTGGCGCGCGGCCTCGCCTTCGCCGGGCTCGTCGAACCCGGCAGCGGTCCGAGCCGCTACGATGCGATCTTCGGCTCGAGCGAGCGCGACCAGGGCGACGGCGTGATCTATCGGACCCGCTATGCCGTCGACCTCGCCGGCCGCAAGATGTGGGCCGAGGACACCGGCCGCTGGTTCGCCGGGACCGACGGCCGCCCGGCGMGCGCGCACGGCATCCTCAGGCTCGAGCGCGCCGCACGGGCAGACGAGCTTGAACGCCTCGGCAACGAACTCTGCGACCGCCCCGCCCTGCTGGAGCGCATCGACGCGGCGCTCAAGGAGCATCCGCCGGCCGAACGCCCCGTCGTGATCCTGGTGGCGGCGATCGACGAGCTCGCGCGCCTCAATGACGATTTCGGCCATGAGGCGACCGACGAGATCATCAGCACCGTGCATGAGCGGCTGCGCTCGGTCACGCGCCGTCGGGACCATCTCGTCCGCTATGCCGGCAACAGCTTCGCCATCCTGCTCGTGGGCTGCCCGCAGGACCAGATCGAATCGGCCGCGCGGCGCTTCATCAAGATCGTTGCCCAATCGGCGATCGAGACCGCGCGCGGCATTGCGCTCGTGCGTCTGCGCGTCGGCGCCGCCAGCGCGCCGGAGCTGGGAACCCATGCTGGCTCGCTGCTGACCGCAGCCGAGGGCGCTCTGGCCGCGGCCCGCGCCGGCGCCATCGACACCGCCGTCACCGCCAAGCCGCGCCCCCGCCGCGAAGCCGCATCCGATCAGGTCGGTTTCGACGTGCAGGCCATCGCGGCCTTGAACGAGAGGCGCGTGCAGCTCGCCCTGCAGCCTGTGGTCAGGGCCGGCTCGCGCGAGCCGGCCTTCCACGAGGCGCTGCTGCGGGTCGGTCAGGGCGAGACCGGGCTCTACTTCTCCTCGGCCGAGCTGATCCCCATGCTGGAGCGGCGCGGCCTCGTGCGGCTCTTCGACCATCGCGTGCTCGAGCTCGCCATGGAAATGCTGCGCGACGACCCCGCTCTCGTGCTGTCGGTCAACGTCTCTCCCCGCTCGCTGACCGATCCGGAATGGTTCGATGCCTTCGTGGCCCGCACGGCCGCCGCCAGCAGCGAGACCTCACGCCTGATCGTCGAGGTCACAGAAACCGCGACGATCGAGAACCCCATGCGGGTCGCGAAGCTGCTCGGGGGCATAAAGGCGCAAGGCGCGCGTATCGCGATCGACGATTTCGGCGCCGGCCACACCTCGCTGCGCCATCTGCGCGCCTTCCCGATCGACATCCTGAAGATCGACGGGGCCTTCACCCAGAATCTGCGCCGTTCGACCGACGACCGCTTCTATGTCCGCACGCTCATCGATCTCGCCGGCCATCTCGGCGTCGAGACGGTGGCGGAGTGGGTCGACGACGAGATGCAGGCCGCCATGCTGCGCGACTGGGGCGTCACCTATCTGCAGGGACATCTCGTCGGCCGCGCCGAGCTGCATGTGCCGGTTCAGCAGGCGCGCCGGAAGATCGCGGCGGGCTAAGGCGGCCGCCGGTTCGAGCACGCCTCCGGCGCGTCGCCGCTCGATGACCGCTTGCGACCCGATCTGCGCCGTCGGAATGTCCGCTTCTGCTAACTGAAGCGGCGCGGCTGCCTGGGCGCCTGTGGACACTTGGACGTTCGCCCTTGCAGCCGCCACGTCGGGGGCGGCGCCGGTCACCTGATCCACGGACAATTCCAGAAGAAACGCATTCAGCCGAGCCGCGTTTCAGATGCAGGAGCCTGCGCCAGCAGGTGTGTCGTTGCCGCTTTTCACAAAGCCGACCGCCGGGGATTCGTAACCGGTGGGGTTCGAGAAAAGCCGGTCGCGATTGTCGCGAAATGGCAAGACGGGCAGTCGCCTACGCTGGCAATGGTCGCAGAAGTTCGCCCACTGGTCGGAGACCGATCGCCGGGTGAAGAGACGGCTTTCTCGATCGCTCCGCCTCTCGGATTTTTGCTCAGGCTGTCGGGGCACGCGCCTTCGGGGGGGGGGGGCGCTGTGGGCGGGAAATTCTAAGGGGCAGCAGTGCGCTATCTCGTTGTTGGATTGGTTTCGGCATCATTGCACCTGCTTGCCCGGGCCTCCGGTCATCCGCTGCCCGCCGCGCCGCCGGCTCCCGCCCTCGCGTCCGAACCGAGCGCCTCGGTCGCCGGCGATGTCTGAGTGCAGCGAAGACCGAGAAAGCAGGCCCAGTCCCGGGTTACGCCGCCGAGGCCGCAGCTTCATCCGGGCAGAAACGGGCGCCCCTCCGGTGCATAGCGTCCAAAGCATTCTCCTTGCTGAACAACCGTTGAGCGCGGACAGACCAATGTCGTCCACTTCTACCCGAGACTGAGATCATGGCTGCCGATTCAAGGACTGACGAGCTCGAGGTTGCAACCGCGATGCTCCACCGTTTCTCCATGCTGATCGAGAACGGCCTGACGGCAAGACTGTCAGGCTGGTTCTCTTCTGGTGGCGCATGGCACGATTTCATCCAAGGACTCAAAGCCGCTGGTTATAGTCCCGCATTGCTGGCTCTCGGCATTACAGCGATTTGCCTGGTTGCCACTGTTGCAACGGCAGCGCTTGCCAACTCGATCATCAGTAGATTCAAGGCCAGGCCGCTTCTGTCTGCGGCCGCCTGGTTCGCGGCCGCCCTGCTGGTGATACTCACGTCCTGGGTCCTGCTGCTGAGTCTCATCAGCGATCCAGTGCTCCGCCGCGCCTTGCTGAACTGCGTCGTGATCTCGGCCCTGGCGACGATGATATGCTTGCCGTTGACCACTGGTCGCAGGTCGATCTTCTGGCGCTGGCGGCGCGATCTTGCGGTCGCGATCGGCATCGCGGCTGGCGGCTTGGTGGTCTTGGCCTGTCTGCGCATATGGAATGCGGCCGATCCGCTACGCGACCTCTTCGCGACCTTCGCCGTGTCTTTGCCGTTCACCGTTCTGGTCGCAGCGGCGTATCTTCGTCATCGCCGACTGGTGACGAGGGCCCTGTCCTTCGGCGGCAAGGCAGGATCCCTCCGCCGGAAGCTGGCCGCAATCTGGCCCTGGCTCGTGGTGGCGGTTGTCATACTCGCCTTCGTCTTCATCCAACTGGACTTGACGATCGGACGGCCGACGCGGGGCGGACTGCTGCTGCTTTCGCTTCTGCTCGTTCTCGCCGGGCCTCATCTCGACGTGGCCATCGAAAGACGAAGCTGGCAGGCGGTTCGATCGCAGGGAGGCGAACTGACAGGCGCGCTGTGGCGCACTTTCCGCATTGTGGTCGCCTCGTCGATTCTCGCGGTACTGGCGATCCTCTGGCTCCTGCCCATTCTGGATGTCGTCGGCATTTCGCGGGGCACTGTCTTGCTGAAGGCCGCCGAGATTCTCATGCTCGTGCTGGTCATTGCCTTCTGCTGGAACTGGGTGGCCATCATGGCCGCCCGCATCAGACCCCGTGCTCCGGGCGATCCGCAGGTCGCCACCGCGGTGGTCGGTACGCGGCTAACCACCGTCGGCCCGCTGCTCGTGGGTCTCACCAAGGCCGCGCTTCTGACGCTGGGGGCTCTGACCGTCTTGGTCATGCTGGGCGTCAATGTCTGGCCGCTGATCACCGGCCTTTCGATCTTCGGCCTGGCGATTGGCCTCGGCTCCCAGACACTGGTCAAGGATGTGGTGGCCGGTCTGTTCTTCCTCGTCGATGATGCCTTCCGCCACGGCGAATACATCGAGACCTCCGGAGCCAAGGGCACCGTCGAGCGAATCTCGTTGCGATCCGTCTCCTTGAGGCACCCGCGCGGTCCGGTTGCGACAATCCCCTTTGGGCAGATCGGGAAGATTCAGAACTTCAGCCGCGAATGGGTCATAGAGAAGATGCTGTTCCGGGTTGCTTTGGACACCGATGTCGAAGCCGTGCGAAAGCTGTTCAAGAAGATCGGGCAGGAGGTCGCGGCGGATCCGGAACTCAACGCCGATCTCCTTGAGCCGTTCAAGAGCCAGGGCATTGCCGCGCTCGAGGAAGGCACGCTGGTAATCCGCGGCAAGTACAAGGCCCGGGCCGGACGTCAATTCCAGATCCGCAAGGCGATCCTTTCCAAGGTCCGGATCACGCTGGCGGAGAACGATATCAAACTGGTGCCCAAGCCGCTTCACGTGCCGCAGATGGGTGGCTGACGTTCGGCTATCTCAAAGCGTCGAGCGGGTAGCAAATGTCCGCTCCCGACCCAACCGAGACACTCGCCGCATTCCCCACAACCCAATAAAAAGCCGCGCCCTCTCCAGCGAGGGCGCGGCTCAAAATCGTCAGGATCGGCTCAGCGCGTGCGGGACAGCTTGTCGAGGCGCTCGCGCATCTCATTGAGCTCGCGCTTGAGATCGGTGATCTCGTTCCCCCCGGGCTGGGCCGCCGGCTTGGCGCCTTCGGCCTCCTGGCGGGCCTGGGCCGCGGCGGTGAACGGGTTGAACAGCCGGAACGCCTCGGTGAAAATCTGCATGTTCGCGCGCGTCTGCGCCTGGATGGCGTCGAGCGCATTGCCGCCGAAGGCCGTGCCGCCGAAGGCCTTCGCCATCTGCTCGCGGTACTTGTTCTGCTCCTGGGTGAAATTCTCCATCGAGAATTCGAGGTAGCGCGGCACCAGCGCCTGCATGCTGTCGCCGTAGAAGCGGATGAGCTGCCGCAGGAAAGCGATCGGCAGCAGGTTCTGCCCGTCCTTGGCTTCCTCGTCGAAGATGATCTGCGCCAGCACCGATCGCGTAATGTCCTCCCCGGATTTGGCGTCGTAGACGGCGAAATCCTCGCCCGCACGCACCAGACCGGCAAGATCCTCCAAGGTGACGTAGGAGCTGGTACCCGTGTGGTAAAGACGCCGGTTGGCGTATTTCTTGATTACGGTCGGTTCTTTTTCGCTAGCCATCGGTCCTACTTGACGTTGTTCCGCGGCCACGGTTGATTCCGGCGTGCTCGGCGGAGCGGTCTCCCTGACTCGACGATAGCCTGTCGGTGCTGCACCGCAAGCTCTTTGAGCGCCCGCCGCAAAAATCTGTCGGAAGTGAGGCGCCGGCCGCCGCTTTCTCCCTTGCCCACACCGCGGCACGTCGGCCCTCTGTTTCGGATTCGCCCTTCGCCCGTCTTGACGGCGTCGCAGCAGGCTTCGAAGGTGGTGGGGAATGGTGCACCGGCGAGAGCGGTGCAGCAGCAACAACAAGTGAGGACCCTCTCATGGCAGATTCGGATATCGTGATCGTCGGCGCGGCCCGTACCGCCGTCGGCGCTTTCAACGGCGCTTTCGCCAACACGCCCGCCCATGAGCTCGGCGCCGCCGCGATCAAGGAGGCGCTGAGGCGCGCCAAGGTCGAGGGCGGCGAGGTCGACGAGGTCGTGCTGGGCCAGGTGCTCGCCGCCGGCCAGGGCCAGAACCCGGCGCGGCAGGCCGCGATGGCCGCCGGCATCCCGCAGGAAAAGACCGCCTGGGGCCTCAACCAGCTCTGCGGCTCGGGCCTGCGTACCGTCGCCATCGGCCTCCAGCAGATCGCCAACGGTGACGCGGACATCATCGTCGCGGGCGGCATGGAATCGATGTCGCTTGCCCCGCACGCCTCCCACCTGCGCAACGGCACCAAGATGGGCGACACCAAGTTCGTCGACACCATGATCAAGGACGGGCTCTGGGACGCCTTCCACGGCTACCACATGGGCACGACCGCCGAGAACGTCGCGACCAAGTACCAGATCAGCCGCGAGGAGCAGGACCGCTTCGCCGTCGGCTCGCAGAACAAGGCCGAGGCCGCGCAGAAGGCCGGCAGGTTCAAGGACGAGATCGTCCCGTTCACCATCTCGACGCGCAAGGGCGACATCATCGTGGACAGCGACGAGTATCCGCGCCACGGCGCCACGCTCGAGGCCATGGCCAAGCTGAAGCCCGCCTTCTCCAAGGACGGCACGGTGACCGCCGGCAACGCCTCCGGCATCAATGACGGCGCCGCCGCGCTCGTCATCATGACCGCCAAGGAAGCGGCCCGCCGCGGCCTCACCCCGCTTGCGCGCATCGCCTCCTGGGCGACCGCCGGCGTCGACCCGGCGATCATGGGCACCGGCCCGATCCCCTCGACGCGCAAGGCTCTGGAGAAGGCCGGCTGGAAGGTCGGCGACCTCGATCTCGTCGAGGCCAACGAGGCCTTCGCGGCGCAGGCCCTGGCGGTCAACAAGGACCTCGGCTGGAACCCGGACATCGTCAATGTCAATGGCGGCGCCATCGCGATCGGTCATCCGATCGGCGCCTCCGGCGCGCGCGTGCTGGTGACGCTGCTGCACGAGATGGCCAAGCGCGACGCCAAGAAGGGCCTCGCCACGCTCTGCATCGGCGGCGGCATGGGCGTCGCCATGGCCGTGGAGCGCTGAGGAAAGCGCCCGGCGATGGCGAAGCGCACGACGCTCTATCGCTATCTCACCGGCCCCGATGACGCCTCGTTCTGTCATCGGGTCAGCGAGGCGCTGAGCCTCGGCTGGTCGCTTTACGGCCAGCCTGCCCTGACCTTCGACGCGGTCCAGGGCCGTGTCGTCTGTGGTCAGGCCATCATCAAGGACGTGGACGTGCCCTACGCGCCCACGCTGAAACTGTCCGAACAATGACGGCAGCAAGCCGCGCAGGGTTTCACAAAGAGGGAGAATGGCTATGACGAAAGTAGCGCTGGTTACGGGGGGCTCGCGCGGCATCGGCGCTGCGATCTCGAAAGGCCTGAAGGCGGCCGGCTACCATGTGGCGGCGAGCTATGCCGGCAATGATGAGGCGGCGACCAAGTTCACCGCCGAGACCGGCATCAAGACCTATAAGTGGGACGTCTCGGACTATGATTCCTGCGTCGCCGGCATCGCCAAGGTCGAGGCCGAGCTCGGCCCGGTCGACGTGCTCGTCAACAATGCCGGCATTACGCGCGACGGCATGTTCCACAAGATGACCAAGGATCAGTGGGACGCCGTCATCAACACCAACCTCAACTCGCTCTTCAACATGACCCGCCCGGTCTGGGAGGGCATGCGCGCCCGCAAGTTCGGCCGCGTCATCTGCATCTCGTCGATCAACGGCCAGAAGGGCCAGATGGGCCAGGTCAACTATTCCGCCGCCAAGGCCGGCGACATCGGCTTCGTCAAGGCGCTGGCGCAGGAGGGCGCACGGGCCGGCATCACGGTGAACGCGATCTGCCCTGGCTACATCGCGACCGAGATGGTCAAGGCGATCGACCCGGCCGTGATCGAGAAGTCGATCCTGCCGCATATCCCGGTCGGGCGCCTCGGCGAGCCCGAGGAGATCGCGCGGGCGGTCGTGTTCCTGGCCAGCGACGATGCCGGCTTCATCACCGGCTCCACCATCTCGGCCAATGGCGGCCAGTACATGGCCTGAAGCTTGCGCCGCCGTCCCGCAACGGACGGCGGGCTGCCTTCCTCTGCTCAGGCCATGGCCGGGCGGGGCGTTCCGTCGATCTCGGTCGCCTCCGGCTCCTGCGCGATCGGCGGATTGAGCGGGTCGATGACCTCGAAGGGCCGCCCGACCTTGTCAGGCGCCTCCCGCATGCGGATGCGCAGGCCTGCGATCGCCGCCAGCAACAATGCGCACGCTGCCATGAAATAGAGCAGCCCGTTGATATCGAAGCGCGCCATGATGCCGGCCCCGACCAGCGGCCCGAGCGCCGAGCCGAAGCCGCTGACCAGGATCAGCCGCCCGCTCACCGCCACCACGCGGTCGGCCGGCATCCGGTCCAGCGCATGGGCGACGCAGACCGGATAGAGCGTCGACATGAAGCCGCCGAGCAGCGCCGCGACCGGAAGCACCGTGACGAGGGAGCGCGGCATCGCCAGCAGCAGCACGACGGCCCCTGCGTAGCCGACGGCAAGCCCCGCCAGCACGAGGCGGCGGTCGTGGCGATCAGAAAGCCGGCCGACCGGCACCTGCAGCGCCAGCCCGCCGAGTACCGCGACCAGCATGAACAGCGCGATGGTCTGCTGCGGGATGCCGTTGCTCAGCATCCAGGCCGGCACCAGCGCATAGAACGAGCTGGTGATGATGCCGCTGACGATGCAGCCGATGACGGAAATCGGCGCCTGCCGTGAGAGCTCGCCATAGCGCAGCGTCGCTTCCGGGGCGAGGCCCGGCGCCTCCGCCCGCATGGTGCTGACCATGACCAGCGCCAGCGCGAAGAGGGCGATGACGACCTGGAACGCCCCGGCAGAGTCGATCGAGAGGCCGACGATGGCGAGCTGGCCGATGGCCAGCGCCAGGAAGGTGCCGACCATATAGGTCGAGAAGACCCGCCCGCGCTGGTCCGGCAGAGCCTTCGCGTTGAGCCAGCTTTCCGTGGTCACGAAGAGCCCGACGCAGCCAAGGCCGATCACCATACGGCTGGCCGTCCAGACCAGCACCGAGGTCCAGAGCGGCATCAGTGCGGTCGCGACGACCACGATCCCGGCGAAGGCCGCATAGGCGCGGATATGGCCGACACGCTGGATCACCCCGCCGCTGGTCACGGCGCCGATGGTGAAGCCGACGAAATAGGCGCTGAGCACGATGCCGGTCGCGGTCGCGCCGAAATCCTCGAGCGTCACGCGCAGCGACAGGAAGGTGTTGAAGAAGCCGTTCGCGAGCTGCACCAGGCTCGTCGCGGCGATCAGTGTTCCGATCTGAAGCAGCATCGGCCAACCTCTCCGCAGCGGCCGTCGCATCGGCCGGACAGCCGTCAGCGCTAGCGAGGGAATGTGGGCTCAATGCGTCAAGGCCGCCGACGACTGCCGACGGCCTTGCGGAAAGCAGGGTGGCGCGGAGACCGCTCAGGCGTGGCGCTTGCCCTTGGGCAGCAGGAAGGTCAGCAGGCCCACGGCGGGCAGCCAGGCGCAGATCTTGAAGACCTGGATGATGCCGATCTGGTCGGCGAGTGCGCCGATCCCGGCCGCAGCGATGCCGCCGAGCCCGAACGACAGGCCGTAGAACAGCCCGCCGACGAGGCCGACGCGGTGCGGCACGAGGTCGATCGCGTAGATCAGGATCGCCGAGAAGGCGCTCGCCATGACGAAGCTGATGATGACGCTGAGCACGCCGGTCCAGAACAGGTCGGCATAGGGCAGCACCAGCGCGAAGGGCAGCGAGCCCAGGATCGACAGCCAGATCACCCGGTCGCGGCCGATGCGGTCGCCGATCATGCCGCCGAGGATGACGCCCGCCGCGCCGACGACGAGATAGAGGAACAGCATGATCTGCGAGACCTGCAGCGTGATGCCGAAGCGCTCGATCAGGTAGAAGGTGTAGTAGGAGGTGAAGGCGGCAGTATAGCCGTTCTTCGAGATCAGCAGCAGAACAAGGACGGCCATCGCCAGCAGCACGCGGCCATGCGGCAGGCCGTGATCCGCAATCTCCTCGGCATGCACCGGGGACGACTTCTGCTCGCGCCGCATCGCCGAATAGCGCGAGCCGAGCCAGCCCATCACCAGCATCGCCACCAGCACGACGCCCGAGAACCAGGACAGGCTCTCCTGCCCCCGCGGCACCACGATCATCGCCGCCAGCAGCGGGCCGATAGCGTAGCCGATATGGCCGCCAACCTGGAAGACGCCCTGCGCCAGCCCCTGCCGGCCGGCGGCCGCGTGGCGCGCCATGCGGGTCGCCTCGGGATGGAATACGGCCGAGCCCAGGCCGATCATCGCCGCGCCGATCAGCACGACGCCGTAGCTGTGAGCGAAGGAGAGCAGCAGCAGCCCCGATAGCGTCGCGCACATGCCGGCGACCATCGCATAGGGCCAGGGCCTGCGGTCGGTGACATAGCCGAGCAGCGGCTGCAGCAGCGAGGACGTGACCTGGAAGGCGAGCGTGATCAGGCCGATCTGCACGAAATCGAGCTGATAGGCGTCCTTGATCAGCGGGTAGAGCGCCGGGATCATCGACTGGACGAGGTCGTTCAGCAGATGTGCGACGCTCAGCGCGGCCAGAACCGGCATCAACGGACGACGGGCGACGGATTGCAGCGGGATCGAGGTCATTTTCGAGCCATGATCCTCCTTGCCGGCGCGGTCAACGCCCCGGCACGGCGCCGGAAGCATGGCGCCCATGGCGCCCGAGCTGTGCTGCGGCGCAGCATCCACCCGAAACTCCGAAACATCGACAGCAAGGGGAGCGTTCCCGGCGTTATCCGGCGCTTACTTCACCGCGCCCGGCACCCACCCATCGGCAAGCCCGGCAAAACCTGCTATCGCCGCAGAATTCCGACGCCCGCAGAGCCTCCATGACCTCCCGCACCGCCACCCTCATCGGCTTCTGCGCGATCCTGCTGTGGTCGACGCTTGCGCTCTTCACCGCGATGTCGGGGCGCGTTCCGCCCTTCCAGCTCGTGGCGATGACCTTCGCCATCGGCGGCGTGCTGATCCTCGCGATCACGGCGCTGCGCGGCGGCCTCTCGCGCATCAGGCCGACGCCGGCCTCCTTCGCGCTCGGCCTCTACGGCCCGTTCGGCGACACCGCGCTCTACTATGCGGCAGTGAAGAGCGCCCCGCCGGCCGAGGCGAACCTGATCCACTATCTCTGGCCACTCCTGATCGTGCTCTTCGCGGCGCTGCTGCCGGGCGGCGGCCTCAAGCCTCGCCACCTGATCGGCGCGCTGATTGGCCTCGTCGCAACCGGGCTTCTGGTCTCCCGCGGGCTCGGAACCGGCGGCGGGATCGCGCTCGGCCATGTGCTGGCGGCACTCGGCGCCTTCGTCTGGGCGAGCTATTCGGTGGCCTCGCGCCGCTTCGCCGACGTGCCCTCGGAGAGTCTGTGCGTCACCATGCTGGGCTGCGCCGTGCCCGCGCTGGCACTCCATTTCATGCTGGAGACCACGCTCTGGTCGCTGACGGCGGTGGAATGGGCCGGCGTGCTCGGCCTCGGGCTGGGCTCGATCGGGCTCGCCTTCGTCGTCTGGGATATCGGCATGAAGCAGGGCGACGTCGCGCTGCTCGGCGTCGCCTCCTATGCCGCGCCGGTACTCTCGACACTGATCCTCGTGCTCTTCGGTTATGCCCCCGCGAGCTGGCTGCTCGGGGCCTCCTGCGCCCTCATCGTCGTCGGCGCGCTGGTGGCGAGCGGCGGCGGCCGGAAGGCCTAGAGCGAGAGCGTCTTCTCGGGCTTGACCCGAGAATCTGATGACGAGAAGGCACCGGTTTCCGAGATGCTCGGGTCAAGCCCGAGCATGACGGCTGCAAAAATCGCTCAATTCCGCCTGAGCAGCCGCTCCAGATAATCCAGCTCCTCGGCCGGGCGCAGCGGATCGCCGAGGCGCTTGCGCAGCTCTTCGAGAATGCGCCGTGCACGCTGGGTCGCGCTCTCATCGGCACCGGGAACCTTGACCCGGCCATCGGCCCAGTCGAGCTGGCGCTGCGGCCGGCCGAGCGGGTCCTCGCTGCCGCGCTGCTGCGCCGAGGGCCGGCCGGCAGGGCGCCCGTCAGGCTCGCCATAGGCGTTGCCCTCGCCTTCGCCCTCGCCGGGCTGGCCCTGCATCTGCTGGGCGAGGTTCTGGCCGCCCCGGCGCAGCGCATCGAGGGCACGGCCCTGCGCATCGAGCGCGCCTTCACCCTGGCCCTGGCCGAGCTGCTGCTCCGCATCGCGCATCGCATCCTCGGCCTCGCCGAGCTCGCCATTCTGCGGCGCGCCCATGCCGCGCATCCGTCGCTGCAGATCCTGCAGCCGCTCGCGCAGGGCCTGCTGGCGCTGGGAGAGGCCCTGACCCTGGCCGTTCTGGCCTTGCATACCCTCGCCGCCTTCACCATCCTCCCCCTGCTCGCCCGGCTGCTGACCGGGCTGCTGGCCGCGCTGGCCCCGTTGTCCCTGCTGGCCTTGTTGCCCTTGCTGGCCCCGCTGACCGGGCCGCGCCTGCTGCTGGCCCGGGCGCTGGCCGCGCTGGGTCTGGCCCTGACCCTGCCGGCGCTGCTCGTTCTGATAGGTTTCGTCGCGCAGGTTCTGCTGGTCGCGCGTCATCCGGTCGAGATCGCCGAGCGCCTGGTTCATCTGGTTCTGGCGCGGATCGCGCTGGCCAGGGCGCGCCATCTGCAGATTGTTGAGCATCTGGTTGAGCTGCTCCATCAGGCGCTGCGCCTCGGCCATGTCGCCGCGCTTCGACAATTCCTCGATACGGTCGAGCATGTTCTGCAGGTCGCGCGGCGTCACCGTGCGGAAGTTCTCCGGGAGCTGCGCCTGGTTCTGATCGCCGTTCTGTTGCTGCTGGCGCATCATCTGTTCGGCGAGCTGGCGCATGAAATTATCCATGGCCCGGCGCATCTCGTCGGTGAGCTTCTTGATCTCCTCCTCGGAAGCGCCACGCTCCAGCGCCTGCTGCAGATTCTCCTGCGCCTGCCGGAGCGCCCGCTCGGCATCGGACATGTCGCCGTCCTCGAGCTGCAGCGCCATCGCCCACATCAGCTCGGAAACCTCGCGCAATTCATCGTCGCTGCCGGACCGGCGCAGCCGCTCGCTCAGCATGCGCATGCCGAGATAGACGCCGGTCTCCTTCATGAAGAGATCGGGCTCGATCATCAGCGCGTCCATGGCGAGCTGCACCTTGGAGCGGTCATCGACATTCATGACAAGCTTGCGCCGCTGCTCGACCAGCGCCTTGGCGAGCGGCTTGGTGAAGGTGCGCTGCGGCAGCACGACCTCGATCGGCTCGGTCCGCCCCTCCTGGCCGGCCTCGTCCTTGGCGATCAGCACCATGCGGACCTTCGCGCCGGCCCAGGGATGGGCCGAGAAATCGACCGTGCTCTTCATCTCCTCCTCAGCCGCGGAGGGAGGCGGCACGGCGAGGTTCTGCTTCGGCGGCTCGACCAGCGAGCGCCCGCCCACCGCAGGATCGGGGCGCGAGACCGTCGCCTCGATCGAGGCGATGCCATAGTCGTCCCTCGCCTTGTAGGTGATGCCGAGCCCGCCCGACTGAGCCCCCGTCACCGGCTTCGGCGGGTCGGTGAAGGCGATGGTCGGCGGCTGGTCGGCGATGGCGGTGATATGGAGCGTCGCGCCGGGCGCGCCGCTGCCGGTGAGCTTCAACGTGCCGTTGCCGGCAAGCGTGAAGCGCTTCTCCAGCACCGCCTGCTGCGAGCCCGCGGGCTTCGCCGGGGTCGCATCCTTCGCCTGCGAATCCTTGGGCTGCGAATCCTTGCCCTCCCCCTCCTTCGCCTCCGGCTTGAGGAGTTCGAGCCGCCCGGTCGTGGCAACGTCCATATTGGTCTTGCCGGCGATGCGCACGACGATGACCGACTTCTCGGGGGCGCTGAGATTGGGACTGGCGAGCTTGTTGAAATCGATCAGGATCGGCGGCAGGCGGGTATAGGCCGGCGGGTCGATCCAGGCATCGATGCGCGTCGAGGGCGCACTCCCGGGCGGGCCCTTCCAGTCGAAGGCGGCGGAGAGGCGCTGCGTCGCCTCGGGTCCGGCGACGAAGAAGGCCGTGATGGCGGCGAGCAGCGGCACGGCGCGCAGCGCCAACTTGTCGTGCCCGGCCATTCGCGGCTGCGGCGGCGCGACCTTGAGGGCGGCGACCTGCCGGCTCTGCCGCTCGACATGCAGCTTCCACAGGGCCTGCGACACGGGGTCGGCCGAGCCGACGGCGAGGTTGTCTTCCAGCGCCGAGGCCGGGCGATGCCCGCCGGCGAAGGAGCGGTCGAGCCGGGCGAGCGCATCGCGATGTGTCGGCAGGACGAGCCGCGCGACATGCCAGAAGCTGCCGATCAGCGCGCCCGCGAAGATCAGCACGCCGGCGATCCGCCCGTACCAGGGCAGATGCGTCCACAACCCGAACCAGGATACGGCGAGGAAGGCGAGAAGGATCCCGAGCGTCAGCCACAGCCGTGGCCACAGCCGCTCCCAGCCAAGCGAAACCCGCGAGGCGAGTGCGAGACGGCGAAGCCGCTGCCGGATGCCGTCGATCGTATCGGGCGCCTTGCGGCGCTCTGCCTCGCTCATGCCATCGCTCCGGGCGGCCCCCATTCCTGTCCGAACTTGCCTGTCCTTGTCAGGCTAACACGGGAATGTGGCATTGCCAGTGCCCGAACTGGCCTTTGCACCACGCTCGACGTTTCGTGAACGGAGCGCGTGCCGTCATGCCCGGGCTCGACCCGGGCATTGCTTCGACAGGATTCTCGGGTCTGCGCTTCGCTTCGCCCGAGAATGGCCCGGTGGATCAGCCGAACCAGCCCGGCAGCCGGTCCGTGCCGATCAGGTCCTCATAGCTCTGGCGCGGCCGCGTCACGGCATAGTCGTCACCCTTGACCATGACCTCGGCAACCAGCAGGCGCTGATTGTAGGTCGAGGACATCGAAGCGCCGTAGGCACCGGCCGTCATGAAGGCCATGAGATCGTTCGGCCGCAGCTGCGGCAGCACCCGGCCGGCAGTGAAGGTGTCGCCCGATTCGCAGATCGGCCCGACGACGTCATAGGCAACCTCGGGCCCGCCGATCACCGGCTCCGTCACCGGCCAGATCTCGTGATAGGCCTCGTACATCGCCGGCCTGACGAGGTCGTTCATCGCCGCATCGACGACGAGGAACTGCTTGGTCGGCCGCGGATTGAGATGCAGCACCCGCGTCAGCAGCACGCCGGCATTGCCGACGATGAGGCGGCCCGGCTCGAAGCCGAGCTCGACATCGAGCCCCTTCGTCACCTTGCCGACCATCTCGGCATAGGCATCGATCAGCCCCGGCCCGTAGTCGAAGGTCTTCGGGATATCATAGGGAATACCGAGCCCGCCGCCGAGGTCGAGCCGGTCGACGCGGTGCCCCTCGCCCTTCAGCGAGCCGACCAACGCGACCATCTTGGAATAGGCCGCCTCGAAGGCGTCGATCTCGCGGATCTGGCTGCCTATATGGACCGCGAGGCCCATGATCCGCACACCCGGCATGTTCGCCGCCCGCGCATAGAGCCGGCCGACCTCCTCGAAGGAGACGCCGAACTTGTTCTCGGAGGAACCGGTCGTGATCTTGGCGTGGCCGCCGGCGCCGATATCGGGATTGACCCGGAACACCGCCTCCTGCCGCTTGCCGAGCGAGGCCGCGACCTTGGACAGCAGGTCGAGCTCACTCTCGCTCTCGATATTGATCTGGTAGAGCCCAGCCTCGACCGCGAAACGCAGCTCCTGCTCGCTCTTGCCGACGCCCGAGAACACGATCTTCTCCGGCGCGATGCCGGCGGCCAGCGCCTTGCGCACCTCGCCCTCGGAGACCGTGTCGATACCGGCACCGAGCGCGCCCAGCGTCTTCAGCACGCCGAGATTGCCGTTCGCCTTCATGGCGTAGAAGACATGGGTCTTGCCGGCGGTCTTCTTCATCGCCGCGGCGAAGAGCTTGTAGTGCCGCTCGATCGTCGCGGTGGAATAGACATAGACCGGCGTGCCGACCTCGTCTGCGATGCGCTTGAGATCGACGCCCTCGGCATGAAGCGAGCCGTCGCGGTAGGCGAAATGATGCATGGGGTTAAAGCTCGCAAATGATAAACGCGTGGACCCCGCCGTCATTCTCGGGCGAAGCGAAGCGTAGACCCGAGAATCTCTTTCAGGAGATGCTCGGGTCAAGCCCGAGCATGACGCGCGAAACCGGCGCGGCAGCAACAATGATGGTCACATCAGCGGATCGAGGATGAACGGCTTGTTCGGAATGACGACCGCCTTGTTGGCCTTGACCGGCTTTGCCAGCACCGAGGCCGAACCATAGGAGGAGACGTCGCTTTCCTGGGCGCCGATCTGGTCGTCGGGCAGATCGATCGCGCCCGTCGCATTCGGCGGCGCCTCGAGCGGCCCCTTTCGCCCGCAGGCGGCAAGTGCAACGGCCAGCAGGCCGACGACCAGCAGGGCGCGGCCGAATTTCAGGCGGGAATCAAGCACGAAAGCGAACCCTCGGAACGAAGCGTGGCGGGACAGTAGCGGAGGATGCGGCGGAGCGCGAGGCTTCCGGAAGCGTCATTCTCGGGCAAGCGCAGCGCCGACCCGAGAATCTCGTGCAAGAGATGCTCGGGTCAAGCCCGAGCATGACGCACTACTTCGCGAGCTGCTTCAGCCAGCGCCGTGCCTGCTTGCGGACATTGGCGGGCGCCGTGCCGCCATAGCTGACGCGGCTCTTCACCGACTGGTCGACGCCGAGCACGGCGAAGACGGCCTCGGTGATCTTCGGCTCCACCGCCTGCATCTCGGCGAGCGAGAGCTTCTCCAGCCCGACCTTCTTCTCGGAAGCGATTCCGACGAGCCGGCCGGTGACATGATGCGCGTCGCGGAACGGCATCTTCAGTACGCGCACCAGCCAGTCGGCGAGATCGGTGGCGGTGGCGTAGCCGAAACCCGCCGCCTTCTTCATCGCCTTGAGGTCGGGCTGCATGTCGCGGACCATGCCGGCCATCGCGGCGAGGCAGAGCGAGAGTGTCTGGAGGGCGTCGAAAGTGCCTTCCTTGTCCTCCTGCATGTCCTTGGAATAGCTGAGCGGCAGGCCCTTCATCATGGTCAGCAGCGCCTGCAGCGCACCGAAGACGCGACCGGCCTTGCCGCGCACCAGCTCGGCCGCATCGGGATTGCGCTTCTGCGGCATGATCGAGGACCCCGTCGAGAAGGCGTCCGAGAGCTTGACGAAGCCGAATTGCGGCGTCGCCCAGAGCACGATCTCCTCGGCCAGCCGCGAGAGGTGCATGGCGCAGATCGAGGCGGCCGACAGCGTCTCCAGCACGAAATCGCGGTCCGAGACCGAGTCGAGCGAATTCGCGGTCGGGCGGTCGAAGCCGAGCGCCTTCGCCGTCATGTGCCGGTCGATCGGGAAGGAGGTGCCGGCGAGAGCGGCCGCACCAAGCGGGCACTCGTTGAGGCGCGCGCGGGCGTCGCGGACGCGGCCGCGGTCGCGGCCCAGCATCTCGACATAGGCGAGGAGGTGATGGCCGAAGGTGACCGGCTGCGCCGACTGGAGATGGGTGAAGCCCGGCATCACCGCGCCGGCATAGGTGTCGGCCTTCTCGGCAAGCGCCTGCTGCAGATCGGCCATCTGGCCGTCGATCTCCTCAAGCGTGTCGCGCACCCACAGCCGCATATCGGTCGCGACCTGGTCGTTGCGCGAGCGGGCGGTGTGCAGCCGGCCGGCAGCGGCGCCGATCTTGTCCTTGAGGTTGGACTCGACGTTCATATGGACGTCTTCGAGCGCACGCGAAAACGTGAAGGCGCCGCTCTCGATCTCGCCTTCGACCTGCTTGAGGCCGGCCGTGATCGTCGCGACATCCTCCTTCGTCAGGATGCCGGTCTCGGCCAGCATGGCCGCATGGGCGAGCGAACCGCGGATATCCTGGCGCCAGAGCTTCTTGTCGAAATCGATGGAAGCGTTGATCTCCTCCATGATGGCGCCGGGACCTGTGGCGAAACGCCCACCCCACATGCGATTGCTCACGACGGTCTTTCCTGCTTCTAGGGCGCGATGAGGTCTCGAACGAAAATTCTGGCCGCAACCGGGGCTCTGGCCCTCCTCGCACTCGGCGGCGGCGCCGCCTTCTACTCCGTCACGGGCGATGCCGGCAACGGATCATGCAGCGCAGCGCGCACCGCAGCCGAGCGCATGAAGCCGCTGGTGAAGGGTGAGGTCGCGGCCGTAGAGCTGCGCCCCCGCCCGCAGCCCGCGCCGGAACTCGCCTTCACCGGGCCGGACGGCCAGCCGATGACGCTCGCGGCGCTGAAGGGCAAGACGCTGCTGGTCAACCTCTGGGCGACCTGGTGCGCGCCCTGCCTGAAGGAGATGCCGGCTCTCGACACGCTCCAGAAGGAGATGGGCGGGCCCGATTTCGCCGTCGTCGCCATCAACATCGACACGCGCAACCTCGACAAGCCGAAGACCTGGCTCGCCGAGAACAAGGTCACCACCCTGCCCTTCTACGGCGATCCGCAAGCGACAACCTTCCAGGCGCTGCGCGCCGCTCACAAGGTCGAGGGCATGCCGGTCAGCATCATCGTCGACAAATCCGGCTGCGAGCTCGGCATCATCCAGGGCCCGGCCGACTGGGCGAGCGCCGATTCGAAGGCGCTGATGACGGCCGCGATCGGCAAGCCCTGACCGCAACGTCGCGGCAATGGCGGCGTGTTGACGAACTCTCGTCGCATTGCGGCGTTCTGCTGAATGGCAAGCGGCAGCGGCCGAAAGGATCGAGCATGACACTCCTGCGCAAGCGGAAGCAGGGTTTTCACCGGGTGGGAGCGATCATGCTCGCGGTGGCGCTGAGCCTTGCCGCGGGATCGGCCGTTGCGCAGGAGCGCAAACCCATTCCCGGCACCAGCGTCTCGCTGGTGCCGCCGAAGGGCTTCGAACCGGCAGCCGGCTTCGCCGGTCTCTCCAACCAGAAGACGAAGGCCAGCGTCCTGATCGTCGAGATGCCCGCGGAAGCCTACCCGCAGGTCGCGACGCTGTTCAACGACAGCGAGAGCGCCAGGACCAATTTCGCCCGGCAGAAGGTCAACATCACCAAGGTCGAGCAGGTCGACGGCACAGGCGGCGAGAAGGTGCCGTTGCTGAGCGGCACGCAGGAGGCCGGCGGCACCAAGCTCGACAAATGGATCGCCCTGTTCAGAGGGCCCAAGACGGTGATGATGACCGTGCAGGCGCCGCCGGCTGCCAAGATGCAGCCGGCCGAGGTCAAGGCGCTCATCGCCTCGGTCTCGCTCGGCAAGGAAGCGACGCTCGACGAGAAGCTCGCAGCCCTGCCCTTCGCCTTCAAGGCCGCAGCCCCCTTCCGCGTCATCGACACCATCGGCGGCGCCGGCGTGCTGATGACCGCTGGCGAACGCAACGTCGATCCGTCGGGCACGCAGCCGCTGATGATCGTCGCCTACCAGATGTCGGCCCCCATCAAGCCCGGCCAGGAGGAGAAGCTCTCCGAGACGATGCTGAGGAGCACGCGCGACATGCAGACGGCCGACATCAAGGAACGCAAGCGCGTCCCCTTCGCCGGCCAGGACGGCGTCTTGATCTCGGGCTCCTTCAAGCACCCCAACGGCAGCGACAAAAGCTTCGCGCAATATCTCGCCATCGGCTCGGGCGGCCGCTTCGTCCGCCTCATCGTCATGGCCGATGAAGCCGAGATGCCGAAGCTGCAGCCGGCGGTCGAGCAGACCGCTTCCAGCATCGCATTCGCGGCCCAGTAGAGCCCTTTCCCCCACCACCCGCGCATTTGAGCGATTGGCGTCGCATGCGCGGGAGGCTATTGGCTGCCCCATGAGCTATACGATCGGCCTCGCGACCACCTTCCACGATCCCGCCATCGCGATCATCGGCCCCGGCGGCGAGGTGCTCTTCGCCGAGGCGACCGAGCGCTACCTGCAATACAAGCGCGCGCCGAACTGCGAGCCGGATTCGGCGCCGCGCATGGAAGGGCTGCTGAAGCGCTACATTCCGAAGGACGCCGAGGTCACCATCGCCACCAGCTGGGGCGAGGACTTCACCGGCTTCCTCGACCAGATGGCACGCGCCGGCTCCTTCACCCTCGACGCGCTACTCAAGCTCTCGCCCGAGCTCAACCGCTCGCTGGTGCCCGAACGCACCGAGCGCGCCCTGATCGCCTCGCTTCATTCGGCGCAACAACGCGCCGGCATGGGCGTGCTGCTCGGGCTCGACCGCGCTCATGGCAAGGCCAACGTCACCGGCCTCAAGCGCTACGGCCACCATCTCAGCCATGCGGCCTATGCCTGCTGGTCATCGCCCTCCGACAACGCCACCTGCCTCGTCGTCGACGGCATGGGCGAGACCGGCGCCTCCGCCATCTTCGCCTTGGAGGACGGCCGGCTTCGTGAGGTCAAGCGCCATCGCGGGCGTGAATCGATCGGCTTCTATTTCGGCCTCGTCACCGACCTCGCCGGCTTCGACCAGGCCAAGGGCGAAGAATGGAAGATCATGGGGCTCGCCCCCTACGGCACGACCGATCCTGAACTGATGGCGCTGCTGCGCAAGCTCTATCAGATCGACGGCGACAAGCTCTCCTTTGCCAAGGCCGATGTCGTGCAGGCCGTCGCCGCCGAGATCCTCGCCCGACGCCCGGCCGATGCGCTCGACCAGGGCTGGGCCGACCTCGCCCGCTGCGGGCAGGACGTCTTCGCCGAGATGATGGAGGCGCTGCTCGCCGAGGCCGCAGCGCTCGTTCCGAGCGAGAACCTCGTCATGGCCGGCGGCTGCGCACTCAACTCCTCCTTCAACGGCAAGATCGCCGGCCGCCACGGCTTCAGCACGGTGTTCGTGCCCTCCGCCCCGGCCGATGACGGCAACGCCATCGGCGCGGCATGGCTGGCCCATGCCGAGGCGAACCCGGACTGGCGCGCACCCAAGGGGCCGCTCACGCCCTATCTCGGCTCGCACGTCTCGACCGAACCCTTCGAGCGCATGCAGCTATGGGAGAAGCGGCTTCGCAAGCTCGCGCCCGACGAGATCGCGCCGGTCACCGCCAAGCTCCTCACCGAGGGCAAGCTGATCGGCTGGGTGCAGGGCCGTGCCGAATTCGGCCCGCGCGCCCTCGGCAACCGCTCGATCATCGCCGATCCGCGCCCGGCCGACGCCAAGGATATCCTCAACGCCAAGGTAAAGTACCGCGAGGCCTTCCGGCCCTTCGCGCCCTCGATCCTCGCCGAGCACGCCGCCGACTGGTTCGAGAACTATCAGGACGCGCCCTATATGGAGCGCACGCTCGTTTGGAAGGAAGCGGTGCGCCAACGTGTGCCGGCCGTGGTCCATGAGGATGCGACCGGTCGCCTCCAGAGCGTCACGTCAGAGCGCAATCCGCGCTACCACGCGTTGATCTCGGCCTTCCACGATCTGACGGGCGTGCCGGTGATCCTCAACACCTCCTTCAACATCATGGGCAAGCCGATCCTGCACACTGCGGAGGATGCGATCCTGATGTTCTATACCAGCGGGCTCGACGCGCTGGTGATCGAGGACTGGCTGCTGGTGAAGTAAGCAGCGGGGTAAAATTCCCCACCCGGCAGAAGGCCGGACCTGCGTAGACGCGACTGGCCGTCATGCTCGGGCTTGACCCGAGCATCTCGGAAACCAGAGCTTTCTTCGGCAAGAGATTCTCGGGTCTGCGCTTCGCTTCGCCCGAGAATGACGGCCCGCCTCAGACCGATCCGCGCCGTTGATCGGTCGGATCACGCGAAATCGCTGGTCTCAGTCCGGTTTGAGGTCATTCTTCCGGCCCATCGGAAGGAGACGATGCCATGCTGCAATTGCGCCCGAACTGCGAATGCTGCGACCGCGATCTGCCGCCGCAGTCGCGCGACGCCCTGATCTGCACCTTCGAATGCACCTTCTGCAGCGACTGCGCCGAGACGCGCTTCGCCGGCGCCTGCCCGAACTGCGGCGGCGAGTTGGTGCGCCGGCCGATCAGGCCGGAGCGGATGCTGGAGAAACACCCGGCGTCTGCCGAGCGTATCCGCAAGCCGCATCCGCAATGCGCCGCGGCCTGAAAAGGCCGTCCGATCGCAGGCTTTGACGGGTTGGGCGAGCCTCAGCTCGCCTGCTTCACCGCGATGCCCTTCTCCTCGAAGAGCTGCTGCAACTCGCCTGCCTGGAACATCTCGCGGGTGATGTCGCAGCCGCCGACGAACTCGCCCTTGACGTAGAGCTGCGGAATCGTCGGCCAGTTCGAATAGGCCTTGATGCCCTCGCGGATTTCCGCGTCCTCGAGCACGTTGACGCCCTTGAAGGGCACGCCGACATAGCTGAGGATCTGCACGACCTGGCCGGAGAAGCCGCACATCGGGAATTGCGGCGTGCCCTTCATGAAGAGCACCACGTCGTTGTTCTTCACTTCCGCTTCGATGCGGGCGTTGACGTCGGACATCATCTGTCTCCTGAAGCGGGTTCAAGGCCCGCCGGATGGTTTCGTTCTAATCTTGGGGAACGGCCGTCGTCAGCGCAAGGGCGTGCAGCACGCCGCCCATATTCCCCTGGAGCGCGGCATAGACCATCTGGTGCTGCTGCACCCGGGTCTTGCCCTTGAAGGCGGCCGAGGTGACGGTCGCGGCATAGTGGTCGCCGTCCCCCGCCAGATCCTTGATCTCGATCGCCGCATCCGGCAGCGCCGCCTTGATCATGCGCTCGATCTCGTGCGCGTCCATTGCCATGGGTCGAACTCCTCAGGCCGCCTTGCCGGCCATGTAGGACGGCAGCCAGTCTTCATGGATCTTGCTGAGATCGGCGATCGCCAGCGCCGGCTCACCCGGCAGGGCAAGCGCCGCGCCGCCCGTGCGGCCGATCGCGAGCGCCGGCACGCCGGCAGCCTTCGCCGCCGCGATCACGGCATCCGCCTCGGCAGCGGGAACTGTCAGGACATAGCGCGCCTGATCCTCGCCGAAGAGCGCGGCATGGGCCGGGCCGGCCGGCAGCGCCTCGACGGTGGCGCCGATACCCTTGGCCATCGCCATCTCGGCGAGTGCAACGGCGAGGCCGCCATCCGAGAGGTCGTGGCAGGCGGTAACCTTGCCGGCCGTGATCAGCCCGCGCACGAAATCGCCGTTGCGACGCTCGATGGCGAGATCGACCGGCGGCGGGGCGCCCTCTTCGCGGCCGCAGACCGTCGCGAGATAGGAACTCTGGCCGAGCCAGCCCTGCGTTTCGCCGATCAGCAGGATCGCCTCGCCCTCGGCCTTGAAGGCGACGGTCGCGTGCTTGGTGACATCCGCCAGCACACCGACGCCGCCGATGGTCGGGGTCGGCAGGATCGAGACGCCGTTGGTCTCGTTGTAGAGCGAGACGTTGCCGGAGACGACCGGGAAATCGAGCCCCTTGCAGGCCTCGCCGATGCCGCGGATGCAGCCAACGAGCTGGCCCATCACTTCCGGCTTCTCGGGATTGCCGAAATTGAGGTTGTCGGTGATCGCGAGCGGGGTCGCGCCGACGGCGGTGAGATTGCGCCAGGCTTCCGCCACAGCCTGCTTGCCGCCCTCGAACGGGTCGGCCTCGCAATAGCGCGGCGTCACGTCGGCGGTCATGGCGAGGCCCTTGGGCCCGTCCTCGATGCGGATCAGGCCGGCATCCCCGCCCGGCGTCACCACCGAATTGCCGAGGATCAGCGTGTCGTACTGTTCCCAGATCCAGCGCTTGGAGGAGAGGTCCGGCGAGCCGATCAACTTCTTCAGCGCCTCGACATTGCCGCAGGGCGGCGTCACGCTCTCCGCCGCGATGCGCTGCTGCGGCGCGGTCTCGATCCAGGGCCGGTCGTATTCGGGGGCCTCGTCGCCGAGCTCCTTGATCGGCAGGTCCGCCATGACCTCGCCCTTGTGCTTGATGACGAAGCGCAGCGTGTCGGTGGTGTGGCCGATGACGGCGAAGTCGAGCCCCCACTTCTTGAAGATCGCCTCGGCGGCGTCCTCGTGGCCCGGCTTGATCACCATGAGCATGCGCTCCTGGCTCTCCGACAGCATCATCTCATAGGCGCTCATGCCCTCCTCGCGGCACGGCACCTTGTCGAGGTCGAGCTCGACGCCGAGATCGCCCTTGGCGCCCATCTCGACGGCCGAGCAGGTCAGGCCCGCCGCGCCCATGTCCTGGATCGCGTCGACATGGCCGGCGGCCATGATCTCGAGGCAGGCTTCAAGCAGGAGCTTCTCCGCGAAGGGGTCGCCAACCTGCACGGTCGGGCGCTTCTCCTCCGACTTGTCGTCGAATTCGGCCGAGGCCATCGTCGCGCCGTGGATGCCGTCACGGCCGGTCTTGGAACCGAGATAGACGATCGCCTTACCGACGCCGCTGGCCTTGGCGTAGAAGATCTCGTCGGCCTTGGCGATGCCGACCGCCATGGCGTTGACGAGGATGTTGCCGTCATAGCGCGTGTGGAAGCCGGTGGCGCCGCCGACGTTCGGCACGCCGAAGGAGTTGCCGTAGCCGCCGATGCCGGCGACGACGCCCGAGACGAGATGATGGGTCTTGGGATGATCCGGATCGCCGAAGCGCAGCGCATCCAGCACCGCGATCGGCCGGGCGCCCATCGTAAAGACGTCGCGCAGGATGCCGCCGACGCCCGTCGTCGCGCCCTGATAGGGCTCGATGAAGGACGGGTGGTTGTGGCTCTCCATCTTGAAGACGATGGCTAGCCCGTCGCCGATATCGATGACGCCGGCATTCTCGCCCGGCCCCTGGATCACCCAGGGCGCCTTGGTCGGCAGCGTCTTCAGATGGATCTTCGAGGACTTGTAGGAGCAGTGCTCGTTCCACATCGCCGAGACGATGCCGAGCTCGGTGATCGTCGGCTCACGGCCGATCAGATGCAGGAAGCGCTGATACTCGTCAGGCTTCAGGCCGTGCTCGGCGACGAGCTGCGGGGTGATCTTGGTGTCGTTCGGAATCACGGGCTCAGGGTTCCTGGCGGTCCGGCGAGGGGATTTGGCAGGGGCATAACCTGCCTGCGCCCGCGAGACAACGCATTCCGGCCGCAGGCGCGGCTTTCAGCTCTGGATCGCGGTCAGCGCGGCCCTGAGAGGCGCCGGAATCGGCACCGGCTTCTGGCCGGCGCGCTGCACATAGACATGGGTGAAGCGCCCCTGCGCCGCCGCCTCTGCGCCGCCCTGCCGGAAGATGCCGATCCGATAGGTGACCGAGCTGTTGCCGAGCCGTTCGACGGCGATCCCCGCCTCCACCGTCTCCGGAAAGGCCACGCTCTCGAAATAGGTGCAGGCGGTCTCGGCCACGAGGCCCACGATCTCGCTGCCGCCGAGGTCGAGGAAGCCGCCTTCGATCAGCCAGGCGTTCACCGCGGTGTCGAACCAGCCGTAGTAGACGACATTGTTGACGTGGCCATAGGCGTCATTGTCGTGCCAGCGCGTTGGGATGGCGCGGAAAACGCGGAAATCTGAGCGCGAGAGACGCGGCTGACGCTCACTCATGGCCTGGAAGCCTCTCCACCGTCACGCTCGCCCTTGCGGCGAGCATCCACGTCTTGAACACGGCTGTCACCGCGGGAAGACGTGGAAGGCCGGGACAAGCCCGACCATGACGGCACCGGCACGCCCACGGTCATTCGCCTCCCGGTTTCTCGCCGGCCTTGATCTCCGGCACGCCGAGCGCATCGGCCAGCCTCGCCTTGGCCGAGCCCGGCCGCAGTGGCTTCTGCTGGCTCTCATGCGGCGCCCAGCCGGAGAGCCAGACGAATTCGAAGGTCGCCGGCAGACGCCCGTCGGCATCGGCGAAACGCTCGGCATAAAGCGCCGCGGCGCGCAGCAGCGTCTCGCGCCGCAGCGGCGTCTTGCGCCGGGCGATCAGGCTATTGGCCCAGCCCATCGCGCGCAAATCGCGGAAGAGCCCGAAGGCGTCGCGATAGCGCACCGTGACGATCTCGCTGTCGATGACGGGCAGCGCGAAACCGGCCCGCTGCAAGAGACCTCCGAGATCGCGCAGATCGGCGAAGGGCGCCACGCGCGGGCTGACTCCCCCCATGGTCTCGCTCTCGGCTTCGAGCAGCGCCTGCCTGAGTTCTTGCAGCGTCCGCCCGCCGAGCAGGCAGCCCATGAACAGCCCGTCCGGCCCGAGGGCTCGCTTGATCTGGATGAGCGCGCCGGGCAGGTCATTGACGCCCTGCAGCGCCAGCAGCGAGACCGCGAGGTTGAGCGAGCCGGCAGCGAAGGGCAGGCTTTCGAGGTCGCCGACGAGGTCGGCCGGCGCCCCCTCGGCCTCCGCCATGCGCAGCAACCGCCCCGCCTTGCCGGCAAGGACGGGGGTGACGACCGGCAGCGGCGTGCCGAGATCGGCCGCGACCGCGAATTCCCGCAGCACGGCCCCGAGCCGCTCCTGCAGATCGCCCGCCGCGCGTTGCAGCAGGAAATCCGGATAGTCCTTCGCAAGCGCGCGTCTCAGCCGCGAACGGCCGAGCGTGCGGTCGAAGACGAGGCTGTGGTCACTCAACTTTGCACCGTCAGCAAGGATACAGGCCCTCATCCTGAGGAGCAGCCTTGAGGCTGCGTCTCGAAGGATGCTCCAGCGTTCTCAGTAGCCAGGAGCCACCTGGATCGCCCTTCGAGACGCCATTCCTAACCGGAATGGCTCCTCAGGACGAGGGCCGGGATCACCGGACAGAGCGCGCTCAGCGATCGAGCAGCTTCGCGATCTCGGCGCGCAGCTGCGGGCCGAGATCGCCGCGATCAAGCGCATAAGCCACGTTCGCCGCGAGGAAACCGATCTTGGAGCCGGCGTCGTAGATCTCGCCGTCGAAGCGCACGGCGTAGAACGGCTCCTGCCGGGACAGCGCGATCATCGAATCGGTGAGCTGGATCTCGCCGCCCGCCCCCTTTTCCTGGTTGGCGAGCAGGTTGAAGATCGTCGGCTGCAGGATGTAGCGGCCGGAGATGTGCAGGTTCGACGGTGCCGTGCCTTTGGCCGGCTTCTCGATCATGCCGGTGATCTTGGAGACCTTGGCCTTGGCATCCTCGACGCCGACGATGCCATATTGATGCGTCTGGTCGTCCGGCACCGGCGCAACGGCGATGTGGTTGCCGCCATGCTGTTCATAGGCATCGATCATCTCGGCAAGGCAGCCCTTTCCCTGGCTGTAATGCAGCATGTCCGGTAGCAGCAGCGCGAAAGGCTCGTCGCCGACGATCTCGCGGGCGCACCAGACGGCATGGCCGAGGCCGAGCGGCGCCTGCTGACGGGTGAAGCTGGTGGCGCCGGCAGCCGGCAGGTCGTGCTTCAGCGCCTCCAGCTCCTTGACCTTGTTGCGCTTGGCCAGCGTGTCGTCGAGCTCATAGGCCATGTCGAAATGGTCCTCGATCACTGCCTTGTTGCGGCCGGTGACGAAGATGAAGTGCTCGATTCCGGCCGCCCGCGCCTCGTCCACCACATGCTGCACGACCGGACGGTCGACGATGGTGAGCATCTCCTTGGGAATCGCCTTGGTGGCGGGCAGGAAACGGGTGCCGAGACCGGCGACGGGAAGAACGGCCTTGCGGATGCGTTTCGTCATGAAAAATCCATTGGGCACGGCGGCCTTTGCCAAAGGCAGGGCAGTGATCGGAACAGCCGCACAACTGTCATTGTTGGCAGCCATCTGTGCTTATAGCTGACAGGCCTTGAGAACCCGTCAACGGTTTTTCGATAGTGCCGGGTCATGACAAAGATGAGGCAAGAGACGCAATGGCGATATTGGTTTCCGGCGGCGCTGGCTACATTGGCAGCCACATGGTCCTCGAACTTCTGGATCGCGGCGAGCGAGTGGTCGTGCTCGACAACCTGTCCACCGGCTTTTGGTGGGCCGTTCCGCCGGAAGCGACCTTCGTTCAAGGCGATATCGGCGATCAGGAGCTGGTCGAGAAACTGATCGCCGAGCATGGCGTGACGGCGCTGGCGCATTTCGCGGCGCGCATCGTCGTCCCTGAATCGGTCAGCGATCCGCTTGGTTATTATTTCAATAATACTGTGAAAACCCGAGCATTGATCGAGAGCGCCGTCCGCGGCGGCGTCAAGCACGTCATCTTCTCCTCCACGGCTGCGGTCTATGGCGAGCCGCCGGTCTCGCCGGTGCCGGAGGAGATCGCGCTCAACCCGATCAACCCCTATGGCCGCTCCAAGCTGATGAGCGAGTGGATGCTGCAGGATGCGGCGAAGGCGCACGGCTTCTCCTACGTCGCGCTGCGCTACTTCAACGTCGCGGGCGCCGATCCGAAGCTCCGCTCCGGCCAGTCCTCGCCGAATGCGACGCATCTCATCAAGGTCGCCAGCCAGGCCGCGCTCGGCCAGCGCGATGGCCTCACCGTCTTCGGCACCGACTATGCGACGCCGGACGGCACCTGCGTGCGCGACTACATCCACGTCACCGATCTCGCCCGCGCCCATCTTGCCGCGCTCGACCATCTGCGTGCCGGCAGGGAAAGCCTGACCCTGAACTGCGGCTACGGCCGGGGCTATTCGGTGAAGGAGGTCGTCGAAGTCGTGAAGAAGGTCTCAGGGATCGATTTCCCCGTGACCCTCGCGGATCGCCGCGCCGGGGACCCCGCCTCGCTGGTCGCCCGCGCCGACCGCATCCAGGCCGAACTCGGCTGGCGGCCGAAGCATGACAACCTCGAGGAGATCGTCGGCCAGGCGCTGGCCTGGGAGGAGAAGCTCAGGACGCGGAACGCCTCGACCTGAACGCCCCTTCTCTAGTACGCCCGAGCCCTCATCCCGAGGAGCCATTCCCTCGGGAATGGCGTCCCGGAGGGTGCTCCAAGAGGCTCCAGGGACATCTGGAACATCCTTCGAGACGCGCTTCCGCGAAGCGCTCCTCGGGATGAGGGCTGCCGGATTCCGGACAGCCGCCAATCCGGTGCCCTCAGGCGGGGTCTTCCTCGGCCGGCTCGCGCACTTCGAGCACGGTCAGGCGCTTCACATCGCCCGAGCGCGTCGTCCAGTCGATCGAGCGCTCGGCGGCCATGCCGATCAGCGCGACGCCGATCGGCGTCATCACCGAGATGCGATTCTTCTCGATATCGGCGTCCTGCGGCCAGACCAGCGTGATGGTGCTTTCCCGCTTGGTGCTCTCGTCGCGATAGACGATCACGCTGCCGATCCGGGCGTGATCGGCAGAAACCCGACCCTCCGGCAGTATGCGGGCGCGGTCGAGCTCGTGGCTCAGCTCGGCGGCGAGCTCCGGCATGGTGTTGGCGGCGCCGGCCGCAATACGGCTCAGCATGGCATGGTCCGCTGCCGTAACGGTGATGGCGGGACGCTTGGCGGTCATAGGATTGGATCTTTCGTCGAAAAGGCGAGCGCCTGCCGGCGGACACAAAGCCGCGCGGCATCGCAGGTCGAACTCGCAGGTGAACGGATGCAGAGGAAGCGCCCCCCGAGCCGGAGGCGCCAAGCGCGACAGACTCGGGGCTAGAAGCCCGCGATGACGTTGCCCGAGCGGTGCAGACCGCGGCGGAAAGGGGAGGCGCTATACATCCCGCCAGAATCGGCCAATCGCCCGGGCTTGTCAAATTGCCGCGCTGGCGCTCCGGTGACGCTCCGCTTAACCTACGATTAATCTTGTTCAGGCGCTGTGATGGTGTTTCCATCCAGCATCCGCAGGGAGTGTCCATGCGCCTGTCCGTCATCGCAGCTTCGGCCTTGATCAGCCTGGCGCCTGCGCTGGCGCAGACGACCGGGTCGATCAACGTCTCGGGCGCCCATGCCCGCAATGCGCAGGCGACGCCGGCCAGCGCCTCCCTCGACATCTTCCTGCAGCGGCTCTGGCCGCAGGCTCAAGCGCGCGGCGTCTCGCGCGCGACCTTCGACCTCGCCTTCCGCGACGTGACGCCAGATGCCTCCATCATCGCCCTGACCAAGAAGCAGGCCGAGTTCAGCGCTCCGATCTGGAGCTATCTGGAGAATGCCGTCGGCGGCGCCCGCATCCAGCGCGGTCGCGACGCCGCCGCCGAGAACGCGACCGTTCTCGCGCAGGTCGAAGCCCGCTACGGCGTGCCCAAGGAGGTCGTCCTCGGCGTCTGGGGCATGGAGACCAATTACGGCTCCTTCAAGGGCAGCAAGGACGTCATCCGCTCGCTCGCCACCCTCGCCTCGATCCGCTATCGCGGCGACTTCTTCCGCGACGAGTTGCTCACCGCGCTGGAGCTGATCGAGAAGGGCTATGCCGAGCGCAGCGAGCTGCGCGGCTCCTGGGCGGGCGCCATGGGTCACACCCAGTTCATGCCGTCGAGCTACATGAAATATGCGGTCGACTGGACCGGCAACGGCCATGCCGACATCTGGAACTCGTCGAGCGACGCCATCGCCTCCACCGCCAATTACCTCAAGGGCTATGGCTGGGTGCCGGGCCTGCCCTGGGGCATGGAAGTGACGCTGCCTGATGGCTTCGACCATCGCCTCAACAAGGCGAGCTTCTCCGCCTTCGCCTCGGCCGGCCTGCGCCGCGTCGACGGCGGTCGCTTGCCCTCTTCCGGCGAAGGCCGGCTGTTCTACCCGGCCGGGCACAGCGGCCCGGTGATGCTGCTCACCGCCAATTTCGACGTCATCAAGAAGTACAATTCCTCGGACGCCTATGCGCTCGCCGTCGGCCATCTCGGCGATCGCATCATGGGTCGCCCCGCGATCCAGGCCGACTGGCCGGTCAAGGCCGCCCGGCTCGACATGGCCGGCACCAAGGACCTGCAGCACCGGCTGAAGGCGCTCGGCTTCTACAACCACGATGCCGACGGGCGCATCGGCACCGGCACGCGGGAGGCCGTGCGCCAGTACCAGATCAGCGCCGGCGAGATCCCGGACGGCTATCCGACACCGGCCCTGCTGGCGCGGATGCGTGGCAAGCGCTGACTTTCGGGCCGCTCCGTCCTATAGTGCCCGGCATAGGCGCCGCTGGATCGGATAGGCAGATGCGTCTGCGTTCGTTCGCCCTGGTTCTGACTGCCGCCTGCCTGCTCCTCGTTACGGGCGGGCCAGTTTCCCTTGCCCAGCAGCAACAGCGCAACCTCTTTCAGCTCTTCTGGCAATTGCCGGCTGCTCCGCAGCGTGCGGCGCCGCAGCCACGCCAGCGTGTCGCCCCCGTCATCCGCCGCCGCGAGGCCCCCGTCGTCGTCCGCGACGACCCGGTCATTCCCAAGGTCGATGTCAGCAGCCACATCGTGGTGATGGGCGATTCGCTCGCAAATCTCCTCGCCAACGGCCTCGACGAGGCCCTCAACGACCGCCCCGACGTCGAGGTGATCCACAAGTCCAAGCCGGATTCGGGCCTCGTCCGGACCGACTTCTACGACTGGCCGAAGGCGGTCGACGGGATCCTGGCCGGCGACCAGAAGATCACCCTCGGCGTCATGCTGGTCGGGCTCAACGACCGGCAGCCCATCCGCGAGGGCGAGGCCGTTCTCGATCCCTTAAGTCCGCGCTGGCTCGAACTCTATCGCGACCGCGTCGACCTCATCGCAAACGCCTTCGCGGCCCGTCGCATCCCGCTGATCTGGGTCGGTGCACCACCGGTGCAGAACGGCCGGCTCTCGGCCGATTTCGTCTCGTTCAACGAACTCTACCGCCAGCGCGTCGAGAAGGCCGGCGGGCAATATGTCGATCTGTGGGGCGGCTTCGTCGATGCCGAGAACCGCTACACCGCGACAGGTCCGGACGTGTCCGGCCAGCCGACACGGCTGCGCCTCGGCGACGGCATCCATTTCACCGCCGCCGGCGCCCGCAAGGCCGCCCATTTCGTCGATCTCGTCATCCGCCGCATCATCGAGGCGGCGCCGCAGAACAGCGTGATCGCCCTGCCCGTCTCGCCCGAGACCGGCGCACCCTCCACCCCCGAGCTGCAACCCGGCGGCGTCGAGCGCCTGATCGATCAGATGGTCGCCGGCGTGCCGACGATCGGCCTGCCCCCGGCCCTGCAGGCGCGCCCGCTGGCGGGGCCTATCCAGCCGCTGACCGGGCAGACCCCGATATCCGGGCAGCCGCTGCTGGCCTCGATCACCGAGGCACGCGGGCGCGGCGACGCTGAGCTGCAGCTCGAGCGCGTCTTCGGCCAGGGCATCGCGCCCGATCCCGTCCCCGGCCGGCTCGATGATTATCGCTGGCCGCGCTGAGCTCAGCCCGCCATCAGCCGGTCGAACACGGGATCGGGATCATCGACCTCGACCAGCTTCTTGCCCGTGATGACCCAGACCCGCGTCGCCACGGCGCGGACGAAGGCGCGGTCATGGCTGACCAGCAGGCAGGCCGCGCCATGCTCGGTGAGCTCGCGCTCCAGCATATCCTGGCCTTCGATGTCGAGATGGTTGGTCGGCTCGTCCAGCAGGTAGAAATTCGGCTGGGCAAGGCGCAGCAGCAGCATGGCGAGCCGTGCCCTCTGCCCTCCCGACAGCCGGGCGAGCGGCGCACCCGGCGCCTCGCTGGCGATGCCGGCACCCGCGAGCAGCGTGCGCGCCAGCTGGTCGCCGACATCGCTCGCGCCCTTGACGGCCGCCCAGGGCGTCGGCCAGGCATCGAGCTGCGAGAGCGCCTGGTCGGAGAAGCCGGCCTTGAGGCTCGCAGCGGCGCGGATATCCGCATCGGACCCGTCAAACGCCGCCCGCAGCCGCGTGACGAAGCGCGTCTTGCCGCTGCCGTTCGCACCGAGCAGCGCGATCCGGTCTCCGTTCTCGATCCAGAGCTGTCCGGTGCGGAAGAGCGGCCGCCCATCCGGCACGGCGATCGCCGTATCCTTGATCGCGACCAGCGCCTTGGCATGGGTGCCGCTGTTGACGAGCCGGATCGCCCCGGCCGAGCGCTCCTTATGGGCCGGCCGCGCACTCTCCTCCAGCCTGTCGGCTCGCTCGGACAATTGCTTCGTCTTGACCACCAGCAGATCGGAGCCGGAGTTGATGCCGATGTTCTTGAGCTTGGCCGCCTGCTGCCTGAGCGCCCGGACCTTGCGCATGTCATTTTCGAACTGCCGGCCGCGCGCCGCGTCGCGCTCCTCCAGCGCCTGCAGTGCCCGCGAATAGGGCAAGGCGAAATCGGCGCTTTCCGCCGGACGCAGGAACAGGGTGCGCGTGCTGGCATCGTCGAGGAAGGCGCGGTCATGGCTCGCGGCGACAACGGCGCAATCGCGCGGCAGGGCGGCAAGGAAGCGCTGCAGCAGGCCGATCCGTTCGAGGTCGAGATGGTTGGTCGGCTCGTCCAGCAACAGCAGATCCGGTTCGACGACCGCAGCCCGGGCCAGCAGCATCGTCCGCTGCCAGCCGCCCGACAGGCTGTGGACGGCACGGCCGCGCAGCCCCTCGTCAACCATGAGGTCATCCAGCAGCACGTCGACCCGCCAGCCCTCGATTTCGGCGGCCTCGGCGTCGAGCGCGTCGCGTACCGCCTCGTAGAAGCTCATCGGCAGGAGGCGCTCGGGCGGGTCTTGCGGCGCGAAGGCGCTGACGAGCCCGCGGGCCCGGGTCAGCGTCCCGCCGGTGGCCTCGTCCTGATCGGCGAGGATGCGCAGGAGCGAGGATTTGCCGCGGCCATTGGCGGCGACGAGACCGAGGCGGTCGCCCTTGGCGATGGAAAGGTTGAGCCCGGCGAAAAGCGGCGCGCTGCGGACGAGCGAAAGGTCTTTGATGGCGATCAGGGACATCGGAATCTCATGAAGTCAGGCAGGCGCGAACGAGCGCGCCGAAAAGGGCTGACGATGAGACGGCGATGCGCTCCCGGTCAGCCCCGCGAGGTTAAGCGCGGGGCGGAAACAGGTCCTCGGGTGCGGAAATGGAAGCCCTAGCTCAGCGCCAGCTTCCCCCTCTGTTTCGATTCCATGGTCGCCACCATAGCGGCGCCGGCCCGGATGAACAGTGCGTCCACGGCATGACCGTCGCCATCGTCGCGCCGGCCATCTCGCGGAGCGCCCGGTGCGGAGCCGACGGAACCGCCGCATCTTCGATGGATTGCAGCCCGGACACGTAGCCCCCGCCGCGCCTCTCCGCCTGGCAAAAGGGGGCACGCATCCTACCGTAACCTACTCCCCGCGGGCCGCCTGATCGGCAATTCTCGTTCGTCGCAGGCATCTCTCTGCAGCATCGCATCGGGGTGCCCCAGTGCTCGGCAGATGATCACTCCGGAAATCCCGCAGATCGACATTCGGGTGCGATCGACGGCGAGCCTGTCACGGGGTCCCCATCCGCGCTCAACTTCAATCGAATGTTCGATCGACGTCTGAAACGCACTTACATCGAGGGAGGATAAAATGCCGGAGCCTATTACCCGTCGAAATCTGGCTCTTGGTGGTGTCAGCCTGTTGGCCGGGTCCTCGCTTGGCTCGCCGAGCCGGGCAGAGTTCGACAAGTTTCTCGGAATCGGCGAAGGCATGGAGGATTTCTGGCTCGCCACCGACGCCTATATCTACGGCTATCCGCTGGTCACCATGGAGATGACCCGCAAGATCGTCACCAATGTCGCGGCGCCGGTGGGAACGCGCGCGCCGATGGGCACGATCATCAGGTTGCGCGAGTACCCGAACGCTTCCTTCAGGGATGTCACGGCGCCCAACGCAGACACACTCTACACCACCGCGTTCTTCGATGTCGGCAAAGAGCCATGGGTGCTGAGCATCCCGGACATGAACGGCCGCTATTTTCTCATGCCGATGCTCGACGGCTGGACGAACGTCTTCCAGGTCCCGGGCAAGCGCACGACGGGAACCGGCGCGCAGACCTACGCGATTACCGGCCCCGGATGGAAAGGGACCCTTCCGTCGGGGGTCAAGGAGTACAAATCTCAGACGAGCATCGTCTGGTTGCTGGGGCGCATCTATTGCACGGGCACTCCGGAGGACTATGCCGAGGTGCATAAGCTCCAAGACGCCTTCAAGCTCGTCCCGCTGAGTTCCTATGGCAAGCCCTATACGCCGCCGCCCGGGACCGTCGATCCCTCGGTCGATATGAAAATGGCGGTTCGCGAGCAGGTAAACCGCATGGACGCGGTGTCTTATTTCACGCTGCTGAGCAAGCTGATGAAGGACAATCCGCCGGCCGCTGCGGATGCCCTGCAGATCGCGAAATTCGCGCGGATCGGGATCGTTCCCGGGCAGGATTTCGATGCGAGCAAGCTCAAGGCCGATTTCCTCAAGCGCGTTCCAGAGGTCGCCTTCGACCGGATCATGATCCAGTTCAAGATCAACAAGGAGGTCAGGGACGAGAAAGGCTGGGGCTTCACGACGAAGACCGGGATCTATGGCACAGACTACCTGATGCGGGCGCTGGTCACGGCGATCGGGCTCGGCGCCAACCGGCCTCAAGACGCAATTTATCCGACCTCGCTGAAAGATTCCGAGGGGCGGAAGTACAGTGGCGCGAACAAATATGTCATGCGCTTCCCGAAGGGTCAGTTGCCGCCCGTCAACGGGTTCTGGTCCCTGACGATGTATGACGCCGACTATTTCTTCGTCGACAACCCGATCAATCGCTATTCGATCAGCGCCCGGCAAAATCTGAAGTCCAATCCGGACGGCTCGACCGATCTCTACATCCAGAATGAATCCCCCGGGAAAGACAGGGAATCCAATTGGCTCCCGGCTCCGAAAGGCGATTTCATTCTGATGCTGAGAATGTACTGGCCCAACGAAAAGAGCCCCTCGATCATCAATGGGACGTGGAAAATCCCGCCGGTGAGCAAAGCCATGGCGTGAGGCCGAAATGTGAGGCTCCCGGCTTCGGCTTGGCTCGTCGTCTCGGCTATGCGATCGTCGCTCCATCGCGAGCAAAAATGCGAGGACGCTATGGATACGGACCAGGCGGCCAAGGACCGCGTTACGCAAACCTTGATGAAGCACCTGGAACTCGCACAGGAGCAGCTCGACATGGCCGAGCGAGGTATCCTTTTGTCGATCGACGGGGCGCCGGAAGGGGTCAATCTGACCAAGGAAGCGCTGGCCATCCGCGTCGAGCAACTGCAGGGGGCCCTCGACCGGCAGCGAGGACGCGGCTGACGCCCGCCCTTCGCCCATCCCGGAACAGGCTCCTTCTCAAAGCGGGAGATGGATTGGCCCATCCGGTCGGTTCAACCTGATGGGTCCGGGCTCTAGCCTCGCGCGATCTGCGCCAGAAGGTCGCGCAGGTTCAGTTCGGCATCGGGCGGGGTCCCATAGGCGGCGTTCGCGGGAATCCCCGACAGCGTCGCATGCATCACGTCCTTCGGCGTCAGGCCGAACTCCTTCTTGAAGGAGCGGCTGAAGCTGGACGGATCGGGAAAACCCAGCCCCTCGGCGATGGCTGCAATCGAGCCGAAATTGGCGCCGTTCGACAGCTCCGCGAAGCACTGCTTGAGGCGTCGCCGCTGGATGTAGTTCCTCACGCCTCCCTCGCTTTCGAGCAGGCGATAGAGCTGGGAGCGGGACATGCCCGCCTCCCGGCAAAGGAGATCCGGCCCGAGAGCGTTGCTCTGCAGGTTGCGGTCGACGATGCGCCGGACGATCTCCTTGCGGGTCACCGCGACCGGCGCGGCACCGAGGGAATTGTGATCCGACGATGGCGCGATGCAGGCGAGCAGCATGCCGCGCACGGCGGTCTGCAGGCCGGGCAAATCCGCCTCGGAGAAGCTTGAAACGTTACGCGACAGCAGGACAATGAACTCGGCCAGAAGCTTGCCCATCGCGTCACTGAGCGGCCGGCCCTCCGCCCCTTCCAGGATGGCGGTCACTTCAGGAAAGGTGTCGCGCGGCAGATAGAGCTGCAGCCGGTCGTCGGCCTCGCGGAAACTGACGAGCTCGCGCCCCAGCGACGCCACGAAGGGCGTATCGGCGGGCACGTCGATCGAGCGCTGCCGCCCCGCCTCTCCGAACGTCCGCTTGTGGCCGATCGTGATGTTCCAGTGGTCGATGGGGTTGCGCCGGACGAGGTCGGCCGTGCGGGACGCGCGCAATTTCGGCGCCTGCACGCGGCTCAGGCCGAAACCACCGAAATTCCAGATCTCGCTGGTCGCGGAAAAGCCGGCCTGAGGATCGTCGACCTCGACATCGAAGACCGCGTCGAACCAACCGCGCCAAGCATCCAGCTGCTTCGCTTTGGGGAGGCCGACCGTTGTGAAAATAACCGGCGTCATCTGACCAAGCGACAGGGGAAGGACACAAGCGCGCTTGCACTCCACCACGGCGCTCAGGTCAAGTATTTATTCCGGGCAACGACAAAACCTGCCGATTTCCTAGGCAGATATCGCTCTCATCGATGAATTCGCAACAATTCGGTGCTCCGAGCGGCCGCATCTGCGGCTGATCGGGTATCACTGCGCCGTCTTAAGATTACTTGTAAAACGCAGAGCGCCCGGACCGGCACATCGGCCGATCCGGGCTGCTGGGAAGAGATTGAACTGCGATCGCTCCGGGACGGCGGCGACCTCACACCGGCAGGATCGTCGCGCCCATCAGCTCCTTGTCGATGGCGTGCGCCGCCTGTCGCCCCTCGCGGATCGCCCAGACCACGAGCGACTGGCCGCGGCGCATGTCTCCGGCGACAAAGACCTTGTCGGTGCTGGTCTTGTAGTCGCGGTCGTTGGCGACGACGTTGGCGCGCTTGTCCACCGCCGCGCCCGACTGCGCGATCATGCCCTCGATCAGCGAACCGGCAAAGCCGATGGCAAGGAAGCAGAGATCGGCCTGCAGCACGAATTCGGTGCCGGGGATCGGCTTGCGCTTCTCGTCGACGCGCGCGCATCTCACGCCGGTCAGCCGGCCGTTGCGGCCTTCCAGTCCGAGCGTCGCCGCCTGGAACTCGCGCTCGGCGCCCTCGGCCTGCGAGGACGAGGTGCGGAACTTCGTCGGCCAGTACGGCCAGACGGTGAGCTTGTCCTCGATCTCCGGCGCCATCGGCCGGATGTCGAGCTGCGTCACCGAGAGCGCGCCTTGCCGGAAGGCGGTGCCGACGCAGTCCGAGGCCGTATCGCCGCCGCCGACCACCACGACATGCTTGCCGGCGGCCAGGATCGGTGCCTCGTTCGATACGTCCTCGCCGCCGACCCGCTTGTTCTGCTGGGTGAGGTACGGCATCGCGTAATGCACGCCCGCCAGATTGGTGTCCGGCAGGCCGGGATCGCGCGGCGCTTCCGCACCGCCCGTCATCAGCACCGCATCATGCTCGGCGACGAGCGTGGCGAAGGGCAGGGTGACGCCGACATTGGCGTTGTAGTGGAAGGTGACGCCCTCCGCTTCCATCTGCTTCACGCGGCGATCGATATGCCCCTTCTCCATCTTGAAGTCGGGGATGCCGTAGCGCAGCAGCCCGCCGGCCTTGGCCTCGCGCTCATAGACATGGACGTCATGGCCGACGCGGGCGAGCTGCTGCGCCGCGGCCATTCCGGCCGGACCGGAGCCGACGATGGCGATGCGCTTGCCCGTGCGCTTGGCCGGGATCTCAGGCGCGATCCAGCCTTCCTGCCAGCCCTTGTCGGCGATCGCCTGCTCGATCGTCTTGATCGTCACCGGCATGTTCTCGAGGTTGAGCGTGCAGGCTTCCTCGCAAGGCGCAGGGCAGATGCGGCCGGTGAACTCCGGGAAATTATTGGTGGAGTGGAGGTTGCGCAGCGCATCCTCCCAGCCGCCGGAATAGACCAGCTCGTTCCAGTCCGGGATCTGGTTGTGCACCGGGCAGCCCGTCGGCCCATGGCAGAAGGGGATGCCGCAATCCATGCAGCGCGCCGCCTGCTTCTTGATGTCGCGCTCCTCCAGCGGGAGCGTGAACTCACGGAAATGCCGGATGCGGTCGCCGGCGAGCTGATACTTCTGCTCCTGCCGGTCGAATTCGAGAAAGCCTGTGACCTTGCCCATGCCGTTTCTCTCGCCGTGTGCCCGGGTCGTCCCCGCGCGCGTGCCTGTCTGATCGCGTGACCGGGGGCCGTTCGGGCCCCGGCGGGTGGCGCGTTTCGCTTATTCCGCGGCCTGCAAGGTGCGGGCCTGTTCCATCTCGCGCAGCGCGCGGCGGTATTCGACCGGCATCACCTTGACGAACCTGGTGCGGTAATCCGCCCAGTTGTCGAGGATCGTGCGAGCGCGCTCCGAGCCGGTGTAGTTTGCGTGGTTCGTCAGCATCTGCATCAGGCGCTCCTCGTCATGGCCGGACATGTTGGTCATGTCGATGCGACCCTTGTGCTCGAGATCGCCGCCGTGATGGTGCAGCCGCTCCATCAGCTCCTCTTCCTCCTCGACCGGCTCGAGATCGACCATCGAGAGGTTGCAGCGCGACTTGAAGGTGCCGTCCTCGTCCAGCACATAGGCGATGCCGCCCGACATGCCCGCGGCGAAGTTGCGCCCGGTCTGGCCGATGACCGCGACGACGCCGCCGGTCATGTACTCGCAGCCATGGTCGCCCGTGCCTTCCACCACCGCGATGGCGCCGGAGTTGCGCACCGCGAAGCGCTCGCCCGCCACGCCGCGGAAATAGGCCTCGCCCGCGATCGCGCCGTAGAGCACGGTGTTGCCGACGATGATCGAGCGCTCCGGCACCGCCTTGGCGGCGGGGTCCGGCTTCACGATGATCTTCCCGCCCGACAGGCCCTTGCCGACATAGTCGTTGGCCTGGCCGGTGAGCTCGACGGTGACGCCCGCCGCGAGGAAGGCCGCGAAGCTCTGGCCCGAGGTGCCCTTGAGCTTCACGGTGATGGTGTCGTCCGGCAGGCCGGCATGGCCGTACCTCTTCGCGACGGCGCCCGAGAGCATCGCACCGGTGGAGCGATCGACGTTGCAGATGCGCTCCTCGATCACGACCGGGGCGCCGGTCTCGATCGCGCCTTCCGCCGCCTTGATCAGCCTGCGGTCCAGCACCGTGTCGATCGGGTGCTTCTGCAGCTCGACATGGCGGATCGCCACCTCCGGCAGATCGACCTTGTGGAAGAGCTTGGTGAAGTCGAGGCCCTTCGCCTTCCAGTGCTCGATCGCCTCCCGCTTGTCGAGCAGGTCCGCGCGACCGACGATCTCCTCGATCTTGGTGAAGCCCATCTCCGCCATGATCTGGCGGACATCCTCGGCCACGAAGAAGAAGTAGTTCACCACATGCTCGGGCAGGCCCTTGAAGCGCTTGCGCAGCACCGGGTCCTGCGTCGCGACGCCGACCGGGCAGGTGTTGAGGTGGCACTTGCGCATCATGATGCAGCCGGCGGCGATCAGCGGCGCGGTCGAGAAGCCGAACTCGTCGGCCCCGAGCAGCGCGCCGATGATGACGTCGCGGCCGGTGCGCAGGCCACCATCGACCTGCAGGGCTACGCGGCCGCGCAGCTGGTTCAGCACCAGCGTCTGCTGCGTCTCGGCAAGGCCGATCTCCCAGGGCGAGCCGGCATGCTTCAGCGAGGTCAGGGGGCTTGCGCCCGTGCCGCCCTCGAAGCCGGAAATGGTGATGTGGTCGGCGCGCGACTTGGCGACGCCAGCCGCGACCGTGCCGACACCGATCTCGGAGACGAGCTTCACCGAGACATCGGCCGCCGGGTTGACGTTCTTCAGGTCGAAGATCAGCTGCGCCAGGTCTTCGATCGAATAGATGTCATGGTGCGGCGGCGGCGAGATCAGGCCGACACCCGGCGTCGAATGCCGGGTCCGCGCGATCTTGGCATCGACCTTGTGGCCGGGGAGCTGACCGCCCTCGCCGGGCTTGGCGCCCTGCGCGACCTTGATCTGCATGACGTCGGAATTGACGAGATATTCGGTGGTGACGCCGAAGCGGCCGGACGCGATCTGCTTGATCGCCGAGCGCTTGGAGCGACCGTCCGGCATCGGCTTGAAGCGGATCGACTCCTCGCCGCCCTCGCCGGTGTTCGACTTGCCGCCGATCTGGTTCATCGCGATGGCGAGCGTCTCGTGGGCCTCGCGCGAGATCGAGCCGAACGACATCGCCCCGGTGGCGAAGCGCTTGACGATATCGGCCGCGGACTCGACGCTCTCCAGCGGCACGGGCGCCCGCCCGTCGTCACTGGCCATCTTGACCTTGAACAGGCCGCGGATGGTGCTGAGCCGTTGCGCGTCGTCATTCACCTGCCTGGCGAAATCCTCGTAGCGCTCGCGTGCATTGAGGCGCACCGCATGCTGCAGCGAGGCGACGACATCCGGCTTCCAGACATGGTCCTCGCCGCGGACGCGGTACATGTACTCGCCGCCGATATCGAGGCTGTTGCGATAGAGCGGGGAGTCGCCGAAGGCGTCGCGGTGGCGGCGCAGGCTCTCCTCGGCGATCTCGTCGAGACCGACGCCCTCGATCGCCGTGCCGGTACCGAAGAAGAACTTGTCGACGAAGGCGCTCTTCAGGCCGACGGCATCGAAGATCTGCGCGCCGCAATAGGACTGGTAGGTCGAGATGCCCATCTTGGACATCACCTTCAGCACGCCCTTGCCGACCGACTTGATATAGCGCTTCACCACCTCGTCGGCGTCGACCTCCTCGGGGAAGGCGCCCTGCGCATGCTGGTCGAGCAGGGTGTCGAAGGCGAGATAGGGGTTGATCGCCTCGGCGCCGTAGCCGGCGAGGCAGCAGAAGTGATGGATCTCGCGCGGCTCGCCGGATTCGACGACGAGGCCGACCGAGGTGCGCAGGCCCTTGCGGATCAGGTGATGGTGCACCGCCGCCGTCGCCAGCAGCGCCGGGATCGGGATGCGGTCCGGTCCGACCTGCCGGTCGGACAGGATGATGATGTTGTAGCCGCCATGGACCGCAGCCTCCGCGCGCTCGCAGAGCCGCGCCAGCGCGCCTTCCATGCCAGCCGCGCCCTCGCGCGCCGGGTAGGTGAAGTCGATGGTCTTGGTGTCGAAGCGGTCCTCGTAATGACCGATGCAGCGGATCTTCTCGAGATCGTCATTGGTCAGGATCGGGGTGCGCACCTCCAGCCGCTTGCGCCGCGAGGTGCCCTCGAGATCGAGGATGTTCGGACGCGGCCCGATGAAGGAGAGCAGGCTCATCACCAGCTCCTCGCGGATCGGATCGATCGGCGGGTTCGTCACCTGCGCGAAGTTCTGCTTGAAATAGGTGTAGAGCAGCTTCGACTTGAGCGAGAGCGCCGAGATCGGCGTGTCCGTGCCCATCGAGCCGACGGCTTCCTGTCCGGTCACCGCCATCGGCGCCATCAGCAGCCGGACATCTTCCGTGGTGTAGCCGAACGACTGCTGGCGATCGAGCAGCGGCACGTCGGTGCGCGACGCGCGCGCCTCGACCGGGGGCAGGTCCTCCAGCACGATCTGGGTGCGCTTCAGCCAGTCCTTGTAGGGGTTGGCGAGGCACAAGGACGTCTTGATCTCGTCGTCGCCGATGATGCGGCCCTGCTCCAGGTCGATCAGCAGCATCTTGCCGGGCTGCAGGCGCCACTTCTCGACGATCTTCTCCTCCGGGATCGGCAGCACGCCGAACTCGGAGGCGAGGACGACGAGCCCGTCATCGGTGACGAGATAGCGCGCGGGGCGCAACCCGTTGCGGTCGAGCGTCGCGCCGATCTGGCGCCCGTCGGTGAAGGCGATCGCCGCGGGCCCGTCCCAGGGCTCCATCAGCGCGGCATGGTACTCGTAGAAGGCGCGCCGCTCCTCGTTCATCAGCGGGTTGCCGTTCCACGCCTCCGGCACCAGCATCATCATGGCGTGGGCGAGCGAGTAGCCGCCCTGAACCAGGAATTCGAGCGCGTTGTCGAAGCAGGCAGTGTCGGACTGGCCTTCATAGGAGATCGGCCAGAGCTTCGAGATGTCCGAGCCGAAGAGGTCGGAATCGACGCTCGCCTGCCGGGCCGCCATCCAGTTGACGTTGCCACGCAGCGTGTTGATCTCGCCGTTATGGGCGACCATCCGGTAGGGGTGCGCGAGGCGCCAGGACGGGAAGGTGTTGGTGGCGAAGCGCTGGTGCACGAGGGCGATCGCGCTGTCGAAGCGCTCGTCCTGCAAATCTTTGAAGTAGGAGCCGAGCTGGTTCACCAGCACCATGCCCTTGTAGACGATGGTGCGGCAGGACATCGAGACGGGGTAATACTCCGCCGTCTTGCGCTCCTGGTGCTTGTAGACCTTGTTCGAGACCGACTTTCTGAGAACGTAGACCTGCCGCTCGAACTCGTCCTCGCTGGTGATGTCGTCGGGGCGGCCGACGAAGAGCTGGCGATGCACCGGCTCGGTTTCCAGCACCGCCTTGCCGAGATCGGCATTGTCGACCGGCACGTCGCGCCAGCCGAGGAAGTTCAGCCCTTCCTCCTCGACGGTCTGGGAGATGATCTCCTCGCAGAGCGCGCGGATCGCCGGGTCGCGCGGCATGAAGAACTGGCCGATGGCATAGAAGCCGGGCTCGGGCAGCTCGATGCCGAGCTTGCCCGTCTCTTCCTTGAAGAAGCGATGCGGGATCTGGACGAGGATGCCGCAGCCGTCGCCAAGCTTCGGGTCGGCCCCGACCGCGCCGCGATGATCGAGATTGTGCAGGATCTGCAGGCCCTGCTGGACGATGGCGTGGCTCTTGCGGTTCTTCATGTCGGCGATGAAGCCGACGCCGCAGGAGTCTTTCTCGTTGCGGGGATGGTACAAGCCCTGATGCGTCGGCATCGCCGGGTCGCGCACGGCCGGAAAACGCTCGAAGCCCTCTGCGCCGCTCGACTTGCTGGTCACGCTCATCGTCAAACCCCGCTTCCCAGAACCCGCTGGCGCGCCGCCGGCGGGTAGACCCGTCAGTCCACAATCCTCGCCGCTCCGGCCCTCAGTGCCGACGTTGCGTCAGCAGCAAGGTGGGGCCAAGGCGGCTCGGCCGTCGTCTTGTCAGAGGCTTGCTTGCGCTTTGTTTCCACCGCGCCCGCGTCCTCCGCAGGCGCCCCGGGCGTTCTCTCGCCCGCTCGCGCCTGTCTTCAGCCCGTCGTTTTACGGGCGGTGCACGTACGGTTGGCTTTGGCGTGTTTAGCCCGGCCCCTCGTCATGCTCCGCTCCATGCGACGGCGCGACCTCCAGCCTGCATCGGCTTTCGGTCGGCGCGGTGAAAAATGGGACAGCAACACTGTCCTATTGAGATGAACTTGCCAGAATTCCAATCTGCGCACAAGCGTCGATTTTGCACCGCGGCGAAATTTTATTGCAAAATTGAATCCACGCCAGACATTTCCGAGACGAAAGCCTAACTCCGGCAGCACGCTTCTTGTTTTTGGGCATGCAGCGAGGTTTCAGCCCGGCGCGCCGCGCAGGCCCCCCTTTCCCAGCGTCCGCTTGGCAGCAGACCGCCATCCGCCTAACCCTCGGTCATGCATTTCTTCAGCGACAACACCGCCGCCGCCAGCCCTCGCGTCATGGCCGCGCTCGCCGCCGCCAATGAGGGCAACGCCTCTCCCTATGGCAAGGACGACTGGACGCGCCGCGTCGAGGAGCGCTTCGCCGCGATCTTCGAGCGCGAGGTCTCGGTCTTCCTTGTCCTCACGGGCACGGCGGCGAATGCGCTGGCACTGGCCAGCATCGTGCGGCCCTGGGGCGCCGTCCTCACCCATGAGGAAGCCCATATCGTCGAGGACGAGTGCGGTGCCCCGGAATTCTTCAGCAATGGCGCCAAGCTCGTCGACCTGCCCGGCACCGGCGCCAAGCTGCAGCCGCAGACCGTGGCGAAGGCGCTCTCGCATCTGCGCGACGGCGATTTCCATCAGGTCCAGGCCCAGGCGCTGTCGATCACCCAGGCCACCGAATGCGGCACCGTCTATACGCCTGACGAGGTACGGGCGCTGAAGGACGCCGTCACCCCGCGCGGCCTCAAGCTGCATATGGACGGCGCGCGCTTCGCCAACGCTCTGGTCACGCTCGGCTGCACGCCCGCGGAGGTCACCTGGAAGGCCGGCGTTGACGTGCTCTCCTTCGGCGGCACCAAGAATGGCGCGCTCGCGGCCGAGGCCGTGATCTTCTTCGATCCCGGCCATGCCGAGGAGATGAAGTGGCGCCGCAAGCGCGCCGGCCAGACCCTGTCGAAGGGCCGTTTCCTTGGCGCCCAGTTCGAGGGGCTCCTCGCCGACGATCATTGGCTCGACCTCGCCCGCCATGCCAACGCCCGAGCCAGGCGCCTGGCGGATTCGGTCGCGCAAGGCAGCGAGGCGCGCCTGGCCTGGCCCTGCCAGGCGAACGAGGTCTTCATCGTGCTGCCGCCCGCCGTCCAGGAGCGGCTGAAGGCGGCCGACGTCGGCTATTATGACTGGTCGGCCCGCTCGCTGCCGCCGGAAGCGCCGCTTCGGGACGGCGAGATCGTCGGCCGCTTCGTCATGTCCTTTGCGACCGAGCCGGAGCATGTCGAGCGCCTGATCGCCGCCATCGCAGGCTGAAGAGGCGCATTTCAGCCCCGTTTCCAGCCCCATGCCTGCCGCATTCCCTAACAAGACTGCCCGCCACGAAAGCAGTCGTTAAGGAAGGTGGCATGGCAAATCGTTCGACCGCACCGGGGCGCATCGCGCTGATGGGCCTGGTCGTGGCCAGCGCCCTGGCCGGCACGGCGGGAACCGCCGGAGCCCAGTATTACTATTATGACGACGGGTACGCCCCGTATCCCGCCTATGGCTACGGCTATCGCTATGACTACCGTTACGCACCCCGCCCGCCGGCGTTGGTCCCGCGCACACCGGCGCCGGTCTCGCCTTATGCGGTCAACCGCATAGCGGCCCGCGACTACGGCCTCGTCAGGATCGACCGCTCGATCCGCCGCGACGACACCTATATCGTCGATGGCGTCACGGCTGGCGGCCAGCGCCTGCGCCTGATCCTCGATGCTTATGCCGGCGATCTGATCCGCCGCATCCCGCTGCGCGGACAGGGCGTGCCCGCGCCGGATGTCGCTCGCATCGACCCGCATCAGGGGCAGGCACCGCGCCCGCGCCTCGTGCCCCAGCCCCCCGAACGGCCGGCCGAGCTGAAGCCGCCGGCAGAAGCCAGCGCGCCCGCGACGTCCGTTCCCCCATCACCGGCGGCGCCGGCCGCACCCGAACCTGCCAAGCCCGCCGAGGCCGCCCCGGCCGAGGCCAGCGCTCCGGCCACGGCCTCGCCCCCCTCGCCCGCCGCACCGCCTGCGCCGGAGCCTGCGAAGCCCGCGGAGAGAGCGCCCGCCGAGGCCAGCGCGCCTGCGACCATCACTCCGCCGCAGCCGGCGAAGCCGGCAGAGCCTTCACCGGGCGCGACCAACCCGGAGACCGGCGCCGACAAGCCCAAGCTCGTCAACCCGGGCGATGTGCGCGGGACGGACGCGGCGGAACGCAGGCCGCCGCTGTCGACCGCAGCGCCCGCAAACCAAACGCCGTTGATCCCGCCCGTGCAGCAGATTGATCCATCGCCGTCCACGCCCAAGCCGGAGACGCCGATCGCTCCGGTCGCCCCGATGAACTGAGGGTAGCTCCCCCGAGGGGGGCGCCGTCATTCTGGACAGGCCGCGATAGCGGCGCCGATCCGGAATCCATTGGAGGGCGCCGCAGTTCTACGATGGTTTCCGGGTCTGCGCTTCGCTCCGCCGGGAAATGACGACGTGTCGTTGTCGCCTTGCTCAGCGCACCAACAAAAAAGGCTCCCGTTTCCGGGAGCCTTTCTCGTCAGCCCGTGCGGCCTTTCGCGTTACGCCGCCTTGGCGGTCTCGATCTTGGCTTCGAGAACCTTGGCGGAAGCGGCGGCGATCGGAATCTGGCGCGGCTTCTTGGCCTCGGGAATCTCGCGCACGAGATCGATATGGAGCAGGCCGTTCTCGAGGCTGGCTCCGGTCACCTGCACATAGTCGGCGAGCTGGAAGCGGCGCTCGAAGGCGCGGGCGGCGATGCCCTGATGCAGGACTTCGCGCTTCTCGGCGCTGCCGGCAATCTGCTTCTCGCCCTTGACGGTCAAGGCATTTTCCTTGGCCTCGATGGAGAGGTCAGCCTCGCCGAAACCCGCAACCGCAATCGTGATGCGGTAGCCGTTCTCGGCGGTTCGCTCGATATTGTAGGGGGGATAGCCCGGCGCGGCGTCGTTGCTCGTCGCCTGATCGAGGAGAGAGAAGAGGCGGTCGAAGCCGACGGTCGAGCGATAGAGAGGGGAAAGATCGAATTGACGCATGATATGTCCTCCGAAGAAGCGACAGTTTGGCCAGCCCGCCTCGCCTGAGCACGGGCCTGTTTCGGTTTGCGCACCCGGTTCCGGCCTGCGCATCCATGATCTGGGATGGCTTTCCCGCTTTTCAAGAGCCCCCACCAACGGGCATAAACGAAGCCCGAAAGCAGTTCGGCGACCGGCGGGGGCATGCGGTCGCGATCCGGAGTGAGCCGATGGCCGAGGCCGTTCTTTTTGCCCATCCCGGCTATCCCGTGCCGGGCCATGGCAAGGTCTGGCACGCAGCGACGCGCGACGGCGCCTCCCTGCGCTTCGCGAGCTGGCGCCCGACGGTGAAGCCGGCGCGCGGCACCGTCGTGCTCGTGCAAGGCCGCGCCGAATTCATCGAGCGCTACAGCGAAACCGCCGCCGAACTGCGCCGACGCGGCTTCCATGTGCTGACCTTCGACTGGCGCGGCCAGGGCGGCTCGCAGCGCTTCGTCCGGCGCGAGCGCAAGGGCCATGTCGGCCGCCTCAAGCATTACGAAGCCGATCTCGCTCTTGTGATGGCGGAAATGCAGGCGAAGCTTCCGCCGCCCTATTTCGTCCTCGCTCATTCGATGGGCGCGGCACTCTGCCTCGACGCCGCCCGCCATGACGCCCTGCCGGTGTCGCGCATGGTGGCGCTTGCCCCGATGCTCGGCCTCACCATGATCGCGCACCCGGCCAGGGCCAGCCGCCTGGCCAGCCTGCTCTATTGGCTCGGCTTCGGCCGCGCCTTCGTCCCGGGCGGCGGCGACACGGCCATCGCGACGAAACCCTTCGAAGGCAACCGGCTGACGAGCGACGCCGTCCGCTACGCCCGCAACAGCGCGCTCTCGTCCGAGGCTCGCCATCTCAGCATCGGCGACCCGACCATCGCCTGGGTCAGGACGGCCTTTCGCCTGATGGCACGCCTCGGCGCCCCGTCCGCCGCGCTGGAGGTGAAGGTGCCGACACTGATCATCGCCGCCGGACAGGACCCGGTGGTCTCGACGCCGGCGATCGAACGCTTCGCCGCACGTCTCAAGACCGGCTCCGCGCTGGTGCTACCGACGGCGCGACACGAGATCCTGATGGAGAACGACGCGATCCGCGCCCAGTTCTGGGCCGCCTTCGACGCCTTCATTCCCGGCGAGGGTCAGGCCGCGTCCGCGTCAGCCGGCGAGTCGCGCGAGAGCAGCCTCATGCAGCGCCTTGTTGCCGGCAGCGAGGATTCGCCCCCCGCCGGCAGCGCTGCCGCCGTCCCATGAAGTCACGATACCGCCGGCTCCCTCGATGATCGGGATCAGCGCGACGATGTCATAGGGCTTGAGGCCGCTCTCGATGACGAGATCGACATGGCCGGCCGCCAGCATGCAATAGGCGTAGCAGTCGCAGCCATAGCGCGAGAGCCGAACCTGCTTCTCGACGCGCCCGAAAGCCTTTGACTCCTCGCCCTCGAACAGCGCCGGCGAAGTCGTCATCAGCGTCGCGGCGGCGAGATCGGTGACCGGCCGCGTACGCAGCTTCCGCGGCCCGCCCGGCCCCTCATAGCGCGCCTCGCGCCCGTCGCCGGAATAGCGCTCGCCGGAGAAGGGCTGGTGCATCATGCCGTAGACCGGCACGCCCTTGCGTGTCAGGCCGATCAGCGTGCCCCAGACCGGGATGCCGGAGATGAAGGCGCGCGTGCCGTCGATCGGATCGAGGACCCAGACATAGTCGGCCTCGGTGTTTTCGCTGCCGAATTCCTCGCCGAGCACGCCATGGGCCGGAAACTGCCCCTTGATCATGTTGCGCATCACCGATTCGCCCGCGCGGTCGGCCTCCGTCACCGGGTCGAACACGCCGCCCTGCGACTTGTCCTCGGTCTGATGATGCGCCCGGAAGAACGGCAGGATCGCCCGCCCCGACTGGGTGGCCAGATCCGCGACGAAAGCGCCGAAATCGACTGCGCTCATGAAAGCTCTCCCCTTTGCTGCTCCGCAGCATCAATCTCGTAAGGCACCGGGCCACAAACTCGCATAGGTGACAAGAATCGCAAAAACACCGGCAAAAACCGCCCCCGCCATGCGCAATGCGCATGACCCCTGCGAGTTGCGTAATTTCGCTTGCGTTTTGCAGCGCACTCTCATATTGTGCACTGCGAAGGGGAGATGACATCAAACCTTCGTTGCCCTCCTTGGGCGTTTCCTCCCTAGACTTGGGCCGCCACACCAGTGTGCGGCCCTTTTTTTCTTGTCCGGCGTCGCTGTCTCGGCTGGGCCACCCTCCGGCTTTACCGCCTATTCGGCCGCCTCGCGCCAATCGTCGAGCCAACCGCTCCAGCGCGCGAAGCAATCCGCCATCGCGCTGGCGATCGCCTGCTCGATCGCGACAAAGCCCGCATGCGGCTCCAGCGTGGCCTCGTTCATGTAGAGCGCCCGGTTGACCTCGATCTGCAGGGCGTGGACCCCGGAGGCCGGCGCACCGTAGTGCTCGGTGATGAATCCGCCGGCATAAGGCCGGTTGCGGGTGACGCTGAAGCCGAGCCGGGTGAAGGCCTGCTCGGCAATGTCGGTGATGTAGCCGCCAGCGCTGGTGCCGAAGCGATCGCCCAGGATGATATCGGACTTCGACAGCCCGTCCCGGTCGAGCCCTGCGGACGGCATCGAATGCGCGTCGACCAGGATGCAGGTGCCGAACACCCCTTGGGTACGCTGGACGAGCCCGCGCAAGCCGGCATGGTAGGGCCGATAAAGGCCGTCGATCCGGGCGAGCCCCTCCGAGATCGGGATTCGCCCGAAATAGATCTCCTGCGCGTCGCCGACGATTCGGGGAATGGTGCCGAGCCCGCCTGCGACCCGCATCGAGCGCGTATTGGCGAAGGGCGGCACCCGGCCCTCGAACATACGCGGATCGAGCTCATAGGGCTCGCGGTTCACGTCGAGATAGGCGCGGGGAAACTCCGCCACCAGCAGCGGCGCGCCCAGCGCGACGCTCTGTCCGAACAGGCGGTCGACGAAAGCATCCTCCGAGCGCCTCAGGCTGCGCAGAGGCAGCCGCGCCGCATCGACGAAGCCACGCGGATAGCGCCTTCCCGCATGCGGCACATCGACCACGACCGGCACGACCTGAAGCGCCGGCTGATACAGGCTGAAAGGCCGCTCGATCTCGGTGACGACATCGTCGGGACCTGGCGGAAACGGGGCGGAGAACGCGCTCATGCCCTGTAACTGAAGCACACAAACCCGGCCGGTTGAAGCGACGTTGTGAAACCGTGGAAATCCACGATGGGATTCACCCGTTGTTTACCATGATACTGCCTTATAGAAGCGCATGGTTCCAACTGCGTGGACGGGTGAGTACCCAGCCGTTCCAGGCCCGGCGGTGGCACCGGCGCCAGACGCATCGAAACACAGGCCTCAGGGACGGACACAACAGGCCCATGACGAAGATACTGCTCGCGGAAGACGACAACGACATGCGTCGCTTCCTGGTCAAGGCCCTGCAGAATGCGGGCTACGACGTCGCTTCCTTCGACAACGGCCTGTCGGCCTATAATCGACTCCGCGAGGAGCCGTTCGAGCTGCTTTTGACCGACATCGTCATGCCGGAGATGGACGGAATCGAGCTGGCGCGCCGCGCCACCGAGCTCGATCCCGACATCAAGGTGATGTTCATCACCGGCTTCGCCGCCGTCGCGCTCAACCCCGATTCGCAGACGCCGAAGGATGCGAAGGTGCTCTCCAAGCCCTTCCATCTGCGCGAGCTCGTCAACGAAGTTGAGAAGCTGTTGGCGGCTTGAGAATTTATGCGGCAAACGCCTTGCAAGCTACGAGGCGAGCCGCTATAGCCCCCTCACCTCGCAGCGTGATCGCGGCCAACACGGCCCGGACACGCTACCGGAAGCCGCTTCTGGCGGCGACGGGCGCGTAGCTCAGCGGGAGAGCACTACGTTGACATCGTAGGGGTCACAGGTTCGATCCCTGTCGCGCCCACCATTTGATGCCCTTGTGATACAGGGACGAAAGGCCGCCTCACCGGGCGGCCTTTTTGCTTTTGCCGCTTGCGGCGCGTGGCACTCAATCCGCCTCGCTCGGCGCCAGCTGACGCACGAAGCGTCGCAGCAGCGTCTCAAAGGCTGCGAGCGCCGGTGAGACCGAACGCCCGCTCGGCCGAATCATGACGATGTCGCGTGCGATCGAAGGTTCTGCCAGAGGGCGAGCGAGCACGCCCACCGGCGCAACGGCACGCGCATAGGTCGGCAGCACCGCGATGCCGAGCCCGGCCTCGACCAGCGCCAGGGCGGTGGTGATCTGCGCCACCTCATAGGCCGGCCGCAGCGTGATCTCGGCACTCTCGTAGCCGACCTCGACCAGCAGGCGGATACCGCTGTCGCGCGTGAGCGTGATCAGTTGCTCCTCGGCCAGGTCGCGCCAGCGCACGCTCTCCTGCCCGGCGAATCGGCTGTCGCGCCCGCAGAACAGCATCAGGCTGTCGCGGGCGAGCGGCGTGCGCTCGATATTGTCCTCCAGCGCCGAGAAGGTGCCGACCCCGCAATCGGCCCGGCCGAAGCGGACGGCTTCGACGACGAGGTCGTTGCGCGCATCGATGATCGCGACCTGGAGGCCGGGATGCTTCTCGCGCAGCGCCGCGATGGTCGGAGGCATGATCACGGTCGCAAGCAGCGGTGGCACCGCCACGACGATGCGCCCGCGACGGCGCTCCGCCAGCCCGTTGGCGTTCTGCACCGCCGTGTCGAGGTCCTGCACGACCTTCAGCGCCGCGCCGTGGAACTCGCGCCCGCCCTCGGTCAGTTCGACGCGGCGTGTCGTCCGGTCGAGCACCCGGATGCCGAGCTCGCGCTCCAGCTCTCGCACCAATTGCGAGAGCGCCGGCTGCGCCATGTGCAGCCGCTCGGCCGCCTTGGTGAAGGTGCCCTGCTCGGTCACTGCGAGGAAGGCCTGGATCTGGCGCAGCGTGATCGCCATGGGTTTTCCGATTTATAAGGACAGCTTCCGAATTCATACGAATGTTACGAGTTGCCGTATACCCCGCCCCTCATGCCATCATTCCTCATCGCCCCACGGATGCGGGGCGACGCCTGGCAGGGATGTGGAAGGCGGCAGAGCGGATCGGCGGTCAAGGCCAGTCCTCGCTATCGCAGACCATCTGCCGGACCGTGCGGGAATGCGAGGGTTAGGCTTCATGAAATACGCCAAGAAGGACGCCAAGGCCTATGCCCGCGCCCATATGAAGGGCATCTGGGCGGCCGCGCTCACCCCCTTCACCGACACGCTCGCGATCGATGAGGACAGCTTCCGCCAGAACATCCGCCACTGGCTCGACGATCTCAAAATCGACGGGCTGTTCATCGCCGGCAAGCAGGGCGAGTTCTTCTCGATGTCGATCGAGGAGCGCAAGCGCAGCTTCAAGCTGGCGGTCGAGGCCAGTGCGGGGCGCGGCCAGACGATCATGTCCTGCTCCGACCAGAACATGGATGTCGTCATCGATCTGGCGAAGCATGCCCAGAAGGTTGGCGCCGATTACATCGTCGTCCACGCCCCAATCCTGCACTTCTTCAAGGCGCAGGACGAGACGGTCTACGAGTACTACCGGACCATCGCCGAGAAGGTCGATATCGGCATCGCACTCTGGAGCCACCCGGATTCGGGCTATCTGATGAGCCCGCGGCTCTGCAACCGGCTCGCCGACATCGAGAACGTCGTCGCGATCAAGTACAGCGTGCCGCGGCCGATGTATGCAGAGCTCACGCGGCTCGCCGGCGACCGCATCCTGGTCAGCACGGCGTCCGAGGAGGAATGGCTCGACAACATCCTCGAGCTCGGCTGGCAGCTCTATCTCTGTTCCTCTCCGCCCTACCTGATCCAGACGGCGAACGACCGGCGCATGCGCGACTACACCGACCTCGCCTTCCGCGGCGAGGCCGAGAAGGCCCGCGCCATCCGCGACAGCCTGAACCCGGTGCGCGAGGCGCTGCGCGGCACGCGGCCGGCCGAGAAGCCGCACGCCCACCAGAAGTACTGGCAGGAACTGCTCGGCCAGGTCGGCGGGCGCGTCAGGCCACCGATGCTGGAGCTGACCGAGGCCGAGAAGGCCGCGACGCGCGCCGCCTTCGAGAGTTCCGGCCTGGGCAAGGCCCAACTCGCGAAGGCTGGCTGATAGACATCACGAACGAGGACGGGAGTGGGAACCATGGCGACCGAAGGACGGCTCAAGGCCTTCAACTTCAAGAAATGGATCGAAGAGCATGAGCACCTGCTCAAGCCGCCGGTCGGCAACAAGAAGGTGTTCGACGACGGCCAGATGACCGTGATGGTCGTCGGCGGCCCAAACCAGCGCGCTGACTACCATGACGACCCGGTGGAAGAGTTCTTCTACCAGCTCAAGGGCGACATGATGCTGAAGCTGGTCGATAACGGGAAGCACTACGACGTGACGATCCGCGAGGGCGACGTCTTCCTGCTCCCGCCGCATGTGCGCCACTCGCCGCAGCGCCCGCAGGAAGGCTCGATCGGTCTCGTGGTTGAGCCGGCCCGTAGCCCCGACCAGGTCGACGGCTTCGAATGGTACTGCTTCGAGTGCCAGGGCCTCGTGCACCGCATCGAGCTCAAGGTGAAGGACCTCGTGAAGGACCTGCCGCCGCTCTACGAAGCCTTCTTCTCCGACGAGAAGGCGCGCACCTGCAAGCATTGCGGCGCGCTCCATCCCGGCCGCAAGCCGCCGGCCGGCTGGGTCGCGCTCTAAGAGTGCCGCACCGAAAGGCGGGCTCCCTCTCCCAGAGGAGTCCGTGCTTGGATAACGGGCAGCAGCGCCTTGCGCCCCGACTGGGGCGCGGTGATGGTGCACGAGAACACGCATAAAGCGCGGCGGCGCAGAAACGCCGCGTCGAACCATCTCAGAGGCAGAACGGAACGACTGGAGTCCATGATGAAACTGCGCGGATTGCTCTTCGGCATCGCCGCCACGCTGGCGGCGTCCACCGCACTTGCCCAGCAGCCGGTCAAGATCGGCATGATCACCACGCTTTCGGGTCCCGGCGGCTATCTCGGCCAGGACATCCGCGACGCCTTCAAGCTTGCCATCGACATGGAGGGCGGCAAGCTCGGCGGCGTGCCGGTCGAGCTCGTCGTCGAGGATGACGCGCTCAAGCCCGGCCAGGGCAAGCAGATCGCCGAGAAGATGCTGAAGACCGACGGCATCAAGATCATGACCGGCATCGTCTTCTCGAACGTCGCCGGCGCCACCGTGCCGGATATCGTCGATTCCGGCGCGCTCTATGTCAGCCCCAACGCCGCGCCGTCGAACTTCGCCGGCAAGGAGTGCAACGAGAACTACTTCGTCGTCGCCTGGCAGAACGACAGCCTGCACGAGAGCGCCGGGCAATACGCCACCAATCTCGGCTACAAGAAGGCCTTCATCCTCGCCCCGAACTACCAGGCCGGCAAGGACGCGCTCACCGGCTTCAAGCGCCTGTTCAAGGGCGATGTCGTCGGCGAGGTCTATACCCGCCTCGACCAGACCGACTTCGCCCCCGAGATGGCGCAGATCCGCTCCGCCAATCCCGACGTCGTCTTCCAGTTCCATCCGGGCGGCCTCGGCATCGCCTTCCTGCGCCAGTACCAGCAGGCCGGCCTGCTCGGAAAGGTGCCGATGGTGCTCGCCGAGCCCTCGCTCGACGCCACCACGTTGAAGGCCGTCGGCGACGCCGCGCTCGGCCTCAGCGTCACCGCGCACTGGAACACGGACTTCGACAACGCCGCCAACAAGAAGTTCGTGGAGGCCTGGACCAAGGCCTACAACCGGGTGCCGACCTACTATGCCAGCCAGGGTTACGACACCGCGCTCGCCATCGCCTCCGCCCTGAAGGCGACCGGCGGCAAGGCCGATGTGCCCGCGCTGCGCAAGGCGCTCGCCAAGGCGGATTTCCAGTCGGTGCGTGGGTCGTTCAAGTTCGGCCCGAACCAGCACCCGGTGCAGGATTGGTATTCGCTCAGGGTCGAGAAGGCCGCCGACGGCACGCCGGTGTTGAAGACGACCGGCAAGGTGCTGAGCAACCACAGCGACGTCTACGCCAAGGACTGCAAGCTCTAAGCCGGCTTGCATCTGTTCGCAGTCAAGCGCGCTACGCTCCCGTCATGGTCGGGCTTGTCCCGACCATCCACGTCTTCCGTCATCGAGACCGGTGTTCAAGACATGGATGCTCGCCACAAGGGCGAGCATGACGAAACTGGAATGACGCCGGCCGTCCTGGGCTTCTGGTTCTTCGCCGACGCGAAGCTCCGAAGTGATGGCAGCGTTTCGATCCGCCCCAGAGGATTCCGGCTTCAGTCACAATGACGCTCGTTCTCGAACAATTGCTCAACGGCCTGCAGTTCGGCGTGATGCTGTTCCTGCTCGCGGCAGGGCTGACGCTGATCTTCGGCATCATGGGCGTGATCAACCTCGCCCATGGCTCGCTCTACATGGTCGGCGCCTATGCCGCCGCCTTCGCAGCCGCGCAGACCGGCTCCTTCCTGCTCGCGGTGATCGCGGGGCTCGCCGCCGCCGCTATCGTGGGCATGGTGATGGAGGTGGTGGTGCTGCGAAGGCTCTATGCGCGGGACCATCTCGACCAGGTGCTGGCCACCTTCGCGCTGATTCTGATCTTCAACCAGAGCGTGACGATCCTGTTCGGGCGCCAGCCGCTCTTCGTCTCGGTACCATCAGCGCTGAACGGCTCGGTGCAACTCCTGCCCGGCCTGACCTATCCCGTCTACCGCCTCGCCATCATCGCTGTCGGCCTGCTCGTCGCGCTCGGCCTCTACCTCCTGATCAACCGCACGCGCATCGGCATGCTCGTGCGCGCCGGCGCCACCCATCGCGAGATGGTCCGCGCGCTCGGCGTCGATATCCGCCTGCTCTACACCGCCGTCTTCGGGCTCGGCGCCCTGCTCGCGGGCCTCGCCGGCCTGATGGCAGGGCCGATCCTCGCCGTGCAGGTCGGCATGGGCGAGCAGATCCTGATCATGACCTTCGTCGTGGTGGTGATCGGCGGCGTCGGCTCGATCCGCGGCGCCTTCTTCGGCGCGCTGATCGTCGGCCTCGTCGATACATCCTTGCGCGCCTTCGCGCCCGGCCTGCTGCGCCATGTCATGACGGGGTCCGAGGCCGATGCGCTCGGCGCCGGCCTCGCCTCGATGGGCATCTACCTGTTGATGGCGATCGTGCTGCTGGTGCGGCCCAAGGGACTGTTCCCCGCCCATGTCTGAGAACGCCATCATCCGCACCGATGCCGCGACGCCCGCGCTGGGCCGCACCATCGCCCTGCTGGCGCTCGCCGTCGCGCTGATCGCTCTGCCCTTCCTCGTCAAGGCGATTGGCCAGCCCGCTCTGGTGCCCTTGGCAACCCGCGTCCTGATCTACGCCATCGCCGCCGCCAGCCTCAATCTTGCGCTCGGTTTCGGAGGGATGGTCTCGTTCGGCCACGCCGCCTTCTTCGGTATCGGGGGCTATGCGGTCGGCATCCTCTACCGGACGATGATGGACGACGCGCTCTTCCTCGGCTTTATCCCTGGCACCGACCAGTTGCTGATCACGCTACCGGCCGCGATCCTCGTCGCCGGCCTGTTCGCCTGCGTCATCGGCGCACTCTCGCTGCGCACCAGCGGCGTGCAGTTCATCATGATCACCCTCGCCTTCGCGCAGATGCTGTTCTTCCTCTTCGTCTCGCTCAAGGCCTATGGCGGCGACGACGGCATGACGATCCGCCGCCGCAACGCGCTGTTCGACCTCAACACCCGCGACGACGTGACCTTCTATTTCATCTGCCTCGCCATCGCCGCGCTGGTCTTCCTGGCGCTCTGGCGCATCGTCGGCTCGCGCTTCGGCATGGTGCTGGCCGGCATCCGCCAGAACGAGCGGCGCATGGCGGCGATCGGCATCGCGCCCTATCGCTACAAGCTCGCCGCCTTCGTCATTTCCGGCATGGGCGCCGGGCTCGCGGGCGCGCTGATGGCGAACTACCTGCGCTTCGTCAGCCCGGACATGCTGCACTGGACCAAATCCGGCGAGCTGATGATCATGGTCATCCTCGGCGGCGTCGGCACCTTGCTCGGCCCGCTCTTGGGCGCCGCCGCGCTCGTCATCCTCGAGACCGTGCTGACCGGCTGGACCGAGCATTGGCAGCTCGTGCTGGGACCGATCCTGCTCCTTGTCGTGCTCTTCACGCAGGGCGGGCTCAATGGGCTGCTCTCACGCCTCGGCTTCGGCAGGAGCGCGCCATGACCGAACTCGCCACGACGCAACCGCTCCTTTCCGTTCGCGGCCTGCGCAAGCGCTTCGGGGGGCTCATTGCGACCGACGGCGTCGATCTCGATGTCCGCGACGGCGAGATCCATGCGCTGATCGGCCCCAACGGCGCCGGCAAGACGACGCTGTTGACCCAGCTCTTCGGCGAACTGACACATGACGAGGGCGCGATCAGGCTGTCCGGCGACGAGATCGGCGCCCTGTCGACGCCGCAGCGCGTCGAGCGCGGCCTCGCCCGCACCTTCCAGATCAACCAGCTGCTGCCGGATTTCACGATGCTCGACAATGTCGCGCTCGCCGTGCAGGCGCATGAGGGCCACAGCTTTCGCTTCTTCGGCAATGCCAGGCGCGACGAAACCCTGCGCAGCCGCGCGCGGCAGTACCTCGCGACCGCAGGCCTGAGCCACCGCGCCGAGGTCAAGGTCGCCGATCTCTCCCATGGCGAGCAGAAGCAATTGGAATTCGCGATCGCGCTCGCCTGCGAGCCGCGCCTTCTGCTGCTCGACGAGCCGATGGCGGGACTAGGCCATGCAGAGAGCGAACAGATGGTCGCGATGCTCTCCGCCTTGAAGGGCCGCGTCACCATGCTGCTGGTCGAGCACGACATGGATGCCGTCTTCGCGCTGGCCGACCGCATCTCCGTCCTCGTCTATGGCCGCGTCATCGCCACCGGCACGGCAGATGAAATCCGCAACAATCCGGAGGTGCGCACCGCCTATCTCGGCGAGGGAGACGCCTGATGCTGAGCGTGCGCAACCTGCAATCGGCCTATGGCAGGAGCCAGGTGCTGTTCGATGTCGCGCTCGATATCGCCGAGGGCGAGGTCGTGACGCTGCTAGGCCGCAACGGCATGGGCAAGACCACGACGATCCGCTCGATCATGGGGCTGCTCGCGCCCAAGGCCGGCGACATTCGCTTCGAGAGCCGGGACGTCCGCGGCATCGCGCCCGAGAAGATCGCGCGCTGCGGCATCGGCCTCGTGCCCGAGGGCCGGCAGGTCTTTCCGACGCTCTCCGTCCGCGAAAACCTCGTCGCCACCGCCTCGAACCGGCTGAAGCGCTCTTCGCCCTGGACGCTGGAACGGGTCTATGCCCTCTTCCCGCGCCTGCAGGAACGCGCCGGCCAATCGGCCCGCACCCTCTCGGGCGGCGAGCAGCAGATGCTCGCGGTCGGCCGCGCGCTGATGACCAATCCGAAGCTCCTGATCCTCGACGAGGCGACCGAAGGCCTGGCGCCGGTGATCCGCGCCGAGATCTGGAGCTGCATCGAGGCGCTGAAGGCGCAAGGGCAGTCGATCCTGCTGATCGACAAGAACATCAACGTGCTCAAGCGCATCGCCGACCGGCACTACATCATCGAGAAGGGCCGCACGGTCTGGTCGGGCTCCAGCACCGACCTCGCGGCCAATGCGGAACTGGTGCATCGCTATGTCGGCGTCTGAAACGGACCTCCCCGAAATCACCGCGCATAGCAGCGAGCGCTATCCGGTCGAGGCCCTGCGGGACGCGCTGAGCGATATCCTCGCCGGTCTCGTCGCGGCCGGTTGCGGCCCGCATCATCTCAAGGAGATGATCTGGGAAACCGATCGGCCCGAAGCCTTCCACCTCACCCGTCATAGCGTCGAACTGGCCTATCGCGAGGTCTTCGCCGGCTTCCATCCGCCGATCCGCCTCGCGCCGAGGAGCGAAGCCGGCCTGACCATCCGCGCCCGTCATGCGGCAGCGCAGCCACTGCCCGATAAGCTGGTCGACGGCTACAGCTTGCGCGAGCTCGGCAGGCAGTACAGCCCGCGCCTGCAGGCCGACATGAAGGCGCTATTCCGGCAATGGAGCCGCGACGGCGAGGCCTTCCGCGCCCGCCATGCTGGCTTCGATCTCGCCTATGGTCCCGGCCGCTTCGAGAAGCTCGACCTCTACCGCCCGGCAGGCGCCGGACGCGCGCCGATTTTCGTCTTCATCCATGGCGGCTACTGGCAGGCTTCCGACAAGGTCCAGCACGCCCAGTTCGCCCAAGGCCTGCTCGACGCAGGCTATGCCGTCGCCATGCCGAACTACGGGTTGGCGCCGGATACGCCATTGGAAACCAGCATCGCCCAGAGTGTCGCGGCCCTGAACTTCCTCGTCCGCGAAGCCGATGCGCTCGGCCTCGATGCCAGCAGCCTGCACATCTCCGGCCATTCCGCCGGCGGGCACCTGGCGGCGATGGCGCTCCTCGCCCAGGACGCACCGCCCATCGCCTCGGCACTGCTGCTCTCCGGCCTCTACGACCTGAAGCCGCTCGGCCACCTGCCGCTCGGTCGCCTGCTCGGCCTCGACGATGGGGCACGTGCGACCCGGCTCAGCCCGATTGTCCGGCCCCGACCGCAGTCGACACGGCTCGCTTTCGCGGTCGGCGAAGGCGAGAGCGACGCCTTCAAGGCGCAATCCACCGCGCTCGCTGCGACATGGCAGGCGCCGGCACCGCTGATCTGCCCCGGCCATCATTTCAGCATGCTGGAAGGGCTGACCGGGAGCGCCCTGCTCGATCTCGCCTTGCGAACGGCTGAAGGCTCATGACCAAGCATCCCGCCAGGCCGCTGCGCCTCGCCCTGATCGGCTGGGGCGCCATCAACCGCCGTGTCGCGGAATTGCTCTCGGAACGGGCCAGCGCCGATATCGCCATCGTCGCCATCGGCGTCCGCAACGCCATTGCAGCCAGCGACATCCCGGCCGGCGCGACGCTGATCACGGCACCCGATGAACTGGCCGGGCTCGACCTCGATCTCGTCGTCGAAGCCGCCGGGCGCGAGGCGGTCGGCATCTGGGGCGAGGCGGCGCTCGGCCATGCGCCCGCCTTCGCGGTCGCCTCGACCAGCGCCTTCTGCGACACCGCCCTGCTCGACCGGCTCGTCGCCACGGCTGAAAGCCATGGCAGCCAGATCCTGATCCCGCCCGGCGCGCTCGCCGGCATCGACGGCATCGCCGCCGCCTCGCTCCTGCCGCTCGACGAGGTCGTCCATCGCATCGTCAAGCCACCGTCCGCCTGGCGCGGCACCGCTGCCGAGAGCCTAGTGGCGCTCGATACACTGACAGAGGCCACCGCCTTCTTCGCTGGCACCGCCCGCGAGGCGGCCTCACGCTTCCCGCAGAACGCCAATGTCGCGGTGATTTCCGCTCTCGCCGGCATCGGGCTCGACCGCACCCGCGTCGAGCTCGTCGCCGACCCCGCAGCCGGCGGCAACGGCCACCAGCTCAGCGCGCGCGGCGCCTTCGGCAAGCTCGACATCGCCATCGAGAACCGCCCGCTCGCCACGAACCCGAAATCCTCGGAGATGACGGCGCTCGGGCTTGTGAGGTTGATCGAGAACCGTGTGCGGACGCTGGTGCGCTGAACGACCCCCTACACGTCATGCCCGGGCTTGACCCGGGCATCTCGGAAACCAGCGGCTTCTCGTCATGAGATTCTCGGGTCTGCGCTGCGCTTCGCCCGAGAATGACGCTCGCTAGCAAGCGCGCACCATTCATAATCAGATCGATCTGAATTTATCTGATTTAGCCGACTGGATCACAGAATGACCCGCCACCTATGGTCCTTCTGAAGCCGGCGGAACCGCCGCGCAGAGACCGCTGAACGCATCGCCAGCCGAGGCTTCCATGACGACCTATCCCGATCTCAAGCTCTATATCGGCGGCGCCTGGCGGAAGACGGCGGAGGAGCAGCCCGTGCTCAACCCGGCCGACGAAAGCGTCATCGGCGCGGTGCCGCTCGCCTCGCAGGCCGATCTCGACGATGCGCTTGCCGCCGCCGCCGAGGGCTTCAAGGTCTGGAGCCGCATGGCCCCGCGCATCCGCGGCGAGATCATGCTCAAGGCCGCAGCGCTGATGCGCGAGCGCGTCGAGGAGATCGCCCATTCGATCACGCTGGAGCACGGCAAGCCGCTGGCGCAGGCGCGGCTCGAAGTGGTCAGAGGCTGCGAGTTCTTCGAGTGGGACGCGGCGGAGGGCCAGCGCGCCTATGGCCGCGTCGTGCCCAGCGAACCCGGCATCCGATATGTCGTGATCCACCAGCCGGTCGGGACGGTCGCGGCCTTCTCGCCCTGGAACTTCCCGATGAGCCAGCCCTGCCGCAAGATCGCGGGCGCGCTCGCGGCCGGCTGCTCGATCATCATCAAGGCCGCCGAGGAAACCCCCGCCGGCGCCCTCCATATCGCGCGTGCCCTGCATGATGCCGGCGTCCCCCCCGGCGTGTTCAATCTCGTCTTCGGCGTGCCCGCCAAAATCTCGAGCTATCTCATCCCGCAGGCACAGACGCGCCTCGTCGCCTTCACCGGCTCGACGGCCGTCGGAAAGCACCTGTCCGAGCTGGCGGCGCGGCATATGACGCCGGTCCTGATGGAACTCGGCGGCCACGCCCCGGTCATCGTCTGCGACGATGTCGATCCCGTCGCCGCAGCTCATCTCTCCGCCACCCGCAAGGTCCGCAACGCCGGACAGGTCTGCACCTCGCCGACCCGCTTCTTCGTGCAGCAGGACATCTACGAGCGCTTCACCAAGGCTTTCGTCGAAAAGGCCAAGGCCGTGGCGGTCGGCAACGGCCTCGACGCGGGGACCGAGATGGGCCCCGTCGCCAATCATCGCCGCATCGAGGCGCTGGAAGCATTGGCCGCCGATGCGCGGGCCCGTGGCGGGCGCGTGCTGACGGGCGGAGAGCGCCTCGGCAATCGCGGCTATTTCTTCCCGCCCACCGTCCTCACCGAATTGCCGGACGACGCCCGCGCCATGCGCGAGGAACCCTTCGGTCCGATGGCGATCATCAACCCCGTCCGCACGGTCGAGGAAGCCATCGAGAAGGCCAATTCCCTGCCCTTCGGCCTCGCTGCCTACGGCTTCACGCACTCAGCGGCGCGGGCCGACCAGCTCGCGGACGGCATCGAGGCCGGCAATGTCTCGATCAACACGCTGGAGGCCTCCGTCGCCGAGGTGCCCTTCGGCGGCGTCAAGGACAGCGGCTATGGCCGCGAGGGCGGCGCCGAGGGGCTGGCCCACTACATGACGGTCAAGACATTGTCGCACCGCATCGTCATCTAGCCGCGATGCTGCGGGCGGCCCAAACGGCAACCCTGTGGGCAGGATTGCCATAGGGACGAAATATTGCGCATGGGCGGGGTGAATGGGTGGCGGCCTCGGGTTTTCCCGTCATTCTGGCCGCAATGATTCGCTCCGCTGCACCGTTGATACTGGCGCTGGCTCTCGGTGCCTGTGCCGTGGGGCCGGACTACACGCCGCCCGCACTCGAGCTGCCACAACGCTGGAGCGCGGCGAATGGCGGGCCGAAGGCGGCGAAGCCGAGCGAATGGTGGCGCACCCTGCGCGATCCGACGCTAAATGCGCTGGTCGAGCAGGCCATTGCCGGCAATCTCGACGTTGCCCAGGCCAAGGCCCGCATCCGCGAAGCCCGCGCCACGCGCGAGCAGGCGGTCGGCGCGCTCTTTCCGCAAGTCGACGGCAACGCCTCGGCCACGCGCTCGCGTGTGGCCGGCGTAACGCGCAACGGCTTCCGCGCCGGCTTCGATGCCTCCTGGGAGATCGACCTCTTCGGCGCGCAGAGCCGCGCCGTCGAGGCCGCGACCTATGGCACGGACGCAGCCTTCGACGATCTCGACGCAGCGATGCTGACGCTGATCGGCGATGTCGCGTCGACCTATGTCGAGGCACGCGGCCTGCAGGCGCGCATCGCGCTGGCCCGCAGCACGGCAAGGACGCAGCGCGAGACGGAGGCGCTGACCCGCACCCGCTTCCGCGCCGGCGATATCTCTGCCATCGACACCGCCCGCGCCACCGCGCAGGCCGCAAGCACGGAATCGCAGATCCCCTTGCTCGAAACCGCGCTCGCCCAGAACCAACATCGTCTCGCCGTGTTAATTGGCCGCCCGCCGGCAGCGACAGCGCCCTATTTTGCGCGCGCAGCCGCAGTCCCCGCGACACCCGCCCCGCCGCGCACCGGCATCCCCGCCGACGTCCTGCGCCGCCGCCCCGACGTTCGCTCGGCCGAGCGCCTGCTCGCCCAGGCGACGGCGCGGATCGGCCAGGCGGAGGCCAACCGCTATCCCTCGGTCTCGCTGACCGGCACCATCTCGACCGCAGCGCTCAAGCTCGGCGACCTTGCCAAGAACAGCGCGATCGGCTGGTCGATCGGGCCCAGCCTCAGCGTGCCGATCTTCAACGGCGGCGAGCTGGCGGCGGCCGTCGATGCGGCCAGAGCCCAGCGTGACAGAAATGACGCGGCGTTCAGGCTGACGGTGCTGACCGCGCTGCAGGACGTCGAGGACAGCCTGGTGGGCTTGCGGCAGGAGCGGATCAGGCTCGGAAGTCTCTCGGAAGCCGCGCAGGCCTCGACCCAGGCCGCGCAGCTCTCGCGCGCGCTCTACACCTCCGGCAATGCGAGCTTCCTCGACGTGCTCGAGGCGCAGCGCACGCAGTTCGGCGCCGAGGAGGCGCTGATTCAGAGCCGGGTCACGCTCGCGACACAGTTCATCGCTCTCAACAAGGCGCTCGGCGGCGGCTGGCTCAGGCCCGTCGAGGTCTCGGCGCCGGCGGTGATCGACGGCGAGACCGGGCCGCGCCTGCGCCTCGTTCCCATAGAGGAGCCGCAACCATGAGGCTGCGCCGCCTCCTTCTCCCCACGCTGATCGTCGCGGCTGTCGGCGGCTACTATCTCTGGCAGGCGCGGCAGCCTGCGCCGGCGGAGACCGTCAACTTGCCGAGCGTCGAGGCGACGATGGGCAATGTCGAGGAAGCCGTGCTCGCCTCCGGCGCGCTCGAGCCGGTCCGGCAGGTCAGCGTCGGCGCGCAGACCACCGGCCGCGTGATTTCGCTCAAGGCCAGGCTCGGCGACAGCGTGAAAGCGGGCGATCTCATCGCCGAGATCGACAGCATCACCCAGCAGAATGCGCTGCGTTCGGCCGAAGCCGATCTTGCGGCGCTCAAGGCCCAGCGCGCCGAGCGCCTCGCCAGCCTTGCCTATGCCGAGGCCGTGCTCGCCCGCCAGAAGCAGATGGTCGGCCAGAACGCCGTATCGCGCGACGCCTACGAGAATGCGCAGATGACCGTCTCGACCACGCAGGCGCAGATCGAGGCACTCGATGCCCAGATCATGTCGAGCCAGGTCAAGGTCGAGACCGCCCGCGCCAATCTCGGCTACACCCGCATCACCGCGCCCAGCGCCGGCACCGTGCTCGCCGTGATCGCGCAGGAAGGCCAGACGGTGAATGCCGTCCAGTCGGCCCCGACCATCGTCGTGCTCGGCGACGTCTCGACCATGACGGTCAAGGCCAAGATCTCGGAAGCGGACGTGCTCCGGGTGAAGACCGGACAGGAGGTCTATTTCAGCGTGCTCGGCGCGCCCGAACAACGTTTCCCCGGCAAGATCTCCTTCGTCGAGCCCGCACCCGACACGCTGAAGACGCAGAACATGACCAGCTCGGCCACCACGAGCAGCAGTTCCTCGGCCTCCAGCACCAGCGCGGTCTACTACAACGCCTGGTTCGAGGTGCCGAATCCCGAGGGCCGCCTGCTGACCTCGATGACCGCGCAGGTCACGGTGATCGTCGGCCGCGCCCAGAACGTCGTCACCGTGCCCTCGACCGCGATCCGCCGCCGCGGCCCCAACGCCTCCGTCGAGGTGCTCGGCGACGACGGCAAGGTGGAGCAGCGCAAGGTCACGGTCGGTCTCGACAACAAGATCGTCGCCGAGATCACCTCGGGCCTGAAGGCAGGCGAACGCGTCGTCACCACCCGCAGCGGCGGCGGCGCGGACGCGACCCGACCGACGCGCCGGTCCCGCTCTCCGTTCGGTTTCTGACCGTGGGCGTGCCGCTCATCCGTCTGGCGGGTGTCCGACGCGATTTCGGCACGGGCGAGGCGACCGTCGCCGCGCTCGACGGGGCCGATCTCGTGATCGAGGCCGGCGAGATGGTCGCGATCGTCGGCCAGTCCGGTTCCGGCAAGTCGACCCTGATGAACATCATCGGCTGCCTCGACCGGCCGACCGGCGGCAGCTACGAGATCGACGGCCGCCCGACGCGCGACCTGGACCCGGACGAACTCGCCCGGCTCCGGCGCGAATATTTCGGCTTCGTCTTTCAGCGCTATCACCTGCTCTCCGAGCTGACGGCGCTCGCCAATGTCGAGGTCCCCGCGATCTATGCCGGCATTCCGCCGGCACCGCGCGAGAGCCGCGCCACGATGCTGCTGGACCGGCTCGGCCTCGGCAGCCGCAAGACGCACCGGCCGTCCGAGCTTTCCGGCGGTCAGCAGCAGCGCGTCTCCGTCGCACGCGCCCTGATGAACGGCGCCCGCGTCCTCCTCGCCGACGAGCCGACCGGCGCGCTCGACCGCAAGAGCGGAGAGGAAATGCTCGCGCTGATCGAGGAGCTCAACCGCGAAGGCCACACCGTCATTCTCGTCACCCACGACATGAATGTCGCGAACCGCGCCCATCGCATCATCGAGCTCAGCGATGGCAGGATTGTCGCCGACCGGCGCACCGCGCCGCGCTCGGAAAAGGTGCCCCCGCCCTCTCCCGTTCCGCCGCCGGCAGGACGGCTGCGCGCCGGCTTCGGCCGGCTGAGGGAGGCGTTCGGCATGGCGGTCCGCGCCATGGCCGCCCACAAGCTGCGCACCACCTTGACCATGCTCGGCATCGTCATCGGCATCGCCGCCGTGGTCAGCGTCGTCGCGCTCGGCGAGGGCGCCAAGCGCAACGTGCTGCAGAACATCTCCGGCCTCGGCACCAACACGCTTGAGATCTTTCCCGGCACCGGCTTCGGCGATCTGCGCTCGGGCCGGGTGAAGACGCTGACCGTGCTCGACGCGCAGGTCCTGGCCGGCCAACCCTATGCGGCGAGCGTGACGCCGACGGTGACGACGAGCGCGACGATTCGCTTCGGCAATGTCGAGGCGACGGCGCAGGTCAACGGCGTCAGCGAGCGCTATTTCGACGTGCGCGGCAGCGTGCTGACGCGCGGCTCCTTCTTCGACGCCTCCGACGTCCGCACGCTGGCGCAGGACGTCGTGATCGACGAGAATGCGCTGGGCGTGCTCTTCCCGCAGGGGCAGGCGAACCCGATCGGCACGGTGATCCTGGTCGGTTCGGTGCCCTGCCGCATCGTCGGCGTGATCCGCCAGCAGCAGGGCGGCTTCGGCGGCAGCCAGAACCCGCAGGTCTTCCTGCCCTATACCACCGTGCAGGGCCGCTTTCTCGGCGATCTCTCGCTGCGCAGCATCACGCTGCGCGTCGACGACGAGACGCCGATGGCCGCGGCGCAGGAAGCCGTGACCGAGCTGCTGACCCATCGCCACCGGGCCAAGGACTTCTTCATCCTGAACCAGGACGAGATCCGCAACACCATCACCAGCGCCACCGCGACGATGACGCTGATGATCTCCTCGATCGCGGTGATCTCGCTTCTCGTCGGTGGCATCGGCGTGATGAACATCATGCTGGTCTCGGTAATCGAGCGCACCAGCGAGATCGGCCTGCGCATGGCGGTCGGCGCGCGCCGCAGCGACATTCTGCAGCAATTCCTGATCGAGGCCTCGCTCGTCTGCTTCATCGGCGGCGCGCTCGGCATCGGGATGGCGCTCGCCATCGGCTTCGCCTTCGAGGCTTCTGGCTCGCAGGTCAGCTTCATCTATTCGGGCGAGGCCTTCGCCGCAGCGATCGCCTGCTCGACGCTGATCGGCCTGACCTTCGGCTTCCTGCCGGCCCGCAACGCCGCGAGCCTCGACCCGGTGGTGGCGCTGGCGCGAGACTGAGCACGCTGATTTTTGGACGGGAGCACCCGTCATTGCGAGCAAAGCGAAGCAATCCAGGGCGGCAGGGCTCCACGTCCCCCTGGATTGCTTCGTCGCTGACGCTCTTCGCAATGACGGACCGACGGCTCAGCCAGATCAAAAACTGCCCTAGGCCTTCCGCCCGCGCCGCGCGGGAATCTCCGGCAACAGGCGGCTCGTACCGGACAGGATGCTGGCAGAGAGCGCCCGTGCCGCCTCCTGATGCGACTGCCCGCCGATGACGACGAACTCGATCGTCCCGAGCTTGGGCAGCGCCTCGCGCGGCTCGACCTCGGCAAGGCCGGACGGGATCAACCGGGCCGAATGGGCGGTGATGCCGAGCCCCGCCACCGTCGCGGCACGCAATCCGGCAAGGCTGCCGCTGGTGCAGGCGACGCGCCAGCGCCGTCCCGCCTGCTCCAGCGTCTCGATCGCATGGACGCGCGTGATGCTCGGCGGCGGATAGAGCACGAGCGGCACCTCCCGCTGTTCCGCCAGCCGCGCTCCCGGGCGCCCGACCCAGACAAGCCGCTCCTGCCAGGCGACCTCGCCGCGCTCGTCCCCCTTGCGGCGCTTGGCGAAGATCAGGTCGAGATCGCCGGCATCATACTGCTCATAGAGCAGGCCGCTGAGCCCGACCGTCAGTTCCAGGTCGACCGCGTGATGCTGCATGGCGAAGTCGGCCAGGATGTCCGGCAGCGCCGTGTAGGCGAAATCCTCCGAGACCCCGAGCCTGAGCCGCCCACGCAAGGTCGAACCCTCGAGGTAGCGCTCGATCCGCCGACCAGCGTCGAGCGCCTCCCGCGCGAAGGGCAGGATGGCGTCGCCGTCCGGTGTCGGGCGCACCTCATGCGTGTCGCGCTCCAGCAAGCGTCGCCCGACACGCTTCTCCAGCCGCGCGACATGCTGGCTGACCGAGGACTGGCGCAGGCCGAGCTGGCGCGCGGCTTCGGTGAAGCTCAGCGTCTCGCAGACCTTGAGGAAGCTCTGCAGGAGGACGGGATCGAGCGGCTTCTTGTCCAGTTCCATGCCAATCACGATCCATGATGAGCGATATCATGTCCAGTCCGGATCAAAATGAGCCCGAAAGGGATTACAAGGTGGCATCGCATCGGAAGGACCGCAGATGATCCGCCGCACGCTCGCCCGCTTCGGCATCGACCCCTATCTCATCGCGCTCATGACGACGGTCGCGGTCGCAGCCGTGCTGCCGGCACGCGGCGTCGGCGCGGAAGTCGCCAATGACGCCGTTTCGGTGGCGGTCGCCTTGCTGTTCTTCCTCTACGGCGCGCGGCTGTCGCCGCTGGCGGTTTGGGAAGGCCTGCTGCACTGGCGCCTGCAATCGCTGGTCTTCGCCAGCACCTATGTGCTTTTCCCGCTTCTCGGCCTCCTGCTGACGCGCGTCTTCGGTGGCTGGTTGCCCTCGGAGCTGGTCGCGGGGCTGATCTTCGTCTGCATCCTGCCCTCGACCGTGCAGTCGTCGATTGCCTTCACCTCGATCGCACGCGGGAATGTCGCGGCGGCGCTGTGCAGCGCCTCGGTCTCCAACCTCTTCGGCATCGTGCTGACCCCGCTGCTCGTCGTCGCGCTGCTCGACTCGCATGGCGGCGGCTTCAGCACGAAGGCGGTCGAGAGCATCGCGCTGCAGATCCTCCTGCCCTTCATTGTCGGCCAGTTGCTGCGCCGCTGGGTCGGGCCCTTCCTGCAGCGCCACAAGGCGCCGATCTCCATCGTCGACCGCGGCTCGATCCTGCTCGTCGTCTACGCCGCCTTCAGCGAGGGCATGGTCGCCGGCATCTGGTCCCAGGTCACGCTCGCCGACCTCGGCCTCGTCATCATCATCGACATCGTCCTGCTCGCCGCCGTGCTGACGATCACGACCTTCGCCAGCCGCCGTCTCGGTTTCTCCAAGGAGGACGAGATCGCCATCGTCTTCTGCGGCTCGAAGAAGAGCATGGCGAGCGGCATCCCCATGGCGAACATTCTTTTCCACGGCCAGGCGCTCGGCCTGATCGTGCTGCCGCTGATGTTGTTCCACCAGGCTCAGCTCTTCGCCTGCGCCGTGCTGGCGCAGCGCTATGCGCGCCGCCCGGCAAAACCGGAGGCGAAAACACCTGGCGAGCCGGCGCTTGCTGCCGCGAAGGCCTGAATGCCGCTTCCCGCGAGATCTTTCGACCCAGCAAGGGAACAGCGCGTACTGAGCGTCGTTGATCCCCTGCACGGCTGAGCCGTTGCCCGCTCCGAAGCCAGGATTCCCCAATGCGCATCGGGGAGCCATCATGGAGGCGAGACATGCAGCAGGACGAGAAATCCCAGCACGAAATCCGGAAGATCGCCTACGACTTGTGGATCAGGGACGGCCAGCCGGAAGGTCGCGACCGCGAGCACTGGGACGCGGCCAAGGAGATATGGGCCTATCGCAGCCACAACCACGTGCTCGAGGATGACGGGGTTTCGTGGCCGGCAGGCCAACAGGCCGCCGACACGCCGTCAAGGCGGCAAGCTTCGGCCGAAAAGACCTCGCGGCGGCAGGCCACCTGAGACGGCGCGGCTGCCCGTCGACATCAGCCAATGACCTCCTTGCACGACCGGGCCGGCTGATCGGCCCGGAAAGAGGCTGTCGCGATCAGGGGCAGAGATAGCCGCCCTGATCCGGCAGGCAGCGCGCGCCTGTCGGCAGAATGAGCGCACCGCCGGGATCGCGTTTGACGTAGTCGCCATTGGGCAGCTCGAAGCCGCCGCTCGAGTCCGGGTTCACCCGCGTGCCATCCGGAAGGATGAGCTGTGCGCTGTCGCGGACGATCCGCTTGGCGGAGCCAGCCGAAGCAGCCGGAACCCCACGGGGCTGGGATGACACGCAGCCCGCCACGAGGATGGCGACCACGCTTGCAGCTATCGATATCCTGATCATCGGCCATTGTTGCCGCGACCGGAGTGGCGGCGCAAGCCCGTTCGGACCTGTGGCACGATGTGGTGGCGATATCCCGCCGCTTCCAGGATTCGCTTAGCCCGACATCTCTGTTCTCCACAGGTGTTTTCGTGTTGATTCGGCCGCAGGAGCGCAACGCCGGGCACGGCTTTCCCCTGCGTCGGAAAGAAGAAGGCGAGCTACCCCGAATCATCTTCGCCGGCGGCGAGCCGATCTGTGTTCATCAGTCGACTCGCGAGCGTTCTTTCAACCGCCGCCATCGAAAGCGATCCACAGTTGGAATGGGCCCGCGAATCATCTGTATTGCAGAGGGGGGTTCCAGGCTGATCGCCGGCTTGCAGGCGTGCGGCCACAGTTAACCGCGCGTTAACTGTGTTAACCAATGGTCTCGACCATGACGATGCCGAGCAGACATCGACGGGCACGCCGATGAGTGTTGCGAGGCCGCTTTCGCCCGCGCACCACGCGCCACGTCGTGCGCCCCTCAAGCGTGTAGCGATGTCCCTCGCGGCGGCGGGGCTGACGATAGCGATCGCGGGCTGCGGCGAGCAGAAACTCTCCGATTCGGAGCTGCTGATGGCGTCGCGGTCCATCACGGTCGATGTCGGCCGGGCGCTGGTATTGCCCCCACCCGGCAGCCTTCCCGTGACCGGGATCACCCAACGCAACTACGACAATGCCATCTCACAGGTCATTTCGCTGGCGACGCGCGGCCGCACGCCAGGCGAGAATGCCATCCACGCCGCCTTCTTCACGCTCACCGATCTCCCCGACAGGCTTGGCGTCGAGGGCAACCTGCTGCGGGAACCGGGCATCGACGATTTTTCCATCGCCCAGGAGATGGAAGAGCGGCTGCCGGGAATCGCCATGGCTCCCGCAGCCGTCTTCGTCCAGAACAAATACGGCCCCTTCGGCTATGCATTCGGGCGCGGGGTGGGCGGCGAAGGCTGCCTCTACGCCTGGCAGCGTATCGCGAGCGGCGACAGCCTCTTCATGCCGAGATCGGGAGTGATTTCGGTCCGCATCAGGGTCTGCGACCCCGCCGCCACGGAAGCGGGGCTGCTGCGCCTCGCCTACAGCTATTCGATCAACGCCTCGCTGCGGCGTTCGGGCTGGGGCCCGATCGTCGATGCGCCGTCGCCTGCGCCGGAACTCGGCAAGGCCGGAGCGCCGATCTACCCGGTGCCGCAGGCCTCGGCTCTCGACGCCTTCGAGCAGGCGCCCGCCGCCCGGCCGCGCCCGGTGCGGGCGCCGCGAAACGAGCGCCGGGTGCAGGAAGCCCCCGAGCCGATCCCGGACAAGCCTCTCGAAGGATATCCGACCGTCCCACCGCCTCCTGCGCCCTGAGCCCAACCCGGATTGCCGAACGCCCGATGCGAACAGCGTGCTACGTCATCTTCTGGGCCATCACGGCGATCGTGGTCGTCGCGCTCATCACGCTGCCGATCAGTTTGCAGGCGCATCTGATCGCCGGCGCGATCGTGGTGAGCGCGATGATCATCCTCAAATTCCTGCGCCCCTACGGCGTCTGGCGGCTGATCGCGCTGGGCCTGGGGACCGCGATCGTGCTGCGCTATATCTACTGGCGCACGACGAGCACGCTGCCGCCGGTCAACCAGCTCGAGGACTTCATCCCGGGCCTGATCGTCTATCTCGCCGAGCTCTACAACATCGGCATGCTCTTCCTCAGCCTCTTCGTCGTGGCCATGCCGCTGCCGCGGCGCAAGACCCCGCCGATCGACCCGGAGAACGCGCCGACGGTCGATGTCTTCGTGCCCTCCTACAATGAAGATGCGGAACTGCTGGCGACCACCCTCTCGGCGGCGCTGGCGATGGACTATCCGGCCGGCCGCCTGAAAGTGTACCTGCTCGACGACGGCGGCACCGACGAGAAGTGCAACGCCGACAATTTCGTCGCGGCCAGCGCCGCCCAGGAGCGCCGTGCGACGCTGCAGAAGCTCTGCGACGGGCTTGGCGTCTCCTATCTGACGCGCGAGCGCAACATCAGCGCCAAGGCCGGCAACCTCAACAACGGCATCGCCCATTCCGAGGGCGAACTGATCGTCGTCTTCGACGCGGACCACGCCCCGGCGCGCAGCTTCCTGACCGAGACAGTCGGCTATTTCGGCCAGGACCCGAAGCTGTTCCTGGTCCAGACCCCGCACTTCTTCATCAATCCCGATCCGCTGGAGCGCAACCTCAAGACGTTCAAGACGATGCCGTCCGAGAACGAGATGTTCTACGGCATCATCCAGCGCGGCCTCGACAAGTGGGACGCCTCCTTCTTCTGCGGTTCGGCCGCGGTCTTACGGCGCACGGCCCTGCAGACGACGAACGGCTTCTCGGGAAGGAGCATCACGGAGGACGCCGAAACGGCGATCACGCTGCACGCCACCGGCTGGCACAGCGTCTATGTCGACAAGCCGCTGATCGCAGGGCTGCAGCCGGCGACGTTCACGAGCTTTATCGGCCAGCGCTCGCGCTGGGCCCAGGGCATGATGCAGATCCTTCTGTTCCACCGCCCGATGTTCAAGCGCGGCCTCTCCCTGCCGCAGCGCCTCTGCTATTCGTCCTCCGCCTTGTTCTGGCTCTTCCCCTTCGCGCGGCTGACCTTCCTGATCGCGCCGTTGTTCTACCTGTTCTTCGGCCTGGAGATCTTCACTGCCTCGGGCGCCGAGTTCATCGCCTATGTGCTCAGCTACATGGCAGTGAACCTGATGATGCAAAACTATCTCTATGGCCGCTATCGCTGGCCATGGATCTCCGAGCTCTACGAATTCATCCAGTCGGTCTATCTGCTGCCGGCCGTGATCTCGGTGCTGCTCAGGCCGACCAAGCCGACCTTCAAGGTGACGGCCAAGAACGAATCCCTGGAGCAGCGGCGCGTCTCGGAGCTCGGCAAGCCGTTCTTCATCATCTTCGCCGTGCTGTTCCTCGGCGTCATCGCGACCTACTGGCGGATGATCGCCGAACCCTACAATGCCGACACGACCCTGGTCGTGGGGTTGTGGAACGTCCTCAACCTGCTGATGGCGGGCTGCGCGCTCGGCGTCGTCTCGGAGCGGCCGGAAGGGCGCGCCGCACGACGCTTCGCGGTGAAGCGGCGGGGTGAGATCACGATCGACGGACGCACCGCCCCGGTCGTGACGGAGAACGTATCCGTCGACGGCATCGCCATCCGGGTGCTGTCCAGGGACTTCGACAAGGTGCCGATCGGCAGCGTGGGGCAGGTGTCGTTCGAAACGACCATCGACATGCCGCGCGGGTCCCTGCCCCTGCGGATCATGCGCGTAGCCCCCGACGACAAGGGGCTTCTGCTCGGCTGCAGCTACAAGCCGAGCGAGCCGCTGCACAGCCGCATCATCGCCGATCTCGCTTTCTCCGACGCCGAGAACTGGAGCCAGTTCCAGAAGTCGCGGCGGCAGAACATGGGGGTGATCTACGGCACGATCCGCTTCCTGCGGATGGCGGCCTTTCAGACGAGCCGCGGCCTGTCCTACTTCTTCGGCCTCTACCGGTTTTCACGGTCGTCCACGCGCACCGGGGCGGCGGAATGAGACGGCTCCCGCTCACCCTCCTCACAGTCGCGATTGCCACACTGGCGCAGGGCTCCCTCCCGCGGCTCTCCGCACAGGAGGCGCCAGCGACTGCGCCCGGCCCGGCCCCCTTCATGATCGCGCCGCCGAGCCCGCAGCTGGCAGAACCGCCGCCCGCAGGCAGCCCTGCCCCGCCTCCGGCGCGGGAGCCGGTGGCGCCATCGCAGGCTCCCGCCTTCGCCTTCAAGCCGCTGCTGCCGGCCCCGCGCGTCATGCTCGAAGGCGAGAGCGATGCACGCAATTGGGCCTTCTACCTGACGCAGGACGAAGCGGCTGCCGATCCCAATCTCGACATCGCTTTCCAGAATGCGCTGGTCGTGATGCCGGAGGTTTCCCGGCTGGCGGTCCGCCTCAATGGCGAACGGGTGATCGAGATGCCGATCGCATCGTCCGATCGCCTGAAGCAGACCTCGGTCGCGGTTCGCAAAGGCCTGCTCAGGCCGGGCCGGAATACGATCGGCTTCGAGGCTTTGCAGCGCCATCGGACGGATTGCACGGTGGCCTCGACCTATGAGCTGTGGACCCGCATCGACGGCGCGGGCACCAGGCTGACGTTCAAGGGACCGGGCGCGCAGCAGTTCCGGCTGCGCAGCCTCGACGACCTGCCGGCGGTGGGCGCCGACGAGGGCGGCCAGACCACGATCGTTATCGTCGCTCCCGGCGCAGCGAGCGCCATTGCCGCGAACAGCATTTTCGCCGTGGCCCAGGCGCTCGCCCTGCGCGGACGATATGGCCAGGTCGCGGTGAAGGTGTCCGAGCGTCTGCCCGACCGCGCGCGGCCGGGCACGTTGACCGTCGCGCTCGGCACCAACGAAGAGGTGCGCGCCTTGCTCGGCGCACTGCCGGCCGAAGCCGGCGGCCGCAGCTTCCTCGGCTTCGTGCCGAGCCCGAAGAAGAGTGCCGACATGCTGCTCGTGACCGGCGAGAACTGGTCGGACATCGACACGATCGTCGGCAAGCTTCTGACCGCACCCGTCTCCAGGCCGGCCAACATCAATCGCAAGATCATGGATACGGCGAGCTGGCACGTGCCGGATGCGCCCTTCATTGCGGACCGTCAGGTGGTACGGTTCTCCGAGCTCGGCATCTCCACGCAGGAATCGTCCGGCCGGCGCATGCGGGTGCGCGCCGTCGTCGCGATGCCCGGCGATTTCTACGCCAACGCCTATGGCGAGGCGACACTCTATCTGGACGGCGCCTATTCGGACGAAGTCCTTCCGGGCGACAGCCATATCGAGATCTTCGTCAACGGCAACGTCGCGGCGACCCTGCAGCTCAATGCGGTGACCGGCGGCCTCTTCCAGCAATTCCCCATCACCGTGCCGCTTCGGCACTTCCGGCCCGGCGTCAACGAGATCTGGTTCGAGGCCGTCACCGTGGCCAAGTCGGACCTGAGCTGCGGGCCTGGCGCGACGTTGCCCGGCAAAAGCCGCTTCGCGCTGTTCGACACCACCGTGCTGGCCGTGCCGAACTTCGCGAAGATCGGCGTCAGCCCCAATCTCGCGGCGGCTGCCGGCACCGGCTTTCCCTACTCGGTCGCATCGCAGGTCGCCCTGATCATGGGCCGGCAGGACGCCACCAACCTCAGCGCCGCGACGACGCTGCTGGCGCGCATCGCCCAGCGGGCCAGCAGGCCGCTCACCGTCGATGTGCTGTCGGGGCCTGCTGCAGTCGGGGACCGGCCGGTGCTCATCGTCGGCGCCGCCGGCCAAATGCCGGCCGGGCTGCTCCCGCGTGTCGGGATCGCCGACAATGTCCGCGCGACCTGGCCGCTGCGCTCGGACGCCGTGGTGGTGACACCGGACGCGGAGGGCGCCGCCGTCTTCGACGCCGTGATCAACCGGTTGCAAGGCCGGCAGGCGACGCCCGAAGCCTCGGGCGGTGCGGCTCCGACAACGGAGGCCGTCCGCGACCGCTGGCGCGGCTCGCTGGGCGGCCCTCTTGCCCGCTATTTCATCGCCGTCGACCAATGGCTCCAGCGAACCTTCGATCTGTCCTTCGCACAGCTGCGCGCGCCCTCGCGCGCACCGACGCTCTATGAGCCCGCCGAAGGTACCGATCTGATTGCCGCGCAGGTGGCCGATCCGGAGACCAGGCAGGTCTGGACCGCGTTCATCGCCCGCCGCGAAGAGGCGCTGGAAAGCACGGTGGACAGGGTCGTCTCGCCCGGAAACTGGGCGGGCATGGCCGGCAAAATCACCGCTTTCCGCGGCGCCCAGGAGGCGCACATCATCTCTGCCGACAGCACCTCCTTCGTGATGACGCGGCCTTTCAGCCTCACGAACATGCGCCTGGTCTTCGCCAACTGGATGTCGAGCAACATCGGGGTCTATGCATTGGCGCTGCTCACGGCCTGCATAGGCCTTGGCATCGGAACCTCGCTGATGCTCCGGCGGTTGGGGCGTCGATCATGATCCGCGTTCTCGCCATGCTGGCTGCAGCTCTCCTCGGCTTTCTTCCGAATGCGCAGGCGGCCGTGCCCGCCGATGCCTGGGCGCTGTACCGGCAGAAATTCGTCACCGCCGAGGGCCGCGTCGTCGACGACGCGAATGGCGGGATCAGCCATAGCGAGAGCCAAGGCTACGGGCTCCTGCTGGCCTGCCTGGCAGGCGACCGCAGCACCTTCGCGAGCATCTTCGCCTTCACGCGCACGGAACTGCTCATCCGCGACGACGGGCTTGCGGCCTGGCGTTGGGATCCCAAGGCGAGCCCCCGCGTCACCGACATCAACAACGCCAGCGACGGCGATCTCCTGATCGCCCACGCCCTCGCCTGCGCCGGCAGCCGCTGGAACATGCCGGCCTATACCGCCGCCGCCCGCCAGATCGCTCGCTCCCTTGCGAAGATCGCGCTCCTGAAGCGCGGAAGCGAGGTCTGGCTGATGCCGGCCGCGGTCGGCTTCTCCGAGAAGGAACGAGCCGACGGCCCGGTGATCAACCCGTCCTACTGGGTGTTCGAAGCCTTCCCCGTCATGACCCAGCTGACCGGCGACCCGGTCTGGACGCATGTCCAGGCCAGCGGGCTCAAGCTGCTCGACGAGCTGGCGAAGCGGAAGATGCTTGCGCCGGAATGGCTGTCGATCAAGGCAGAGCCGAGGCCGGCCGAAGGCTTCCCGGCCCAGTTCGGCTACAATGCGCTCCGCATCCCCCTCTATCTGCTGCGCGCCGGGCTCGGCGAGAAGGCGCGGCTTGAGCCCTTCCGCCAGGCCTGGGCCGGCGGCACGGCGGTTGTCGACGTCCGCAGCGGCAAGCCCGTCGAGCCTCTGCCCGATGCGGGTTATCGCATCCTGGCCGCAGCGATGGCCTGCGCGCTCGATAAAACGCCCATTCCGGCGGAGCTGAAGGCCTTCCAGCCAACGCTGTACTACCCGTCGACGCTTCATCTTCTGTCCCTCTCGATGCTGAGCGAGAGGTATCCGCAATGCATGTGAGATCGGTCCTTATCGTCGCCGCGGCCTCGAGCGCCGCCTTCTATGCCCTTGGCCGCTACGGTGGTCAGGACGCCAAATGGCCGGGATCGCAACCCGTGATCCGGCCGGCGCTGGCTCAGGGCGAGGCGCAGCAGGCCACGCCGGGCAACGAGGCGGCGCTCGAATTGGCGCAGGCCACGAACGCGCCCGCGCGCCCCGGGACACCCTCGTCAGCGGCTCAGCCCCAAACGCAGCAGCCTCCGCAGAAGGTCGATGAAACCGCGCTGCGCTATTTCGCGGCGCAAGGGGACGTTCGCCGCTTCGAAGCCGAACTCGGGCGGCTGCGGGCGCTCTACCCCGAGTGGAAGCCGCCGACCGATCTGACCTCGCAGGGGCAGGTCGGCGACCCCGAGCTCGAGCGGATGTKGAAGCTCTTCGCCGAGGGCAAGTACGGCGAGGCGCGCGCCGCGATCGCCCAGCGCGGCAGCGCCGATCCGAACTGGCGCGCACCTACGGATCTCGTGGCGCAGCTCGACACGGCCGAGGCGCGCCAGCGCCTCGTCAACGCCTCGAACGCCCGGCAATGGGAGCAGGTCATCCGCCTGGGCACCGAGACGCCGGCCATGCTGACCTGCGCCAATGTCGATGCGCTCTGGCGCGTCGCCGAGGCTTTCGTCCAGACTGGCAAGCCGGATCGTGCGCGTGACGCCTTCGCCTATGTGCTGACCAACTGCACCAACCCGGCCGAGCGGGTCGGCACGATGCAGAAGGCGCTCGCGACATTGCCGGAAAATCTGGTCGAGCCGCTGCTGGCGCAGGAGCGGCAGACCGAGTTTGCCAGCATTCACGACGAGCTCGCACGGCGTCGCATCGGCAAGGCTGCCGACGATCCGGCGCAGACGGCCACGCCCGAGGATCTCCGGCGCATCGAAGCCCTCGCCAACGCGGCCACCACGGCCGACGACCCCATCCTTCTCGGTTTCTACGCGCTCCACCACAACGACCCCGCCAAGGCCGTGACCTGGTTCCAGACCGCGCTCGCGCGCAAGGGCGGGGCGAAGGCGGCGGAAGGCGCGGTGCTCGCACTCGGTGCGACGCGGAAATATCAGGAGGCCGAAACGCTCGGCGCGCAGTGGCTGGAAGCTGGCGCAGCCAATCGCAAGGCCTATCTCGACGTGATCACGGCGCTGCTCACCCAGGAGCCGCCGCCGCGCCTCGACCGTGCCGTGATCGAGCGCATCGCCAAGACGGTGGGCACGGACCGGTACGCCCCCGGTGCCGGGGCCCTCGGCTGGTACGCCTACAACTCAGGGCAAACTGCGCCGGCCGCCACCTGGTTCGAGACCGCGCTGTCCTGGGATCGCGGCTATGAGCCGGCAGCCTATGGGCTGGCGCTCGTGCGCCAGCGTCTGCGCGACCAAGCTGGGCTGCGCGCGTTGATGTCCGAATGGGGGGGCCGTTCCCAGCGGATCGCCGATATTCTCAACCCAGCGCGCAGGCGGCCGCAGTCCCCGACCCAAGCCCGTGCCGATCAGCCTCTCATTGCCGAGACGCGCCAGAGCACGCGGGTGGAACCTTCCTTGGAACCGCTGGAGCGCGCGCCTCGGCCCGCGATAGCCGCGCTGCGCTCTCGCCCCGTCGAACGTGACGACGCGATAGTCGCCGCGGCACCGCCCCGGTCGAGCACCGTCCGCCCGAGCGACGGCAGCTGCGGCGCCGGCTCATCCGGCGCTGCGGCCCTGCAGCGCGGCTGGTGCCTTCTCAATCTCAAGCGCCCGGTCGCGGCAGCGGAAGCCTTCGAAGCGGCGCGGCGCACCGGCAACGCCCAGGTCGTGTCGGATGCTTCTGCCGGCCTGGCCTATGCCAAGATCCAGCAGGGCCTGACGACGGAAGCCAGCGTCGCGGCCGGCAGTGCGGCTCTGCCTCCCGCGCGGCGCAACGAGCTTTCGGCCCTGCTCATGTCCGAGCGCTTCTTCGCGCAATACGATGCCAAGGATTACAACGGCGCACTCGTCACGCTATCCGCACGGGCACGCTACGCTCCCGAGACGACCGACCTGATGCTGATGCGCGGCTGGTCCTATTTCAATCTCGGCCGCTATGACGACGCGAGCCAGGTCTTCCAGGCCCTCTACAAGGCGAACAAGTCACCCGACGCGCTGTCGGGACTGACCGCGATCCGCGACGTGACCCAGCGCAACAGATACTAGCGGTTCAGATGCCCTCGCCGGCCTTCAAACGGGGCGGGCCGGCATATCCGATGTCTCTACGAATGCAGGCGTGATGGCGGCCCGGAGCACCGCGCAAGATCGGTGCTCCGGGCTTGGCAGCTTGGCTTATTCGGCCGGGACCGACAGAACCTCGCCGTCGACCACCAGCGGGGAATGACCGCTCAGCGCGGCCTGCAACTGGTCCTGATCGAGCTCGCCTTCCCAGCGCGCCACCACGATCGTCGCCACCGCATTGCCGATGAAGTTGGTCACCGCGCGGCATTCCGACATGAAGCGGTCGATGCCCAGGATCAACGCCATGCCGGCGACCGGGACGGCGGGAACGACCGAGAGCGTTGCAGCCAGCGTGATGAAGCCCGCCCCCGTGATGCCGGCCGCGCCCTTCGAACTCAGCATGGCGACGAGCAGCAGCAGGATCTGGTCGCCGAGCGGCAGGTGGATGTCCATGGCCTGCCCGATGAACAGCGCCGCCAGCGTCATGTAGATGTTGGTGCCGTCGAGATTGAAGGAATAGCCGGTCGGGATGACCAGCCCGACGACGGAGCGCTTGCAGCCGGCAGCCTCCATCTTCTCCATCAGGCTCGGCAACGCCGCCTCCGAAGAGCTGGTGCCGATGACGAGGAGGATCTCCTCCTTGATGTAGCGGATGAGGGCGAAGATCGAGAAGCCGTTGTAGCGGGCGACCGCCCCGAGCACGACCAGCACGAAGATCCCCGCCGTCAGGTAGAAGGTCAGGATCAGCATCGCGAGATTGGCGACCGAGCCGATACCGTAGCGGCCGATGGTGAAGGCCATCGCGCCGAAGGCGCCGAGCGGGGCGGCCTTCATCAGGATCGCCACCAGCTTGAAGATCGGGGCCGAGAGCGCCTGCAGGAAGTCGAGAACCGGCTTGCCGCGCTCGCCCACCATCGAGAGCGAAAGGCCGAACAGCACCGAGAAGAACAGCACCTGCAGGATGTCGCCGGAGGCGAAGGCGCCGACGATCGTGTCCGGAATGATGTTCTGCAGGAAGCCGACGACGCTGGAATCATGCGCCTTGGCCGCATAGCTCTGCACGGCCTTGGCATCGAGGCTGGCCGGGTTGATGTGCAGCCCGGTGCCGGGCTGGATGACGTTGCCGACGATGAGGCCGACGATCAGCGCCAGGGTCGAGAAGACGAGAAAATAGATCATCGCCTTGCCGGCGACGCGACCGACCTTCTGCATGTCGGTCATGCCCGCGATCCCCGTCGAGACCGTCAGGAAGATCACCGGCGCGATGATCATCTTCACCAGCTTGATGAAGGCGTCGCCGAGCGGCTTCATCGCCGCGCCCTGCTCGGGCCAGAAATGGCCGAGCAGGATGCCCGCCGCAATGGCGAACAGAACCTGGACATAGAGGTGCTGGTAGAACTTCTTCGGACGCGCCGGCTGAGCGGACGCGAGGTCGAGCGTGGTCGCCATGATGTGCTCCTTGGGTCGGCGGTGTTCTTGCTCTTGTTCGAAACCGCTACGCCCCTCGCGCAATCGGCGTGCCAACCACGAAAAAACGACAAAGACCTTATAAAACAGATGATTAGAAAGACGCAGAGCGGCTTCGATCGATGTCATCTGGCGATAAGCCGCACACAACCCTCTTGATTTGTGCGGAAATCCGCACGACGACAGAACATGAGCCATCCCTTGCTCGATCCGCGGAAAGGCAGGGCCAAGCTGCGCTGGCTGGTCTTCGGGCTGGTCGTCGCGGCGATTGCCATCGCCTCGCTCTTCGCCGCCGGAGAATTCGGCCGCAGCCGGGCCATCGCCGGCACGCAATCGCGCGCCGAGGATGCCGGAACGCTGGCGCTCGCGATCCTGCGCGGCGAGCTCGAGAAGCAGCGTGCGCTGCCGGTCATCCTGGCCCGCGACCCCGATGTGCGGCTGGCATTGACGGGCGGCAGCCGCCACGGGCTCGACCTCAAGCTGGAAGCCATCGCGCGCGAGGCCCGCACCGCCGTGATCTATCTGCTCGGCCTGGACGGCGTCGCAATCGMAGCCAGCAACTGGAACGAGCCGACGAGCTTCGTCGGCAGCGACTACAGCTTCCGCGACTATTTCAGGGGTGCCATCGCATCCGGCGGCGCCGAGCAATTCGCGCTCGGCACGGTCAGCCAGCGGCCCGGCCTCTATATCACCCGGCGGATCGAGGAGGCCGGCCAGAGCCTCGGCGTGATCGTCGTCAAGGTCGAATTCGACCGGGTCGAGGCCGACTGGCGGGCGCTGGGGGGCCAGAGCTATGTCGTCGACCAACGTGGCGTCGTGCTGCTCGCGACGGTCGAGGACTGGCGCTTCCGGGTCGAGGCACCGCTTGACCAGGCGACGGCCGCGGCGATCCGGGACTCGCTCCAGTTCGGCGCCGCCCCTCTGACTTCTCTGCCGCTGGTGCAGCAGGGGGAGCTCGTCCAGGGGACGAGCCCGCTCATCGGCCGCTATGTCCAGATACGCCAGCCCGTGCCGACGACGGACTGGGCGCTGGAGGTGCTTCTGCCTGTCGATGCCGCAATCACCGCGGGCCGTTCGCAATCCCAGGCGCTGGTCGCGCTCGTGCTGATGCCGGGCACCGCTCTCGCCGCCTTCGCCCTGCGCCGGCGCCAGCACCATCTCGCCCGGCGCGACGCAGACGCGCGCGCGAAGGCCGAGCTCGAGGACCGCGTCGCCGAGCGCACCGCCGAGCTGGCCGGCGCCAATCAGATGCTCGTCGCCGAAATGGCGAAGCGGACCCTGGCCCAGGAACGGCTGTCCAATCTCCGGGAAGAGCTCGCCAAGGCCAACCGCCTGGCCACGCTCGGGCAGGTCACCGCCGGCGTCGCCCATGAGGTCAATCAGCCGCTCGCGGCGCTGCGCACCTATGCCGAGAACGCCCGCGCCTTCCTCAAGCGGTCCGACGCGCTCGAAGCCGACAGCGCACTGGCGAGGATCATCTCGCTGACCGATCGGATCGGCGCGATCACCGAGGCTCTGCGCGGCTTCGCGCGCCGCGGCAAGGGGCCGCCCGTGCCCGTCCCGGTGGCGACCGTCATCGAAGGCGCCCTGACCTTGCTTGAAGGGCCGTTGCGTCAGGCCGGCGTGACGCCCGTCGTCACCGCTCCGCCGGAGCCGGTCCTCGTCACCGCCCGCCCTATCGAACTCGAGCAGGTTCTGGTCAATCTCCTGCGCAACGCGATCGAGGCCCTGCTCGACGGCGGCGATGGGGGAGAGCCGGCGCTCGCCATCACGGTCACGCCGCATGGCGACCGCGTCGCGATCGCGATTGCGGATCGCGGTCCGGGCCTGTCCGCCGACGCGCTGGCGCAGCTCTTCACGCCGTTCAGCACGACCAAGCCCAAGGGGCTCGGCCTTGGCTTGGTCATTTCGCAGGACATGATCACTTCCTTCGGGGGCACGCTGACCGCGACGAGCCGGCCGGGCGAAGGCGCCAGCTTCATCATCGATCTGGAGAGGGCAGCCGCATGAGCAATTCCGGCGCTTCCATCGCTGCGATCGAGGTCGCCTTCGTCGACGACGACCTCGATCTGCGCGACGCGAATGTTCAGGCACTGCGCCTGGCCGGCTTCCCGGCGGTGGCATTGCCCTCCGGCCAGGCCGCGCTCCAGCGGATCGGGCCGGACTATGCCGGCATCGTCGTCACCGATATCCGCATGCCCGGCATGGACGGCATCGAATTGTTCCGGCGGCTGCGGGCGCTCGATCCCGACATTCCGGTGATCATGATTTCGGGCCATGCTGATATCGAGACGGCGGTGGGGGCGATGAGCGAAGGCGCCTACGACTTCATCGCCAAGCCCTATTCCGGTGAGCGCCTCGTCGAGACCTTGCATCGAGCCGCCGAGAAGCGCGCGCTCGTCCTCGAGAATCGCCGCCTGCGGGCATTGGCGACGCGCGGCGAGGAGGAAACCACCCTGATCGGCGAGACACCCGCGATCATGCGCCTGCGCCAGACCATCCGCGAACTCGCCGATGTCGATGTCGACGTGATGGTTCAGGGTGAGACGGGAACGGGCAAGGAGGTCGTCGCGAACCTGCTGCATCGCCTCGGGCGGCGGCGCGACAAGCCCTTCGTCGCGCTGAATTGCGGCGCTCTGCCGGACAGCGTCATCGAGAGCGAGCTCTTCGGTTACGAGCCCGGGGCCTTCACCGGTGCGCAGAAGCGCCGGATCGGCCGTATCGAGCATTCGAGCGGCGGCACGCTCTTCCTCGACGAACTCGAGAGCATGCCGCTTGCCGCGCAGGTCAAGCTGCTGCGCGTCCTCGAAATGCGTGAGATCGCGCCACTCGGCTCGAACGACCTGCGCCGCGTCGACCTCCGGGTCGTGGCCGCGACCAAGGCCGACCTGGGCGACTCGGTGCGGCGGCGCGATTTTCGCGAGGATCTCTATTACCGCCTCAATGTGGTGACGCTGCACATTCCGCCGCTGCGCGAACGCCGCCGCGATATCCCGCTGCTGTTTTCGCGCTTCCTGGCGCGGGCTGCGGAAAAGTACCGCCGGGAGGTGCCCCCCCTCGACCGCGCCGTCGAACGGCACCTCGTCGATAGCGACTGGCCGGGCAATGTACGGGAACTCGTCCATTTCGCAGAGCGTGTCGCACTCGGGCTGCCGGAGAACCTGCTGCCGGTCCGAAAAGCGGAGGACGCCGAGCTGCTGAGTCTGCCCGAACGGCTCAACGCGGTCGAAGCGACGCTGATCAGGGAGACGTTGGAAGAAGCGCACGGCGATGTCCGCGCCGCGCTGGAGAAGCTGCGCATCCCGCGCAAGACCTTCTACGACAAGCTCGCAAGGCACGGCATCGATCGCGCGGCCTATGAGCCTGGAGCGGGGCGAGAACCCAAGACCCCTGCGCGCTGAACATCCCGGCGCCAGCGGCACTCCGGATCGGCGTGTTCAGCAGCGCGGCCCTGCCTACCTCAGCTGGCTGTCCTTGCTGCCGCGCCGGTTATAGGCGGAGGACGCCGCCGACCGATCATGGCCCGACTGGCAGTGCACGCACAGACGCGCGCCCGGCATGGCGCGACGGCGCGCCTCGGGAATTTCCTCGCCGCATTCCTGGCAATGAATCTCGCCCGGCCCCGCCGGCAGCCGTGACCGCGCCAGCCGGACCGCATCATTGATGGAATCGTCGATCTGATCCTGAACGGCTCCGTCGGGAGCCCAACCGCTGGCCATCCTGACACCTCCCTGCCAAGAGGATATGGGGCGCGCCGGGCGAAAATCCAACGCTGGCGCGCCTCCGCCGCCGCGGCCTTCCGCGTCAGGCGCCGCTGGTCGGTTCTGTGGCGGCCCTTTCGAGCGTGCTCACCACCTCGTCGAGGCTCTCCTTCACACCGAGCAGAAAATCCTTGCGGAAGGCGATGATCGTATCCGGCGGCTCGCCCTTGAAGGTGTAGACCACGCTGACCTGATCGGGATTGACGTAGACGGGCTCGCCGTCCTTCGGCGAGGTGAACTTGCAGAGCTTGGGCATGGTGCGATCTCCATCGGGTGCCCGAACGCTGACATTGCCGGACCTGCCCATGCAACGACATCGTTATCGGGGAAGCTTTCGCTACAGGCTCGCATCGCGTCAGTCCACGGCCTGCACGGACGAAGCCCGCGGCAAGGCCAGACGCCTTGCCGCCGATGAAGACCCCGATGGAGACCTCGACCGGCTCGACGTACTCGGAACGCTGCACAAGTTCTCGCAGGCGCGGCTCTCGGCCGAGGCCTTCGTCGAGGCGCTCGATCCGCTCTGGCCGCGGCTCTACTCGATCTCCTCGTCGCACAACGCCACGCCCGGCCGCATCACGCTGACCGTCGATACTGTCCGTTACAAGGTCGGCTCGCGGCCGCGCTGGGGCGTCGCTTCGACCTTCCTCGCCGAACGCGTGCTGCCCGGCGACGAGGTGCCGGTCTATGTCCAGCGCGCCCATGGCTTCGGCCTGCCGGCCGATCCGGCAACGCCAGTGATCATGTGCGGCCCGGGCACGGGCGTCGCACCCTTCCGCGCCTTCCTGCACGACCGGCTGGCGACGAAGGCGCCGGGCCGGAACTGGCTGTTCTTCGGCCACCAGCGCCGCGCTTGCGATTTCTTCTACGAAGACGAGCTGCAGGCGATGAAGGATTCGGGCTTCCTCACCAATCTGACGCTGGCCTGGTCCCGTGATGGCGAGAAAGTCTATGTGCAGGACCGCATGCGCGAGCGCGGCAGCGAGCTCTGGGCCTGGCTCGAACAAGGCGCACATTTCTACGTCTGCGGCGATGCCAAGCGGATGGCCAAGGATGTCGAGCGCGCTCTGGTCGATGTCGTCGCCGAACATGGCGCTCGCTCCAGCGAGGAAGCCATCTCCTATGTCGCGTCTTTGCGCAAAGCGGGGCGCTACCAGACCGACGTCTACTAGGGATCGCCGGTTCGCAAGCGGTCCGGAGACACCTTGCCCGGCAATGTTGCGGCAAGCATGGGGGGCGATATCGGCCAAAGCCCAACCCCGCCCAAAGCCCCCATCATGCTGCAGCCGTCAGCGTCTTCCACCGCCCGCGAGCCAAACGCGGGCACCACGCTCATGCACGGCCACTGAGTATCCGGCATGCGCATTCTTCTGGTCGAAGACGAACCGGAGATGGCCAGCGCATTGCGCACGGCGCTCGGGCAACGCGACATGGTCGTCGACCATGTCACCACGCTGGCCGAAGGCGAGGAAGCGATCGCGGCCGGCGTTCATGGCGCGGTGCTGCTCGATCGCAATCTGCCGGATGGTGACGGGCTCGATCTGCTTCCCCGCATACGCGCCCGGAAGCTGCTCGCTCCCGTCATCGTGCTGACCGCCCGTGGCGACATCGAAGAGCGGGTCGAGGGGCTCGATACGGGCGCCGACGACTACCTTGCCAAGCCTTTCGTGATCGATGAGCTCCTCGCGCGGCTGCGCGCCGTGCTGCGCCGATCGGCGGAGCTGGCACCGGACCTCCTGCGCATCGGCCGTTTCGAATTCGACTGGCGCAATCGCAGCGCGAGCGTGGATGGGCAGGCCCTCGATCTGCCGCGGCGAGAGCTGCTGGTGCTGGAGAGCCTGCTGCGCCGTCATGGCCGCGCCGTCCAGCGCACGACATTGGAAGAAGCGGTCTACGGCTTCGACGACGAAATCCAGTCGAACGCGCTCGACATGCATGTCTCTCGCCTGCGCCGGAGGTTGAGCCATGCCGGGGCGGAGCTCGAAATTCACGGAATCCGGGGTATCGGCTATCTGCTGAAGCGGGCGGCATGACCTTCCAAGCACCGCGTACCCATTCGCTGAAGTGGCGGCTGGTGCGCCGGCTGCTCGCGCTGCAAGCTGCGCTGCTCTCGCTGCTGGTCGTGTCGATCATCGCCGCGCTCTATCTCGGTGGCCATCTCCTCAACTTCGAATCCGAAGACATTACGATCGACGCACTGAAGGACGCAGTGTTGCGCGACGCCACTGGCAGCCTGACGATCCGCGAGACGCCGGAACTGATCAAGCTGCGCGCCGAGGTGCCCGACCTCTGGTACATCGTGCGAGACCGGCAGGGGCGCCAGCTCGTCGAGGGATCTCCGCCGTCTCATTTCGCGCACATCGGCGATGCGCTGGATGACATCGGCAATGCCCGCCTGGGTTGGAACCTGGGGGACCCGCCGCGCGCGAACGCCCAGATGCGCTGGGTCGGGAGCGCAGCCGGCGACATCCAGGTCGTGACCGGTCCAGGAGGCGAGGCGCCGCTCCGCTGGCTGATCCAGGGTATTCTCGTCGTCTTCGCGAGCTTCGTGTTGCCCACGCTGGTCGTCATGGCGCTGGCGACCCTGATCGCAACGCCCATGGTGGTCAGTCGGGCACTAGGCGGGCTTGGAACCGTTGCTGCGGAGGCGGAGCGGATCGACATCGACCGCCAAGGCACCCGCCTGCCGACGGTGCTGACGCCGACTGAAGTCACGCCGCTCGTCGATGCGGTCAATCGTGCCCTGCAACGGCTGGACGAGGGGCATTCCCGGCGAAAACGCTTCCTCGCCGACGCTGCTCACGAGCTGCGGACGCCGATCGCGATCCTGCAGACCCGGCTGGAGACGTTGCCGGGCTCGGCCCAGCGCGGCCGGCTGCTTGAGGATATCGCCCGGCTCGCCGTGATGGCCGAGCAGTTGCTCGACCTGCAGCGGTTGGAACGCGCTCCCAACGCCTTCGTCAGGCTGGACCTCGTCGCGATCGGCCGGCGCGTCGCCAGCGATCTTGCGCCGCTCGCCATCAACGCCGGCTACGCGCTCGCCTTCGATACCGAGGCCGAGCGGGTTGACGTCATCGGAGACGCTGCGGGGCTCGAGCGGGCGCTCGTCAATTTGGTGCAGAACGCCATTCAGCATGGCGGCCGGCGCGGCACGATCACCATCTCGGTCGGAAGCGAGCGGATCGTCGATGTGATCGATGAAGGCCCCGGGATCGCGGCCGAACAGCGCGAGCGGGTGTTCGAGCCCTTCTCCCGCATCGCCCATCAGGATCGAGGGGCTGGCCTGGGGCTTCATCTCGTGCGGGAAATTGTCCGGCTGCACGGCGGCGCAATCGCAATTCTGGATCGAGCGCACGGAGCCTGCTTTCGCCTGAGCTTGCCGATGCCGACCTGAACGCCTCGGGTTCATCGCGGGCATAATGCTGAGATAATCGACCGAAGCGACATCTCCCGCGGCCTGGGCGTCCCAACAAGAGAAGACGGCGGGCGGTGGAGATAGCGCCCGCATGGTTCTCAAGCCGACAAGCCAGCCGACTGCCGGCTGCTGGAAGAAGGCACTGAAGGTTCTGGGAATGGCGGCACTGTCCGTCGGCATGGCAGCTTGCGCCAGCCCCTCAAATCCTCCCTCGAACCTGCCCTTGACGGAGATCGCGGCGTCGGCGGGCCCACGCTCATCGCCCGCGCGTTCAGGGACCACTGCAGTCCTGCTGGCTCTGTCAGGCGGAGGGGCTCGTTCTGCCGCCTTCGGATACGGCGTTCTGTCGGCGCTTGCCGATCAACGGGCCCCCGAGGAAACGGGCCGGACGCTCGCGGACGATATTGCGGTGGTCGCCGGCGTTTCAGGCGGTGGCATGCTGGCGGCCTATGTCGCCTTGCATGGCCCGTCGGGTATACCGGCCTTCAGGCGCGATTACCTCGATCAGGATCCCGAAGCGTCGCTGCGGACCGCCTTCACGCCGGACAATCTGCTGCGCGGCTATCGCGGCGGCGTCAATGACCTCACCGGCCTCGGCGCCTGGCTCGATGCTCATCTCTATCATGGCGCAACCTTCGGCGACCTCGAGCGCACGGGAGGGCCGCGCCTCCTGCTGCACGCGACGGACCTCTATAATCGTGCGCCCTTCTCCTTCGATCGCGAGAGTTTCCGCACGATCTGCAGCGACTACGCCACCTTTCCCCTATCCCATGCCGTCGCAGCCTCGGCAGCCGTGCCGGTCTTGTTTGCGCCGGTTGTCCTGGAAAACTTCAACGCAGCCTGTCCGCTCGTTCCAGGCGTCCCTGTGGCGCCGGCTGCGAGCTCCACGGTCGTGTCCCATCTTCGGGAAACGCAGGCTCGTTACGCGACGGCTACCGACCTGCGCTACCTCAAGCTGCTCGATGGTGGACTCGTCGACAATCTGGCCACCCAAAACCTCATGAGGTCGATGCGCGGACCGGCGCCGTCGCCACTCCCGGAGGCGACAGCGCGGGAGGTGAGGCGCATCGTCGTGATCGTAGCCGACGCCTCGCTGCGCGTCGGCGGCGACATGTCGACATCGACGGACGGCCCGGGAGCGCTGGACACCATCACGGCCTCGATCGATACGATGATCGACAATTCAAGCCGGGCCAGTCTCGACGGGCTGGAGGAGGAGACCAGGCGCTGGCGGAAAAGCCTGGTCCGCTGGCGCTGCGATGCCATGCAAACGCGGGATTGCGACAAGCTCGAGATCAAGTTCGTGAGGCTGTCCTTGGCAGACATACGCGCGCCCGAGACGAGAGCCCGCATTCTCGAGCTCCGCTACAAGCTCTCGCTCAAGGCCGACGAGGTCGATTTCCTCTCCGGTCTCGGGCAGCGCCTTCTCGTCGCCGGTCTCCGGAACGGTCGGATCATCGCCGCGCGGTGATCCAGATCGCAGAGCGCACCCGAATCGGGCCCCAAGCTGCGGGAGTCTCAACAGCTTGAGACCGGCCGCTTCTCGCGCAGAACGCATGGCCAACTCGGATCGACGGGGGAACGACGGCTCCCGACGCAGGCGCCGACTATGCGTCGAGCGGGAAGATCGGGCGCCGCACGCGGCGATAGGGCAGCTTGGTGAGATCGGGTGTGCAGAGCGCGCCGCTGTCGCAGACGATGACCTTGCCTGCAATCGGCTCGAAGGCGGCACGGAAATGCTGCATCGACTTCAGCGCCACCACCCGCTTGGCGGCGGGATCGATGCCGAAGGCACGGAACTGCTGGAGGTCGTTCATCTGGGCGCGGATCGTGGTGACGAGGATCTCGATATCACCGACACGCAGCACGGCGCACGGCCCCCAGCTCGCGTGCAAGCCGCCCATCATCGGGCCGTCTCCGACATAGGCACCATCGCTGACGCTGACGAGCGTGCCGGTGAGCGCAAGCGGCCCGCCGCCGATCTCAGGGTCGACCTTGCCGCCGAGCCGGACGGAGACTATCGAGCCCGGCCTGGACCGGTGCAGCTCGGCCGCAGCCTCAGGGTCGACGATCGGCCCGAAGCAGGCATCCTTCAGATCGGCGGCGATCATGCCCTTCAGCAGTTCGGTCGCATCGCCATAGCCTCCGCCGCCGGGATTGTCGGCATAGTCGGCGATGATGAGGGGGCCGGAGGTCGCGACATAGCCGGCCGCCTCCGCCACCGCTTCCTCCACCGAGAGGAACGGCGTGACCTTGTCGAAGCGGCGCTGCCACATGTCGTCGACCAGCGCTTCCGCGAAGGCACGGTGGCGCTCGTGATCGCCCTGGCAGGTGACGAGGACGGTCGGGCCTACCTCCTGGATATCGGCATTTCCGAAGCCGCCGTTGACGCTGACCGCGAAGACATCGGCCTCCTGCTCATAGGCCTTGGCCTTGGCGATGCGCTCGACCATCGGGCCGATATCGGTGCGTCCGCCATTGACCTCTTCCAGCATCGGCCGCTCGGCGCGCAGCGTCACCGGCCTGATCTCCCCGGCCATCGTGCGCTGCATGATGCCGGCCGCCAGTCGCCCGGTCTCGCGGACATCGACATGCGGGTAGGTCTTGTAGGAAACGACGATGTCCGCCAGCTCCGCCATCTTACGGGTGACGTTGGCGTGGGGGTCGAGCGTGATGCCGATCGGCACCTTCGGGCCCAGCACCGCGCGCAGGCGCTCCAGCAGCTCGCCTTCGCCGTCCTCGCAGAACTCCGTCACCATCGCCCCGTGCAGGCCGAGCAGCACGCCGTCGATCGCCCCGCCATGCGCCTTGGCCGTATCGACGATGACACCGGCGATGTGATCGTAGGCGTCTCGCGTCACCGGCCCCGATGGCTGGGCGGCGGCGCTGATCGCGTGGATGACACGCCATCCGGCCGGCCGGCCGATATCAAGGAAGCCCGCGATAGGCGTGTTGGCCTCGCCGCGTTCGGCGATGGCCGCCTCTCCAAGGCGAATACCGCGGTCCTGGAAGGCGGCACGGTCCGCCGGGCAGCGGCTGAAAGTGTTGCTCTCATGCGAGAACTCGGCGGTCAGCACGGTGAAGGTCATGGCGTTCCTCGCGGTCTCTTTATGTTTCGCTTGAATGGCGGAGCGTCAGCCGTCGCGCAGCGGCCGGCGGATATCGAGCGCCTCGATCAGCGCGTCGCCGAACAGGTTGATGGCGATCACGGTCGTGGCGATGACGAGGCCGGGGAAGATGATGATCCAGGGCGCGATGAAGATCTGGGCGGTGCCGGAGCTCATCATCGCACCCCAGCTCGGGATCGGCGGCTGGGCCCCCAGCCCGAAGAACCCGAGCGTCGCTTCGAGCACGATCGCATCGCCCGTCGCCAGCATCCCGGCGACGATGACCGGCGTCATCGCGTTGGGCAGCAGGTGCAGGAAGAGAACGCGGGCGGGGCTCGCGCCGGCCGTCACCGCGGCATCGACGAAGAGCTCCCCCCTCAGCGCCATGACCTGCGCCCGTGTCAGCCGGGTGAACTGCGCGAGATAGGCGATGGCGATCGCGATCGCCGTTGAATGCAGGCCGGGGCCCAAGATCGCGATCAGGATCAGGGCCAGCAGGATCTCCGGGAATGACCAGGTCAGGTCGACGACGACGGTGACGGCCCGGTCGAAAATGCCGCCGAAATAGCCGGCGGCAGCGCCGAGCGTCGCCCCCGCGATCACCGAAAGCGCGATGGACAGCACGCTCACGCTGAGCGAGGTGCGCGCGCCCTGGATGATGCGCGAGAGCAGGTCGCGCCCGAACTCATCGGTGCCGAGCCAATGCGCGGCCGAGGGCGGCGTGTTCGCCATGGAGAGCTTCTGCGCCGCATAGTCGTAGGGCGCGATCCAGGGTGCGAAGATGGCGCAGAGCACGAGCGCGATCAGGAACAGGGCGCAGAGGGCGCCGCGCGGCGAGCGCGCAAGCCGGGACACGAGGGACGAACGGCTCATCTTGCACCCATCGCTTCGCGCAGACGCGGATCGAGCGCCGCCTGGGCGAGATCGCCGAGCAGCGTGCCGAGCATCACCGCAATGGCGAGCATCAGCAGGCAGCCCTGCACCAGCGGATAATCGCGCTGCCCGAGCGCCGTGATCAGCAGCGAGCCGAGACCCGGCCGCGCGAAGACGTATTCAACCGTGACGGCACCGCCGAGGATCCAGCCGATGCGCAGGCCGAGAATGGTCATCACCGGCAGCATCGCCTGCTGGAGCACATGCCGGAGCTGGATGCGCCAGAACGGCAGCCCCTTTGCCTGGAGCACGCGCACGAAGTCCCGGCCAGAGATCTCGACCATGGCGGCGCGGGTGACGCGGGCGATCAGCGCCGTGCCCCCGATACCGATGGTCAGCGCCGGCAGCACCAGCGCATCCCAGCTCCGGGCGCCCGAAACCGGGAACCATTCGAACTGCACGGCGAACATCAGGATCATCAGCAGCGCCAGCCAGAAGCTCGGCAGCGTCGAGCCGAGCAGGATGAAGCCCATCACCGCCCGGTCGAACAGGCTGTCGCGGAAGGAGGCGGCGAGCACGCCGGCCACGATCCCGACGGTCGTCGAGAACAGGAGCGCCGTGCCGCCGAGCGCGAGGCTGTGCGGCATGTTCTCCGCGATCAGCTGCGAAACCGGCTGGCGCATCACGATGGCGTCGCCGAGATCGCCTGTCACGACCTTGGCGAGCCAGCGCCCGTACTGGACGAGCAGCGGCTGGTCGAGGCCGTAGCGGGCGATCATCTGAGCCCGCTGCTCGGGCGACGAGCCGACCTGGATCAGATGCTCCAGCGGGTCGCCCGGCACGAGATGGATGATCATGAAGATCACCAGCGAGACGGCGAGGAACACCGGCACCAGCATGGCGAGCCGCCGGATCGCGAAGCGCAGCAAGGGTCTCTCCCGTGTGCGGCCGTGGCCTAGAGCATCGGACCGAAAAGTGGGATCCACTTTTCGGACGAATCCGATGCGGCAACAAAAGATAGATCGCCGTTATCGCGTCCTGTCGGACGCGCGGCGATCCAGGCTCAGTTCGCCGGCGCGATGTCGAGCATCGTCGGTCCGTAAAGTCCGGTCCCGCGGATCTTCTCGGGCATCGCGATGCGCTTGCCGTAGGCGAGGCTCTGTGCGGGCTGGTAGATCGGCGCGAACGCGTACTGCGACAGCACGTACTCATGGTACTTGGTGAAGTTCGCGACGCGCTCGTCCCAGGTCTTCGACTTGTTCATGGCGATGTCGTTCAGCCGCTCGGCTTCCGGATCGTTGAACATGGAGACGTTGGGATAGCCTGCCCGCTTCGCGGCGAAGAACCAGTCGACGATGTCGGCATTGGTCCACTGATAGGAGCGGATCGCGAGCTGGTGCTCGGTCTTCTTGCGATACTGCGCGTTGATCGAGCCCGCATCGATGATGCTGATGTCGGCCTGCATGCCGACGGCCTTGAGCTGGGCCTGGACGATCTCGACGAGCCGCTTGAACTCGGTGCCGTTCTGGGTCCAGAGCTTCACCTCGAGGCGCTTGCCGTCCTTGACGCGGATGCCGTCGGGTCCCGCCTTCCAGCCGGCCTCGTCGAACAGCTTCTTCGCGCGCTCCGGATCGTAAGAGATCCTGTATTTCGGCTCGACCTGCGATTCCCTGAGCGAGGAGATCAGGAAGGTGTCCGCAGCCGCACCGTTGCCGCCATAAAGGCTGGTCAGGATCTCCTTCTGGTTGACCGCGAAGGCGGTTGCCTCACGCACCTTGATGTCGGTGAACGGCTCGACGCTGGTGTTGATCGGCATGTAGACCAGCTCGTTGCCGGGAATGGTGACGAGCTTCACCGCCTTGTCGGCCTGGATGCGCGGCAGGAAGTCGGTCGGAACGTTGACCAAGAGGTCGGCGCCGCCGGTCTTAAGCTCGAGATAGGCGGTCGATTCCTCCGCGATCTCGCGGAAGGTCAGCTTCTTGAACTTGGCCGGCCCTTTGTTGGCCGACAAATCCGACGCCCAGGCATAGTCGTCGTTGCGGACCAGCACGGTCTGCTGGCCGACGGTGAACTGCTGCATCTTGTAGGGGCCGGTGCCGACAGCTTCCGTTACGCCGAACTTGTCGCCGAGCGCCTGAAAGGCCTTGGGCTCGGGAATGCACATGAAGGAGCTGGCGAGATTGAACAGCAGGTTCGGGTCGGGATGCTTCATGTGGAAGCGCACCGTCAGGTCGTCGACCACCTCGACACGGTCGATCGCCTCGACGGTGAAGGCGTTCTCGGTACCCTTGAACTGCGGAACCCACCATTCGATGGTTTTGGCGTTGAACGGCTCGCCATTGTGGAACTTCACGCCGGGCTTCAGCTTGAAGGTCCACTGCATGCCGTCGGGGCTCGCTTCCCACGACGCCGCGAGCTGCCCATGGAAGCTCTGATCGGCATCCTGCACCACCAGCCGGTCGAAGATCAGCGTGGTGGCGGTATTGAGCTTGGTCGCCTTGATCGGATTGTAGGCCGGCGCGCCGACGAGGCGCGCGGTCATCACGAACGTCGCTTCCTGCGCCGGCGCGGCGGTCGCGCCAAGCGCGGCTAGCCCCAACGCCAGAAGGCTCCCCTTGATCATCGTCTTCATCCCGCTTCCCCTTTTGTTTCGAGATGTTGCGAAAGGCTTGTGTGGTTCAGCCCAGAGGGCCTGAGTTGTCGCCGACATGGCCGGTGAAGCGGCCATAGAGTTCAGCCATCCGGTTCAGCCGCTGCTCGACCTGCGGGCCGAGCTCGACGAAGACCGCGTTGATCAGCAGATTGCTCAGGCTCGCCATCTGGGCGGTCGAGTCCCAGAACAGGTTGAACTCGGTCGAGACGACCAGCATTTCGTCGACGAGGCCGCGGCCCCAGTCGCAGAAGGAATCGGTCACGAGCGTGGTCGGGATGCCGGCCGCCTTCGCTTGCTCTGCCAGCACCTTGGCCATGCGCGAATAGCGCCGCGCTTCGAAGATCACGAGATGACGCCCGGCATCGCCCGAGAGCAGCAGCTCCGAGAAATTGCCGGCGGCAAGATCGACGAGATGCACGCCGTCGCGCAGATACTGCAGCTGGTTGGCGAGGTACTGCGCCAGGCCCCGCTCGGTCTGAAAGCCGGTGACATAGACGGAGGGCGCCGTCGCCAGGCGCCGGGCAACCCGCTTCCACTCCTCACCCTGGGCGAGTTCATAGAGCCTGACGAGACCGGCGATCTCGAGTTGAAGGCTGCGCGCGAGCTGGTCGTCGCCCGCGAGGCTGCGCTGCTGGAAATCGCGCAGCCGGTCGCTGATCAGCCAGGGTCTGTCGCCGATCTCCTCGGCAAGCCTGCCCTTGAGGTCCTTGAGGCTCTTGTAGCCAAGCGTCCGGCAGAAGCGCCCGACGGTCGGTTCGCTGACCGAAACCTTCTCGGCCAGGCTGGCCGCCGTCTCGAAAGGCAGGCTCGGCATCTGCGCCAGCATGTAGCTCGCCAACGCCTTGTCGGCCTTGGAGCCGTGGGCGAGGCAAGCCTGCAATCTCTGGCGAAGGGTTTGAGACATCTGAGCTCCGGACGACGCCCCATCAAGAAATTTTTCTTTCACGACGTCAAATGATTTTTATTTTCTTGCAAAACCTTTCCGTTTGAGGCTCGTCTTCCCGGTGCCCGCTTCGGGTGGATGGAGACGGGCTTTCCCGCGCAATGACCACTGCAATACGAGACGCCGATGTGATCGTGCTCGGAGCCGGAATCGTCGGCGTCAGCGCGGCGCTGCATCTGCAGGAGCGCGGCCGCAAGGTTCTGCTGGTCGACCGCGGCGAGCCCGGCGGCGAGACCAGCCACGGCAATGCGGGACTGATCGAGCGATCTTCGGTCGTCCCCTATGCCTTTCCCCGTGATTTCGCGACGCTTGCCGCCTTCGCGTCGAACCGCTCGATCGCCGTGCGCTACCGCCCGGCCACGCTGCTGCAGATGGCGCCCTGGCTCGCTCGCTATTGGTGGAATTCGGCCCCCACGCGCCTGGACAAGCTGGGCCGGGCGATCCTGCCGCTGATCGAGCGCTGCATCGATGAACACAGCCATTGGACGAAGGCAGCCGGAACCGAAGCGCTGATGCGAAGCGGCGGCTGGATCGAGCTCTATCGCGACCGGCGCGGGTTCGAGCAAGCGACGAGGGCGGCTTCGGATCTGCAATCCTACGGCCTCGCCTATGACGTGCTCGATGACCACAGCCTGCACCACCGCGAGCCCGGACTGCTGCCGGACGCGATAGCCGGTGCCATTCACTGGCGCGACCCCGCGACGGTGACCGACCCCGGGGCAGTCACGCGCGCTTATGCGGCGCTCTTCGCAGCCCGCGGCGGCATCGTGGCAAAGGCCGACGCGCACGGCTTGAGGCACGAGCAGTCGGCGTGGCGCCTGCCGACCGAAGCGGGCAAATGGCAGGCATCAGAGGTCGTCGCCGCTTTGGGGCCTTGGTCAAAGGAGCTTTACGAGCGCTTCGGCTATCGCTTCCCGCTGGGCTTCAAGCGCGGCTATCACATGCACTACGAGATTGCGTCCCAGCTGGCTCCGCGGCACCCGCTTTGCGACGCTCGGGCCGGCTTCGTGCTGACGCAGATGCAGCGCGGCGTCAGGCTCACGACGGGGATCGAGCTGGCCGGGCGCGACCAGCCGTCCGATACCTGGCAACTCGACCGAGCCGAACAGATCGCACGAGGCATGATGCCGTTGGGGCGGCGTCTGGATGCCGAGCCGTGGCGCGGTTCGCGCCCCTGCCTGCCCGACATGCTTCCCGTGATCGGCCGTGCCCCCCGGCATACCGGCCTATGGTTCGCATTCGGCCATGCCCATCACGGCTTCACGCTTGGACCCGCGACCGGACGGCTGCTGGCGGAGGCCATGACAGGCGCCCCGACCTTCTGCGACATCGCGCCCTTTGCGGCCGAGCGCTTCCGGACGAAGGCTTTCGGCTCAGGCGAATGACCTGCCCGGCCGATCTACTCTATGACGGGCGCTCCTTCGACGAGCTGCAGGAACACCGCTGCGCAGGCGAGGTAGAAAATCCCGACATAGATCACGGATGCCCCTCCGAGCCATTATCGTTGGCAGAACCTGAATCGGTCCGGCCAGACTGCCATATCGGGGCAAAAATCGAATAAAATTCGCGGCCCTATCCCCAGCGATCGATGATGCGTCGCATCATGAGTCTCCTGCCGGCCGACGAGGCCGGCAGGAGACCAGGCTGTAACGAATTGCGCCGAAGCCTCCTCAGGCTGCTCCGCCGATCGCCGCGCCGACGATGCGCCGTGCATCCTGCTGGATTGCCGCCAGATGCGCCTCGTCGCGGAAGCTCTCGGCGTAGATCTTGTAGACCTCTTCGGTGCCGGACGGGCGAGCGGCGAACCAGCCATCGGCAGCCGTCACTTTCACGCCGCCGATCGCGGCACCGTTGCCCGGCGCCTCGCTGAGAATGGCAGTGATGGGTTGGCCCGCAAGTTCCGTGATCGTGATCTGCTCGGCAGACAGGTTCTTGAGGATCGCCTTCTGCGCCGACGTCGCGGGGGCATCGACCCTCGCATAGCGGGGATTGCCCAGTTCGGCCGTCAGTTTTCCATAGAAGACGCTGGGATCGGCGCCCGTCTTCGCGGTGATCTCGGCCGCGAGCAGGCCCAGGATGATTCCATCCTTGTCCGTCGTCCAGACCGTGCCGTCCCGGCGCAGGAAGGAGGCGCCGGCGCTCTCCTCGCCGGCAAAGCCGAACGCGCCCGAGAGGAGGCCGTCGACGAACCATTTGAAGCCGACGGGCACCTCGACCAGCCTGCGCCCGAGCTTGGCCGCGACGCGGTCGATGATGGCGCTCGACACGACGGTCTTGCCGATCGCGGCATCGCCGCGCCAGCCGGGCCGGTTGGCGAAGAGATAGGCGCTCGCCGTCGCGAGATAGTGGTTGGGATTCATCAGCCCGCCGCTGCGGGTGACGATGCCATGCCGGTCTGCATCCGTATCATTGGCGAAAGCCACGTCGAACTTGTCGCGCATGCCGATCAGGCTCGCCATGGCGTAGGGCGAGGAGCAGTCCATCCGGATCTTGCCGTCCCAGTCCGCGGTCATGAAGCCGAAGGTCGGATCGACCTCCTTGCTGACGATGGTCGCCTTCAAACCGTAGCGGTCGATGATCGGCTGATAGTAGTCGAGCCCGGCGCCGCCGAGCGGATCGATGCCGATCGAGACCCCGGCCCTGGCGATGGCCTCCATGTCGACGACATCGGCAAGATCGGCGACGTAGCCGCTGATGTAGTCGTGCCTGCGGATATGCTCGCTCTTCAACGCCCGCTCATAGGGGACACGGCTGATCCCGGCGAGCTTGTCTGCAATGAAGGCATTGGCCTTCTTCTCGATCCAGCCGGTGGCGTCGGTGTCGGCCGGGCCACCATGCGGCGGGTTGTACTTCAGGCCGCCATCCGCCGGGGGGTTGTGCGAGGGCGAAATGACAACGCCATCCGCTTTGCCGGAGCTGCGGCCGCGGTTGTAGGTCAGGATCGCGTGCGAAATCACCGGCGTCGGCGTGAAGCGGAGCGCCTCGTCGATCATCGTGGTCACGCCATTGGCGGCGAAGACCTCCAGCACGGTTTCGAAGGCGTTGCGCGAGAGCGCGTGGCTATCGATGCCGAGGAAGAGTGGCCCCTCGATGCCCTGCTCGCGACGATAGAGGCAGATCGCCTGAGCGATGGCGAGAATATGGGCCTCATTGAAGGACAGCGAGAATGCGGAGCCGCGATGGCCCGAGGTACCGAAGGCCACCTGCTGCGAGCGCTGCGACGGGTCCGGCCGCTCGAAATAGGCCTTCGTCAGCGCTCCCACATCGACGAGCATGGCAGGTTCGAGCCGTTTTCCCGCAAGAKGGCTGACATCATTGGACATGCTGCATCTCTGAAATCTGCTCGAGGGACATTGAGCACAGCGAAAGCATCGTCACGCGCGGGCCGGCAGGCTCGCGCCAGGAGATGCTCCCAAGGGTGCACCGGAACCTACTGTCTCGGAGTCATGATCGTCCAGCCGCCGCCTAGGCCGCGTCGGTCGCCTTGGCGGGCGCCTCCGGCGGCAGGCCTCTCCCCACATCGACATAGGTGAAGCCTTTGGCGCGCAGTTGTTCCGGCCGGTAGATGTTGCGCAGATCGAGCAGAACCGGAGCGGCCATCAAGCTTTTCACCCGGTCGAGGTCGAGTGCGCGGAAGATGTTCCACTCGGTCACGATGACGGCAGCATCCGCCTGGGCCACGCAATCATAGGCATTGGCGCAGTAGATCACCTCGGCAGGCAGCATCGCCTTGGCCTGCTCCATGCCTTCGGGGTCATAGGCGCGGATCGTGGCGCCGCCATCCTGCAGCGCCTGAACGATCGCCAACGAGGGGGCATCGCGCATATCGTCGGTGTTGGGCTTGAAGGTCAGCCCGAGCACGGCGACCGTCTTGCCCCGAACAGACCCGCCGCAGGCCGCCACCACTTTCCGGCCCATGGCGCGCTTGCGCTGATCGTTCACCGCCGCGACGGCCTCCACGATACGCGCCGGCGTGCCATAATCCTGAGCCGTCTTGATCAGCGCCAGCGTATCCTTCGGGAAACAGGACCCGCCGTAGCCGGGGCCGGCGTGAAGGAACTTGCTGCCGATCCGATTGTCGAGCCCCATGCCACGGGCCACGTCCTGCACATTGGCGCCGACCTGCTCGCACAGATCCGCCATCTCGTTGATGAAGGTGATCTTGGTCGCCAGGAACGCGTTCGCCGCATATTTGGTCAGCTCGGCAGTGCGACGGCTCGTATTCAGGATCGGCGCGCTATTGAGGTAGAGAGGGCGATAGACGTCCGCCATAATCGTGCGCGCCCGCTCCTCCTCGGCGCCGATCACGATGCGGTCCGGCCGCTTGAAGTCCTCGATCGCCGCGCCCTCGCGCAGGAACTCGGGATTGGAAACGACGGAGAACTCGGCATCGGGACGCAGTTCGCGGATAATGCGCTCGACCTCGTCGCCCGTTCCGACCGGGACCGTCGATTTCGTGACGATGACGGTGTAGCCGCTCAATGCCTGCGCGATCTCGCGCGTAGCCGCATAGACATAGGAGAGGTCCGCGAAGCCGTCGCCGCGCCGGGACGGGGTGCCCACCGCGATGAAGACCGCATCGGCCTGCGCGACCGGACCTGCAAGATCGGTCGTGAAGGACAGCCGGCCAGCCGCGGCATTGTTGCGCACGAGATCGGTCAGACCCGGTTCGAAGATCGGGATCTCGCCCCGTTTCAATGCGACGATCTTGCTTTCCTGCTTGTCGACGCAGACGACATCATGGCCGAAATCCGCAAAGCATGCGCCCGACACCAGGCCGACATAGCCGGAACCGATCATAACGATCTTCATCATTCACTCCTCGACAGCGTCGACATCCGGGATGCGGAAGACGCCGCTTCCGGAAGCACACCCGCGTCGTCTGTTCTCATCTCGCCTATCCGCCGATTGCGGCGCGGATATCAACGGGTGGACTTAAGCTCAAAGCTGCGCTGTCCTGAAACGAAATCAGCCGAGATGCAATCGATCCAGCCGCATCGCGGCCGAGGCGGCGGTCGCGAACGCGCATCCCTCTGGGGATGCTGGCACGCATGACGACGACCGCCGCCTGCCCATGCTTTCGGCGATCGGCATGGTTCCGCGCGCCCATCAAGATCGCGGCCCGAGCATCGCATCCCCCTTGCGTGTCAAAATCGTCGCGCGGCGCTTGCGACGTTGCGGCGCATCGCGAATAAGACGCCAGAACCGCACGAACGAAGATGATCGCATGAAAGCCAATCTGCCGTTTGAACGTGTGCTTTTGACAGGCGCCGCCGGTTTCGTCGGCTTTCACGTCGCGGAGGCTCTCCTTGATGCGGGCGTGGAGGTGTTCGGCATCGACAGCCTCACCCCCTACTACGATCCGGCGCTGAAGCAGGCGCGGCTCGACCGCCTTCAGGCGCGCAACGGCTTCTCGTTCGAAAAGTGCGACATTGCCGACTATGACGGCTTGGAGACGGCTTTTGCCGCGTTCCGGCCGCAGGTCGTCATCCATCTCGGCGCCCAGGCCGGCGTGCGCTACTCGCTCGACAATCCCCGTGCCTATGCGAGCGCCAATCTCGACGGCTTCCTCTCCGTCCTCGAAGCCTGCCGCCGGCATCCGGTCGACCATCTCGTCTACGCTTCATCGAGTTCGGTCTACGGCGCGAACGCCAAGGTGCCGTTCAGTGAGCATGACCGCGCCGACCATCCCGTATCGCTCTATGCCGCGACCAAGCGGGCGAACGAGCTGATGGCCCATGCCTATTCGCACCTCTACGCCATTCCGACGACTGGCTTGCGCTTCTTCACGGTCTACGGCCCCTGGGGTCGTCCGGACATGGCTTACTTCAAGTTCACCAAAGCGATTCTCGAGGGCCAGCCCATCGACGTCTATGCCGAGGCCGAGATGAGCCGCGACTTCACCTATGTCGACGACATCCGCGAGGCGATCGTGAAGCTCGCCGGCCTGCCGCCTGTGGCCAACCCGAAATTCGATGCTTCCGACCCCGATCCCGCGACGGCATCTGCGCCGTTCCGCATCTACAATATCGGCAATCACACGCCGGTCCGGCTTGACCGCTTTATTGCGGTGATCGAGGAAGCCTGTGGACGCAAGGCCATCAAGAGGCAGCTGCCATCTCAGCCCGGCGATGTGCCCGCGACTTATGCCGATGTCGGCGATCTGGCGGCTCGCACCGGCTTCAGCCCTGCGACGCCGATCGAGCAGGGCATCACGCGCTTCGTCGAATGGTATCGCTCCTTCTACAACATTTGAGGGCGAAGCGAGCGAAGGAGGCCGTCAAGCCGGACCAGGAAACAAGCCGTCGATGCGGCACCTGAAGCCAAGCAATGAATTCTGATATTCACCTTCCATCCTTTGAACAGCGTTCGAGCTCGGGACGATCTTCCTCTCATGACCAGCCTGAAATTCGGAACCTCCGGCCTGCGCGGCCTTGTCGGCGAACTCGTCGGCCTGCCGACCTACAGCCATGTTCGCGCCTTCTGCGCGATGCTCCGCGACAATGATACGCAAGCGCAGGCAGACGTGCTGATCGGGCGGGACTTGCGTTCATCGAGCCCGCTGATCGCCAGTCAGGCTGCTCAGGCGATCGTCGATGCGGGTCTCGTTCCCATCGACTGCGGGACCGTCCCGACACCCGCACTGGCTCTGGCCGCGATGACACGCGGCTGCGCGGCCATCATGGTGACGGGCAGCCATATTCCCGATGACCGCAACGGGCTGAAATTCTACCGGGCGCAGGGCGAGATCGACAAGGCCGACGAGGCACAGATCCTGGCCTGGCATGGCCGGCTGGGCCTGAGCGCGATGCCCACCCTGCAGGCCAAGACTGCACCCTATGATGCGCTGACGGCTTACCAAGCCCGTTATGCGGATTTCTTCGGCAGCTCGGCCCTCGCGGGGCTGACCGTCGGGGTCTACCAGCATTCCTCCGTCGGCCGGGACGCGATCTGCGAGGTTCTCGCCGCGCTCGGCGCGAAAGCTCTGCCGCTGGGACGCAGCGACAGCTTCATCCCCGTCGATACCGAAGCCTTGCGTCCTGAAGACGAGGCCCTGGCGCGGCAATGGGCCGCCGAGCAGCGGCTCGATGCCATCGTATCGACGGATGGCGATGCGGACCGTCCCCTCGTCGCGGATGAGCGGGGAACCTTTCTGCGCGGCGATCTCGTCGGCGCCTTGACCGCGCAATTTCTCGGGGCCGATGCGATCGTGACCCCCGTCACCTCGAATTCCGCGCTCAACCGGCCGGGGCTTTTCGCCCGCGTGTTCCGTACGCGCGTCGGCTCACCCTATGTCATCGCAGGCATGGAACAGGCCTCAAACGAGGGCGCAGCGGTCGTCGTCGGCTTCGAAGCCAATGGCGGTGTGCTGCTCGGCTCGAATGTCACCCGCGATGGACGCGTGCTGGCGGCCCTGCCGACGCGCGATGCGATGCTCCCGATCCTGTCGACGCTCGCTCTCAAGGCGCGGCAGGGCAAGCAGCTGAGCGAGATCGCGTCAGAGGCCGCCTTCGCCATTGCCTTGTCGAACCGGCTCCAGGAGATCCCCCAGGATCGCACCGCTGCATTGATCGCCAGGCTCGATACCGACGATGCAGCGTTTCGCGATGACAGCTTCTCCGGCCACGGCGGGGTGGTCGCACGCGACCGCCGCGACGGTCTGCGCCTGACGCTGGCTGATGGCAGCACGGTCCATTTCCGGGCTTCGGGCAATGCCCCCGAGCTGCGCGTCTATGTGGAGGCTGCCACGCCGGCCCTCGCCGAAGCGCTGCTCGCCGAGAACCTCGCCTTCGCGGCGGCTCAGACCCGTTGACGGACCGAGAACCGGATACCGCGCGTCGACGGTGAACGTGCCGTCGGCAGGAGAGCTGGAATAAGAGCCTTTTTGAGAATTCCCCGAGCCTTCATCCTGAGGAGCCATTCCGTCGCTAACGCAGCTGCTCAGATGCGGGCTCGGGTTTCCAAAACGTCTCCAAGAGCTAAAATACCCGCTCGATGAAGATCTGGGCGGTGCTTTGCGTGCCGGAAAGAGCTGCGGCACGCGCCGAACCGACGATGTCGAGGCGTTGCCAGGCCAGTGATCCCTCCAGTCCGAGGCGCAGGCCTGTGACCGGCCTCCAAATCAGGTTCGCAGACATTCGATCGATCCGAACCTGCCCGCCGATGTCGCCTGCGCGCGGCAGCGTCAGGCTGTAGCGGCTGAGATAGGCGTTGCTGGACCATTCGTCCGACCAATCCCAACCGATCGAGACGAGGCCGGACCACCCGCGCGTCGTCTGGTCGCCGGTCAAGAACGGCAATGCCGTGCGCCGGTCGAGCAGCGAGCCGACATAGGCGGGGGCATCGACAGCGCCGGCGATCTGGCCGGACAGGGTGAACGACCGGTCGAGCACGCTGCCTTCCCAGGTCGCGCCGATGATGGCCGCCCGCCCCGACAGGCTCGGCGCACCGATACGCGAAACCTCCCGCAACGCCACCGCACCATGCAGGGTCAACGCTTCCCCTTCATAGACAAGGCGGGCCACGCCGTCCGGCAGGCGGCGCCCCGCGGTCGGCAGCGGAATGCGCTGGTCGGCGGAGACATCTTCGGCCGACAGCGAGAGGCTTAGCTCTTCGGTAAGTGGTCGCTCGTAGCCGATCAGGGCAACGGTGCGGCTGGGAATGCGCCCGACCAGGGCGAACTCGTCACCGGTCCAGAAATCGAAGCGCGAGCTGGCCAACCCGGCGCTGAAGGCTCCCAGTGTAATGCTCGCCTCGCCGATCGTGACGTCGGTGCCACCGCCGCTGTTCGTGTCCATCGAGAACTCGAAGGCCGTTGCAAGATAATGGCCATTGGCAAGCGACTGACCGCTTTCGATCCGAAAGGTCGTGCTGAGCGGAAAGCTCGTCGTATTCTGCGGCACGAGCCCTGTCGCGCGCGCCAGGGCATTCGCTCGATAGTTGTCGCCTTGGAGCCCGGCATTCACCGTTCCGGAGACGACGATGCAGCCGCCCAAGCCGGGCGAGACGAAGCCGGAGGGCGGAGGATCCTCCTCGTCGTCGTCGTCGTCCGCCTCGTCTTCCTCATCGTCATCTCCCGTATCGTCGGCGCCAGCCTTGCCGGGGGAGATGGAGGGTGGTTCGGGCAGGAGGGGCTCGAGGTCCGGTGTCGCTATGGTGCAGCTTCGCAGAAGGGTCAGCGGCCTGCCGGCTGCCCTTGCCTCTCCGACAAGGTCCAGCAGGCCGATCGATGCCGCCGCCCCGACCGCAAGGACGACCCCTTCACGGCCAGCCGCCCTGGCAATATCGCGTGCAAGGCTTGCGCGCCGAGCCGGCTTGCTGGCGGCATCCTGTTTCAAAGTCTGATCGCTTCCGCAGCCCGGCTTGTCGCGCTGCCGCCGCCAGATGCCGCGACGTCGCCGCGAGCCATCCTCAACCGCAGAGCAACCACGATCCGCGCCTCGTGATTGACGGGAATGTCTTGGTACATCTTGATATCAAGACACCCCACAGTCGACAATCATCATAGCCTTCCCACCAAGCACTGATCAGAACGGATAGCATTTTCAGGCTGGGCACAACGCCCGAGACGTCGGGGGCACGTTTCCGTGGCGGAAGATATCGGCAAGAATGACCTGATAGTGGTCTCGACGCGGCACCGTTCCCAATCGGCGAAGTGCATGACCTGCCCCTCTGCCCGGCCTGCCGCAGATTTTCTTGTTTTTTCAACGCATGGGAGAGTGCAGATGCAAAGTGGAAAGCGACTGGCCGGCCTTGGGATCCTTGTCCTCGCCCTTCCCTTGCTGAGTGGTGCGGCGCACGCCGTGGACCGCATGGACGGGGCCTGGACGACGACCGCTTCGACCTGCGATCAGGTCTTCGTCAAGAGCAAGGGCAAGCTCGCGCTCAAGCGCACGCTCGATGGCTGGAGCGCCTTCATCGTCAACGGCAACCGGATCAATGGCGCGAACGCCACTTGCAACGTGAAATCCTCCAAGCAGAAGGGCGACGTGACGACGCTCCTTCTCAGTTGCGCGGACAAGATCATGTTCGACACCATGACAGTCTCGATCCGCTTCAAGGACGACGGCACCTTCGTCCGCTTCGACCCCGAATTTCCCGAGGTGGAGACGAGCTATCATCGCTGCGACCGCTGATCGCGCCCGGCACTCGGGCGCCGGGCTGGATGGACAAGGAGAAGCCGGATGCGCCAGACCCTTAAGTCGCACCTCCGGAACACGGTCGCTCTTCTGTCGATAACCTGCATACTCGTCCCGCCGGCGGCGCCGGCTCTGGCCCAGGCAGGGCGGGCCGCGGCGTCGCGGCCCGCCGATGTGGCGCATGCTGACGCGGCCTGGCCTCGCCTGGTCGAGGATGCCGAGCGCAGCATCACCGTCTACCAGCCGCAGATCGAACGCTGGCAGGACGACACCCTGGACGCGCGTGCCGCCGTTGCGGTCGACAAACCCGGCACCAACGCGCAGACGCTGGGCGTCGTCTGGTTCAAGGCCCACACCGCGGTCGACCGGGAGAGCGACAGCGTGACGCTCGACAATATCCAGGTCGTAAAGGCGAGCTTCCCGTCCGATCCCGCCAATGCCGATGCCTACGCCGCGGCGCTCCGTCAGCATGCCGGCACCGGTCTGCGTACGATCTCGCTGGCCCGGTTGCAGGCGAGCCTCGCGGTCGCCGAGGCGGAGACGACGACCAAGGCCCTGCCCGTCAGGAACGATCCGCCGAAGATCATCTTCAGCGAAACACCCGCAATGCTGGTGCTGGTCGATGGCAAGCCGCAGCTGCGCCAGATCACCGGCAGCAAGCTCCTGCGCGTCATCAACACGCCGGCACTGATGCTGTTCGACGAGAGCGGCGCCACCTATTATCTGCGCGCGCTCAAGAAGTGGTGGTCGGCCAAGGAGCCCGATGGCAGCTGGTCCGTCGTCGCGAGCCCGCCCGCATCCCTGGCCGCGACCCTGAAATCGGCGGGTTCCCGCGCCAATCTGATGGATGAGGCGCCGCCCGAGATCGAGGAAACCGTCGAACGCGGCAACACGCCGAGAATAGACGTCAGCCTGCAGCCTACTGAACTCGTGCAGACAGCCGGCCAGCCGGAATATGCACCGATCCCGGCAACCCAGCTGCTTTACGTCAAGAACACCAGCAGCCAGATCATCGTCGATGTCAGCACCCAGGATCACTACGTCCTGATTTCAGGCCGGTGGTTCCGCTCTCCGTCGCTGGCGCAGGGGCCCTGGAGCTTCGTCGCGAGCGACAAACTGCCTGCCGATTTCGCCAAGATTCCCGAGAGCCACCCCAAGGGCGACGTGCTGGCTTCCGTCAGCGGCACGGTGCAGGCTCAGGAATCGCTGATCGACAACCAGATCCCGCAGACGGCCACGGTCGACCGCCGCAAGGCCAAGCCGAATGTCCAGGTCGACGGCAAGCCGGAGATGAAGCCGGTCCCCGGCACCAGCCTCGAATATGTCGTCAACGCCTCGGTTCCGGTGATCAGGGTCGGCAGCACCTATTATGCCATCGAGAACGGCGTCTGGTTCACCGCCGCCGGCCCCAACGGTCCCTGGCAGGTGGCCACCGAAGTCCCGCCGGCGATCTACACCATTCCGCCGGAATCCCCGCTGCATTACGTCACCTATGCCAAGGTCTACCGCTCGACCGCCGACACCGTCTATGTCGGCTATACGCCGGGCTATTACGGCACCGTGTCGCGCCGGGCGGGGTCGTGGTCTACGGCACCGGCTACTATTACCCGGCCTGGGTCGGGGACTTCTGGTACCCGGCGCCACTGACCTATGGCTATGGCGCAGCCTTCGCCTGGGGCGCCACGACGGGCTTTGCGATCGGCGCCATCGCCGGCGCTGCCTGGAGCGGCGGCGCCTGGGGACGGGGCTGGGGAGGATGGGGTTGGCACGGCGGCGGCAACGTCGTGATCAACAATTTCAACTTCAACAACGCCAACATCTACAATCGCTGGGGCAACAACACGGTGCGCACGCGCATCGACAACCGCGTCGGCGACCGGGTCAATGCCAACATCGGCAACCGGTTCGGAAACCAGGTCGGCAACAATCTGGGCAATCGGCTCGAAAGCCGCGCAGGCGAGCGGCTGGAGAGTCGCCCGGGCGGCCCAGGCCCCCGGAACAGCGTCAGCGACCTCAGGCAGAACCACCCGCGTGCCAACGACCTCTATGCCGGACGCGATGGCGAGGTGATGCGGCGCGGCGCGCAAGGCTGGCAGCAGCATCAGAACGGGCGTTGGTCCAATGCCGGAGGTGGCGATTTTCGCAACTTCGATCGTGAACAGGCTGCCCGCTTCAGGGGCGAACATCTGGAAGGCTTCCGCGGCGGGGGCGGGTTCGGCGGCGGGGGCTTCCACGGAGGCGGTGGCTTCCACGGCGGCGGCTTCCGTCGATAATTGATGTGCGTGAGGGCGCCCGGCTGATGGGCTCAGGTGTCGGCGCGAACCCCGCGCAACCCCTATGCTAGAGCACGCGCCGATTGGATCGCGCTTCGCCGGGATTGATCAGGAATCTGCAGCGGCGATCTCGGATTTGCCTCCAAGTATCGTCGGTTCGGCATAGCGAGGGGGCAACGGCAGGCTTTGCCTGATCCCCGACAGCTATTCGGCGTCGCTGCCCTGGAAGTTCCGGCGCCATGCGCCCGGCGTCCTGCCCGCAAGCTGGCGAAAGACGCGCGTGAAGTGGCTCTGGTCCCCGAAGCCGCACATCAACGCGATATCGGAGAGCGGCAGATGCTGCTGGACGAGATGCTTCTTCGCCTCCGACACCCGCAATTGCAGCAGATAGCGCTGGGGTGCCACACCGAGGCTTTGCCGAAACGCGCGGGCAAAATGGCTGGGCGTCAACCGGCACTCGCTCGCCACCTGTGCGATCGTCAGGTTCGACGCCAATCGTGCGGTCATGATCTCCCTGGCCCGGCGCTGCTGCCAGGCGGCAAGCCCTCCGTATCCAGCGGCGGCTTCGGCTTCGAGGCCGCCATAGGCGCGCGCAAAATGGACCAGGAGAGCCATCGCGATCTGATCGGTCAGAAGCTGATTCGCGCCGGGCAAAGCGGAGGCATGAACCAGCGCCTGCGACAGCCCCCACAGAATCTCGTCCGGGGCCTCGCCTTCCGAGCGCAATGTCGAAGCGGTGCGGCCTCCGTGCTGAGCGCCAATCAGCGCGAGCCCGTCGGCAGGAACATAGAACTGGAGAGCGTCGAAGCGGCCTCTGAACTGCCACTGCGGATCTTCACGCAAATCCACGACGTTCACGGATTTCGCGCGGAAGCGGCCTGAGCGATATCTCTGCCCCCCGAGCCAGCCGGAATGGCATTCGAGATCGTCGATTTGGCAGAGAATGGAGAACGCACCCTCGCTATGGGTCTGGCTTGTGCGCTCCCTGAAGCGGCGCCCGCAGGACAACCGCGTGGCAGCCAACCCCAACTGGCCGTCGAGATGAAACTCGGAGACGACCTCGCCCGGCATCCCGAAATGATCGGCGACGCGCTCGCCGAAAAAGCCCCTCGCGTCCCGTCCTGTCGACACTTGCATGAACGCCGCTCCTGGCAACGCCTGGGCCTGTCAAAGCCGCAGCCATCTTCACGTTAGTCGCCCTCGGATGCTGATCCCTCTCCCAGCCAAACTGGCGGTCGTACCTCGATCGTTTACATATAAGAATCGTGCATGATCGATGATCGACGGTCGTCAATAGCAAGAAAAGCGATAGGCTGAAAAGGGAGGCGTCATGGCCGGCAAGCCGCTTCTTACCCGCGTAGCGCTCGTCGATCAGGTGGCTGCTTTGCTCACGCAGCGCATCCTTGACCGTGTCTACGCCCCGGGTGCGAAGCTCAACATCGATGCGCTCGCACGCGAGCTGGAGGTGAGCTCCTCACCGATTCGTGAAGCGCTGACGCGGCTCTGCGGGCTCGGTCTGGTGGCATCGGTCTCCTTCACCGGCTTTTCGGTTGCGCCCGAACCTCCGCGCGCGTGGTTCGAGCAGCTCAAGGATTTCCGCATCCTCAACGAGGGCTTTGCCGCCCGACATCTTGCACGCACCCGGCAGGCAGAATCGATCATCGCGATGCGCGCCAGCATCGAAGCCATGGAGAGGAAGCTGTCCGAAGAAGGCGCCGACGACCACGACTATGTCAGCGCCAGCCGGCTCGACGAGACATTCCACGAGGCCATCCTCTCAGCCTCCGGCAACGCGATCCTCGCACAGGCCGTGCGCAATCTGCATCCGCATCTGCACCACGCCCGTCTGTTCAACAGCCGGCCGCACGACATCAAGCCCGTGCTCGACGAGCACCGGGCCATTCTGGATGCGATCGTCCGGGGCGACGAAGATGGTGCCGAAGCGGCCGTCGCACACCACCTGAACGTGTCCTGGCAACGCTACTGCGATGACGCGGCGCAGCAGCCCTCGCAGAAGGACACCTAGCTCGGCTTGATCATGTCGCGGGCGCAAGCGAGGTCGGCGCCATCATGGTGATGCCCCCGCGAGCAACCGCGGCGGCATCATCGCTCGCTCAGCTCACTTGGCGGCATTCGGCCCGATCGTCTCGCCATGGGTCACGCGCTCCGGCGCCTTGTGGACCATGGTGTAGGCGTAGTCGACGCCCATGCCGTAGGCGCCGGAATGCTCCTTCACGATCGCCATGACGGCATCATAGGTCTCGCGATGCGCCCAGTCGCGCTGCCATTCGAGCAGAACCTGCTGCCAGGTCACCGGCACCGCGCCAGCCTGAACCATGCGGTCCATGGCGTATTTATGCGCGTCGCTGGAGGTGCCGCCGGAGGCGTCCGCCACCATGTAGATCTCGTAGCCGCCCTCGAGCATGGCGCAGAGCGCGAAGGTGGTGTTGCAGACCTCGGTCCAGAGGCCGGAGACAACCACCTTCTTGCGGCCGTTGGCGGCGAGCGCATCCCGGACGTTCTGGTCGTCCCAGGAATTCATGGACGTCCGCTCCAGGATCTTGTTCTGAGGGAAGACCGCCAGCAGCTCCGGATAGGTATGACCGGAGAAGCTGTTCGTCTCGACCGTGGTGATCGTCGTGGGGATGTTGAAGGCCTTCGCAGCCTTGGCAAGGCCGACGACGTTGTTCTTCAGTACCTGCCGGTCGATCGACTGCACGCCGAACGCCATCTGCGGCTGCTGGTCGATGAAAATGAGCTGGCAGTTCTTCGGGGTCAGGACTTCCAGATACTTGGACATGTTGCTCTCCTTTGGGCGACCGGGTGAATGCTTGGCAACGCGTGGCGGGGCAATGATTTTGCGCAGGCGTCGCCCGTGCAGTCCGCGTCAGACGCAATCTCTCATGGCTCTGTTTCCCCTCGATGCTTCACCAGGCTCGGCGGCGGGTCGACGTGCAGGAAGTGTCGCACGACTGGGCCGCCCTCACCCGCATGGAAGCGCGCGACCTCCTTCTGCAGATCTGCATCGGCCTTGGAGACGCGGCGATGCTGGCGCAGATGCTCGGCCCAGGATGAGACCATGAACCACTCGACGAGCTTCTCCGGATCGGCCGTGTCCTCGGTGATGCCCCAGCCATAGGCGCCGTCGCGCCGCCGCTCGGCCGAGAGCGCGTTGATCGCGCGCAGGAACGCCTCGCGGTCGGCCGCCGGCACGCGGTACTCGATCAGGATCAGCACGGGGCCGCGATCGCTTTCGACCGTGGCGGCGGTGAGCGGCTCCGGCCAATGGTTGGATGGCGCGAGATCGGCCTCCCCGGCCGGCAGCTTGATCCGGTGCATGACCAGGCCGGCGACCAGCAGCGCGGCCGCGCCGATCAGCAGCGTGCCGCGGATGCCGGCCGCTTCCGCCACCGCGCCCCAGCCGAGGCTGCCGGCCGTCATCGCGCCGTTGAACACGGTCAGATAGACCGCGAGCGCCCGGCCGCGCACCCAGTTCGGCAGGATCGCCTGAGCCACGCCGTTGAGCGTCGTCAGCGCCACGATCCAGGCCGCGCCGAGCAGCAGCAGGATCATGACGGCGAGCCATTGCGGCGGCGAGAGCGTCAGCACCGCCATGACCAGCGCGGTCAGGACGGCCGAGAACAGCAGCAGCCCGTCGGCATCGAGCCGGGCGCGCAGGCGCGGCAGAAGGATGGCGCCGCCGATCGCCCCGGCGCCGACCGCGCCGAGCAGGATGCCGTAGAAGCCGGCGCCGCCGCCGAGCAGGTTGCGCGCGACCAGCGGCAGCAGCGCCCAGACCGCGCTGGCGCAGGCGAAGAAGATCGCCGCGCGCAACAGCACGACATGCAGTTCCCGGCTCGCCCTGGCATAGCGCAGCCCGGCCCGGAAGGCCCCGGCGAAACGTTCGCTCAGCGCATCGTCCGCGCCCGGCGCGCGGCGCCACCAGATCAGGGCGCCGATGACGATGACGTAGCTCAGCACGTCCGCGCCATAGGTGAAGCCCGCGCCGAAGGCGGCGAGGATCAACCCGCCCAGCGCCGGGCCGATGGCGCGGGAGATGTTGATGCCGAGCGAGTTCAGCGCCACCGCGCTCTTGAGGTCGGCCTTGCCGACGAGCTCGGGCACGATCGCCTGCCAGGTCGGCGCCATCAGCGCCGCGCCGACGCCGCCGAGGAAGGTCAGGCCGACCAGGGCGGGCACGCTGAGCTGCCCGGTTCCGGCCAGGAGCATGAGCGAGAGGCTGACGCAGCCGAGCAGGATCTGGATGGCGATCAGGAACTTGCGGCGGTCGAGGATGTCCGAGAGCACGCCGGCCGGGATGGCGAGCAGGAAGATCGGCAGCGTCGCCGCCGCCTGCACCAGCGCCACCGCCGCCGGCGCGCCGGAGAGGTCGGTGACCAGCCAGGCGCTGGCGACGTCGCGCATGAACGAGCCGATATTGCCGATGATCGTCGCCGCCCAGAGTACGGCGAAGACTTTCTGGCGCAGCGGCGCGAAGCCGGAGGACGCAGCCGGAGGTGAGGCGACGCTCATCGCGTGACTCCCTTGCGGGCGCGATCGTGGATCGCGACCAGGATGAAGCCGCCGATCAGTCCGAGATGCTCGAAGAAGCCGTTCATCGCCATCATCCGCCCCTGCCCTGCCGGCATCTCCCAGAAGCGCAAGGCGAGGAAGGTGGCAGCGAGCGTGAAGCCGGCGAGCGCCAGCGCCGCGAGCCCTCGCCAGCGACCCACCAGGATGAGCGCGCTCATGGCGAGCTCGAAGACGATGACGCCGACGGCGAAGAGCGGCGCCGGGAACAGACCGAAATGATCCATCTCGGCGACGGCGCCCGGAAAATCGAGGATCTTTGTCACCGGCCCCTGGATATAGGCCGCGCAGAGCAGCAGCAGCGCGCACCAGCGCAGCACGCCTGTTCGCGGCACCGCCGCCGATTGGTCGCTCCCGGCCATGTCACACCGCCCAGCAGGCGCAGCCGAGCGCGCCCCAGAAGCTGCGGAGGTCGCCGACTGGCAGCTTGCTCGACCAGGCGCCGGCATGGTCGTGGCCATGGACGTTGCAGGAACTGGCGCAGCCGCAGTTGGTCATGGCCGCCCGGCGCAGCGAGTTCTTGCCGGCGCCGTCAGGCTCGCCCCAGGCGGCGTAGCCCTTGAAGGTGCGCACCGGCGACCAGTCGGGCATCGCCGGCGGCGGGGCGCTCTCGTCGAGCCTCACGAAATCGCGGGCGCCATAGACGACCTTGCCGCCGACGACGGTGAGGTCGGCCGAGATATGCGAGATCTCGTCCTCCGGGCAGGCAAAGAAGTCGCGGTCGGGTACGATCAGATCGGCGAACTGGCCGACTGCGATCCGGCCCTTCTTGCCCTCCTCGTTCGAGAACCAGGTGACGTTCTCGGTCCACATCCTCAGCGCGGTCTCGCGGTCGAGGCAGTTGCGCTGCGGCGTGATCCGCAGGCCACCGACGGTCTTGCCGGTGACGAGCCAGGAGAGCGAGACCCAGGGGTTGTAGGAGGCGACGCGTGTGGCATCGGTGCCGGCCGAGGTCTTGATGCCCTTCTCCAGCATGCGCGCCACCGGCGGTGTCGCCTCGGCCGCAGCCGCGCCGTAGCGCTCGACGAAATACTCGCCCTGATAGGCCATGCGGTGCTGCACCGCGACGCCGCCGCCAAGCGCAGCGATGCGGTCGATCGAGCGCTCCGAGATCGTCTCGGCATGGTCGAAGAACCAGTTCAGCCCCTTGAGCGGAACGTCCTTGTCGACCTTCTCGAAGACGTCGAGCGCGCGCGAGATCGTCTCGTCATAGGTCGCGTGCAGGCGCCAGGGCCAGCGGTTCTCGGCGAGGATGCGCACGACACCTTCGAGATCGCCCTCCATCTCCGGCGGCATGTCGGGCCGCGGCTCGCGGAAATCCTCGAAATCGGCGGCGGAGAAGACGAGCATCTCGCCGGCGCCGTTGTGCCGGAAATAGTCGTTGCCCTGCTTGTATTTCGAGGTCTTCGTCCAGTTGAGGAAGTCGTCCTTCTCCTGCTTCGGCTTCTGCGTGAACAGGTTGTAGGCGAGGCGGATGGTGAGCTGGTTCTCGTCCGAGAGCTTCTGGATGACGGCGTAGTCGTCCGGGTAGTTCTGGAAGCCGCCGCC
>NZ_JBFTKQ010000017.1:0-79437 GCF_056396025.1 Allobosea sp. 05T438
TGCCCGAACCGGACGGGCCGCAGATGACCAGCTTCTCGCCGCGCTGAACCTTGAGGTTGATGTCCCGCAACACGTGGAACTCGCCGTACCACTTGTTCACGCCGATCATCTCGACCGCCGTCGCCGTGTTCAACGAGGTCTGCTTCAGCGCCGCAGGCCGGGTATCCGTCATCTTGGTTTCTGCCATTGCCATGGTCGTCATCCCTCTCAACGTTTTTGGCCGGCGGCTAGGCGCTTCTCGACAGCTACCGAGTAGCGCGACATTCCCCAGCAGCAAAGAAAATAGAAGAGCGCGGCGAAAGCGTAGGCTGTCGACCGCGTAGTCGGCGTCGCCCAGGTGGGGTCGACGAGGGTCGCCTCGATCGTGCGCAGGAAATCGAAGATGCCGACGATGGTGACCAGCGTCGTATCCTTGAACAGCCCGATGAAGGTGTTGACGATGCCGGGGATCACGATCCGCAGCGCCTGCGGCAGGATGATCAGACGCATCATCTGCCAGTAGCCGAGGCCGAGCGACATCGCGCCCTCGTACTGGCCCTTCGGGATCGCCTGCAGGCCGCCGCGCACCACCTCCGCCATGTAGGCGGCGGCGAAGAGCGCGACGCCGATCAACGGCCGAAGCAGCCGGTCCGGCGACCATTCCTGCGGCACGAAGAGCGGCAGCATGGTGTTGGCCATGAACAGCACGGTGATGAGCGGTACGCCACGGACGAACTCGATGAAGATCACCGAGAGCAGCTGGATGGCGGGCAGGCGCGAGCGGCGCCCCAGCGCCAGCAGCACGCCGAGCGGCAGCGAGAAGACGATACCGACCGCGGAGATCAGGAACGTCACCGTCATGCCGCCCCAGAGCCCGGTGTCGACACGGGGCAACCCGACCTTATCGGCCAACACCGCCAGCAGGCCGAAGACGACCAGCGCGATCAGGATCAGGCGCTTGGGCCGATAGAAGCGCTGCCAGGCCGGCATCTCCTGTTCGACAGCCAACTGCGCCTCGCCAAGCCAGAATTTGGCCAGCGAGGGCACGAAGGACAGGACCAGATAAAGCACCGCCAGCGCGAAGCTGAGCAGGATCAGGAAGCGCAGGAAGCTCTCGGCCCGAGCCCCGCCCAGTAGCAGGATGAAGGCGCTCGCCGGCAGGATGATGAAGAAGAAGAAGACGCCTATCTTCTTCAGCGGCGCCTTGGTCCAGAGCATCCAGACCACGCCAAGCGCGAACATCGCGAAGACGATGTTGACCCGCCAGCGCTCCACCACCGGATAGGACCCGTATATGAAGTACTGGAAACGGTCGGCGATATAGGCCCAGCAGGCACCGACCGGCCGGCCGACCTTGTCGGCGAGGCAAGCCTCGCGATGCTCTCCGGTCCAGACTGCGTCGAGGAAGTAGAAGCGGACCAGACCCGGCACCGCGTCAAACACGAGATAGGCGCAGAGCAGGGTCAGGATCGCATTGAGCGGGCTGGAAAACAGGTTGGTCCTGATCCAGGCCCAGGGGCCGGCCACGGAGAGGGGCGCAGGCTCCTGCTGCAACGTCTCCTTGCGGACGAAGGCGTAAGGGGCGTTTTCGATCGTTGCGTCGGTCATCGATCCGCCCTCACCGTTCGACCAGCGCCATGCGCCGGTTGTAGAGGTTCATGAAGAACGACGTCACCAGCGAGATCGTCAGGTAGACCGCCATGGTGATGGCGACGACCTCGACCGCCTGGCCGGTCTGGTTCAGAACCGTGCCGGTGAACACCTGGACGAGATCGGGATAGCCGATCGCCACGGCCAGAGACGAGTTCTTGGTCAGGTTGAGGTATTGCGAGGTCAGCGGCGGGATGATGACGCGCATCGCCTGCGGGATGACGACGAGCTTCAGCGTCGGGCCGGAGCGCAGGCCGAGCGCATGGGCGGCCTCGGACTGCCCCTTCGAAACCGCCAGGATGCCGGCGCGCACGACCTCGGCGATGAAGCCGCCGGTATAGGTCGAGAGGCCGATCAGCAGCGCCACGAACTCAGGAAAGATCTGCATGCCGCCGGTGAGGTTGAACCGACCCTGCTGCGGATAGTCGAAGGAGAGCGGCCGACCCGTGATGAAGAAGACCAGAAGCGGCAGCCCGATGATCAGCGCGAGCGCGACCCAGCCGTTATGGTACTGCTTGCCCGTCTGCATCTGCTGGCGACGCGACCAGATGAAGAAAGCGATCGCCGCCACGACGCCGACGATGAAGGCGATGACGACCGCCTCGAAAGCCGGCGCAAATTGCGGGCTCGGCAGGATGATGCCGCGATTGTTGAGATAGATGCTGCCGGGCAGCGCGATCGAGTTGCGGGCGTCCGGCAAAGGCTTCAGCACCGCGTTGTACCAGAAGAAGAGCTGGAGCAGCAGCGGGATGTTCCGGATGACCTCGACATAGATCATAGCCAGCTTGGCGACGATCCAGTTGTTCGAGAGCCGCGCCACGCCGACGGCGAAGCCGATGAAGGTGGCGAGGACGATGCCGAGGGCGGCGACGAGCAGCGTGTTGAGCAGGCCGACCAGAAAGGCCTGACCATAGGTCGAGCCGCCCTGGGCCGAGAACGGGATCAGCTTCTGATTGATGTCGAAGCCGGCGGCGTTGTGCCAGAAGCCGAAACCCGAGGCGATCTTCTGCGCACGCAGATTTTCGATGGCATTGGATGCGGCCGACCAGATCAGGAAGCCGACCACCCCGACCAGCAGGATCTGATAGACGTAGCCGCGGATCCTGGGGTCGTAGAACAACGACGCCTTGCCGGGTGATACCGTTTGGTCGGGAATGCTCGACACTTGTCACGCCCCTTTTGCTTCGCTTGTGGCGGCCGGCGATCCTTCGGCTGTGCGGTTGCGCCGAGGTCGTCCTGTTGTCCGTGCCGCTTTTTCTGTGAGCTTCTTGCCGGAAGGGCGCGCCATGCGGGCCCTTCCGGCGTTCACGGACCCGACGCGATACCGACGCCGACAGCTGCCGCTCTGGCGGCAGTGATGCTCTCTGTCTTCATGCCGTTCCCCTGTTCGGAGCGGGTTCGTCCCGCTCTCCCCGATTGAACAAATCTTGAGCAGCAAATGCTGATACGGCAAGCCCTGCTGAAGCAAAACCCCGATCAGCAAATCCCGGACCAACCGCGCCAACCACCATCCGGCGCCGATTTTGAATCTCTGCGCGCCGGAAACCACCGCGTCAACGAACAATCCCGTCAATGCGCTGTGGCGCTTCGCAATCCGTTGGATTGCCCTGATCCACGGCGAATACAGCAACGCCGCGAAACGCTTCGAGAGCGGCTCGCGGCGCGGGCGGCAGCTTCAGGCCGCGGAACAAACGGGGCACCGGTCTAGCCGGCGCCCCGCGAATGCATCAGCGAACCGGCGGAGCGTATTGCAGGCCGCCCTTGGTCCAGAGCGCGTTCTGACCGCGGGCGATCTTGAGCAGCGAACCCTGGCCGACGTTGCGCTCGAACGATTCGCCGTAGTTGCCGACGTGCTTGACGATGCGGACGACCCAATCCGGCGTCAGGCCAACCTGCTCGCCGAACTTGCCCTCGGTGCCGAGCAGGCGCTTGATCTCGGGGTTATCCGACTTGAGCTGCTGTTCGACATTCGCCTGGGTCACGCCCAGCTCCTCGGCGTTCAGCATGGCGAAGCCGACCCACTTCACCAGGTTGAACCACTGCGGGTCGTTATTGCGGACGGACGGGCCGAGCGGCTCCTTGGAGATGATCTCCGGCAGGACGATGTGGTCGTCCGGGTTCGTCAGCTTCAGGCGCTCGGCGTAGAGGCCGGACGCATCGGTGGTGAAGGCGTCGCAGCGGCCGGCGTCATAGGCCTTCACCGTCTCGTCGGACGTCGCGAAGGCCACGACCTCATACTTCAGGTTGTTGGCGCGGAAGTAGTCGGCGAGGTTGAGCTCGGTGGTGGTGCCCTGCTGGGTGCAGACAGAAGCGCCCGAGAGCTGCAGGGCCGAGTTCACGCCGAGCTTCTTGCGGACCATGAAGCCCTGGCCGTCATAGTAGTTGACGCCGGTGAAGAGCAGGCCGAGCGAGGCGTCGCGCGTCATCGTCCAGGTCGAGTTGCGCACCAGCACGTCAATCTCGCTCGACTGGAGCGCGGTGAAGCGGTCCTTGGCCGAAAGCGGGATGAACTTGACCTTGTTCGGGTCGTTGAAGATCGTCGCCGCGATCGCGCGGCAGAGATCGACGTCGAGTCCCTTCCAGTTGCCCTGCGCATCGGGCACGCCAAAGCCGGCGAGGCCGGTGTTCGAGCCGCAATTCAGGATACCGCGTTGCTTGACCTGCGCGAGCGTCGCCTGGGCCGAAGCCGCGGTTGCGGAAATCGCCAGGCCGATTCCTGCCGCAAGAGCGGCGGCTACAAACTTTTTCATCGGTACTCTCCCATTGAAGCCACGTTTCCGGCTTGCGCCGAACGCCATCCTGGTCTCGCCGCCGGCAGCTTTCCGCTGCTCGATTATCTTTGCGTTTGGTGCGGCGCCCCCGTTGCCGAGTCGATTGCCAGAGTGCCCCATGAGCGTCAAGCAACCGCCACCCGCCCCCGGCGCCCCTTGTTCACCGCATGCATCACATGCGAGTTTGTGGGGTGTGGTCAAGCCCGGCTGCATTTTTCCGCTTCCGAGACCTGCCGTTTCCATGAAAAAGCTGTCTTCGCCTGAATTTGCGCGCCTCGGCGAGCGGACGCGCCTCGTGCTGGCCGGACGCGACCCGGCCGATAGCTACGGCTTTGTCAATCCGCCTATCGTACGAGGCTCGACGGTCGTTTATCCCAACACCGAAGACTTCCTGGTCCGCAAGGCGCGCTACACCTATGGCACCGACGGCAATCCGACGCTCGACGCGCTGATCGCGGCCGCCAACACGATCGAGGGCGGTGCCGGCGTGGTCGTCACGCCATCGGGGTTGATGGCCTGCACGCTCGCCTTCCTGACCATGCTCTCCGCCGGGGACCACGTGCTGGTGACGGACAGCGTCTACCGCCCGACTCGCATCTTCTGCGATACCTTCCTGAAGCGGATGGGGATCGAGACCACCTATTACGACCCGCTGATCGGCGGCGACATCGTCAAACTGTTCAAGCCGAACACGAAGGCCGTCTGGACCGAGGCGCCGGGGTCCCAGACCTTCGAAATGCAGGATATCCCGGCCATCGTCGCGGCCGCGCATGAACACGACATCCCGGTCGCGCTGGACAACACCTGGGCGACACCGCTGTTCTTCGACGCCCACAAATTCGGTGTCGACTACTCGGTGCAGGCCGGCACCAAATACTACGCGGCCCATTCCGACGTGCTGATCGGCACCATCTCGGCGCGGACGCCGGAGCAGTTCAGGAAGCTGCGCGCAGCCTGGAATCAGCTCGGGCTGATCGTGGCGCCGGAGGATGCCTTCCTGACGCTGCGTGGCATGCGGACGATGGCCGTGCGCCTCAAGGAGCAGATGCCAGCGGGCATCGCCATGGCCGAATGGCTGCGCGAACGCCCCGAGGTCGCCCGCGTCCTCCACCCCGCCCTTCCGGGCGCGCCCGGCCACGAGATCTGGAAGCGCGACTTCACCGGCGCCTCCTCGCTCTTCACCATCGAGCTGAAACCCGTCTCGATGAAGGCTGTCGGCGCGATGCTCGACGGCCTGACCCTGTTCGGCATCGGCGCCTCCTGGGGCGGTTATGAGAGCCTCGTCCTGCCCTTCGACTGCAAGGACTACCGGACGGCGACCAAGCCCGATTTCAAGGGACCGACGATCCGCCTCCATATCGGCCTCGAAGATATCGAGGACCTGAAAGCCGATCTCGACGCCGGCTTCGCGCGCTTGCGCGCGGCGAGCTGAGCGAGGACCGGGCCCCTTCCACCGCCGTTCTCGGGCGAAGCGAAGCGCAGACCCGAGAATCCCCCGCAGGATGGGAGGCCTTTTCTGCAAGAGATGCTCGGACCAAGCCCGAGCATGACGCGCCGGACAAGCTGCTTCAGACCCGGCCGATCTCGAAGTCGCGCCCGAGCAGCTTGGCGAGCTGCTTGAGCCGGCCTTCCACGCGCTCGCTCGCCAGGGAAGCGAGATCCCCAGGAAAGCGCAGGACCAGGCGGTTGTCGACGCAGGTGGCCGGGATGCGCGGCAGGATGCCGGCCATGCCGGCAGACAAAAGATAGGCGACGCGGAAGATCGCGGCGATCAGCGTCGCACGCGCCAGGAGCGCCGGCTGAAGCAGGGTCTTCAAGCCTTCGGCAGCCGGCGAGCTGGCCTTTAGACCGGCATAGCGATGGAAGATCGTCATCGCCAGGAAGGCCCGCCCGACATGGTCGATGCCTGTGAAATAGGCATGGGCGATGACGTTCATGCTCTGCTCGCCGCGATAATCCGGATGGGCGCGCCAGCCGATGTCGGAGAGAAGGCAGACGGTCTCGATCAGGCGCCCCGAAGGCTCGTCCTGCACCAACCCGGCGGTTTCGAGAATGCCGTGGACCCAGGCGATCAGGTCAGCGGCGTGACGCGGATCGCGGGCACGCAGGAGATTGTAGTCGCGCGCGGCCTGCAGCAGCGGGTCTGCGGTCTGTTCCCGCGGCGAGAGCTGCTCATGCAGCAGCCCTTCGCGCACGCCCTGCGCCGAGATGACGATGTTGCGCGGCTTGCCGCGCTTGATCAGCTCGTCCAGCACCAGCGCGCCATAGGCGAGCAGCGGCCGACGCGCCGAGGAGACGGAATCGATGGCGTCGAGCACCGAGGCGTCGGCCCGCTCGACCAGCTTTACAAAATCGGAGGCATCCTTCGGCGGGATCGCATAGGCATGCATCACGTTGAGCGGGTAGTTCGCGCGGCGCTGATGCAGCGTCGCGAGCGCGCGCCAGGTCCCGCCGACGGCGAAGAAATCGCGCCCCTTCATCGCGGCGAGCTGCGGCAGCTTGTCGAGCTCGTCCTTCACGATCTTCTCGGCCGCGCGGATCGAGCCCTTCGAGCGATCGAGCAACGCGAGGCCCCCGAGCGGGACGCTGGCGCCCTTCCCCACAGCGCCGTTCTTGACAGAAATCAGCTCCAGGCTGCCGCCGCCGAGATCGCCCACGACACCGTCCGGAGAATCGAAACCCGAGATCACGCCGAGGCCCGAGAGAATCGCCTCGCGGCCGCCGGAAATCAGCTCGATCGGCTGGCCTATCGCCTCTTCGGCGCGGGCGATGAAGTCCGGCCCGTTCTCGGCATAGCGTGCGGCGGCCGTGGCGATGACGCGGAGCTCGCCGACATGCATGGCTTCGCAGAGGATGCGAAAGCGGATCAGCGCCAGGATCGCCTTCTCGATGGCGTCCTGCGCCAACCGGCCGGTCGTGGCGACCTGCCGGCCGAGGCCGGCCATCTCCTTCTCGTTGAAGACCTGCGATGGCGCCCGCGCCAGCATCTCGTAGACGACGAGGCGGACCGAGTTCGAACCGATGTCGACGATGGCGATGGTGTCGGCGAGCGCAAGCCGCCCCGGCGCGTGCCGGAGCTCAGGCTTTACGGCCTCCCCGGCGCGAGAGGGAGCGGGGACTTGAATTCGAGAGCGATTTTCCACGTCCGGACAGACTCGGGTTCGTCATGAAGTACTTATGCGCGTTGAACGGCTCTTCGTTCGGCGCAGGGACAATGCGGCGCGAGCCGCCATCGGGCAATATCGTCCAGCTCTGCTCGTTGTCGAGCAGGTTGGCCAACATGATCTGATCAAGCAACTGCTGATGCACGGTCGGATTGAGGATCGGCGTCAGGGCCTCGACGCGGCGATCGAGGTTGCGCGGCATCAGGTCGGCCGACGAGATGTAGACCTTGGCCTTGGGCGAAGGCATGCCGTGGCCGGCCCCGAAGGCATAGACGCGGGTGTGCTCGAGGAAGCGGCCGATGATCGATTTGACCCGGATATTGTCCGAGAGGCCGGGCACGCCCGGCCGCAGGCAGCAGATGCCGCGCACGACGAAGTCGATCTCGACGCCGGCCTGGCTGGCGTCATAGAGGGCGTCGATGATCTCGGGATCGACCAGCGAATTGCACTTGCCCCAGATCGCGCCCTTGCGGCCGGCCTTCACATGGGCGACTTCCTCGGCGATGTCATCGAGCAGGCGCTGCTTGAGGCTTGTCGGCGAGACGGCCATGCGCTCCAGCCCGGCCGGCTCGGCATAGCCGGTGATGAAGTTGAAGATTCGCGCGACGTCCTGCGCGATCACCGGGTCGGCGGTGAAGAAAGAGACGTCGGTGTAGATGCGGGCCGTGATCGGATGGTAGTTGCCGGTCGCGATATGGCAATAGCTGACGAGCTGGCCGGCCTCGCGCCGCACCACCAATGACAGCTTGGCGTGGGTCTTGAGCTCGATGAAGCCGTAGACGACCTGGACGCCGGCGCGCTCCATCTCCTTCGCCCAGCGGATGTTCGCCTCTTCGTCGAAGCGCGCCTTCAGCTCGACCAGCGCCGTCACCGACTTGCCGGCCTCGGCAGCTTCCGTCAGCGCCTTGACGATCGGCGAATTCGCCGAGGTGCGGTAGAGCGTCTGCTTGATCGCGACGACATTGGGATCGCGCGCCGCCTGCTGCAGGAACTGCACGACGACGTCGAAGCTCTCATAGGGGTGATGGACGAGCAGGTCCTTCTGGCGGATCGCGCCGAAGCAATCGCCGCCATGCTCGCGGATGCGCTCGGGGAAGCGGGCGTTGTAGGGCTTGAACTTCAGGTCCGACCGGTCGACGCCCACAAGCTGCGAGAGCTCGTTCAGGCCGATCATGCCGTTGACTTCGACGATCTCGTCGGCATCGACCTTAAGCTCGCGCACGATGAGCCGGCGCAGATGCGCGGGCATGCCGGTCGAGAGCTCGAGCCGGATGACGACGCCGAGCCGGCGCTGCTTCAGCATGGTCTCGAAGACGCGGACGAGGTCCTCCGCCTCCTCTTCGATGTCGAGATCGGAGTCCCGGATGACGCGGAAGGAGCCGGTGCCCTTGACCTCGTAGCCGGGGAAAAGCTTGCTGATGAAGAGCGAAACCGCGTCCTCAAGCGTGATGAAGCGATGCAGCCCCTCCCGGGCGAGATCGGGCAGTTCGATGAAGCGGTCGACCTTGGTCGGCACCCGGATCAGCGCGTCGAGTTGGCGCCCGTCGTTCTTGCGCTCCAGCGCCAGCGCGATGGTGAAGCCGAGATTGGGGATGAACGGGAAGGGATGCGCCGGGTCGATCGCCAGCGGCGTCAGCACCGGGAAGACGTAATTGAGGAAATAGTCTTCCAGCCAGATCCGGTCCTGCGAGCCGATGTCGCCCGGCTGCAGCAGGTGGATGCGATTCTCATGCAGATCGTGGCGAAGCTCCGCCCAGCGCGCCTGCTGGTCGTCGGTGAGGGCCGAAACCGCCTCGCCTATCGCGGCGAGCTGCTCGGCCGGGGTGAGACCGTCCTGGCTCGGCGTGACCACGCCGGCCTTGAGCTGCTCGCGCAAGCCGGAGACGCGGACCATGAAGAACTCGTCGAGATTGTTCGCCGAGATCGACAGGAAGCGCAGCTGCTCCAGCAGCGGGTGGCTGCGATTCGAGGCCTCCTCCATGACGCGGCGATTGAACTGCAGCCAGGACAGCTCGCGGTTCATGAAGCGCTCGGTCTGCCGGCGCAGCGGCGCCGCATCAGCCTCGCCGGAGAGCTTCTCCAGCTCGTCGGTCACGGTCTCGAGAGTCATGCGCTTCACCCGTGTCCTGATCGTCTTTCCGCTCATGGCGCCGTTGAAGCCATTCTAGCGTGACGTTTCGATGACGGGCGACATGATTTCGTATGACAGCATGGCCGCTCTGCAAGCACGCGCTCTCTCACGCGGGCTCCTCGGGAAACAATTCCGACAGCACTTCCTGCACAAGCGGGCGCGTGACGCGCCGACCGCGCTCCAGCGCGACGCGATCGAGACGGTCCACCACCTGCCGCGCGGCGGCGAAGGAGCGCTCCATCCTGAGCGCCAGCGCCTCGATGACGGCCGTGTCGACCACGAGCTGGCGGTCGATGAAGAGCTTGACGAGGAGCGCCCGCAGCAGCCCGTCATCGGGCGGCTCGATCGTGGCGCCCGGTGCGAGCCGCAGCCGCGACAGCAGGTCCGGCACCCGCAGGCCCCAGCGGTCGGGTTCGGTGCGCGCCGTCAACAGCAGATGCCCCCCGCGTGCCTTCATCGCGTTCATCAGATGAAAGAGCGCGGCCTCGTCGAACGGCCCGGCGTCGCAATCCTCGACCACCAGGGCGCCGCCGGAGACAAGGTGCGGGACCTTTGCCTCGCTCAGCTCCGTGGCCTGAATCGTCCAGGCATGGGCGGCGCGGGCCCAGATCGCGGCAAGGTGGGTCTTGCCGGCACCTTCGGGCCCGGTCAGCCGCAGCCAGGCGTCAGGCCATTGCGGCCAGCGTTCGATCAGTCCGTAGGCCGCCTCGTTGGAGGGGCCGACCAGAAAATCCTCGACGCCGTGGCGGCTGTCGACGGGCAGGTCGAGGGCGAGCTGGCGCGGACGTGGTGGCACGTCGGACATGATCGGCTCAAAGCTCGGCGTCGGCACGCGCCTTCGCCGAGGCGGAACGCCTGGCGCCGATGCCATGGTAGAGATTGCTGGCGAGATATTGCCGCAGCGCGAAGCGGCAGAGCACGCCGATAACGGCCGCAAGCGGCACCGCCAGCAGCAGGCCGACGAAGCCGAACAGCGAGCCGAATGCAAGCAGCGCGAACATCAGCCAGACCGGATGCACGCCGATCGAATCGCCGACGAACTTGGGCTGGAAGATGTTTCCTTCGAGGAATTGGCCGGCGAGGAAGACGCCGAGCGTCGCCAGCGGCCAGGTCCAGTCAGGCCAGAACTGCACGATCGCCACGCCGACCGAGAGCACGAGCCCGGTCAGCGAGCCGACATAGGGGATGAAAGACAGGAAACCGCTGATGATGCCGATCAGCGCGCCGAAATTGACGCCGATGATGCTCAATCCGATCGCGTAGAAGGTGCCGAGCAGCAAGCAGACGAGAGCCTGGCCGCGCAGGAAGCCGGCAATCGCCATGTCCATCTCGTGCAGGAGACCGCGGATGGTGTCGCGGTGATCGAGCGGCAGCCAGCTGTCGACCGTCGCGACCATCCGGTCCCAGTCGACCAGGAGATAAAAGGCGATGACCGGCGTCAGCACGAGCAGCGAGAACACGCCGACGATGGCGGTGCCGCCGCTCCAGAGAGACTTCAGCAGGCCGCCGACCCATTGCGTCGCCTGACCGACGAGGTTCCCCAGCGAGTTCTGCGCCTCCTGCTGCAGGTTGCCGCCGCCGAAACGCTCCAGCCAGGGGAATCCTTTCTCCATCGCGAGTGCCTGCAGCTTCGCGGCGTCGGAAGGCAGCCTGTCGACCAGCCCGGCGAGCTGCCGCCCCAGCAACGGCGCCAGCAGCACGAGCCCCAGCACGAAAATAATCAGGAAGATGACGAGGATGACGATGGTCGCCGTCAGCCGGTTCATGCCCATCCGCTCCAGCCTGTCGGCCAGCGGATCGAGGAGATAGGCGAGCGCGAGCGCCGCGATGAACGGCAGCAGGACGTCGCGCAAGAGCACGAGCAGGAGAACGAAGACCAGGAGGGAACCCAGCCAAAAGCCGATCTGGCGCTGCAACGTCATGGATCAGCCTCTTTCGCCTATCCGACCAGCGGAATGGGACAAATGTGCACGGAAAGCCGCAGTTCCAAGCGCCGGCCGCATGTAAAACTTCGTCAGCCCGCCATGTGGCGGAGCCAGAAGGCGAGATAGGCCGTCATCGAGGCGAGCGTCAACAGAGCGACGATGAACTCCGCCGCCGCGGCAGCCCACCCGAGATCGATGCCGAAGGCGCGCGAGCCCAGCGCCAACGCTGCAAAAGCAATCTGCGCTGCGGTGTTGAGCTTGCTGACGACAAAAGGCGCGATCGTCACCGGCCGCCCCATCAGCCAGGAGAGGATCACGGCCGCCACGATCATGAGGTCGCGCGCCACGACCAGGATGACGAGCCAGGCGGGCACCACACCGACGACCGCGAGCGTGACATAGATCGAGACGATCAGCGCCTTGTCGGCGATCGGATCGAGATAGGCGCCAAGCTCGCTCGCCATGCCGCAGCGCTTGGCGAGGAAGCCGTCGATCGCATCCGAGACTCCGGCCACCACAAAAAGAATGAAGGCGATATCCCAGCGCGCATTGACGATCATGACGATCACCAGCGGCACCAGGAACAACCGGCCGACGGTGATCAGATTGGGGATCGTCATCCAAAACGCCCGAGCGCATCTCGACAGAAGAAGACGCTAAGATCGCCGACAGTGGATCGGCAAGAGCGAAAACGCCGATACGCCTTGCAAGGCGCGGCGCGCTTGCCTATCGCTCGCGCGAGCACAAAGGAAGGCAAAATCCAATGAGCAAGCCCGGCGCAAACGGACTGACCTATGCGCAGGCGGGTGTCGACATCGACGCCGGCAACGCCATGGTCGACGAGATCAAGCCGCTGGTGCGCGCCACGCGCCGGCCGGGCGCCGACGCCGAGATCGGCGGCTTCGGCGGATTGTTCGACCTCAAGGCCGCCGGCTTCAGCGACCCGATCCTGGTCGCCGCCAATGACGGCGTCGGCACCAAGGTGAAGATCGCGATCGAGAGCGGACTGCACTCGACGATCGGCATCGACCTCGTCGCGATGTGCGTCAACGACCTCATCGTCCAGGGCGCCGAGCCCCTGCTCTTCCTCGACTACTATGCCACCGGCAAGCTCGACCCGAAGGTCGGCGTCGAGATCGTGCGCGGCATCGCCGATGGCTGCCGCCAGGCCGGCTGCGCGCTGATCGGCGGCGAGACCGCCGAGATGCCCGGGATGTACGCCGAGAAGGATTACGACCTCGCCGGCTTCGCGGTCGGCGCGGCCGAACGCGGCACGCTGCTGCCGCGCGAGGACCTGAAGCCTGGCGACGTGGTGTTCGGCCTGCCTTCCTCCGGCGTGCACTCCAACGGCTATTCGCTGGTGCGCCGCATCGTGGCGCTGAGCGGGCTGGGCTGGGGAGCCCCTGCTCCCTTCGCTCCGGACAAGAGCCTCGCGGAGGCGCTTCTGGAGCCGACCCGCATCTATGTGAAGCCGCTGCTGCAGGCGCTCAAGGCGACTGATGGAATCAAGGCACTGGCGCACATCACCGGCGGCGGCTTCCCTGACAACATCCCGCGCGTGCTGCCGGAGGGACTCGGCGTCGCGCTCGATCTGCCGGCGATCCCGGTTCCGCCCGTCTTCGGCTGGCTTGCCAAGGTCGGCGGCGTCGCCGAGCGCGAGATGCTGCGCACGTTCAACTGCGGCATCGGCATGATCGTCGCGGCGCAGGCCGATAAGGCCGATGAGGTTCTCGCCGCTCTGGAAGCGGCCGGCGAGGTCCCCGTGAGGCTCGGCGAAATCGTCCCGGTCGCGGCCGGCGAGGAGCAGGTCAGCTACCGCGGCAAGCTCTCGCTGTGAGCACGGCCAACGCCCGCAAGCGCGTCGGGGTGCTGATCTCCGGGCGCGGCTCCAATATGGTCTCGCTGGCAGAAGCGGCGCAGGCGCCCGGCTACCCGGCCGAGATCGCGCTCGTCATCTCCAATATCCCCGACGTCGCAGGGCTCGACCGGGCGCGAGGCTTCGGCATCGCCACCGCGACGATCGACCATCGCTCCTTCGGTAGGGATCGCGAGGCGTTCGAGCGCGCGGTGGACGAGCTCCTGCGCGTCAACCAGATCGATCTGGTCGTCCTCGCCGGCTTCATGCGCATCCTGACGCCGTGGTTCGTAAAGCGCTGGGAAGGGCGGATGATCAACATCCACCCGTCGCTGCTGCCGCTGTTCAAGGGCACGCATACACATCGGCAAGCCCTTGAAGCCGGCGTCAGCGAGCATGGCTGTTCGGTGCATTTCGTCGTGCCGGAGCTCGACGCCGGACCGGTGATCCTGCAGGCGAAGGTGCCTGTCCTGCCCGGCGACGACGAGGAGACGCTGTCCAAGCGCGTCCTCGTCGAGGAGCACAAACTCTATCCGGCGGCGCTGGCGGAGGTTGCCTCCGGTCGTGCCAGGCTGGCCGGCGACCGGGCCTGATCCTCCCCACCCTCTCGCTTGCAGCGCTCCCACTCCTCGCGCGCCCTCTCCTCCTCCTTCTGCCAACGGCGGAAGAGGTCGGCACGACGGGCGGGATAGCGCTCTTCCAGCGCTATGAGGCCGGTCATGCGGTCGGTGCGGAAATGGCGGAATGCCTGCCGGAGCTCGCACCAGGCAATGACGATGCGCACGCGCTCGTAGAAGGTCATGCCGATCGGCCAGATCATGCGCTGTGTCGCGTGGCCGCTCTCGTCGCTGTAGTGGATCGAGAGCTTGCGGCCATTGCGGATGGCGGCACGCACGGCGGCGACGTCAACCTGATCGACCGGCACGTCGCCGGGATAGGACGCCGCGAACAGCGCACCATCGAGCAGGATCGGCCGCAGATGCGGCGGCAGCACGGCGGCGACCTTGCTGACCACATCCTCGGCAGCGCGTGCAAGCACAGGATCGGCGCGCTCGCTCAGCCAGCGCATGCCGACCAGCACGGCCTCGATCTCGTCGGGCGAGAGCATCAGCGGCGGCAGGTCGAACCCGGCGTCGAGCACATAGCCGATGCCAGCCTCGCCGCGCACGGGAACGCCCTGTCGCACCAGCGCGCCGATGTCGCGATAGACCGTGCGCACGGACACATCGAGCTCGGAGGCCAGCGTCTCGGCGGTCACGGGGCGCCTGCGGCGACGCAGGCTTTGAATCATGTCGAGCAATCGTTCGGCGCGCTGCACGGCGTCGTCTCCCTACCCGGCCTCGTAGCTGAGGCACCATGGCCCAGCTGGGGTGACAGCTTCTGTCAGGAGCGTGTCAGCAGCAAGGCTGGAGACGGAACGAGCGCCGAACGGGGAACCGGCCGTCATGCTCGGGCTTGCCCCGAGCATCTCTCATCGGACGAGGCTCCCGCGCCTCCTTCAGATCGAGATTCTCGGGTCTGCGCTTCGCTTCGCCCGAGAATGACGCCTCTAGAGGGTCGGACCGCCGTTCAGAACGGCCGCTTGAGCTTGCACTGGTCGATGAAACGCAGGCCCTTCTCGCGGGCCGAGTCGTTGAAATAGCCGGTGTCCCTGAACGCCTGGATCTCGTCCTTGGTCATGGCGTTGACCGTGCCCTTGGCGTAGCAGCTGCACGGGGTATGCACGGCTTCGCGCGTCGTGCCGAGGAGCTGCGACTGCGTGATCAGGCAGGCGTCGAAGGCGCGCAGCTGGATCATGTAAGGGGTGAGGTTCTTCGCGGTCGGGTCCGGCGGCGGCAGCGCCGTCGAGCTGCTTGCGGCATAGGCCGAGACGCTCGCCAGGATCGACAGTCCACCGGCCAGCACGACCGCACCCATCCGCCGCATCATCATGATTTCGCCTGCCCTTCGAGAACGGGGCACATCGCGATCACCATGCTGCGCCCACGTTTCGGCATGGCCATAGAGCTAGGTCAGCGTCAAGAGGACGCGCGGTCTCTTACTGCGGTTTTCAAGGATAGTGCTTCCGCTGTGACGTTTTCCGACTGGCTGTCGCCGGTAACCGACCGGACACCGGGTTCGATTCCGAACCCGGGCTCGTCGATGACCGGAGCCCGGTCCGCCAGCTCGAGAAAGATGGCGGCGCAAAGCAGCCAGACGATCGCCACTTCCATAATCATCGCCGCCTCCTGCGCCCCCGCCGGCCGGAGTCTTCCGGCCCACAAGCGCACTCTGGCGACCATCGATTAACGACCGGTTCCCGGCCTCGTGCCGTGAAAGCGCCACCGCCCGGCCGCAGGGGGCTCACGGGGACCAGACTGGCAAAAAGAAAGCCGACCTTGATCCAACACGTTGATATTCCTGCGATAACGAAAAACTCACCTTAACCGTGCATTAATCCCCTTCCCTCAGATTGCCCTCATTCAATCGATCGGACGCGCCGTCGCGTCGGAGTTCTGGACTATGCGTTGCGTTGCGTATCTGGCTGGTCTGGCGACCTGCCTCTCCCTCTCGCTGCCCGGCAGTGCCCAGGCGCAGTCGAGCGACTACTCGACCCTCACCTCACCCCAGCCGGCCCAGAACTGGTACCTGACGCTCGGCGCCGGCGTGCGCTATCAGCCGGACTACACCGGCTCGGATGATTATATCTTCCGCGTCCGGCCGATCATCTCGCTCGGCAAGGGCCTGAAGAGCACCTGGTGGAGCGCCGAAGACGATGCGATGCTCAGCATCGGCTTCTTCTCCGGACAGGGCTGGCGCATCGGCTTCTCCGGCGATCTGCTTTGGAAGCGCAGCGCCAAGGTCAATCCGGCGCTCGTCGCCATGCCGGAAACCAAATTCGGCGCCGAAGCCGGCGGCTTCGTCGAGTTCTATCCGACCTCCTGGCTGCGCGCCCGCGCCGATCTGCGCCGCGGCATCGTCGCCCATGACGGCGTCGTCGCCGATCTCAAGCTCGACGCCTTCTCCAATCTCGGCCCCTGGACCCTCGGCGTCGGCCCGCGCATGCGGATCGCCTCGGCCGACTATGTGCGGACCTATTTCGGCACCTATGGCGCGATGCCCGGCACCGGCGGCTTCCTGCAGCGCTTCAATGCCGGCGTCCACACCGTCGGCGCCCTGGCGCAGCTGACCTATCACTGGTCCGATCAGCTCCAGACCACCGCCTATGTCGAGTACAAGCACCTCGTCGGCGACGCCGCACGCTCTCCGATCGTCAGGCCGTTCGGCTCGCGCGACTCGATCACCATCGGCCTTTCGGCGAGCTACTCCTTCGATACCGGGTCGAACTACTCCTTCGGGCTCTGAGAAGCCGCAAGCCACGGCAGGGCTTGCTCCGGCCATGGCTGGCGGATCCAAAAGAAAAGGGCGGACCGGGAGACCGGTCCGCCCTGCTGCTTTTCAGCTCAGCTTGCGGCTGGGATCAGCCGACGATCTCGTTACCCGAGAAGAACTGGGCGATCTCGACAGCCGCAGTCTCCGGCGCATCCGAGCCGTGCACGGTGTTCTCGCCGACCGACAGGGCGAAGAGCTTGCGGATGGTGCCCTCGGCGGCGTTCGCCGGGTTGGTGGCGCCCATCACGTCGCGATAAGCCGCGATGGCATTCTCGCCTTCCAGCACCTGCACGACGACCGGGCCGGAGGTCATGAACTCGACGAGCTCGCCGAAGAAGGGGCGCGCCGAGTGGACCGCATAGAAGGTTTCGGCCTGAGCCTTGGTCATCTGGATGCGCTTCTGCGCGACGATGCGCAGGCCGGCCTTCTCGATGACAGCGTTGACCGCGCCGGTGAGGTTGCGCTTCGTCGCGTCGGGCTTGAGAATGGAGAAGGTACGCTGGACAGCCATCGAATGATCCTTGGATGCGGTGCAAAAAGGGGAATGCGGCGCGCTTATAGCCGCCGCCTCMCTGCCCCACAAGGCTCGTGGCCGCGCTGTTCTCAGTGCCGCGTCAGGAAGGCACGAGCCTCGCGCAGCGCTTCGGCGATCTGATCGCGGCTCATCTCCCGCGCCAGCTCCTGGCGGTGCGGCGCCGCCCGGGCACAGCCGCGGGCAAAGGCGACGTTGAACCATTTCTGCGCCACGACGACATCGACGGCTCCTGCCCGCCCCGAAGCATGCATCAGGCCGAGTTCGTAGTAGGCCTCGGCCGAAACCTCCGCCGGGATCACCAACGAAGCGGGGACTGCGCTCATCTCCATGCGTGCCATGACACCACCCTCTTGTCGTTGTGCCGACCACCCGTCCAAGGCCTCGGCGATGAGTGCGAGAGTGAGCCCGACCTTTAAAATGCGAGCTAAATTTTGCGATGAATCGAGTCTCAACGAGACGTAATCGCCTGGTTAAAGCAACCAAGGATTCACTTCATAATCCCGAAAATAGAAGCGATTTCAACGATCCGGTAGATCAGCTTCGCACCCGTCGTTGAGATTGGATTCACCTTGCGCACGGGAAACGCGGGCAGCCTCTTCCCTCGCGACAGCTTGAGCGACGCCGAAACGTCGATATAGTTCATATCTGAACCATGCAGGCATAGCTGGTCGGATAAGGGAGGATCGGATGAATCACGGGACCGGATCGAAACTCGCAGCCCTGGCCGCGCTCGGCATGCTTGCGGGCATCACGACGGCACGCGCCCAGGAGGTCGTCGGCGTCTGGGAGCGGGATACGGGTGCTTCGCGCGTGCGCTTCAGCAAATGCGGCGAAGCGCTCTGCGGCTCGCTCTCCTGGCTCAAGGACCAGAACGGGCCGGCCAAGGTCGGCCAGCGCATCTTCTACGACATGAAGCCGAACGGCGAGAACAAGTGGAGCGGCAGCGCCTTCAACCCGGAGGACGGCAAGACCTATTCCGGCACGATGACGCTCACCGGCAGTTCGCTGACCACGGCCGGCTGCGTCATGGGCGGGCTGATCTGCCGCTCGGTGAAGTGGAATCGGGCGAACTGAGTTCTGCCGTCATGCTCGCCCTTGTGTCGAGCATCCACGCTTGAACGCTGCTTTCGATCTGCCGAGACGTTGATGGCCGGGACAAGCCCGACCATGACGCCTTCGCTTCAACGAAAGGATCGCGCTTCGCCTTAGCGCGCCCTCTGGCCGAAGAGGATCGCCTTTTCTTCGGGGGTGCTGATGCCCGCGGGGTTCCGCAGCTCCTCCGCGGCTTTCAGCCCGCGCTGGACGGCCGGGCGCGCCTGCATCGTTTCCAGCCAGCGTGCGACATTCGGGAACTGCTTGAGATCCTGGCCCTGCTTCTCCCAGCCGCGCGCCCAGCCGATGCAGGCCATGTCGGCGATGGAGTATTCGCCGCAGATGTAATCGCGGCCTTCGAGGCGCTTGTTGAGCACGCCATAGAGGCGGTTGGCCTCGTTGGTGTAGCGCTCGATCGCGTAGGGAATCTTTTCCGGCGCATAGATGCGGAAATGATGGGTCTGGCCGAGCATGGGGCCGAAACCACCCATCTGCCAGAACAGCCATTCATCGACCGCGACACGGGCGCGCTCGTCCTTCGGATAGAACCTGCCGGTCTTGCGACCGAGATACTGCAGGATGGCGCCTGACTCGAAGACGGAGATAGGCTTGCCGTCCGGCCCGTCGGGATCGACGATCGCCGGCATGCGGTTGTTCGGGGAGATCGCGAGGAATTCCGGCTTGAACTGGTCGCCCTTGCCGATGTTCACGGGAACGATGTTGTAGGGCAGCCCGCATTCCTCGAGCATGATGGTGATCTTCCAGCCGTTCGGCGTCGGCCAGTAATAGAGGTCGATCGGGTTAGCGGGCGCTTCGGACATCAGTCTCTTCCTTCCTGGCGTAAGGCCTCGGCCGGAACTTAAGCAGCCCACCGAACGGCAGGAAGTGCCGCGAGCCCGCCTGCAGCGCGACCTCGCCATGCCGTGACGGCGGGCGTCGTTCAGGGCGAGACGACCTTCTTGAAGCCCTCATGGCTCTGATCGAAGCCGAGGTTGCGATAGAAGCGATGGGCGTCGACACGGGACTTGTGCGAGCTGAGCTCGATCAGGCCGACGCGGTTTTCCGCTGCGAAGGCGAGCGCATGCTTGATCATCAAAGCGCCGATGCCGAGGCTGCGGCTCTCGGGCGCGACATGAACGCTCTCGATCTTGCCACGCTTGCGTCCACGCGAAATCAGCCCGGGGATCAGTGTGACCTGGAAGGTACCGACCACCGCGCCCGCTCTTTCGGCGACGAAGAGCTCACTGTCCTTGCTGGCATCGACCTCGGCGAAGGCCTCTGCATAGCCGGGATTCTGCGCCTCGGCTCTGATTTCCTCCGGCGTCATCGTCTGTGTGGGGGCGCCAAGCATCATCAGCTCGACGATACGGGCCACATCGCCCGCCCTGGCGCGGCGAATGGTGATTTCGGTGGCGGAGACGGGCGTGCGGGTCATCGCTTCGGCTTTCGGCTCGGGCAGTGGTGATGGCGGGGACAGGGTCACTCGGCGAAGAGCCGCTTCGCCATCAGCAGCGTGTTCGGGGTATCCTCCCGCCCGTCGAAGCGGGCCTGGCGTTGCAGGAAGAAACCCATGCGCTCGTAGAAGGCGATCGCCGGCTCGTTCTGGCTTTCGACCTCCAGCCGCGCCACGGGCGCCTTCGGGAAGCAGGCGAGCGCGACCTGCAGCAATGTCCTCCCGATGCCGACGCCTTGCCAGGTCGGCAGGACATAGAGCCGCGTCAGGAGGGCGGCACCATCGCGTTCCTGCCGGGCCGAGGCGGTGGCGACGATCTCCTCGCCGATCAACGCGACGAGGAATATTCCCTCGTCGCGGCCGAGTTGGCTGCGCAGGTTCTCCAGCGAATGCCAGGCATTGGTGATCTCGGCGACGCGCTGCCAGCCATAAATGCCATCATAGGTGGCATGCCAGGTCTCGACCAAAAGCGCCCTCACGGCCGGAACATCGGCGGCTTCGGCGTCGCGGATGACGAGACCTGCGGGCGTCACGGGGCATTCCTTCGCAGACGCGCTCGGCCTTCCCGCCATGTCGCGGGAATCGCCTGCGCCGCGGGAGCCTAGAGCATCGCGAGAAGACGTGCGAACCGGCTTTTTCGCATCGGCACGGACTGAGTGTCGACGAGCAATCGCGCTCTTCGCATTCGGACGCCCCCGCCCTCGAACAGCAACAGGCGGAGATCCCGCTCGAGCATCCCGATCGCATAGGTCAGACGGCGGACTGCACACGCGACAGGCGACGCGCGGCCGCGGAGAAGCCACCTGGCTCGACGACGGCGAGAATGCCCGGTTCTGATCGAGGATGCGAGCGCGTCCATGACGCAATCCAATTCTTGATCGATTTCACAAGATCGTCAGTTGCTCGGAAGGCCCCGCAACACTAGCCCCTCCACGCAAGAATGACGGGCTATAAATGGTCGACAAGCCCGCGGAAACGGGCGGGGACGGCCAGCCGGATATCCGACGCCGGGAGGGCGCAGAGGAGGGAAACAGCAACAGGCCAAATGGCCATGAGGGGATTTCGCAATATGAAGCTGACGAGACGCACATTCACCCGGGGGCTGACCCTCGGGGCTTTGACCTGCACCGAGATCGTATCGCCTGCCATCATCGGGTCCGCCCGAGCGCAAAGCATCTCCTCAAACCGGCCGGATATCCGGCGCGGCACGTACCTCATCCGCAACGGCGCGGTAATGACCGTCGACCCCGCGCTCGGCACGCTGCCGAAAGGAGACGTCCTGGTCCGTGAGGGCGTCATCGAAAGGATCGGCCAGGGGCTCGAGGCACCCGGAGCCGAGATCATCGAAGCCAGCGATATGATCGTGATGCCCGGCCTGATCGATACGCATTACCACATGTGGAGCGCGCTCGGTCGCAACTTTCCGGGTGACAACGGCTTCAGCTACTTTCCCGCGAAGAACGCCATTTCTCCGCACCTCTCGCCGCAGGACGGCTACAACAGCGTCATGCTCGGGCTGGTCGAGCTCGCCAACAACGGCGTCACGACGGTCCATAACTGGTCGAACAATACCCGCTCGGCCGCTCATGCCGATGCCGAGCTGACGGCACATCGCGACTCGCTGCTTCGGGCGCGCTTCGCCTACGGGCACCCCGATCTGCTGGATGCCAGCAAGCCCTTCGCCTATGACGATATCCTGCGCACGCGGGACAAGTGGTTCGGCGCCGGCTCACAGATGGACGGGCTCGTCCATTTCGCGGTCAACCTGCGCGGAATGGGTCCGAGCAAGCCCGAGACCTTCCACGAAGAGATGCAATGGGTGCTGAAGAACGGCCTGCGCGTAGCCACCCATGCCGGCCAATCGCCGCCGAACCTCAACAATGCCGCCGATTTCGAGCAGCGCGGCTATCTCGGGCCCAACTTCCTCTTCTGCCATTATGTGCCCGGCACCGAGGCGGATTTCGAAGTCCTGGCGCGGACGAAAACGCCTCTCAGCTTTGCGACGATATCGGAAATGCGGCTGGGGCGCGCCGGTGACTACCGCGCTGCTCTCATGCTCATGCGCAAGGCCGGCGTGATGCTGTCGCTCTCGGTCGACGCGAGCCTGATCGGCACGCCGAACATGTTCGAGATCATGCGCATGACCTGGAATCTCGGCGTTCCCTGGCAGGGCACGCCATCGGCCGGCCAGAAGCCGATCGAATTCGCCGAGGTGATCCGGATGGCCACGATCAACGGCGCGACCAGCCTCGGCCTGGGCGATGTCACGGGCTCACTGACCCCCGGGAAGCGGGCCGACATCATCCTGCTGCGGGCGAACGACCTCAACATGGCGCCGCTCGGCCAGATCGAGACCACGGTGGTGCAATCGGCCGATCCATCCAATGTCGATACGGTCATGGTCGACGGACGCATCGTCAAGCGCGCCGGGCGCCTGGTGGGCTATGACGTTGCCAAGATCGTCGCAGACGCGAAGGACTCCGCCCGCAAGCTGCGCAAGCAGGCCGGCGGCGTCCTGCTGCAGACATGCCCGGATTGCGGCTGATCGGGAAAGGCGGGAGCGCCTTAGGGCGCTCCCGCATGCGGCTCACTCGATTCCGAGCTTCCTCTTCAGGATCTCGTTCAGTGCCTGCGGGTTGGCCTTGCCGCCCGAGGCCTTCATCGCCTGACCGACGAACCAGCCGAGCATGGTCGGCTTGGCCTTGACCTGCTCGACCTTGTCGGGATTGGCGGCGATCAGGTCGTCCACCGCCTTCTCGATGGCGCCGGTGTCCGTGACCTGCTTCATGCCGCGGGCCTCGACGATCGCACGCGGATCGCCCCCCTCGGTCCAGAGAATCTCGAACAGATCCTTGGCGATGCGCCCCGAGATCACGCCCTCTCCGATCAGGTCGACGAGGCCGCCGAGCTGGGCGGCCGAGACCGGCGAGGTCGTGATGTCCTTGCCTTCCTTGTTGAGGCGGCCGAACAGCTCGTTGATGACCCAGTTGGCCGCAGCCTTGCCGTCGCGGCCCTTGGCCACCGCCTCGAAATAATCGGCCTGGTCACGCTCGGCGACGAGCACCGAGGCATCATAGGGCGAGAGCCCGTAGGTCGCGATGAAGCGGGCCTTCTTGGCATCCGGCAACTCCGGCAGCGCGCCCTTCAGGCTCTCGACGAAGGCATCGTCGAATTCGAGCGGCAGCAGGTCCGGGTCTGGGAAGTAGCGGTAGTCGTGCGCCTCCTCCTTGGAGCGCATAGAGCGCGTCTCACCCTTGCCGGGATCGTAGAGGCGCGTCTCCTGGTCGATGGTGCCGCCATCCTCGATGATGCCGATCTGGCGGCGCGCCTCGGTCTCGACCGCCTGGCCGATGAAGCGGATCGAGTTGACGTTCTTGATCTCGCAGCGCGTGCCGAGAGCGTCGCCGGGCTTGCGCACCGAGACGTTCACGTCGGCGCGCAGATTGCCCTTCTCCATGTCGCCGTCACAGGTGCCGAGATAGCGCAGGATGGTGCGCAGCTTCGAGACATAGGCCTTCGCCTCTTCCGATGAACGCAGGTCAGGCTTCGAGACGATCTCCATCAGCGCCACGCCCGAGCGGTTGAGATCGACGAAACTCATCGTCGGATGCTGGTCGTGGATCGACTTGCCGGCATCCTGCTCCAGGTGCAGCCGCTCGATGCCGACGGTGATCTGCTCGGTGGGCGAGAGATCGACGACGATCTCGCCCTCGCCCACGATCGGGCTCTTGTACTGGCTGATCTGGTAGCCCTGCGGCAGGTCGGGGTAGAAATAGTTCTTGCGGTCGAAGACCGAGCGGTTGTTGATCTGCGCGTTCAGGCCAAGGCCGGTGCGCACCGCCTGGCGAACGCATTCGGCGTTGATCACGGGCAGCATGCCGGGCATGGCAGCATCGACGAGGCTGACATGCTCGTTCGGCTCGGCGCCGAAACCGGTCGAGGCGCCGGAGAACAGCTTGGCGTTGGAGGTGACCTGGGCATGGATTTCCATGCCGATCACAACTTCCCAATCACCAGTCGCGCCCTTGATCAGCTTCTTCGGGTCGGCGGGGCGGGCATGCACGTTCATCTGTGGTCTTCCGGCTGAAATGGTCGCCTACGCGTTACGATGTCGGCGGCCTTGCGGCAAGCATCCGTTGCCTCGCATGGCCGCCCTGAAACCCCGCGGCATGGTGCAGCGCCGTTGCGCTCCTGCAACCAGATGGCGGGAATATGGCTTATCTGGCGCAATATCGCATTTCTTGACGGGTGATGGATCTTGACATTCGTCAGCCATCATCCCTTTTAGCGCCAAAGGTCGCAAAACCGGCTATGGTTGCGCCGCCTGTCATTCGGAGTTCCGTCATGTCACGCAGCCGTTTCATCGGCCTGGTGCTTACCTCTATTGCTACGTCGACTGTCCTCACCACGTTCGACGTCGCTGCCCAGGGAGCTCCGCCGGCCCCTCCGGTTCAGGTCGCGACCCCTCTCGCCAAGCGCATCACCAACTGGGACGAGTTCACCGGCCGCTTCGAAGCGAGCGAGCAGGTCGAGGTCCGCGCCCGCGTGTCCGGCTTCATCGACAGCGTGCACTTCCCTGACGGCTCGCTCGTCCAGAAGGGCGATCTGCTCTTTACCATCGATCAGCGGCCTTACAAACTGGCCGTCGACGTGGCCCGCGCCGACGTCACCCGCGCCAAGGCCCAGGTCGAGCTCTCGCAGAACGAGGTCGATCGCGCCGAGGGCCTGACCCAGAACCGCACCATCACGGCCCGCGACGTCGACCAGCGCCGCGCCAACCTCAACAGTGCGGTCGGATCGCTTCAGGGCGCCGAGGCCAATCTCAAGAACGCCGAGCTCAACCTCGAATGGACGGAGGTGCGCGCGCCGCTGGCCGGCCGCATCTCGAACCGCCGCGTCGACCCGGGCAACCTGATCGCCGGCGGCCAGTCGGGCGCGACATTGCTGACGACCATCGTCGCGGTCTCGCCGATCTACTTCACCTTCGACGTCTCGGAGGCCGACTTCCTGCGCTACTCCCGCATGGCCAGCCTGCGCGACGGCTCGGGCAAGGATGCCGGCGTCCCGGTCGAAGTGAAGCTGTCGGACGAAACCAAATGGGGCCGCCGCGGCAAGGTCAACTTCGTCGACAACGCCGTGAACGCGCGTTCGGCCACGATCCGCGGCCGCGCCGTCTTCGACAACAAGGACCAGTTCCTGACGCCCGGCGTGTTCGGCCGCCTGCGCTTCTTCGCCGGTGAATCCGATGCGCTGCTCGTGCCCGACACCGTGATCGCCTCGGACCAGGCCAACAAGATCGTGCTGACTGTCGGCCCCGAGAACAAGGTCGTGCCGAAATCGGTCGTGCTCGGACCGATCAGCGAGGGCCTCAGGGTGATCCGTTCCGGCCTGTCGACCGAGGACAAGGTCATCGTCGGCGGCAACGCCAATCCGATGGTCCGTCCGGGCGTCGCGGTGACGCCGCAGCCGGGCGAGATCAAGGTCGCGACGACGAACTGAATGCCTCCCGCGCCGACTTTCCCGAAAGCCGGCGCCCGCTTCTGGCGCCTCAACCACGCCCGACATTGAAACACGGGCGCCACCGGGCGCCCGCCCGCCTTTATCCGGACAGGACATTTCCATGTTCCGCTTCGCCCATTTCTTCATCGACCGGCCGATCTTCGCCACCGTGCTCTCGGTGCTGCTGACGATCGCCGGTGCCATCGCCCAGCGCTCGCTGCCGATCTCCGAATATCCCGAGATCGCGCCGCCGACCGTCTCGATCACCGCGACCTATCCCGGCGCCTCGGCCGAGGTCGTCGCCGCCACGGTGGCGACGCCGATCGAGCAGGAGGTCAACGGCGTCGACGACATGCTCTACATCACGTCGCAGTCGACCGGCGACGGGCGAGTGACGATCAACATCGTGTTCAAGGCCGGCGTCGATGTCGACCAGGCGCAGGTGCTGGTGCAGAACCGCGTCTCGCAGGCCGAGGCGCGCCTGCCGCAAGACGTACGCGCACTCGGCATCCAGGTTCGCAAGGCCTCGCCCGACTTCCTGATGGTCATCAACATGATCTCGCCGGACGGGTCGCGCGACGCGCAGTACATCTCGAACTATGCCTCGCTCTACGTGAAGGACGTGCTCACCCGCGTCGACGGCGTCGGCGACGTGCAGGTCTTCGGCGCGCGCGACTTCTCGATGCGCATCTGGCTCGATCCCGCCAAGGTCGCAGCACGCAACCTGACGGCGGGCGACGTCGTCGCAGCGCTCAGGGCCGCAAACGTGCAGGTCGCGGCCGGCGCGCTCAACCAGCCTCCCGCGAAGTCGGACGAGGCCTTCCAGTTTTCGGTCAACACGCTCGGCCGCCTGACCGACGTCTCGGAATTCGAAAACATCGTCGTGCGCTCCGATGCCGATGGCGGCACGATCCGCGTGCGTGACATCGCCCGCGTCGAACTCGGCTCGCAGGACTACACCACCAACGCCTATCTGGATAACAAGAACACCGTCGCCATCGGCGTCTTCCAGCGGCCGGGCTCCAACGCGCTTGCGACTTCGGACAAGCTGATCGCGACGATGGGCGAGATGGCCAAGCAATTCCCCGTCGGCCTCGAGCACCGCATCATCTACAACCCGACCGAGTTCATCGGCGAATCCGTCGACGCGGTGGTGCATACGCTGCTCGAGGCTATCGTGCTCGTCGTCATCGTGGTGATCCTGTTCCTGCAGACCTGGCGTGCCGCGATCATCCCGATCGTCGCGATCCCGGTCTCGCTGGTCGGCACCTTCCTGGTGATGAGCGCGGTCGGCATCTCCTTCAACACGATCTCGCTGCTGGCGCTGGTTCTGGCCATCGGCATCGTCGTCGACGACGCGATCGTGGTGGTGGAGAATGTCGAGCGCTATCTTGCCGAGGGCCTCACGCCCAAGGAAGCCGCTCACAAGACCATGGACGAGGTCGGCGGCGCGCTGCTGGCGATTGCGCTCGTGCTCTGCGCGGTGTTCATCCCGACCGCCTTCATCAGCGGCCTGCAAGGCACCTTCTACCAGCAGTTCGCGGTGACGATCGCGGCCTCGACCGCGATCTCCTGCTTCGTCTCTTTGACGCTCTCGCCGGCGATGTCGGCGGTGCTGCTCAAGCCGCACAAGAAGCATGACGAGCACGAGCAGCACGGCTTCCTCTACAAGCTGGGCGCACCGGTCCGCTGGTTCTTCCACTATTTCAACGCCGGCTTCGATTGGCTGTCGCGCACCTATGGGCGCGTCACCTCCAGGCTCATCCGCATCGCGGTGATCCTGCTGATCGTCTATTCCGGCCTGATCGCGGCGACCGTCTGGGACATCCGCCGGACGCCGACCGGCCTCGTGCCGCAGCTCGACCGCGGCTATTTCATCGCCGTGATCCAGCTGCCGCCCGGCTCCTCGCTGGAGCGCACGGACGCGGTGCTGCGCAAGGCCAACGAGATCCTGCTGTCGCGACCGGGCGTCGCCCATACCGTCGCCTTCGCCGGTCTCGACGGCGCGACCTTCACCATCGCGCCGAACACCGGCGTGGCCTTCGTCACACTCGCGCCGTTCAAGGACCGCGAGAAACAGGGGCTGACGACGCAGGGCATCTTCGCCGACCTCCGGCAACAGATGTTCGGCATCTCGGAAGCGTTCACCCTGCTGATCGAGCCGCCGGCCATCCCGGGCATCGGCACCGGCGGCGGCCTGAAGGGCTATGTGCAGGATCGTGGCGGACGCGGGCTCGCCGCACTTGAAGGCGCCGCCTGGATCGTCGCCGGCTCGGCCGGGCAGGTCCCGGGCATCCAGCAGCCCTTCACGCTGTTCTCGACCAAGACGCCGCAGATCTACGCCGATATCGATCGCACCAAGGCGGAGATGCTCGGCGTGCCGATCACACGCATCTTCGAGACGCTGTCGGTCTATATGGGCTCGGCCTATATCAACGACTTCAACCTGCTGGGCCGCACCTATCGCGTCACCGCACAGGCGGATAACCCCTTCCGCCTGACCACGCGCGACGTCGCCAATCTCAAGACCCGCAACGCGGATGGCGAGATGGTGCCGATCGGCTCGATCGCATCCTTCCACGATACGACCGGCGCCTATCGCGTGCCGCGCTACAACCTCTATCCGGCAGCCGAAGTGCAGCTCTCGATGGCGCATGGCTTCTCGACCGGCCAGGGCATCGCGGCGGTCGAGAAGATCGCGGCGGAGCGGCTTCCGGCGGGCTTCGGCTTCGAGTGGACGGAGATCGCGCTGCAGGAGAAGCTCGCGGGCAATACGGCGATCATCGCCTTCGGCCTCGCGGTGGTGTTCGTCTTCCTGCTGCTCGCGGCGCTCTACGAGAGCTGGCTCCTGCCGCTCTCGGTCATCCTGATCGTGCCGATGTGTATCCTGGCGGCGATGTTCGGGGTGAACTACGCCAATCTCGACCGCAACATCCTGGTCGATATCGGCCTCGTGGTGCTCGTCGGCCTCGCCGCCAAGAACGCGATCCTGATCGTTGAGTTCGCCAAGCAGGCAGAGGACGAAGGCATGCATCGCCGCGATGCGGCGATCGCCGCCGCCCGCACCCGCCTACGGCCGATCCTGATGACCTCGATGGCCTTCATCCTCGGCGTGCTGCCGCTGACGATCTCGGTCGGCGCCGGCGCGGAGATGCGTCAGGCAATGGGTATCGCGGTGTTCTCCGGCATGCTGGGCGTCACCTTCTTCGGCCTGATCTTCACGCCGGTGTTCTACGTGATGGTGCGCTGGCTGGCGGAGCTGGGTGGCAAGAAGCGCAAGGCGCAGGCAGCACAGCAGCAGCCGACCAGAGCGCATGGCTGAAGGTGACGGCGGCGGCTTTCCAGCCGCCGCCCTACCCCGACGGCAGACACGAAAAAGGGCCGCTCGCGCGGCCCTTTTTCTTTTCCTGAGGCGTCATTCTCGGGCGGAGCGAAGCGCAGACCCGAGAATCTCATGACGAGACGGCGAAGAGCCTCCTTAGGCCCGAAATGCTCGGGTCAAGCCCGAACATGACGGCGGCGCCCCTCAGCCCCACCAGCGCTCGGAAACCGGGAAGCGGCCGGCAGCCTGCTCGATCACCTCGCCGAGCGAGAACAGCGTCTCCTCGTCGAAGGGGCGGCCGATGAGTTGCAGGCCAAGCGGCAACCCCTGCGCGTCGAGGCCGGCGGGCACGGCGATGCCGGGCAGGCCAGCCATGTTCACGGTCACGGTGAAGACGTCGTTGAGATACATCTCGACCGGATCGGCCGAGCCCTTCTCGCCGATGCCGAAGGCGGCGGAAGGCGTCGCAGGCGTCAGCACCGCGTCGATGCCCTGCGCATAGACCGTCTCGAAGTCGCGCTTGATCAGCGTGCGGATCTTCTGGGCGCGGACGTAGTACGCGTCGTAATAGCCGGCCGACAGCACATAGGTGCCGATCATGATGCGGCGCTTGACCTCGGCGCCGAAGCCGGCGGCGCGGGTCTTCTCGTACATCTCGACGATGTCCTTGCCCTGCTCGCGCAGGCCGTAGCGGACGCCGTCATAGCGGGCGAGGTTCGAGGAGGCCTCGGCCGGCGCGACGATGTAGTAGGCCGGCAGCGCGTATTTCGTATGCGGCAGCGAGATCTCGACGATCTCGGCGCCGGCGGCCTTGAGCCATTCGATGCCCTTCTGCCAGAGTGCGTCGATCTCGGGGTTCAGACCCTCGAGCCGGTATTCACGGGGAATGCCGATCTTCATGCCCTTCACAGAGCGGCCGACAGACATCTCGTAGTCAGGCACAGGCGTATTGACCGAGGTCGTGTCCTTCGGATCATGTCCCGCCATCGAACGCAGCATCACGGCGCAGTCGCGCACGCTCTTGCCGATCGGCCCAGCCTGGTCGAGCGAGGAGGCGAAGGCGACGATACCCCAGCGCGAGCAGCGGCCATAGGTCGGCTTGATGCCGACCGTACCGGTGAAGGCGGCCGGCTGGCGGATCGAGCCGCCGGTGTCGGTCGCGGTCGCGGCAAGGCAGAGATCGGCGGCGACGGCCGCGGCCGAACCGCCCGACGAGCCGCCCGGCACGAGGTGGTTGCCCTCGACGGCCCCACCCTGCCCGGCTCCGACATTGGAGCCCTCACGGCGCCACGGGTTCACGACATTGCCGAAAGCCGAGGTCTCGTTCGACGAGCCCATGGCGAATTCGTCGTTGTTGAGCTTGCCGAGCATCACCGCGCCGTCGCGCCAGAGCTGGCTGGAGACGGTCGACTCATAGGCCGGTACGAAATTGCCGAGGATGTTCGAGCAGGCGGTGGTACGCACGCCCTCGGTCGCGAACAGGTCCTTGATGCCGAGCGGCAGGCCCTCGAGCGGTCCGCCCTGCCCCTTGGCAAGCTTCTCGTCGGAAGCGGCGGCCTGCTTCAGGGCATGCTCCGGCGTCTCCAGCACATAGGCATTGAGGGCGCGCGCCTTCTCGACGGCGGCGATATGGGCCTTCGCGAGCTCGGTCGCAGAGAAGGTCTTGGCTTTCAGGCCGTCGCGGGCCTCGGTCAGCGTCAGGCGGGTGAGATCGGTCACGGTTTCAATTCCGTTCTGCATGCGGATGGCGATCCCGGATGGCGCTTCGCCTCCGGGATGATCGAACAGGCGCGCCTCGCGCTTATTCGATCACCTTCGGCACCATGAAATAGTTGTCCTCGGAAACCGGGGCGTTGGCGACGATCATGTCGGCGATCTCGCCGTCGTTCACCACGTCCTCGCGCTGCTTCATCGCCATCGGCGTCACCGAGGTCATCGGCTCGACGCCGTCAACATTCACCTCGTTGAGTTGCTCGACGAAGCCGAGAATGGCGTTGAGCTCGCCTTGCAGCTTGGGCAGATCGGCCTCCGGCACGGCGATGCGCGCGAGATGCGCGACGCGTTTGACGGTGGCGAGATCGACCGACATGGCGGACTCCTGACAAAGGCGCTGCTGGCGCCGGAAACGGTTCGCCGCGCTATAGCAGATGGCGGCGCGTAAGTAAGGGCTAAGACGAAGCGCGTGATGGTCGGGCTTGCCCCGACCATCTCTCTATTCAGAGATTCTTGGCTCTCCGTTGCGCTCCGGCGGAGAACGACGGCGAGATCAGATCGCGAAAGCCTCGCCCTTCTTCGGCAGGACGACCTCGATGCCGCTGCCCTGCATGCCAGCGACGAAGGTGTCGGCGTTCTGGTCGATGATCGGGAAGGTGCCGTAATGGCTGGGGATCGCCACCTTCGGCTTGACGAAGCGGGTCATGGCGAGCGCGGCGACCTTGCCGCCCATGGTGAAGCGGTCGCCGATCGGGCAGATGCAGGCCTCGACGCCATGGATCTCGCTGAGCAGGGCCATGTCGGAGAAGATGTCGGTGTCGCCCATATGCCAGAGCGCTTTCTCACCCCTGGCCTTGATGATCGCGCCGTTGGCGCTGCCGACCGGAACGTTGACGCCGCCCTCGCCCATACCGGCCGAGTGATCGGCGCGGACAAGCGTGACGCTGAACGGGCCGAGGTCGACCGTGCCGCCGGTATTCATCGGCTGGAAGCTCTTCAGCCCTTGCGAGGCCAGATGCATGGCGAGATCGTAGTTGGTGATGACGGTCGCGCCGGTCTTGCCGGCGATGTCGAGCGTATCGCCGACATGGTCGCCATGGCCGTGGGTGACGACGATGTGGCTCACGCCCTTGGAGATCGCGGCGATATCGCCCTCGAAGGCTGGATTCCCCGTGAAGAACGGGTCGATCAGGATGGCGGCGCCGTCGATGTCGACGCGGAAGGCGGAGTGGCCGTACCAGGTGAGTTTCATGCGAAGGCTCCGGAAACGTACGGGTCAATCAAGATGCGTGATCGGATATAGATCATTCCAATCGGGGTTGGCACGTTCGATGAGAGCGACCTTCCAATTCCGCTGCCAATGCTTGACGCGCTTTTCCTGGGCAATGGCTTCCGCGGGATCGTCGTAGTGCTCAGCATAGACCAGGCGCGTGACGCCATAACGTCTCGCAAATTCTGAACCGCGGCCGCCCCGATGCTCCTCGACGCGGCGGGATAGTTGATTGGTCACACCGACATAGAGCGTGCCGTTCTTTTGGCTTGCGAGAATATAGAACCACATCCCCACCCCACATGCGGGTCATCCCGGGCGCAGCGAAGCGTAGACCCGGGATCCATGCCGGAATCTGACAAGAACGGGCTCGGCAGACAACTCAGAAGGTTCCGGCATGGATCCCGGGTCGGCGCGGCTTCGCCGCTTGCCCGGGATGACCCGCGTTGAGGAAGTATCGACAAGCTGGAACAGCCCGTGCAGGTTCGTGCGATGATGCCAGACAGAAATATCCCCATGACCGACGCCGCCACACTCGCCCGCCGGATCGCCCAGGGCCATGGCGACGAGCCGGCCGATCTCGTCATCAAGGGCGCGAAGCTTCTCGATCTCGTCACTGGTGCGCTGGTCGACAGCGACATCGCCATCTGCGGCGACACCATCGTCGGGACCTATGGCAACTACGAAGGCAAGCGCGTCATCGACGCCAAGGGCCTCATCGCCGTGCCCGGCTTCATCGACACGCATCTGCATATCGAATCCTCGCTGGTGACGCCGCTCGAATTCGAACGCTGCGTCCTGCCGCATGGGGTCACCACTGCGATCTGCGATCCGCACGAGATATCGAACGTGCTAGGAGCCGAGGGCATCCGCTATTTCCTCGCCTGCGCCGAGGCGATGCGGATGGATCTGCGCGTCAATTTGTCGAGCTGCGTGCCGGCCACCCATCTGGAAACCGCCGGCGCCCGGCTCGAGGCCGGCGATCTGACACCGATGATGGACCATCCGAAGGTGATCGGGCTCGCCGAGTTCATGAACTTCCCCGGCGTGATCCATCGCGATCCCGCTTGCCTCGCCAAGCTGGAGGCCTTCTCCCATCGCCATATCGACGGCCACGCACCCCTGGTGCGCGGCATGGACCTCAACGCGTATCTCGCCGCCGGCATCCGCACCGACCACGAGACGACGACCGCCGACGAAGCCCGCGAAAAGCTCGCCAAGGGCATGGCAATCCTGATCCGCGAGGGCTCGGTCTCGAAGGACCTGCATCAGTTGATCCCGCTGATCTCGCGCGATGCCTCGCCCTTCCTCGCCTTCTGCACCGATGATCGCAACCCGCTCGACATCGGCGAGGAAGGCCATCTCGACTACATGATCCGCACCGCCATCGCGGAGGGCGCGGATATGCTGGCGACCTACCGCATCGCCTCGCTCTCGGCGGCGCGGAATTTCGGGCTGTTCGACCGCGGCTTCATCGGGCCGGGCAAACGCGCCGATATCGTGCTGGTCGAAGACCTCGCCGCCTGCTCGGTGAAGCAGGTTCTGACGGGCGGCCGGCTGGTGGAGGAGGCGCTGTTCGCGGATCGCAGAAGCATCGCGCCGGTCGGGCTCGGCAGCGTGAAGTGCCGGCCTGTCACGCCGGCATCCTTCCGGGCCCAGGCCCGGGACGGCGAGACGCCGGTGATCGGGGTGGTGCCGGGGCGGATCATCACCGAGCGGTTGTCGATGTCCCTGCCCTCGCGCGATGGCGAAGCGCTGCCCGATCTCGCGCTGGATGCGATCAAGGTCACCGTCGTCGAGCGTCACGGCAAGAACGGCGGCATCGCCACCGGCTTCGTCCACGGCTTCGGTATGAAGCGCGGCGCCATCGCCTCCTCGGTCGGGCATGACAGCCACAATCTCTGCGTGGTTGGGGTGGACGATGCGTCGATGGCGGCGGCGGCCAACCGGCTGATCGAGATCGGCGGCGGCTTCGCCGTGGCGGATGATGGCAAGGTCACCGCGGAGCTGGCGCTGCCGGTCGCCGGGCTGATGAGCGAGCAGCCCTTCGAGGCTGTGCGCCACGATCTGGAAGACTTGCGCGCCGCGGCGAAGGCGCTCGGCGTCGTGCTGGCCGAGCCCTTCCTGCAGGTGGCCTTCCTGACGCTGCCGGTGATTCCGCACCTCAAGATCACCGACAAGGGGCTCGTCGATGTCGATCGCTTCGATTTCGTGTGAAGCTTCGCGACGTCATGCTCGGGCTTGACCCGAGCATCTTGGAAACCGCCGTCTTCCCGTCCTGAGATTCTCGGGTCTGCGCTTCGCTGCGCCCGAGAATGACACCAACCCGCCGCTAGATCCTCTCCTCCAGCGCCGCCATGACCTTCTCGGCGACGAGGCCGGAGACGCGGCCGTTCGATTCCACCGTGTTGCCGGCGATATGCGGGGTCAGGATCAGGTTGGGCGCACCCGCGAAGACCTTGGCCGCGTCCTTGCCGAGCGGCTCCTGCTCATAGACATCGATCGCCGCGCCGCCGAGCTTGCCGGCCTTAAGGGCCTTGACCAAAGCCACCTCGTCCATGATGCCGCCGCGCGCGGTGTTGATCAGGATGGCATCCGGCTTCATGCGGGTGAAGGCCTTCGCGTCGATCATGCCGCGGGTTTCCGAGGTCAGCGGGACATGCAGGCTGATGACGTCGGCCTCTGCCAGCAATTCGTCGAGTTCCAGCCGCCGGACGCCGCTCCAGGCCGGGTCGTCGGCAGGCAGGCGCGGATGAAAGGCGGCGACCTCCATTCCAACAGCGCGGGCATGATGAGCGACGTCGCGTGCGATGGCGCCGAAGCCGACGAGGCCCATCAGCTTGCCGGCGATCTCGCGGCCGATCAACTTGGTCTTGGGGAATTCGCCGGAGACCATCGCGGCATTGGCGAAATATGCGCCGCGCAGCAGGGTCATTGTCGTACCGATGACATATTCGACGACGGACAGGCTGTTGGCGCCGGTCGCCGGGAAGACGCGGATGCCGCGAGCCGCGCAGGCTTCCATGTCGAGATTGTCGAGGCCGACGCCGAGGCGGCCGATCACCTTCAGCGCCCTCGCCGCCTCCAGCACCTTGCCGCGGACCTGAGTCTGGTTGCGCACGATCACGGCCGGGACGTCGGCGACGAGCCGCGCCATCTCGTCCGGGCTGGCATAGAGCTCGGGATCGTAGTGGACCGCGAAGCGCGCCTTGAGATTGGCGACAGCGGTGTCGTCCATGAATTCGGTGATGACGATGTCGGTCATGGGGCGGTGCTGACGATGAAACGAAGGCGTGGATCGGGGCTATAGAGCGGCGCGACGAAAGTCTCGACCAGCCGGCCGCCGTTCTTCTCGATGATGCGGCGCGAGGCGTGGTTCTCGACGTCGCAGGTGATGGAAATTTCCGGCAGCCCGGCCTCGCGCGCGACGCTGAGCATCGCAGCGAGCGCGGCGGTGGCATAACCACGGCCGGCGAAGGCCGGCAGGATGGCGTAGCCGATATGCCCGAGCACATGCTCGGGCAAGGCGAACACAGCCCTGCCTTCGGCATCCTCCTGCCAGCGCAGGTTGATCGAGCCGATGAAGGGCCGCTCCGGCCGGTCCTCGGCGAAGATCCAGCGTGTCGGGCCGGGAATGCGATCGACCTCGCGGCCATCCGGCAGCTTGACGCGGCCGGGGCCTCCACGAGTCTCAGCGAGGAAGGCGTCGGGATCGGCAGCGATCGCGGCGAGTTGCTCGGGTGCGACGTTGCGCGTCGTGTTCGGCGACCAGCCGCCGCGCAAGGCCGCCTGATAGGCGTCGAGCAGGGACTTGTCGGGAACTTGCAGCGAGATCCGCGCCGGCACGGGAGGCATCCTTTTTCGGAAAAATCCGATAGCCGGCGCGTATAGCGCGACGGCCGACGATGCGCGATGACTTCCGCGCTACAGGAAGCGGAAACCCGCCATTCCTCGCATGCATCGAAACAGGTATCGCTCGCGAGACAGCCCGGCGCGTGATACCGCCATGCCATGACCAGCGCCGTAGTCCCACTCGAAGCCTTCCTCGACCTGCCGGCGCATGCGCGCCTGCTCGGTCTCGATCTCGGCTCCAAGACGATCGGTCTGGCGCTCTCCGATCTGGAGCGGCAGATCGCGACGCCGCTGGAGACAATCCAGCGGGTGAAGTTCGGGCTCGACGCAGCCGCGCTGCTGAAGATTGCTCAAAAGCACCAGATCGCGGGGCTGGTGATCGGCCTGCCGCTCAACATGGACGGCACGGAGGGGCCGCGCGTGCAGTCCACCCGCGCCTTCGTGCGCAACCTCGCCCCCCTCACCGATCTGCCGATCGTGTTTTGGGACGAGCGGATGTCGACGATGGCCGTGACACGCACGCTGCTCGATGCCGACGCCTCGCGCGCCAAGCGCGCGGCGGTCGTCGACAAGATGGCAGCCGCCTACATCCTGCAGGGAGCGCTCGACAGGCTGGGCCGGCTCGCTCCGCTCGAAGGCGAGCAAGACGAGCTCCATTGAAAAACCGCCTCGACGAAGACTGAGGCGGCTTCCCGGACAGCTCAGTTGAACAGAATCCCGCGCTTGAACGCCTTCTTCTGCGCTTCGCGCTCGTTCTTGATGGCGCGCTTCCGCTCTTCCATCGTCATGCCCGCCATCGGGTCCTGCTGGCGGCGGCCGCCGTCGAAGCTGGGCCGGCGATCATTGCCCCAGTCTCCGCGGGCATCGTCGCGGCCGGAACCGCGGCGGTCGTCGCGCCAATCCGTGCGAGCGTCGTTGCGCCCGTAGCCACGGCGCCCATAGCCATCGCCGGATCGACGCTCATAGGAGCGATCATAGTTCGGGCCGGCGTAATATTGCGCTGCGGCGGGCTGAACACCGGCCCAGCCGACCATCGCCAACCCCAGCCCGGCGATCAGAGCATTTCGAAGGGACGCCATTTCAGTGATACCTCAGCCTTCCAAACATATGTGACGCTGTCGTTCTGGCGTTCAATCGCGAAGATTTCCCTGACAACCCCACAAAAATAGGCCCGCGCAGATTGCGCGGGCCTTGCAAGGCACTTCAGGCCGCGACCTCAGCGATGATCGCGGAAATCATACGGCGCATAATAGCCGTAGGGCGCATAGTAGCGCTGCGGATAAGCATAGACCGGCGGCGGCGGAGCCGCGTAGTAGCCTTCATCGTAGTACGGTGCCGCATAGGCCCGGTTGTTCGCCGCGACAGCCGCCGCGCCGAGGATACCGAGGCCAACGGCCCCCGCGATCGCAGCGCCGCGCGACGGGCCGCGATAGCCGTAGTAGCCGCCGCGGTACCCACCGCGGTAGCCGCGGTAATACTGGGTATATCCGGCCTGCGCCTTGTCGAGCCGCGCCGCATCGAAGAGGCGCTGCTCCTTCGCCATAGCGGGAACCGCGTAACTGCTCACCGCCAAACCTGCGGCAGCCAGCGCGACGGCGAACTTCTTACCCAGAGAGATCATGACGGCATCTCCTTTCTCGGGACCGCCCCGAACCATGAAGACAGGTTCGCTCGATCCGGTTGAATGCGACCTGAACCAATCGCGGCAGCATTGCGGCACGGACACAACGCCTCTCCGTCAACACCCTTGCCGGCTGTGGGCCGCCATGGAACAGGATCGTTTGATCCTTGTCGCTTCAACCGATGACGGGTTCCGTTGTTCCTGCCCCACTTTGCCGGCCTGCCATGCTCGATAGCCTGATCGCCGTTTTCCTTGTCATCGCGACAGGGTGGGTCCTGAAAGTCCGTAACCTCGTTTCGCCCTCGCATTGGCTGGGCGTCGAGCGCCTGACTTATCAGGTCCTTTTCCCGGCCGTCGTCATCCATACCCTCGCCATGGCCGATCTGCGCAGCGTCCCGGTCGTTGCCATGGGGGCGAGCCTCGTCCTTGCCATTCTCAGCGTCGCTGCGCTTCTGCTCGTGACTCGGCCGCTCCTGGCCCGAGCGGGCATCGGCGGGCCCGCCTTCACTTCGATTTTCCAAGGCTCGGTCCGCTGGAACACCTTCGTCGCACTGGCGCTCGCCGCCGGTCTGCAAGGCCGCAACGGCGCGACTCTGATGGCGATCGCCGTCGCCGCGATGATCCCCTTGCTCAACGTCATGTGCGTCGTCGTCCTCGCGCGCTTTGCCAACGGCAAACCAATGAGCGTTGGCGGCACAGTGCGCTCGATCCTGTACAACCCCTTCATCTGGTCCTCTGCCGTGGGCCTTGCCCTCAATCAGGTCCAGTGGCTGCTGCCTTCGGCTTTCACCGGCTATCTCGACGTCCTGGGGCGGGCTTCCCTCGGCATCGGCCTGCTGGTCGTAGGCTCTGCGCTCGATCTCAATCGCCTTGCGCGCCCTCGCCTGGCCCATTGGGTCGCGGCCGGGTTGAAGCTCGCGGTGATGCCGCTGGCGGCGTGGCTCTATGCCGGCTGGTTCGGCGTCACCGGCCCGGCCCTGACCATGACGATCGTCGCCGGCGCCGTCCCTACCGCGACAGCCGCCTATTTCCTCGCCCGCGATCTCGGCGGCGACGCACCGCTCATGGCCGAGATCACAACCCTTCAAACCCTGCTGGCGCTCGCAACGCTTCCAGTCGCCGTACTCCTGCTGACGTAAGCAAGCAGAGCTTGAAATTTTCAAGAGAATACAATTTATAATTGCATATCGTAAGGGAACGCCTGCGAACGAGTTCCGTGCCTGCCAGACGAGGGAATCCATGCGCATGAAGCCGAAGGCGCGAAAGCTGGTTCCGCCCGAACCGGACCTCGACGAGCAGGACGACACCATTCCCGATCGACCGATGACCGCGCTGGAGGCTGCATCCTTCATCGAGAGCATGGCAGCCGAGCTGCGAGGCATGGCGCGCGGCACGAAGCTCGAGACCTTGTCCTACTTCCTGGAGATGACGCGGATCGAGGCGTCCGCCGAAATCGAGCGCCTGATCAAATCGAACGGCAAGGACCGGTAGACCTCAGCCATCCGAACACGAAGCAGGTCAGAAGCGCGCCCGCGACAACGCCCCTCCGGGGTGACGGCGCACTTGCCCTTCGATTTCCAGTTCGACCAGTACCCGGTTGATCTCGCGCGCGGCATGACCGCTCGCGCGGACGAGGTCATCGAGCGCGATTGGCGTCGGTCCCAGCAATTCCAGCACGAGGCGCCCGAGACCTGGCTGCAAGGCAGCCCTCTTGACCTTCTCGGCCGATGGCGGGGGATCGAAATCCCCTTCATGTCGGATGAACCCCGGCGCCGGCGCCACCTCCGGCAGATCGAGTTCATCCCACATCGCCTCGCTCGCCGGTTCGCCGGCGGCCTCCCGCAGCGCCGAGCGCTCCAGCCAGGAGGCCGGGTCCTGCCGGCGCAACGGCGCGAGCGCCTCGATGACATGCGCCGTGTCGGCGCAAAGCGTCGCTCCCTCCCGAATCAGATGGTTCCCGCCTTCGGCACGTGGATCGAGCGGCGAGCCCGGCACGGCAAAGACCAACCTGCCCTGCTCGTTGGCGAAGCGCGCCGTGATCAACGAGCCAGAGCGACGTGCCGCCTCGACCACCACAGTGCCGAGCGAGAGGCCGGAAACCAGCCGGTTACGCCGGGGGAAATCGCGCGCCCTTGCGACCCAGCCGAGCGGCATCTCACTGACGATGGCGCCCTGCTCGGCGATGCGTTCCGCCAGAGGGATGTTTTGCGGCGGATAGATTTCATCGAGCCCGCCAGCGAGCACGGCGATCGTGCCAGTATCGAGGCTGGCCTGGTGGGCTGCCGTGTCGATGCCGCGGGCGAGCCCCGAGACAATGGCGAAATCGGCCTCGCCGAGCTCGCGCGCCAGCCGGCCGGTGAACTTCATTCCTGCCGCGGAGGCATTGCGGGAACCGACGAGGGCGACCGCCGGCCTCTGGAGAGACTACACCTGCCCGAGCACCGCGATCAGCGGCGGCGCCGAATCGATCGCCCGCAGCGGTACGGGGTACTCCGCTTCGCCGAGCGCGATCAGGCAGCCGCCGAGACGTCGCAGCGCCTCGATCTCGCGTTCCGCCTCGGCGGGCTGGCAGATGCGGATTGGACGGCCTGCTCGTCGCGCGAGGTCGGGCAAGGCCTCGAGCGCAGCACCAACCCCGCCGAAACGGTTCATCAGGGAACGGAAGCTGCGCGGGCCGATGCTCTCGCTGCGGATCAGCCTCAGCCAATCGAGGCGCTGGCGATCGGAGAGGACGATGCCAGCCATGTTCAGCTCTCAGCCCTTCTGGCCGATCTTGCCTTCGCGCCCGGCCAGAAGCCGGGCGATATTGGTTCGGTGCATAATCCAGAGCAGCACGGTCAGGATGGCCATGACGATGGCCGCTTGGTGCATGCCAGCCCAGAACCAGAGCAGCAGCGGCGTCAGCAGGCTGGCCACCAGCGCCGAGAGGGAGGAGTAGCGCGAGAGATAGGCGACGCTCAGCCAGACCGCGGCGAAGACGAGCGCAATCGAGGCCTTCACGCCGATCAGCACGCCGAGATAGGTCGCCACGCCCTTGCCGCCCTTGAAGCCGACCCAGACCGGGAAGAGATGGCCGAGAAAGGCGCCGATGCCCGCCGCCAGCGCCGCTTCCGGCCCGCCGAGCAGGCGCGCGCCGACGATGACCGCCGCCGTGCCCTTCAGCATGTCGCCGACGAGGGTAGCGGCCGCGAGCTTCTTGTTGCCGGTACGCAGGACATTGGTCGCGCCGATATTGCCGGAGCCGATGCTGCGCAGATCCGGCCCTCCCGCCAGCCGCGTCAGGATGATGCCAAAGGGAATCGAGCCGAAGAGATAGCCGACGACGAGCGCGATCAGCGTTGCGGAGCCGGAAAGGCTCCAGTTCAGAACATCGGTCATACCGCCCTATTCCCCACAGTCCACGGGCAGCCTAGAACATCGGACCGAAAAGTGGAATCCACTTTTCGGGCAAATCCGATGCTACGGCAAAGAGATAGATTGCCACTTTGAGTCCGGAAGGACGCGCGGCGATCTAGCCCGGCTCGCCCTCATACACCACCCGCCCGGCGACGATCGTCGCGGCTACGATGCCTTCCAGGCGAGCCTCGTCGAAGGGCGAGTTCTTGGCGCGCGACTTGAGCTTGCGCTTGTCGACGACGAACGGCGCCTCGGGGTCGAACAGGACGAGGTCGGCAGGAGCACCCGGAGCAAGCCGGCCCGATGGCAGGCCGAGCAAGGCGGCCGGCCGCGCCGACAGGGCGGCGAGAAGCTGGGGCAGCCCGATATGGCCCGCCTGCACCAGCCGCTGCGCGGCCGAAAGCATGGTCTCGATGCCGAGCGCGCCGTCCGCTGCCTCGGCGAAGGGCTGGCGCTTGGTCTCGACGTCCTGCGGATCATGGTCGGAGACGACAGCGTCGATCACGCCTTCGGCGAGCGCGGCGACCAGAGCGAGGCGATCATCCTCGCGGCGAAGCGGCGGCGAGACCTTGCAGAAGGTCCGGTAGTCGCCGACGTCGTTCTCGTTGAGGGTGAGATTGTTGATGGAGACGCCGCAGGTGATGCGGGCGCCGTCCTGCTTGGCGCGGCGTACGAGTTCAGCCGATTCCGCGCAGGAGATCATCGCGGCGTGATAGCGGGCGCCGGTGGCGCGGGCGAGGCGGATGTCGCGTTCCAGCATCACCGTCTCGGCCTCGAGCGGGATGCCGGGCAGGCCCTTGCGACTGGCGAATTCGCCCTCGTTCATCACGCCGGAACCGCGCAGTTCCGGGTCCTCGACATGGTTCATGATCAGCGCGTCGAAGTTGCGGGCGTAGATCATGGCGCGGCGCATCACCTGCGGGTTGCGCAAGGCCCTGGCGCCGTCGCCGAACGCGACCGCTCCGGCCTCTAGAAGCAGGCCGAATTCGGTGATCTCCCGGCCTTCCAGCCCCTTGGTCAAGGCGGCGCAGGGCAGCACGTTGACGATCGCCTTGTCGCGGGCACGGCGCTTCAGGAAGTCGATGATGGCGGGATCGTCGATCGGCGGGTCCGTATCCGGCCGGCAGACGATGGTGGTGACGCCGCCCGCGGCAGCCGCCTGCGAGCCCGAGCCGAGCGTCTCGCGGAATTCGGCGCCGGGCTCGCCGAGGAAAGCGCGCAGGTCGATCAGGCCCGGCGTCAGCACCTGCCCCTTCGCGTCGATGCGGCGCACGCCCTCGCCCGTCGCGGGGTCAGCCCCCCATGCGACCGAGGCGACGGCGCCGCCGCTCAGCAAGACGGAACCCTTGCCCTCGCGCCCGGACGCCGGGTCGATGAGGAGCGCGTTGACGATCGCGATATCCTGCGTTTCAGCCATGTTCGGTCCCGCCACGCTCAGATATTCGGCAGATGCTGGGCGAGGGCATCGAGCACGGCCATGCGGACGGCAACACCCATCTCGACCTGCTCGCGGATCAGCGACTGCGCGCCATCAGCCACTTCCGACGAGATCTCGACGCCGCGGTTCATCGGTCCCGGATGCATCACCAGCGCATCGGGCGCGGCGCGCTCGAGCTTCTCGCGATCGAGGCCGTAATAGCGGAAATACTCCTTCGAGGATGGCACGAAGGCACCGTGCATCCGCTCGAGCTGCAGACGCAGCATCATCACGATATCAGCGCCTTCGAGCCCTTTGCTCATATCGGTATAGAGCTCGACGCCCATGCGCTCGATGCCCGCCGGCATCAGGGTGGAAGGCGCGATCAGCCTCACCTTGGCGCCGAGCGCGTTGAGCAGGATGATGTTGGAGCGGGCGACGCGCGAATGCAGGATGTCGCCGCAGATCGCCACGGTCAGCCCCTGGATGCGGCCCTTGTTGCGGCGGATCGTCAGTGCGTCGAGCAGCGCCTGCGTCGGGTGCTCGTGAGCGCCGTCACCGGCATTGACCACCGAGCAGCTCACCTTGCGGGCGAGCAGGTTGACCGCGCCGGCAGCGTGGTGCCGCACCACGATGATGTCCGGCCGCATCGCGTTGAGGGTCGCGGCAGTGTCGATCAGCGTCTCGCCCTTCTTCACCGAGGACGACGCGACGGACATGTTCATCACGTCGGCGCCCAGTCGCTTTCCCGCAAGCTCGAAGGAGGCCTGCGTGCGGGTCGAGGGCTCGAAGAACAGGTTGATCTGGGTGCGGCCGCGCAGCGTCGCCGTCTTCTTCTCGACCTGCCGGGAGAGCGCGACATAGGCCTCGGCCCGGTCCAACAGCCCCTCTATGTCGAGATGGGACAACCCCTCGATGCCGAGCAGGTGGCGGTGCGGATAGAGCGGGGCTGGCGATGTCATTTGAAGGTCGCTGTTTAGGCGCGACTCGCCCCCGGCGCAAGCCGCCCGAATAGAGAAAGGCAGTCATGCCGTGTGCAGCGGTGGAGCTTGCTTCCGATTGGCGCTAGGTCAGATGCCTCGCCGTTCGCTCCCCACGTTTTGCCGAAGGGATCAAGCCTTGTCCGCCTCCACGACCGCCTTTGTTCCAGCGTCTCACGGCATCGAATGGGAAGCCCTCCCCCCGGCCGAGGCCGGCCTCGACGTCAGCAGGCTCGCGGCAGCGGTCGCCTTTGCCCAGGATCACGAAAGCCCCTGGCCCCGCAGCCTCTACTATCCGGACGGCAGCTATGTCGGAAATGTCGAGTGGAATGAGACGGGTCCCTGGACGGAGATCGTCGGGCCGGTCCGCGAGCGCGGCGGCCCGGCTGGGCTCATCCTGAAGGGTGGGCGCATCGTTGCCGAATGGGGCGACACCAGCCGCACCGACATGACCTTCTCGATCGCCAAGAGCTATCTGTCCGTACTCGCCGGCATCGCCTTCGACGATGGGCTGATCCGGGACGTCGAGGAGCCGGTCGGCAAGAGCGTCGACGATTCCGCCTTCGCTGGCCCCCACAATGGCGCCATCACCTGGCGCCATCTGCTGCAGCAGTCGAGCGAATGGCAGGGCGAGCTATTCGGCAAGTCCGACCAGGTCGATCACAACCGCCAGATCGGCCCCGGTGCCGACAACAGCCGCAAGGGCCAGCGCCGCGAACTGCGCGAGCCCGGCAGCTTTTACGAATACAACGACGTGCGGGTGAACGTGCTGAGCTACGCCCTGCTCCAGCGCTTCCGCCGGCCGCTGCCGGAGGTGCTGCGCGAGCGGATCATGGACCCGATCGGCGCCTCGCCGGACTGGCAGTGGCAGGGCTACAGCACATCCACCGTCACGATCGACGGACGCGAGATCCAGTCGGTGCCTGGAGGCGGGCATTGGGGCGGCGGGCTCTACATCGGCGCACGCGACCATGCCCGCTTCGGGCTGCTGATCGGCCGCAAGGGCGCGTGGAACGGCCGCCAGCTCCTTTCGCAGGCCTGGGTCGAGCGGATGCTGAGCCCCTCCCCGACGCTGGGCAATTACGGCTATCTCTGGTGGCTGGCGCGCGGCCCGGCCGCGCGACCGGGGGTTCCCGAGACCGCCTTCTCGGCGCTCGGCGCCGGCAGCAACGTGATCTGGGTCGAGCCCGAGCGCGACATCGTCGCCGTGCTGCGCTGGATCAACGGAGCTTCGACCGAAGGCTTCATCGACCGCCTGCTGGCGGCGCAAAGCTGAGAGCGCGCCGCGTTCGCCTGGTTCGCGCTCAATCCTTCACCGAATAGACGTGTTCGGGCCCCGGAAAGCGCCGGGCCCGAACCTCGGCAGCGTAATCCGCCACGGCCTTGTCGACATCCTCGGCAAGGCTGCCGAAGAGCTTGACGAATTTCGGCACGCGCCCGGTCAGGCCGAGCATGTCGTCGAGCACGAGCACCTGGCCGTCGCAGGCGGCGGAGGCTCCGATGCCGATGGTAGGGATCGCGATTCTGGCCGCTATTTCGGCCGCAAGCGGCTCGGCCACCGCTTCCAGCACCACGGCGAAGGCGCCGGCTTCCGTCACCGCCGCGGCATCGGCGGCAATCGCCGGCCACTCGGCCCGGCTGCGCCCCTGCGCCTTGAAGCCGCCGAGCACGTTGACCGCCTGCGGAGTCAGCCCAACATGGGCCATCACGGGGATGCCGCGCTCCACCAGGAAGGCGATGGTCTTCGCCATGCGCTGCCCGCCTTCGAGCTTCACCGCGCCACAGCCGGTCTCCCGCATGACGCGGGCTGCGTTACGGAAAGCCTGCTCCGGGCTTTCCTCATAGCTGCCGAACGGCATGTCGACGACGACCAGTGCGCGCTGCGAGCCGCGCATCACCGCCTGTCCGTGCAGGATCATCATCTCCAGCGTGACCGGCACGGTGCTGTCGAGGCCATGTACGACCATGCCGAGCGAATCCCCGACCAGCAGGAAATCGCAATGGCGATCGGCCAGCGCCGCCATCGGCGCCGTATAGGCGGTCAGGGAGACGATCGGCTCCGCCCCCTTGCGGTTGCGGATGTCCAACGCCGTCCGGCGCCTGATCTGTGCTTGCGAAGACACGCTCGCCTCCCCATTTCGTAGCCCAAGCCGGAGAATGGCCCTAAACGGTCCCGTGCAACACGCAAAGCGCAATCGCCGTTTGACACGGCCCGCCCGCTGAACCACTTTCGCGCGCATCATCCGAACCGCAGCGGTCTTGCGGGTCGCGGAACCGTCCGTTAGGGCCGGCTCCGCGCTCTGATCAGAGCCGTTATCGAGACACGAAAATCATGAAGCTCCTCGTCGTCGAGTCGCCGGCCAAGGCCAAGACGATCAATAAATATCTCGGCTCCGACTACGAGGTCATCGCCTCGTTCGGGCATATCCGCGACCTGCCGGCCAAGGACGGCTCGGTCGAGCCCGACAACGATTTCGCCATGAAATGGGAAATCGAGGGCCGCGGCGCCAAGCAGGTCTCCGAGATCGCGCGCGCCGTGAAGGGCGCCGAGAAGCTCATCCTCGCCACCGACCCGGATCGCGAGGGCGAGGCCATCTCCTGGCACGTGCTGGAGGCGCTCAATCAGAAGAAGGTGCTGAAGGGCATCCCGGTCGAGCGCGTCACCTTCAACGCCGTCACCAAGGACGCAGTGCAGAAGGCATTGGCCAATCCGCGCGCCATCGACCAGGCGCTGGTCGATGCCTATCTGGCACGCCGCGCGCTCGACTATCTCGTCGGCTTCACCCTTTCGCCGGTGCTCTGGCGCAAGCTGCCGGGCGCCCGTTCGGCCGGCCGCGTGCAGTCGGTGGCCCTGCGCCTCGTCTGCGACCGCGAGCGTGAGATCGAGGCCTTCCGGGCGCGCGAATACTGGTCCCTGGTGGCGACGCTCGCCACAGAATCCGGCCAGACCTTCGAAGCCCGGCTCGTCGGCGCCGACGGCAAGAAGATCGCCCGGCTCGACATCGGCAACGCCGAGGAGGCCAAGGCCTTCAAGGAAGCGCTGGAAACGGCTCTCTTCACCGTGAGCGAGGTCGAGGCCAAGCCGGTCAAGCGCCACCCCTACCCGCCCTTCCAGACCTCGACGCTGCAGCAGGAGGCCTCGCGCAAGCTCGGCCTGGCTCCAGCGCGGACGATGCAGCTCGCCCAGCGCCTCTACGAAGGCGTCGACATCGGCGGCGAGACGGTCGGCCTCATCACCTATATGCGAACCGACGGCGTCGACATGGACGGGTCGGCCATCGCCGCCGCCCGCCGCGTCATCGGCAAGGAATTCGGCGACCGCTACGTGCCCAACGTGCCCCGCAAGTACACGGTCAAGGCCAAGAACGCGCAGGAGGCCCACGAGGCGATCCGCCCGACCGATCTCGGCCGGCTGCCGGCGATGGTCGCGCGCCAGCTCGAACCCGAGCAGGCGAAGCTCTACGAGCTGATCTGGAAGCGCACCATCGCGAGCCAGATGGAATCCGCCGAGATGGAGCGCACCACGGTCGACATCGCGGCGAAGGTCGGCGCGCGCCATCTCGATCTGCGCGCCACCGGACAGGTCGTCCTCTTCGACGGCTTCCTGACGCTCTATCAGGAGAGTCGCGACGACGAGGAAGACGAGGACTCCAAGAAGCTGCCGGCGATGAAGGCGGGCGACAAGCTGGAGAAGCGCGCCATCGCCGCCGACCAGCATTTCACCGAGCCGCCGCCGCGCTTCTCGGAAGCCAGCCTCGTCAAGCGCATGGAAGAGCTCGGCATCGGCCGGCCATCGACCTATGCCGCGACCCTCTCGACCCTGCGCGACCGCGAATATGTCCGCATCGAGAAGAAGCGCCTCGTGCCCGAGGACAAGGGCATGCTGGTGACGGCGTTCCTGGAGAGCTTCTTCAAGCGCTATGTCGAGTTCGACTTCACCGCGAACCTCGAGGAAAACCTCGACCGCGTCTCCAACGCCGAGATCGACTGGAAGGCGCTGCTGCGCCAGTTCTGGGAAGAGTTCACCGCCTCCATCGGCGAGACCAAGGACCTGCGCGTCGGCGACGTGCTGGAGGCGCTGAACGGCATCCTCGGTGACTATATCTTCCCGCAGAAGGCCGATGGCTCCGATCCGCGCGTCTGCCCAAATTGCGGCAACGGCCAGCTCTCGCTCAAGCTCGGCAAGTTCGGCGCCTTCGTCGGCTGCTCGAACTATCCCGAATGCCGTTACACCCGTCCGCTCTCCGTCCCCGCGGCTGAGGGAGAGGCTTCCGCCGAGGGCGGCCAGGGCACGCCCGGCGTGCGCGTGCTCGGCACCGATCCGGTGACCGGCCTCGAAGTGACGCTGCGCGACGGCCGCTTCGGCCCCTATATCCAGCTCGGCGAGGGCGAGAAGCCGAAGCGCTCCAGCCTGCCCAAGGGAATGAGCCCGGCCAGCGTGACGCTGGAGAAGGCGCTGGCGCTGCTCGCCCTGCCGCGCGAGGTGGCGAAGCATCCCGAGTCGGGCGAGCCGATCCTGGTCGGCATCGGCCGCTACGGACCTTATGTCCAGCACGGCAAGACCTACGCCAATATCGACAAGGACGACGATGTCCTCGAACTCGGCGGCAACCGCGCCATCGACCTGATCGTCGCCAAGGAGAGCGGCGGAGGTGGCCGGCGCGGTGGCGCGGCGACGCCGGGACGGGCGCTCGGCGAGCATCCGGCCGGCGGCACGCTCGAAGTGAAGGCGGGCAAGTACGGCCCCTATGTCGCCTGGGGCAAGATCTTCGCGACATTGCCCAAGACGATGGCGGCCGAGAGCATCACGCTAGAGCAGGCGATCGAGCTGGCGAACGCCAAGGCCGAGACGAAGGGCGGCGCCAAGGGCAAGGCCAAGGCCGCCGCCGGCGCGAAAGCCAAGGCTCCGGCGAAGAAGGCGGCCGCCAAGAAGGCGCCGGCCGAGAAGGCAGAAAAGGCGCCAGCCAAGAGCAAGGCCAAGGCCAAGGCTGCGGGCTGACCTGCGCCACCGGCGGCGGAGAGCGGAGCCATGCGCCTGGCAACCTGGCTCCTGTTGGGAAGCGGGGCGGTCCTCTGCGTCGCGACTTTCGCGGGCAGGATTTGGCTAAACAGGCTCGCCCGACGCCGTTGACTTCGCCAGCGATGGGAGGAGGATAGCAACACTGATGCGTCACCACGCAAGAGAGGGGCGCCTATCATGACCATCGCCAAAAAGCTCCAAAGCTATATCGACGGCCGAGGCATCGCCTATGACACCGTCGCCCATAATCGCACGGCTACCAGCAGCCAGGCGGCGCAGGCGGCCCATATTCCCGGTAGCAAGCTGGCCAAATCGGTCGTCGTCCATCACGAGACCGGCTATGTCCTCGCTGTCGTGCCGAGCACGCACCGGATCGAGCTCTCGCGCTTGCAGGATGTGATGGAGAGGCGGCTCGGCCTCGCCTCCGAGGACGAGATCGGCTCGCTATTCTCCGATTGCGACATCGGCGCCGTCCCACCGGTCGGGTCGGCCTATGAGGTACCGGTGATCCTCGACAAGAGCCTCGGCGACGCCAAGGAGGTCTATTTCGAAGGCGGCGACCACCGGACATTGGTGCATGTCAGCGGTGCCGACTTCCTCAGCCTGATGAAGGATGCGCGGCTGGCGAGCTTCAGCCACCCATCCTAGATCGCCGCGCATCCTATCGGATGCGATATCGGTGATCGGTCTCGGGATATTTTATCGGCGTAGCGTGAGACGGACGCCCTGCGGCATGCAGCGTTGTGATGAAAACGCGGGTCTCGGCCGGCGGCGGATGCGCCGGCCGGAAGTTAGGCGTTTCCTGCGACCACGACGATGCGCCGCACCTCGCCGCGCAGGAAGGCCTGCAGGAAGCGCTCGTAATCCTTGAAGGAAATGCAGCCGTTCGAATCGCCGCGCGGCCCGAGCAGATAGGTGTGCGCCAGCAGCCCGGCACGGCCATGGATGGCGCCGCTGCCACCGACCGGGTTCAGGCGGATGGCGCGCACGCCGTGGAACAGTGCCTCGCGTTCGGTCAGCGTATAGGTGTGCGGCGGCGTGACGCCCTTCATCCGGACGTGGGCGTAGCTCGGGTCGTCCATCATCTCGCCGAGGCCGGAATGCGCCTCGAGCCGCTCGCCATTGGGCATGTAGACCATCTTGGCGCTGATGTCGTAGATCGCGGTGCCCGCCTCGGCGGTGCGCGGCGGCGTGCCGGCCGAGGGGCTGAGCCGGGCGACGCGGCCGCGGTCGATGACGTCGTCCTGCGGCGCGGCATAGGCCAGCGCCGTGCCTGTCGGCTGTTGCTTCTGCACGCCGAAGAGCTTCTCGAAGAAGCTGCGGTTGTCCTCCGGCGTCGGCGCCGCAGCAGCCGTGCGGTTGCGGCGAGGCGAAGTCGGCTGCGCCACTCGCGGCTGCGGCTGAGGCTGAGGTTCAGCCTTCGGCAGCAGGTCCAAGGGCCGCGGCACCGGCATGGGCATCGGCGCCGCCTTCTCAGCCAGCGTGACCGGTGGCTGCGGCGGCAGAGGTAACACCGGCTCGGCGGCCGCGATGGAGGACGACGACGCGGGCGGCTTCGCCGGCTGGAAGGCGGAACGGGCGGGAGTACCCTGGGCGAAGGACGCGGCCTTGCCGCCGGACAATGCGGGATCGAGCAGGCCGCTATAGGCGGGGGCCGGCTGCGTCGCGGCGCGGCCGGCAGGCGCCTTGCGGGCAGCTGCAGAAGGAACACTACCGGCGTCAGGCGCCGGTGCGCCCTGCCCCAACATCCAGAAGCCGGACATGGCGCCACAACTCAGGGCGGCGGCGAGGAAGAACCCTTTCAGCAAAGGCCGGCGGCGTCGGCGCGAGCGCACATAGGGCACGCCGCCTTCCCGCACATAGGTCGCATAGGTCATCCGCCGCACTCTCGATACGCTTACGCCACGCCCCGCGGCGGACACGGCTTCGCCGCTCGCGCCCCGGTCGAGGGAGGCGCGATGTGCGTTGCGATGTGGCCGAGTATGCCGGGAGAACCCAAACTTCTTTCTGCTTCGATAAGGCGCTGTGTTGGTTAATCGCCGGTGAACCGCATCGATAATTTTGCGGATGAGGAAGCTGCGGTTGTCACGCCGCCGCGGCGCCGCAAGACGATGCAAAGGCGGCGCGATCAAGGCCGCCGGATGGAGGAACGGAGACAAAGATTTTTACCTGGCCGCCGCGATTGGCCCATTTTTTTCGGGCAAGGCTGGCGTGTCAGTCCATTTCTCCCAACCCGGCTCTCGAATCGGATATGTCGCAAGCATCGCAGCCGCAGGGCTTGTCGCCTCGAGAATCTCAGGCCTTCATGGCGGCTGCGCAGGGGGGCGGGACCGACGTGACCGAAGCAGCCACCGAGCCGAGGACGAGCTCTGTCGCGGCGCTGGGTGCCATCGTCAGCGGCGCGCTCATCCTTCAGGTCGCCGCCACGATCGTGAACACGGCGGTGCCGCTGAAGATGGCGCTGGAGCAGAAGGCCCCGCTGCTGATCGGCCTCGTCGGCTCGGCCTATTCCGTCGGCTTCCTCGCCGGCTGCTTCGTCATCCCCGCCTTCATCCGCCGTGTCGGGCATATCCGCGCCTTTGCCGTCTTCGCGGCCTTGCAGGCCGTGCTGACGCTGGGCTTCTCGGTGACGCCGCTCGACGTCTGGGGCATTTCACGGCTGGGGATGGGCTTCGCTGGCGCCGGCCACGCCATCTGCATCGAGAGCTGGATCAGCGGACAGGCCAAGGCCGGCCAGCGCGGCCGCGTCTTCGGCTTCTACCAGATCCTCAACCGCCTCGCCCTGATCGGCTCGCAGATCGGCGTCGGCTACGTCTCGCTGCAGTCGAACGACATCTTCCTGCTGGCGAGCGCCGCCTTCTCGATCGCGCTGATCCCCGTCGGCATGACGAAGGCGAAAGGCCCGGAATCGGGCGAGGTCGTCTCCGTCCGGCTCAACACGATCTGGCAATACGCGCCGGCCTCGGTCATCGGCTGCCTCTATGTCGGCCTGATGGGTGGCGCGCTCACCAATGTCGCACCGGCCTACGGCATCCTGATCGGTCTCGACCAGGCCTGGGCGATCCTGCTCACCGCCGGCATCCAGATCGGCGCACTGGTGCTGCAGTGGCCGCTCGGCCTGCTGGCGGACCGGGTCGAGAGCCGCATCATCATGCTGAGCGCCACGCTTTCGGTGGTGCTCTGCTCGCTGGCGCTGGGCGCAGTGCTCTGGTTAGCCCTGCCCCATGCCCGCTTCTGGCTGTTCGGCCTGTTCGCGCTGATCGGCGCGGGCTCGATGCCGATCTACACGGTCGCCGTCGCCCATGCCTATTTCCGGCTCGGCCGCGAGCGGGCGCTCGGCCTCTCGGCGCAGCTCCTGTTCCTCTGGGCTACAGGCTCCGCCATCGGCCCGCTGGTCTCGACCGCCTTCATGCAGGTGGTCGGACCGAACGGACTGCTCGCCTATCTCGGCCTGCTTTCGGCGGCGGCGGGCGCCTATCTCGCCTTCCGGCTGCGGCGCAACCCGCCTTCGGCCAATCCCTTCGGGGAGCGCCCGGCCACTGCGCCGACCATCCCCGACGTCTCGCCCTCCGGGCGCTCTCAGGGCGGCAAATAGGACAGCGTTCCATCGCCTGGCTGAAACGCGAGTCAATCCGGCCGCAGCGAAGCGGACGGCCGGGTTTCACGCCTGAGCGTGGTTCGGACACGCTCCGGCATGGCTTCCAGGTCAAGCCCGCGATGACGGCGGTTGTTCGGGGGAGGCGGAACGAACGCTACGCCTGGACAGCATGGCGGCTGGGCTTGGCCTTGAGCTTCAGCTCCTGCAGCTCCTCGCGCTCGCGCGGGGTGTTGCGCATGAGCTGGTCCTTGCCGGGCTGGTACTGCACGGGCTGGGCGACATCGACGCCGTACCAGGCCGCCGCACGCAGCACGAAGGACGGATCGGCGAGATGCGGGCGCCCGAGCGCGACCAGATCGGCACGGCCGGCGGCGATGATGGTGTTGACCTGATCGGCCGTGGTGATGTTGCCGACGCACATGGTCGCGACCTCGGCCTCGTTGCGGATGCGGTCCGAGAACGGCGTCTGGAACATGCGGCCATAGATGGGGCGCGATTCCCTCGCGGTCTGGCCGGTCGAGACGTCGACGAGGTCGCAGCCCTCGGCCGCGAAGGCCTCGGCGATCGCGACGGAATCTGCCGCCGACAGACCGCCTTCGACCCAGTCGGTCGCGGAGATGCGCACGGACATCGGCTTCTCACGCGGCCAGGACTCGCGCAGTGCCCGGAAGACCTCCAGCGGGAAGCGCAGCCGGTTCTCGACCGAGCCGCCATAGTCGTCCGTGCGCTTGTTGGTCAGCGGCGAGAGGAAGCTCGCCAGCAGATAGCCATGGGCGCAGTGCAGCTCCAGCATGTCGAAGCCGATACGCTCCCCACGCTCGGCAGCGGAAACGAACTCGGCCGTCACCCGATCCATGTCGGCGCGAGTCATCTCGCGCGGCACCTGGCTCTCCGGGTAGTAGGGCAAGGCTGAGGCGGAGACGATCGGCCAGGCGCCTTCCGACAGCGGCCGGTCCATGCCCTCCCACATCAGCTTGGTCGCTCCCTTGCGCCCGGCATGGCCGAGCTGGAGGCAGATCTTCGCGGCCGAATGACCGTGGACGAAGCCGACGATGCGCTTCCACGCGGCCTCCTGCTCGTCATTCCAGAGGCCGGCGCAGCCGGGGGTGATGCGAGCATCCGGGGCGACGCAGGTCATCTCTGTGAAGATCAGCCCGGGACCGCCGATGGCGCGCGAGCCGTAATGCATCAGATGCCAGTCGCCGGGCATGCCATCCTGCGCGGAATACTGGCACATCGGCGAGACCGTCATGCGGTTCTCGACCCGCATCTCGCGCAGCTTGAAGGGCTGGAAGGCCGGCGGGACGGGCGAGCCGTCCTTGCGCCGCTTCGCCAACGGACCCAGCCCATCCGCGACGAGCCTATCGACGGCTGAGACCATTTCCGGGGCGCGCAGCGCCAGATTGTCGTAGGTGATCGCCTTGGAGCGGGTCATCAGGCCGAAGGCGAAGCGCAACGGCTCGAAATCCCAGAAGCGCCGGAGCTCCTCGAACCAGACGAGCGAGACATCGGCGGCGTGCTGGGTCTTCTCGACCTCCTCGCGGCGCTGCGTCTCGAACAGCTTGAGCCCGGCGGCGACGTCGAGCTTCGCCTGCCCCATCGCCTTGTGCAGCGCGATAGCATCTTCCATCGCGAGCTTGGTGCCGGAGCCAATCGAGAAATGCGCCGTCGCCTTGGCGTCGCCGATCAGCACGACGTTCTCGACGACCCAATGGCGGCAGCGGATCATCGGGAAATTACGCCAGAGCGAGCGGTTGGTGACGAGCCTGTGGCCCTGAAGCTCCTCGGCGAAGACGCCCTCGAGGAAAGCGGCCGACTGCGCCTCATCCATGGCACCGAGCCCGGCCCTCTCGAAGGTCTCCGGGTCGGTCTCCAGCACCCAGGTCGAGCGCCCGGCCTCATACTGGTAGCAATGGGCGATGAAGACCCCGTGCTCGGTCTGCTTGAAGAAGAAGGTGAAGGCGTCGAAGGGGCGGGTCGAGCCCATCCAGGCGAATTTGTTGGGGCGCAGGTCGGTTTCCGGCTGGAAGCGCTCGCGCCAGTTCTCGCGCAGGCGGCTGTTGACGCCATCGGCGGCGACGACCAGGTCGTAGTCACGCTTCAGTGTTTCGACATCGGCGATGTCATCGCCGAAATGCAGGTTGACGCCGAGCTCGCGCGCCCTCGCCTGCACCAGCATCAGCAGCGAGCGACGCGAACAACCGCAGAAGCCGTTGCCGGGCACGCGGTAGCTGTCGCCCTTGAAGTGGATCTCGATGTCGTCCCAGTAGGCGAAGTTGTCGCGGATAGCGGCATAGCTCTCGACATCCGCCGCCTTGAAGGTGTCGAGCGTCTGGTCGGAGAAGACCACGCCGAAGCCGAAGGTGTCGTCCGCCTGGTTGCGCTCGAAGACGTCAACCGAAATCTCCGGCCAATCCCGCTTCATCAGCAGCGCGAAATAGAGCCCTGCCGGCCCTCCGCCAACAACCGCGATACGCATCGACGCCTCCATCAGGGAACCGGCCGATCCGGTCTGGAAAATATTTTAAACCTGAAATGATTTTGAACTCAAGAGCCTTTGACGACCTCAGCGCGAGGCGCCGTTGAAAAAGCCACGCGCTCACATAAGCTACGTGCCGCGCTGCAAAATCTGCGGTCCGTCGACCGGCGAAAGCCAACAGGCTTGCAAATTGATTGAGGTTTAAAATATATTCGAGGACGGAGGTCGAACGGTCATGACTCTGCAGGGACAGCACGCGCTGGTGACGGGGGGTGGACGCGGCATCGGCCGAGCCATCGCCGCCGCACTGACGCAGGCCGGGGCGCGGGTCAGCATCCTCGGCCGTGACGAAGCCGCGCTGCGGGACGCTGTCGCAGCCGGGGCCGCCGCCGATTTCGCCGTCTGCGACGTGCGCGACGAAATCTCGGTTTCGGCCGCTCTGGACCAGCTTTCCCGTGAGCACGCCTTCGACATCGCGATCGCCAATGCCGGCGCGGTCGAGACCGGCCCGTTCATGCGCAGCGACAGCGAGCGCTTCCGCCGCATGGTCGAGATCAACCTGATCGGCACGGTCAACCTGTTCCATGCCGTGCTGCCGGGCATGCTGGAGCGCCATCGCGGGCGGCTGGTCGCCATCGCCTCGACGGCCGGGCATCGCGGCTACCCTTACGTCAGCGCCTATGCGGCTGCGAAGCATGCCGTGATCGGCCTCACCAAGTCGCTGGCGCTGGAAACAGCTCGCAGCGGCGTCACCGTCAACGCCGTCTGCCCCGGCTACGCCGACACCGACATGGTCGCAGGCGGGCTCGATACGATCACGGCCAAGACCGGCAAGAGCCGTGAGCAGGCCCTGGCCGAAATGGTCAAGGACAATCCGCAAGGGCGCCTGATCGCTCCCGAGGAGGTCGCAGCTGCCGTCCTCTATCTATGCGGGCCGGGCAGCGATGCCGTCACCGGCCAGTCGCTTCTGATCAATGGCGGGGAGTTCTGAGATGGAGACGCCCTCCTCCACATTGATGCTCGACCGAGAAACCAAGGCGAGCGAACGCCCCGGCGACCACAAGGACGAGTTGCGCCTGTGGCTGCGGATGCTGACCTGCTCGACGCTGATCGAGACCGAGATCCGCAACAGGCTGCGCGAGGAGTTCAAGACCACCCTGCCGCGCTTCGATCTGATGGCCCAGCTCGACAAGACCGCAGTCGGCATGACGGTCGGCGAAGTCTCGCAGCGGCTGATGGTCTCGAACGGCAACGTCACTGCCGTCGTCGCCGGGCTCGTGACGGACGGGCTCGTCGACAAGCGCTCCGCGCCGCAGGATCGGCGCGTGCAGATCCTCACTCTGACGGCGCAGGGCCGCAAGGCCTTCCGGGCCATGGCCGAGCGCCATGAAAGCTGGATCGCCGAGTTGTTCGCCGGGCTCGACCAGCCCGAGATCGGGCAGCTCTTCCGGCTGCTCGGAGAGACCAAGACCTCGCTGCATCGCGCCATCGCGGGCCGGGCGAAGGACGCAGCCGACGGGGCCGCGAAGGGAGACGCCTGATGACCACCGCCAATGCCACAACCCTGCCGCTGGCGGGCTTCACGCCGCAGCATTTCGCCCTCGCCGTCTCCGGCAAGGTCGCAACGGTGACGCTGAACCGGCCTGAGAAGAAGAATCCGCTGACCTTCGCAAGCTACCGCGAACTCACGGATTTCTTCCTTGCGACGCAGAAGGAAGAAGAGATCAAGGCGATCGTCGTGACGGGTGCCGGCGGCAATTTCTCTTCGGGCGGCGACGTCTTCGAGATCATCGGCCCGCTGGTCGCGATGGAGACCAGGGACCTCCTGAAGTTCACCCGGATGACCGGCGATCTGGTCAAGGCGATGCGGGCCTGCCCGCAGCCGATCGTCGCGGCCATCGACGGCGTCTGCGCCGGCGCCGGCGCCATCGTCGCGATGGCATCCGACCTCAGGCTCGGCACTGCGGGCAGCAAGATCGCCTTCCTGTTCAACCGCGTCGGCCTCGCCGGCTGCGATATGGGCGCCTGCGCGATGCTGCCGCGCATCATCGGCCAGGGTCGTGCCGCAGAACTCCTCTATACCGGCCGCGTCCTCAGGGGCGAGGAAGCCGAGCGCTGGGGCTTCCTCAACCGGCTCTGCGCGCCTGAGGCCGTGCTGGCCGAGGCGCAAGCGCTCGCGACGGAGCTTGCGGACGGGCCGACCTTCGCCAATGCGATGACCAAGCGCATGCTCGAGATGGAATGGGCAATGTCGGTCGAAAGCGCGATCGAGGCGGAAGCCGTGGCGCAGGCGTTGTGCATGCAGACCGAGGATTTCGCCCGCGCCTATCACGCCTTCGCCGAGAAGCGGAAACCGGTCTTCGAGGGCAACTGAGATGAGCAGCGCCCCTCGCCTCGGCCTCGATATCCTCGGCGACACGCTGGATTGGCCGTTCTTCGAGGAGCGCCATCGAACCTTCGCCGCTGAGCTCGCCGGCTGGGCCGATTCCTATCTTGCCGATCTGCCCCACGACGATGTTGACGAAGCCTGCCGGGCGCGTGTCGCGGCGCTGGGCGCGGCGGGTTTCCTGAAGGCGGCCGTGCCGGCCGCTTATGGCGGGCTTTCCGACAAGCTCGATGTCCGCACGCTCTGCCTCGCCCGCGAGATTCTGGCTGCTCATGACGGGCTCGCCGATTTCGCATTCGCCATGCAGGGACTCGGCACCGGCTCGATCAGCATCGCAGGCTCCGAGGCGATGAAGCAGCGTATCCTGCCTGGTGTCGCGGCTGGCAAGCGGATCGCCGCCTTCGCCCTCTCCGAGAAGGAGGCGGGCTCCGATGTCGCAGCCCTGGCGACGACCGCGACGCCGGACGGCGCCAACCATGTCCGCATCGACGGCGAGAAGAGCTGGATTTCGAATGGCGGCATCGCCGACCATTACGTTGTCTTCGCCCGGACCGGTGAGGCGCCCGGCGCGCGCGGGCTTTCCGCCTTCCTGGTCGAGGCCGATGCGCCCGGCCTGGCCATCGCGGAACGCATCGAGGTGATCGCGCCGCATCCGCTGGCGACCTTGCGTTTCGAAGGCTGCCGCGTGCCGCTCGAGAATCGCATCGGCGGGCCCGGCGACGGCTTCAAGGTGGCGATGGCGACGCTCGATATCTTCCGCTCGACGGTCGGCGCCGCCGCGCTCGGCTTCGCGAGGCGGGCGCTGCACGAGACGCTTAGCCATGCCAATGGCCGCAAGCTCTTCGGCGCCACGCTCGGCGACCTCCAGCTCTCGCAGGCAGCGATCGCCGAGAGTGCGGCTGAGGTCGATGCCGCCGCCCTTCTCGTCTACCGCGCCGCCTGGACCAAGGACCGCGGCGCCGCCCGCGTCACCCGCGAGGCAGCGCTGGCGAAACTCGTCGCGACCGAGAACGCCCAGCGCGTGATCGACCGGGCCGTCCAGCTTCATGGCGGCCTCGGCGTCACCAAGGGCGTCAAGGTGGAAGAACTCTACAGGGAGATCAGGGCGCTGCGCATCTACGAGGGTGCCAGCGAGGTCCAGAAGGTCGTGATCGCGCGCGACCTGCTGAAAGCACATGCCGCAAAGGCAGGGGAACGAGATGACAGCAACCGGATTCGCGAGATCGGGACTTAAGGACAGCTTCGCGCGGGACAACCTGCCGCCGCGCGAAAGCTGGCCCGATCTGAGGCTGGAAGAGGCGGGGCTGAGCTACCCGGAACGGCTCAACTGCGTTGCCGAGCTGCTCGACAGCCATATCGCTGCAGACCACGGCGGGCGCACGGCGATCATCGCCGCCGATCTGCAGTGGAGCTATGCCGACCTCGCCGACAAGGTGAACCGCATCGCCAATGTGCTGACCCGCGATCTCGGCCTGGTCAGCGGCAACCGCGTGCTGCTGCGCGCCGGCAACACGCCGATGATGGTCGCCGCCTATCTCGCCGTCATAAAAGCCGGCGGCATCGCAGTCGCGACCATGCCGATGCTGCGGGCGGGCGAACTCGCCTATCCGCTGCGCAAGGCCAGGATCGCGCTGGCGCTCTGCGACCACCGCCTGACTGCCGAGCTCGATGCGGCGAAGGCGCAGGTGCCGGGCCTTGCCCGCATCGTCGCCTTCGGCTCGGCGGGCAGCGAGCTTGAAACGCTGATGGCGCAGCCGGGCTACGAGCGTTTCGAGGCCGCCGACACCGCCCGCGACGATGTCTGCCTGATCGCCTTCACCTCCGGCACCACCGGCGAGCCCAAGGGCACAATGCATTTCCACCAGGACATGCTGGCGATCTGCGATGCCTATGGCGCACGTGTTCTGAAGGCCTCGCCCGAGGACCGCTTCACCGGCTCGCCGCCGCTCGCCTTCACCTTTGGGCTCGGGGGGCTCGTTCTGTTTCCGCTGCGGATCGGCGCGGCGATGGTACTGCCCGAGAAGGCGGGCCCGTCCGATCTCATCGACGCGATCGAGCGCTACAAGGTCAGTGTCGTCTTCACGGCGCCGACCGCTTATCGCGCCATCCTGGACAAGCTCGACGGGCGCGACATCGCCTCGCTGCGCATCTGCGTATCCGCCGGCGAGGCGCTGCCGAAGGCGACCTTCGACGCCTGGCAGGCGAAAACCGGCTTACCGCTGCTCGACGGCATCGGCGCGACCGAGATGCTGCATATCTTCATCGGCGCACCGCGCGAGGCGATCCGGCCAGGCTCGACCGGGCTGCCGGTGCCGGGCTACGAGGCGAAGATCGTCGACGAGAACGGCAACGAAGTCGCGGACGGCACTCCCGGCAGGCTCGCCGTGCGCGGGCCGACCGGCTGCCGCTATCTCGCCGACCCCCGGCAGGCCAAATATGTCCTGAATGGCTGGAACATCACCGGCGACACCTATCTGCGCGATGCCGACGGCTATTTCTGGTACCAGGCCCGCTCCGACGACATGATCATCTCCGCCGGCTACAACATCGCCGGGCCGGAAGTGGAAGCCTGCCTGCTGACGCATGAGGCGGTGGCGGAATGCGGCGTCGTCGGCGCGCCCTGCCCCGATCGCGGCCAGATCGTGAAGGCCTATGTCGTGCTGCGCGAGGGCGTCAGAGGCGACGAAGCGCTGGTCAAGGCGCTGCAGGAGCATGTGAAGGCTGGCATCGCGCCCTACAAATATCCGCGCGCCATCGAATTCGTCGCGGCCCTGCCGAAGACGGCGACCGGCAAGCTGCAGCGTTTCGCGCTGCGCCAGATGGCGCAGGCCGAGACCTGATTCCCCCGTTCAACCAGAGCCAAACGGCCGAAACCAAGGCGACCCTTCATGTCCGAACTTCCGCAGTCCCGCGCCATCCTGCCCGAGGGCTGGCCACAGCCGCGCGGCTATGCCAACGGCATGGCGGCGGACGGCCGCGTGCTGGTCACGGGCGGGCTCGTCGGCTGGAACGCCGAGGGCATCTTCGCGCAAGGCTTCGTCGGCCAGTTGCGCCAGACCTTCCTCAACATCAGGGCAGTCGTCGAGGCCGGCGGCGGGCGCGTCGAGGATATCGTGCGCCTGACCTGGTACGTTACGGACATCCAGAGCTACCGCGACAGCCTTCGCGAGATCGGACCAATCTATCGCGAGGTCTTCGGCCGGCATTTCCCGGCGATGGCGGTGGTCGCGGTCACGGCGCTGGTCGAGCCGCAGGCGCTTCTGGAGATCGAGGCGACGGCGGTGGTCGCGCACTGAGCAGGACGGCGTCGCACCCCGCATTCCTGCGCCCGTGAAAATACTCGCACGCGACGCCGTTTATTAGGTGTTCACCAAGATTCCCGGCCGAGACTTCGGGAGCGTCGCACGTTTGCGGCGTTTTCCGGAGTATCTCCATGTCCAGTGTCAGCGGTATCGGTGGCGGCTTCCGGCCACATCACAAACCTCCCAGCTTCGACCAGATCGACAGCAACAGCGACGGCGGCATCAGCCTCGATGAATTCGAGAGCGCCGCGCCCAAAGGAGCCGACAGCTCCAAGAGCGAAGAGCTCTTCAAGAAGATCGACGCCGATGGCGACGGCTCGATCAGCAAGGCCGAGTCGGATGCGTTCAAGGACAAGGCCAAGAAGGCCGACAGCCTGCTGCAGTCCTTCCTGTTCTCCCTCCAGGCCGACGGAACGCAGAATGCGCAGGCGGCTTCGACCAATGATTTCGCCTCGGTGTTCAAGCAGATCGACGGCGATTCCAGCGGCGGGATCAGCCAGGGTGAGTTCACCTCGGCCTTCGGCGACAGCCGGTTGGGCAGCGACCGGCTGAACCAGCTTTTCAGTGCTCTGGACAAGGATAGCGACGGCTCCGTCTCGCAGGACGAGGTGAAGGCCTTCCAGTCCACGCTGCAACAGTCCGGCGAACGACACCACCGGCGGCCGCCCCCGGAAGCTATCCAGAACGCCTCGCAAGCCTATGTCTCCGCCTCGCAGCTCCGCTCGCAGGGAACCACGGAAACGAACTACACCCAGGCGGCCTGAATTCCGCCGCCCGGTCGCCGCGCTGACCCGAGGCAACCGCAAGACCCTCGACGCCGACGGCAGAAGCCGCTGGCGCCGCTCTTCAGATCCCCGCGCCGTCCTGCAAGGTCCCAATCGGCGCCTTGCGCCAGAGCCGCATATGCAGCGCCCGCAGGCCAGGACGGAGCAGGATATCGCCGAAGGCGAGCGCCAGAGAGACCGGCGCATTCGCCGTCAAAGCAAAGGCCGCCAGGAACAACCCCGCCGTACTCAGCACGCGCCAGCTCGCTGCCGCCAGCCAGGCCCGGCGATCCGGCGTGCCGCGCCGGCCGACGATACGGATGACATTGCGCCGGAACCGGGCCGCTACGCCGCCTTCGCCGATCGCGCCGTGTTGCTCGGCATCCCCGCCCGGCTCGACGAAGCCGAAGGCGACGGTCTCGTTGCTGATCCGATCGACCAGGATGAAGCCACCGAGCTCGTGGCTCTCGGCATAGGGCTGCGAAACCAGCGGCCTGTCGAGCCGGAGCGTCACCAGCCCGATGCCGTTCATGCGCAGGGCTTGCGCCGGCAGCGGCCGGAAACCCTCGATGTCGATGCTGTGGTGCAAGGTCTCGACCGTCGCGCTGGCGCTTTGCGTCGCCAGTTTCAGCAGGAACTGGCCGCCCTCCAGCATGGCGCGTTCGCCCGTCCAGAGCAGTCGTGCCGTGAGCCCGCGGCTGACCGGCAACGCCGTGTCCGCAGCGACGATGACGTCCCCGCGCGAGATGTCGATGTCGTCTTCGAGAGTGACGGTCGCGGCCTGCCCGGCGGCGATCTGACTGGCGTCACCGGCAGCACCGATCAGGCGGGCGATGCGGCTCGTGCGCCCCGAGGGCAGCGCTATGACCGGATCGCCGACGCGGGCGCGGCCGGCGACGGGCGTGCCGGCATAGCCGCGGAAGTCGAGATCCGGGCGATTGACCCACTGCACCGGCAGGACGAAGCCTTCGCCGCTGCGGGCAGCGCGCGCGATCGCAACGCTTTCGAGATACGGCAACAGCGCCGGGCCGTCATACCAGGCCATGAGTGAGGACGGCCGCATGACGTTCTGGCCGTCGCGGGCCGAGACCGGGATGAAGCTGATCGAGGCAAAGCCGAGGCTCTTCACCGCGGCGCGGTAATCGGCCGCGATCCGCTCGAAGACGGCCTGATTATAGCCGACGAGGTCCATCTTGTTGATCGCGACCACGACATGGCGGACACCGACCAGCGAGACGATGAAGGAGTGGCGGCGCGTCTGCGGCAGCAGGCCCTTGCGTGCATCGACCAGGATGATGGCGAGATCGGCGGTGGAGGCGCCGGTCGCCATGTTGCGGGTGTATTGCTCGTGGCCGGGCGTGTCGGCGACGATGAAGCTGCGCGTCTCGGTCGCAAAATAGCGATAGGCGACGTCGATGGTGATGCCCTGCTCGCGCTCGGCCGAGAGGCCGTCGACCAAGAGGGCGAAATCGGGCGCCGCGCCTTGCGTGCCGAATTTGCGGGAATCGTTGTCGAGCGCGCTGAGCTGGTCGTCGAAGACCGCGCCGGCCTCGTAGAGCATGCGGCCGATCAGCGTCGACTTGCCGTCGTCGACCGAGCCGCAGGTGATGAAGCGCAGCAGCGAATGCCGGCCGGTTTCGGAGGCGGCTGGCGTATCGTTGGCGGGGCGAAGATTCTGGGCCGGTTTCGACGTCTTCAGGTTCTTTTTGGCCAGGTTCCTGGCGATAGCGAAGCCCATCAGAAATAGCCTTCCTGCTTCTTCTGCTCCATCGAGCCGGAGCCGTCATGATCGATGACGCGGCCCTGCCGTTCGGAAGAGCGCGAGGAGCGCATCTCGGCGATGATGTCGGTGAGGCTCGCCGCCTCGCTTTCGACCGCGCCGGTCAGCGGGTAGCAGCCGAGTGTGCGGAAGCGGACCATGCGGGTCTCGACCACCTCGCCGGGGAGCAACTCCATGCGCTCGTCGTCGCGCATGATCCAGGCGCCGTCGCGCTGCACGACAGGCCTGGCTGCGGCGAAATAGAGCGGCACGACCGGGATGTTCTCCAGCGCGATGTAGTCCCAGATGTCGCGCTCGGTCCAATTGGAGAGCGGGAAGACACGGAAGCTCTCGCCGCGGTGCTTGCGCGTGTTGAAAAGCTGCCAGGGCTCCGGGCGCTGGTTCTTCGGGTCCCAGCGATGCTCGGGCGAGCGCAGCGAGAAGACACGCTCCTTGGCCCGGCTCTTTTCCTCGTCGCGGCGAGCGCCGCCGAAGGCCGCATCGAACTTGTGCAGGTCGAGCGCCTGCTTGAGGCCTTGCGTCTTCATGACGTCGGTGTGGATGCGCGAGCCCGAGGAGAAGGGGTTGATGCCGGCTTCGACACCCTCCCGGTTGACGTGGACGATGAGGTCGAGCCCCAGGCGCGCCGCCGTCTCGTCGCGAAAGGCGATCATGTCGCGGAACTTCCAGGTCGTATCGACATGGAGCAGCGGGAAAGGCGGCTTGGCCGGGTAGAACGCCTTCATCGCCAGATGCAGCAGGACCGCTGAATCCTTCCCGATCGAATAGAGCAGCACCGGCTTGTCGCAGGTCGCTGCCACCTCGCGGATGATGAAGATGGCTTCCGCCTCGAGCTTCTGGAGATGGCTGAGCTGGATCATGCGTGAGCTCCCGCCGGTGCGGCTTTGCCGCGCGCCAGCTTTCCGTCCGGCCCGACATGCAGGCCGCATTCCTTGGCAGCGTCGTCCTCCCACCACCAGCGCCCGGCCCGCTCCGGCTCGCCGGGGCGGAGGGCACGGGTGCAGGGCTGGCAGCCGATCGAGACAAAGCCCTGCGCGTGGAGCGGGTTGAGCGGCACGCCGTTCTCTTGCGCGAAAGCGAGGGTGCGCGCGCGCGTCCAGTCGATCAGCGGGCTCGCCTTGACGAGCCGGCGTGCCAGATCCGCCTCCGCGAAAGGAACCGCGCCGCGCGCCGCCGACTGGTCGGCGCGCAAGCCCGTCAACCAGACGTCGGCGCCCGCCAGCGCGCGGCCGAGCGGCTCGACCTTGCGGATGTCGCAGCAGGATTTGCGAGCCTCCCGCGAAACATGGAAGCCGTTGATGCCGTTCTGGCGGACATAGAGTTCGACCGCGTCGTGCCGCGGGTAATAGGGCCGGATCAGGATGCCGTAGCGCTCCTCGGTCTGCTGCCAGAGCGCATAGACCTCGGGGTAGAGCCGGCCGGTATCGAGCGTAGCGAAAATCACCGGCAGCTTCGCCGTGGCGATGAAATGGGTCAGGACCTGATCTTCGAGGCCGAAGGATGTGGTGAAGACCACCGCCCCCTTCGCTCCCGCAACGGCCCCGGCGAGGCGAGCCGGAACATCGACCGCGCCGAGCGCAGCATTCAATGTTGTGGCACGGCTTGCCAGCATTTCGGCGGCACCCTCGTCCGGTGCCGTTTCAGTCGCTTTTGCCTCGTCCTGGCCGGGGCTTTCCGCCATTGTCCTGCCGTGCCGCTTGTTCGGTAAATCGAACAGACGACTTATACCCGCAGGGGTCAAAGCTCAATTCACATACAGTAGCGGGTTTTTTCTTATTTCACTTTCAGAGGAGAAGATTGTTTTAACGAACGCTGCACACCCGCAGGCGAGTGATGTTCCGACAACGACCGGACAGCGGCATTCAGCGGGGCCACGCAGGAGGCGAAACGAACGAGTGCCTGCTTCTCAATGGAAATCCCGCGATTTCGGCAGGATCCGGACATTGCGCGGATGGCGGTGGCGCGGCAGCGGCGGGTTCTTCAGCTCGTCGACGGACATGGGGACCTCGGCGCGGTGCGTGTCCGACAGCGAAAGCAGATCGGCCGAGCGGTCGACGATACGCTGGGCCATGAGATGGACGACGCCTTCGACGCTTTTCTGCACCCTGCCCTCGACCAGCATCAGCCGCGCGCCCATGACCTCACGGCGGAAGCGCTCGAACAGCCGCGCCCAGATCACGACATTGGTAATGCCGGTCTCGTCCTCCAGCGTGACGAAGATGGCATTGCCGTTGCCCGGGCGCTGGCGCACCAGCACGACGCCGGCCGTGCGGACGAAGGCGGCGTCGGGCTTCGCATCGGTCTCGGCGCAGCTCAGGATGCCCTCGCGCCGGAAGCGCGGACGCAGCAGTTGCATCGGATGGCCCTTCAGCGAGAGCCGCACCGTCTGGTAGTCGGCGACGATGTGCTCGGCCAGCGGCATGACCGGCAACGCCATGCTCCGCTCCGAACCGAGCTCACGGGCCTGCGCGGCCTGGAACAGCGGCAGAACGGCATCATCCGGCAGCCGGCGCACGGCCCAGAGCGCCTCGCGGCGGTCGAGCCCGAACGAGCGGAAGGCATCGGCATCGGCGAGCAGGCGCATGGCGCGGGCGGGAAGGCAGGCGCGACGCATCAGTTCCTCGACGTCGCGATACGGGCCGCCCACTTCCCGCTCCTGCGCAATGGCTTTCCCCCATTCATCCTTGAAGCCGTCGATCTGACGGAAGCCGAGGCGGAGCGCGAAGGGGTCCCTTTTGCTCTCCTGACGCAGCCGGTCATGGTAAGAACTCGATTCCGAAACGGCTTCCAAGCTGTTGTCCAAAAAGCTGGAATTGACATCGGCCGGCCGCGCCTCGACGCCACCGTTCTCCTCCGCCTCCCGCACGATCTGGGCCGGTGCGTAGAAACCCATCGGCTGGGAATTCAGCAACGCGGCAGCGAAAGCGGCCGGATACCACCGCTTCAGGAAGGAGGAGATGTAGACCAGCTTGGCGAAGGAAGCCGCGTGACTCTCCGGGAAGCCGTAGCTGCCGAAGCCCTTGATCTGCTCGAAGCAGCGCTGGGCGAAATCGCGCTCATATCCGCGCGCGACCATGCGCTCGACCATCATCGTCTCGTAATTGCAGATGGTGCCGGCATTGCGGAAGGTGGCCATCGCCTTGCGCAGGCCATTGGCTTCGATGTCGGAGAATTTGGCGGCAACCATGGCGAGGCGCATCGCCTGTTCTTGGAAGAGAGGAACGCCTTCGGTTTTCTTCAGAACTTCATAAAGCTCGTTCTCAGGATGGGGCGGCTTCGGAGACGGAAACACGACTTTCTCGATCCCGGCCCTCCGCTTCAGATAGGGGTGCACCATGTTGCCCTGGATCGGGCCGGGGCGAACGATCGCGACCTGGATGACGAGATCGTAGAATTCCCGAGGCTTCAGCCGCGGCAGCATGTTCATCTGGGCGCGACTCTCGACCTGGAAGACGCCGAGCGACTTGCCCTCGCAGAGCATGTCGTAGGTCGCCTCGTCGCCATCCTTGAGGTCGGCGAGCGCGTAATCCTTTCCCCCGTTCGCCTTGATCAGATCGAAGGCCTTGCGGATGCAGGTCAGCATGCCCAGCGCCAGCACATCGACCTTCATCAATCCGAGCTCGTCGATGTCGTCACGGTCCCATTCGATGAAGGTGCGGTCGTCCATTGCGGCGTTGCCGATCGGCACGGTCTCGTCGAGGCGTCCGCGCGATAGGACGAAGCCGCCGACATGCTGCGAGAGATGGCGCGGATAGCCGAGCAGGCGGGTGGCGAAATCGACGGCGCGGCGGATCGTCGGGTTCGTCGGATCGAGCCCGGCTTGACGGACGCGGGCATCGCCGATCTCGCTGCCCCAGCTTCCCCAATTGGTATCGGCGATGCGGGCGGTGACGTCCTCGGTCAGGCCCAGCACCTTGCCGGCCTCGCGAATGGCACTGCGTGGCCGGTAATGGATCACGGTCGCGGCGATGCCGGCGCGCTCACGGCCATAGAACTTGTAGATCCACTGGATCACCTCCTCGCGCCGCTCGTGCTCGAAATCGACGTCGATATCGGGCGGCTCCTTGCGCTCCGTGGAGATGAAGCGCTCGAACAGCACGTCGTTCTCGTCCGGATCGACCGCGGTGATGCCGAGCACGTAGCAGACGGCGGAATTCGCAGCCGAACCGCGGCCCTGGCAGAGAATGCCCCTGCTGTTAGCGAATTCGACGATCTGGCGGATAGTCAGAAAATAGCGGGCGTATTCGAGCTTCCCGATCAGATCGAGTTCCTTCGCCAGCAGCTTCTCGACCTTCTCCGACACGCCGTCGGGATAGCGGATCAGGCAGCAGCGGCGGACCAGTTCCACCAGCCAGTCCTGATCCTTCCAGCCGGGCGGGATCGGCTCGTCCGGATATTCGTATTTGAGCTGGCCGAGGTCGAACTCGATGCGAGAGAACAGGGCTTGCGTCTCGGCGATGGCCTCGGGCGCATCGCGGAAGAGGCGGGCCATCTCCTGCGGCAGCTTGAGATGGCGCTCGGCATTGGATTCGAGCAGGCGACCGGCCCGCTCGATGGTGGTGCCCTCGCGGATGCAGGTCAGCACGTCCTGCAGGTCGCGCTGCCCGATGGAATCGTAGAGCGCATCATTGGTCGCGATCAGCGGCGTGCGAGTCGCTGCCGCGATCACCTTCAGGCGCGCAAGGCGGCGACGGTCGTCGCCGCGCCGGTGCATGCTGGCGGCGAGCCAGACAGCACCGGGCGCAGCATCGTCCAGCTTGGCGAGCAATGCGGACAGGCCATCGAGGCTGCGCGCAGGCATCAGGATCAGCAGCAGGTCGCGGGCATCGTTCAGGAGGTCGTCGAGAACGAGATGGCACTCGCCCTTCTTCACGCCGTCCTTCAGGTTGCCATGGCTGAGCAAACGGCAAAGGCGGCCCCAGCCGACGCGATTGGCGGGATAGACGACGATGTCGGGCGTGCCGTCGGCGAAGACGAGACGGGTGCCGGTCGCGAGCTTGAAGCCATCGGCCTTCGCTTTCATCTCCTCGGGCGTGAAGGGCAGAGCGGCGAATTCGGGGTTCTCGGCCCAAAAATACTCCCCTGGGCTGCCGCCTTCCCTGACCTTGTCGGGCGCCGGCAGACCGTACTCGCGCACTTGCTTCAGTGCCGCCCAGGCGCGCACGACGCCGGCCACCGTGTTGCGGTCGGCGATGCCGATGCCGGAATAGCCGAGCAGCAGCGCCGTCAGCACCATATGCGGCCCCGGGGAGGCTCCGCGCAGGAAGGAAAAATGCGTGGCGGCAACAGGTTCGGCGAAGGCATTCGCAATCTGATTCATGCGAAGAGCCCGTGCAGGAACCAGCGCGGCGGGGCGCTGTCGGCCTCGTAGAAACCGATGCGGTAGAGCCAGAAGCGGCGCCCTTGCGCATCCTCGACGCGGTAATAGTCGCGCATCGGTTCGTCGCTGCCGTCGCGCCACCATTCGGGCGCGATGCGCTCGGGGCCTTCGGCGCGGGCGACGTCATGAGTGAGGCGGCGCCAGCGGAAGCGGATCGGCGGTCCGTCCGGCACCTCCGCGATGGCCTCGACCGGATGGGGCGGCTCGAAAAGCTGGAGCGGGCGGGCCGGCGGTTCCTGCGGCTCGGGGGCGGACCAAGCCGCCTCAGGTAATGGTGCAGCAGCCGAGAGCGCTTTCGCGGCCCTGACGGGGTGATGCGTATCCTGCGCCGCGAAGCGCAGCACTCGGTCGCGGCCGAAGCGGGTGACGAGCCGGTCGACGAGATCGGCCACCGCTTCCTCCTCGATGGCGCGGCCGTCGAGGCTGTGCTGGGGCGTGTTCAGCGGTTCGCAAACGGGCACGGCGAGTTTGATCGCATCGAAGCCGAAACCGGGATCGAGCGGATCGGCCAGCGTCTCGATACGCTCGCGATAGAGCCGGAGCAGCGCCTTGGCATCGCGCGAGGGCCGCCCGGTCTCGATGGCGAGACGGCGGACAGCGCCGTCGCTGCGGAAGAAGCCGATCTCGAAGAGGCGCCCGCCTTCGCCGCGCGCCTCCAGCACACGAGCCGCCTCCCCGATCAGGCGGATGACCACCGCCTCGAGGCTCGCAGTATCGGCGAAAGGCTCGGCGAAATGGCGCTCGACCACGCAGTCCGGCGGCTGGCGCAGGGGTGTGATGCGCCGGTCCTCGCGGCCGAGGATGCGCCTGAGCTTCGTCGCCAACGCCTCGCCGAAGCGGGAGGACAAGGTTTCAGAGGGGCGCTCCGCGAGATCGGCCAGGCTCTTCAAGCCGGCGCGGGAGAGCGCAATCACGGTCTCTGCTTCGGCCTCCAGAGCCGCGACCGGTAGCGGGCGAAGCGCCGCTTCGTCCCGCCCCGGCGGGATAATGCCGCCCCGTGCGAAGCGGGCGCAGGCGCGGGCGGCGTCGGGCGTGCCTGCGATGGCGGCTTTCAGGCTCAAGCCCATCCGGTCCATCACCCGCCGCACAAGGCCGACCATCCCCTCCTCGCCGCCGAAGAGATGGGCACAGCCGGTGATGTCGAGCATGAGGCCATGCGGCTCGTCGCGCGCGACCAGCGGGGTGAAACGGTCGCAGAAGGCAGCGAGCGCCTCGATGAATGCGCTGTCGACCTGCGGCTGCGCCTCCAGCGCGACGAGATCGGGGATGCGGGCGCGGGCATCGGCCAGCGTCATATCTCGCGTCAGGCCGAGATCTACGGCGCGCTTGTCGCAATCGACCAGGCGCAGCGCGTTGCGCTGCGCCTCGACCAGGACATACGGCTTCTCAGCCGGCGCGCCGAAGGCCGGAATCGCGCCCATCCGCCGCAACCTGTCCGTCGCCAGGAAGGGGAACCAGAGGGCGAGATAGCGGCGCGGCATGGTCTGTCCGGGAAGCCAGTCTGTCGGATCGCTCGAAAAGGCTGCGTTCCGCGAAAGATCGTCGGTCACGGTCCCACTCCACACGCCACTCACGTTCCGCCGCGCCGCCGCGCTGGCGCAGCAATCTCACCGCAAAAGCCGGGGCACCCGGGGCATTGGCCTCCAGCGCCCGCGATGCGAGCGCCCTCACCTGCCAGCGCGTGCGCGCCGCGCTCGGCACCTCGGCCGCCGCCACGCGCAACAGCAGAACCGGCACGCCCGAGCCCTCCGCCGCCAGGGCGAGGCGGCGGCTCGCCGTCAGATCGAAGGAGCGCGGCTCGCCCCAGGGTTCGATCAGCACGGCACCGAGCGCGGGGCAGCGCGCCGCTTCGGCGCCAGCCCGCAGCGCGCTTTCGCCGTCGCGCGCCCGCACCAGCAGGAGGCGTGCCGGATCAAGGCCAAGCTCGTTGAGCCCCGGCGCATGCAGCCGGCCGGCTTCGGCGTCGACGAAATCCTGCCGCGCCCAGAGGATGGGGCGCTCGGCGGCCTTCTCCTCCACCTGCCCCGCCCGCAGCGCGAGGCCGAGCGCGAAACCGGTCGCGGCGGCGAGATCGGCAACCTCAGCGGCGTAGACCTCGTGCAGCGCCGCCCGCGCGAGCCCGCCATTCAGGGCCTCGTCCAGCGAAGCCACGCCCAGACCGATCCGCCCCTGCGAAGCCGGGCCGGCGCGCAGGGCCGCCTCGGCAAGACTACGGCGCAGATCGGACAGGGTCGGGGCGGTGGTTACGGTCATGGGACGATGCAATTGTTCTCTCTTTGTTCTTTTATAGATCTCTCCCCGTCGGAAGGCGAGTCGAGTCTCGCCGCCCTCCGTCTCGCCCCTGTGTGCCAACACACGAAGTTTGTCGGCACGAGCGGGTAGTGTGTCGGCATTGGTAGCCAAAGTGTGTCGGCAGCCGCTGCTCCACTTGATCTGAGCCCTTTCATCAGGTGAGTGAGAACGGGGTAGCGCGCACAACCCGGCCCAGCGCCCGCGTCGTTGACCTGACCGCGACATCGCTCGACGCCCAAGCTTTCTACACAGGTGCATATCTAACCGACCTGGAGCGAGCCGTGCGCGTTCGCTTGGCCAGCCAGATCGCAACCTCTCGGGCGGACGCTGAGCGTAGGACAGCCGAGCAAAAGGCCAATGAGGAGAGGGAACGCGCCGACCGCCAGGCCAGGCTGGAGAAGGAAAGAGCCGAACGGGAGGCCGCTGCGGCGCATGCCGAGGCGCAGCGGATAGAGGCCGAGACCCGTGCCAAGGCTGCTCGGGCCGAAAGGACCGAGCTCCTGGAGAAGACCCGAGACCTTATTCGGACGAAAACACTCGCCTGCATCGGCAAGGAAGGGGCGACGATGCTCTTAACCGACGAGAAGGCGGAAGTTGTCGCGAAGGCGGCCATGATCTTCTGCCAAAACGACATCGACGCGCTCGTGAAGGTCACCACCGAGCTGGTGGAAAACGAGTCCGGTGGGCCGTCAGATCGCTCATTGGTTCGGAAGATCGCGGAGGATCGTGTCCGGGAGGTCGTCACCGCTTATGTCATCCGGTCACGCGGCGATCTGATCGGGAAGAACCTGAAGGAGCAGCAGACGCCTTCGAAGCCAGCCGAGAGTTCCAGAAATTCCCCCACCCTCTAGCTCGGCGACCGCGGCTGCCTGTGCAGGCCGGTGGAAAGGACGCTTCATGGGATTCAGGTTTCGGCGTTCCGTTCGTCTCTTTCCCGGCGCAGGGTGAACTTCAGCCTCAGCGGTGTGAGCGTGAGCGCCGGCGTGCCGGGAGCGATGATCAACATCGGCCCGCGCGGCAGCCGTCTGACCATGGGCCTGCCCGGCACTGGCATTTCCTACACTCGCAATCTGAGTTCGCCTCGCCCCGTAAGACGAGCGTCGACCCCAGCTGAGGTCTATCTGGAGCCACCGGTTCCACCCGAGCCGATGCACCCGGACCAGAGCCGCAGCCAGGGCCCTTGGTCGGGGAGATCAAGAGCGCCGAGGTGGCGAGCCTGACCAGCCCGGACCTCGGGGGCCTAAAGCAGTTGATCAACGATGCGGCGCACCAGAAGGTCTTGCTCCAGTCGGATCTTAACGAAGCGGTCGCAGATCGGCGTCGCGCCTGGCGGAAACTGCGACGTCGCGAACAGTTGCCACTTCGCGTTGTGATGAAGTCGTCCATCCCGACCGCGCGCGTTGCTTTCGAGGAAGCGGAAGAGGAGGCCTTGAAGGTCGCGGCAGCGATCATCGCGACAGAGATCAAGGTGGAGATCGATCTCAACGATCAGACATGGGCGGCGTGGGCTGAAGTGACGAAGACGTTCGATCGGCTCTCCCAGGCCGCGAAATTCTGGGATGTCACATCATCCGTCGCTGTTGACCGCTTCCGCACCCGGTCCGCCGCTCACGAGCCATCCGCCGGAACCGATCGATCGACCAGTTCGGGAGGAAGACCGAGACGACCCGTGTCATCGCATGCCTCCAATTCGAAATCCGCCCTCTCGCCCGCCCTGGCCCTGATCAGTTCAACAAGCCAGCGCGGTCGTCCCATTCCAGGCACCGGCAACACTGTCGATGGCAGAACCGAGACGCGCCATCGGGTCATCGCCGCCGTGGGCTGACCGAAATCGGAGGCATCGACCTCTCGTCGCCATCGTCGCAGCGCGATGCCGATAGCACCTGTCCCCTCCGCAGCCAGCTGAAGGCGACGCGATGCCGTCATGGACAAGCGGGCTACCTCGCCGACGACGGAGCCCAGCCCGCCATGGCGCAGGCCCTCTTCCATGCAGGCGAGCACCGTCTTGTCATCTCCTGCCTCGACATAGATCACGCGGTCAGGGATCAGCCCCGCCTGCGCCATCGCCGGCGCGAAAAGATCGGCTCGGGTGAGACACCAGAGCACCTTGCCACGACTCCTGGCGGCAACTCCGGCGCTAAACAAAGCCGCTGCCGCACCATCAATCGCCCCATTTCCGCCGCCGGCGACTTCATGGAGTGCCCCCAGCGTTAGGCCTCCACCAGGCAAGCGCGAATCAAGCGTCGCGATTCCGAACGGCAGCACAGTCCGACCGCGGACCCCTCGGCCCTCGATCCGCTCGATCTGGTCGCGAAGCGACTGGAATACTGGCTGTGGCCGCAACGGGCTTTACCTGCTAGAACGACACCTTATGTTCCTCTTATGTTCTCAGCGAGAGGCCGAGAGTCAAGCTCGGTGTTTGGCGGGAACACAGCGACACGACGGGAGGTTGCCGAGGCACACCCTCTTCCTCCAAGCAGGAGTACTGATGATCTCCGATGATCCAACCGAAATCGTTGAGCAGTCCTACGAGGTCGTCGCTTGGCGAGGGCTGGCACTGGCACTTCTAGCGCAGATCCTGGTTCCAGCGCCGGAGAATGAAGGGGAATGCTCCCAGTTCCTTCACACCGTCTTGGCAGATATTCTCGATCAGACGGTCAACAGCGAGGCAATGCCTGCCGAACTCGATCGAGGCGCCTTGCGGGCCGAACTGGAAGGCGTGAACGAGCGCCTCCGGCAGGAGTTCGCTGAAGCGCAACTCGATCGCCAAAAGCTCCGAAAAGAGTAGCTGAAGTCGGGAGCCAACTGATCGCCAACAGAGTATCGACGACCTTCAGGACGCCCACGCCCCAGCGAGCAACCTATGTGCAAGCTCTACCCCCACCAAGAACGTAGAAGTTAGGAACACGCGATCGATCCGTGCGATTAATCCCGGGCCCGCAATCCTGAGCAGAGCATCATGTGAAGCGCACCTCAACGCAGCTCGCCGAATGGCCTCTCCCATCTACAATTACACTTGGATCGCCGGTCCGCGCCAAGGGAATCGAGCGGGAAATCAGGCGGCGACTTCCTTGGTCGACGCGGAAGCACCTCACGGTCGAAACCGGCAAAGCGATCCTTCACATGCCGGACGCCGAAGCTGCTGAGTTTGACGCTCTATCTGCGATCGTAGCGGATATGTTGGCCGATATTGCCGAGTTGCCCATCCTCCCCAGCGAGGCCGAGGACATTCTCTCCATTTCATCTCGTGAGCGCCACAAGTGGCTCAATGATGGACGACTGCAGAGCGCGGGAACCAGAACGGTCAAGCTGCGTGGCCGAGCCAAAGCCGTCACATTCCACGTGTTCACCCCAAGTTTCATCGAGCAAGTCCTCGATAGCGGCCTGCCGGAAATCTGGCGGGAAGAGGATATCGCAACGACAGCAGAGAACCGGCGGCGAGCAGCAGGGAAAGCAGCTTTGACGCGCGCGGGAAAGCGTTTGGCCAAATCCCGTAAGGCAGCGACCGGTCCGGACGAACAGAAAACCGGCCTCGACGGCTGGGAAGAGTTTGAGGCTGAAGGTTTGCTTCGGTGAGGTATGCCGCCCGGAGGGACGGGAGAGAAGCTATCCAGCTATCGCCTGCACCTGTCGGCATGAGCGACACCCCGTCTGTTCAGGGCCTCCATGCGGCATAATCGCCGTATCTTTCACGCGGCGGCGGCCAGGCTGGCGATTGCGGCTGCCACACCACCCGGGCCGTGCGGGATTTCTTTGGCTTGAAGCGCCATCTCAACGGCTCCGAGCGCTCCAATAAGCGCCGCAGCGTTGAAATGACCCATGTGGGCGATCCGGAAGGCTTTGCCGTGATAATCTCCAATCCCGAGGCCGAGCGTCACGCCACAGACGTCGCGCGCGAAGGCGGTGATGACGCTTACGTCGACGTTAGGCGTTAACACCGCCGTCACAGACGGCGCTCGCTCGGATCCCTCGGTCACTCCGAAGGTGAGAGCCTGACCACTCGACCAGAGTTCGACGGCAGCATGTGTCGCCTTGGCAAGGGCGGCGTGGCGGCGCCAGATCGCCTCCAGCCCTTCCTCGAAGATCATGTCGAGCGCGGCACGCTGTCCGAAGAGGAGATGCTCAGGCGCAGTGCCGCAATGCTTCATATAGGCCAGCACGTTCATCCGGCCACTCCAATCCCAATAGCCGGTGCGCAGGTCGGCGCGTTTATGGGCGGCCAGAGCCTTCTCGTTGGCCGCGACGAAGGCGAGGCCTGGCGAAGACATGAGACCCTTCTGCGAGGCTGAGACGCCAACGTCGATGCGCCAGGCATCCATCTCGAATTCCATGCACCCGAGGGAGGCAATGGCATCGACCATGAACAGAGCGGGGTGACCGGCGGCGTCGATGGCCCTGCGAATGGCCGGGATATCGTTGACGATGCCGGCTGCGGTATCAATCTGAACGACCATCACGGCCTTGATCGTGTGCTGCGTATCGTCGCGCAGGCGAGCCTCGACTGCTGCGGGATCGACGGCCCGGCACCAGCTGCCGGGGAGCATCTCGACATCGACGCCCATGAAGCGGGCCATCTCACCCCAGCCGACGGCGAAGCGGCCGCTTTCGAGCACGAGAACCCTGTCGCCTCGCGACAGAACATTGGTGAAGGCCGCCTCCCATCCACCATGGCCGTTGGCGGCATATACGAAGGCTTCGCCGTCAGTCCGGAAGACGCGCTTGAGATCGTAGAGAACCGTTTCGGTCAGGCTCACGATGCTGTCGGAACTGAGTTCTTCAGCCGGCCGCATCATCGCCTGGAGCACGCGATCGGGAATATTAGTGGGGCCTGGCATCGCGAGTAGCGGCCGACCATTCGCCAGGGACATGCCGAATCCTCAGGACAGTAAAATCACTACAGCAGAGATCCGCCAAGCGCGTTTCCCGGGCAAGTGCGTGCGCGCATTGCTCGACATCTCGCTCTGCATGACGCGTATGCCGACTCGACCGTCAGGTGGCGTCCCAAATATCTCTATGAGGCGTTCGGGCTGTACCTCCGTTTCAGCTCTCCGCTGTCGTCGTAGCTGGCCTCGAAAACCGGCGAAGCGAGAGTGGCTCGAACTTTCAGTGTCCCGGCTCCGCTGTTCGTGAATCCATGACGGCTGCCAGCGGGCACGATGACCGACTGGTTGGGCAGGACCGACATAACCTCGTCCTCGATGCGGATCTCGGCCTGCCCCTCAATGACCTCCAGAATTTCTTCGACCGTATGCATCCGGCGACCTTTGCCAACGGCGGGACAATCGGCATCGCTGCGGCTAGCCGAGAGCATGTCCAAGCCTGGCACGATGCCGGAACGACACATGGCGGAAAGTCCATCGAAACCCCGCCGAGCGAGCGTCCCAATGGTGCTTTCGTCGCATACCTTCGCGACCCCGATGGGAACAAGCTCACCGCGCGCTCTCAGCCGACGAAGTAGGCTTGGCCCTTTAACGATGCGCAACGAGCTCGGCACCAGCGCGCCATCCCGGGCGGAACAACGGACGATTTCCACCAGCAGCCACTGACGCCTCCGCGGGCGAAAGGGTAGCCCATCCCGCGAACGGCCGCCCATCGCGCTGCTTCCGCAGGGCTCAACGCTTGGCTGCCTTGGAACAGAGGCACCGCGGGCCTGTTCCTCGTCCAGGCGATACAGCTTGGAGACGACAGGTGCGCATTTCCAACCAAGATGAATATCAAGCGGCCGTCCAGCGCCCGGCCGCCGTGAGCGACGCTCTCCGCGATTCCGAAAAGGGCCGCGAGCTCCAGAGCCTGACTTCGGCAATTCGCGAATGGGATGAGGCCCACAAGGGTGAGAATGCGAGCGGCCCCGAGCCGGACCAGAGCCTATTACGGCCGGACGATCTCCCGCTCTGAGGGCTGCCTGGCAATCTCGGAAAGCTTCAAAAAGATTGACCATGAGCCACTCAGCCGCCGGCCAGAGCTATCTGCCAGGTTTTGGGAACGGCTTGCTCACAAAGCGCGAGCCGGCTAGGCCATATCGCCATGGCTGCTCGGCGGCTTTCGAAATCCCAATCCGGGCGCTGCAAGAAATCTCCGGCGCATGTGTTCGGTCTACGATCGAGAAAGGGCTGCGTTCCAAGCTCAATCCATCATGAGCGCTTGTTATCCCGAGCGCCTGGGCCAAGCGCCCTGGCCCATTGCAGAGATTGATCATGCTGCCGCGGCGCGCCTGCATTTCAGCCAACCCATCTGTCGGTTCGATGGCTCTGATCAAGACCGCGCCATCGCCCGCAGCGACAATGTTAAAGCACCAGTGCAGCCCATAGGACCGATAAACGTAAGCGTGCCAGGAAGGCCCAAACATAGCCGCATTCCGCGGTGTCGGGCCTCGGAAACTGTGCGAAGCTGGATCGTCAGCGAGATAGGCCTCGGTTTCGACGATGGTTCCTCCTACGCCATCAACGAGCAGCCCGACGCCAATCAGGCGTGGTGCAAGCTCCAGCGCGGTCAAGGCTTTCAGCTCGGTCAAAGTTGATGGCATTTGTTCGACTGCGGGCTTGCTGATGGCGCGGACTTCAACTCGCGCCCTGAAGCCTGCAGTAATCAGCGCAGCAGCGGGAGAACGGTGGCGGCGGCGATCGCCACGACGATGGCACCTCGAATGAGGATGCCATTGATCCGAGCCATAGAGGCATCTGAGCTGTCAGGCGTACGCATAACTTCGCCTCCCTCGAAGTGCAGCTTCGGACCCAGTACGCGCGGATGCAACCCCATGAATAGCAATCCGTCACACTCTCCTCTCGTGTGACCAGGCCGCCACGACGTTACAACTGCCCCGGCGATTCCGGTTTGCTGCGTTAATCCGAAGCTTGGATCGCACTGGGTGCAGCTGACGCCGAACAATCTGGCCTGTTAGGGATAAAGCTGGCTCGGTGCTTCGCGTCGCGGCGCAGCGCGCCAGGCCCGTATCGCGTCTCGCGATTCTGGCCGGAGCTATATCAGCCAGTGCTGCACGGTCATCGAAGTGGGGCTCGCGGGCCGATTATCAGCCATCGTTCGACGAGTTAAGCTCGTCCGGCCTCAGCCCCTCATCAAGGGCTGCTGGGATCGCCTTTCTGAGTGCATCGTTGATCCGGTCCTGCCAGCCGGGGCCGCCATCCTGAAAGTGCGCCAACACCTCGCTGTCGATCCGAAGAGTGACCATCTCCTTGGCGCCCGGCAGAACGGTACGCTTCTCGATTGACGCAGGTGGCGCCACTTTCGGCGCAGCAAAAAGGGCTTCCGCCTTGTCCCGCGCGCTCGTCGGGCGGCGCGTTCGATCGTTGCTCATGAAGTCCTCATACCCGGCACCTGATAACCGATAGTAACAGGGACTGGATGGAAAAGGGGCGTAATCCTGTACCCGCTCAATCCTGGAAAGTTGCTTCGACGGAGGGCGCCTATCACGTAGACGTCAGTGGGAACGCCACTGACCATGATGGTTCTTTGGTGGTTCGGGAATCCGGCAGTGCCAACCTCTTCCGAAGTCGCCTAGTCCTCAACAAAGCGTTCGACGAATCCCGAGGGGACGTGATCTGGATGCGAGCCGATCCACCCTCTATGACCCAGTTTTCGCGGTGCCGGCGGATCTCGACGGTTGCGCTCACTGCCTGTTCTCCCCGCCCAATTTGTTGCGGCGCAGCTCCCTCTCCACAGCCTCGGCGGATGAACCAGCGGCAGGCACGGCATCTTAAAGCCGTGCTTTGGAGACGCCGAATTTGTCGTTCCAATAGCGCACCTCGTAGTCTCATTGAGATTAACCCGCGACCGATCCTGTGCACCACGGCTGCTCTTGTCGTCTGGCTGATCCTCCTGGCGCTAAGATCCCCAAAGGAACGGACGGTTCCGGCTTGGGGACACCTCCCAGGGCAGTTTCGCCCGAGCGAGTGTCAGGAGGGGAGGAAAGCTGTTCCGCGGCGTCCACCCGAGTGGTCCCTGGGTTGCGCCAAGCCGAAAGGCGCTCAGGAGATAATTACGCCCTCGCTTGGATCCGCTGAATCAAACCAAACTCTCGGCGAGGAACGGCCATGAGACGACTGCGTTCAAGGATCGTCTTTGGGAGATACCAGGCTATGCAGACCACCGTGACCGCCCTTCGTTTCGAGCCCTGGCGCTTCGTCCCAAACAATCCCCGGCTTCCCGCACTGATCTATGAGGGGGCGTTCGGTCCCGATGCTGCCGATCTGGCGACGCTCATGGAAAAACGGTTCTCCGAAAATGGCTGGCCACCGCAATGGCGCGATGGAATCTACGATTTCGATCATTATCACTCGCAGGGTCACGAAGTGCTCGGCATCGCGGCAGGGCACGCGAAGCTGATGCTGGGGGGCGATACGGGCCGGGAGGTCAAGGTGACGGCCGGCAATGTGGTGGTTCTTCCAGCGGGAACGGGTCACCGCCAGCTCAGCCAATCTAACGATTTCCTTGTTGTCGGCGCGTACCCGCCCGGCCAGACCGGCGACATCGTCCGGGAGGAACCGACGTCGGCCATGATCCAAAAGATTTCGATCTTGAGCTTCCCGCCGCGGGATCCAGTCGTTGGAGTCGACGGCCCGATGCTTCGCCTATGGGCTGATGCGAGCGTTCCCTGAGTGATTGGGCGCATTCCAGTACGGTAGAACGATTGATGCCTCTGAACCCCTCCTCCCCGCTTGCGCAGCTCCTGAACGCTCCCATGAAGACTGGGCAGGTTGTGTGGTTGGGCATTCGGCCGGCGCGTAGCGAACCAATGGTCGCGCTCCAAAGCGCCGATTTTGACATTACCCGCGGTGTTGTTGGCGATCGCCACACCCGCGCCGCGGGCAAGCGCCAGGTGACTCTGATCCAAGTTGAGCACCTCTCCGCGATTGCCAGTTACATAGCCCGTTCAAAAATTCACCCGGGCGAATTGCGACGCAATGTTGTGACCCGCGGTATCAATCTGCTCGCGCTGAAGGATAGGCGCTTCAGAATCGGTTCCGCGATCCTCGAAACCACGGGGGAGTGTCATCCCTGCTCCCGGATGGAGGAAATCCTCGGCGTTGGAGGATACAACGCCGTTCGGGGCCATGGCGGCATCACCGCGCGCATCATCGAAAGCGGATCGGCCAGCGTCGGTGCTGCCGTTGCACCGTACCCAGGGTAGCTTTCACGCGATCCCGAGAAGCCCCCTAAACTCGTCAATTACGTTCAGCATGCGGTACTTCCTCCCATCATGGGTGCGGTCTTCGACGAAGTCGTAGGACCACACGTGATTGGGCCGCTCTGCACGCAGGCGGATGCGAGATCCATCCGCGAGCCAGAGGCGGCCGCGCTTGGGTTGTCGGGCCGGAACCTTCAGCCCCTCACGTCGCCAGATGCGCTCAACCCGCTTGTCGTTGACGACCCAGCCTGCCGTCGAGCGCAGCAGCGCGGCGATCTTGCGATAGCCATAGCGGCC
>NZ_JBFTKQ010000018.1:0-74036 GCF_056396025.1 Allobosea sp. 05T438
CGCCAAGATGCGCGAATTGCCGATCGAGGACGACGTCGTCCGCAACGCCAAGCTGCGTGTGGACGGTCGCATGGTCCATGATTTCTATGTCTTCCGCGCCAAGCAGCCATCGGAAGCGAAAAGCGAATGGGATCTCTACGATCTCGTCGTCACGCTTCCGGGCGACCAGGCTTTCCGCCCCCTGAGTGAAAGCGCCTGTCCGGCGATCAAACGCTAAGACAAAAGACCGGTGTCGCCGCGGGATTTCTCCCGGTGCGCCTCTCGCGGCGGGTGACGTTGCGGTTCGAGTTACGGCGTTGCAAGACCAAGTGCGTGCCCCCGCGCGAAGGTCCTGTGTGGATGGATCCCGCGTTGCAAGGGTTTGTGACGGTCTGGCGTGCTGGTCGGGTGCAGCCTTGTGTCCGGCCTGTTCGCGCGGTCATCGACCGCTGGCCCTGATGGTTTCCGCGGATAAGGTCCCATTCTGCTTTGCGGGCTTTGACGCCTTCGACATTCGGCGGGTTGTCCTCATCCCCAGTTTGAACGGTGCGCCATCATTTCACATGGTCCTCGCAACCTCCTTCGCGCGGATTGCGCGCAGTTTTGGAGGCTGACTCTCAGGTTGCTGCCGAGCCGAGCGCCGGCATGCGGTAAATCTCGCCGCGAACCATGATGGCCCAGATCGCCCGTGCCGCCCGGTTCGCCAGGGCGACGGTGACGAGCCGAATCTGCTTGCGGGCGAGCAGCACGTTTACGCGAGAATCCCCTGCCTCGGGGTGATACTTGTTACGTCTTACGAGCGACGTCATGCCAGTGACCAGAAGGCGCCACAGGTACTGATCGCCCATTTTTGGAGATGCGGCCGAGGCGCTCCTTGCCGCCGTTGGAGTTGCTGAGCGGCGTCAGTCCCAGCCAGGCCGCTCGCGAACTGGCGCCCGGAGCGGAACTGGGTCGGATCGGTCACAGTGGCCGCCAACGCGCTCGCTCCGAGCAGGCCCACGCCCGGAACGGTGGCAATGCGCCGCGCGAGATCGTTCGAGCGGTACCGGGCCAGCAAGTCTCGTTCGAGCTGGCGGATGCGGTCCTGAGCCTCGATCGCTTGCTCGGCCAAGGTGCCAATCACCTTGGCGGCGAGATCGGGAACCTCGTGCGCCCCGCCGGCGACTGCGCGTCGCACGAAGGCCAGGGCGTCGGTGATCCCCTTCGGGACATCGATGCCGAACTCGGCCAGGAGCCCACGGACCCTGTTCATGAGCTGCGTACGCTGACGAAGATCGCGGCGTTTCCTCCTCAAAGGAAATGACCACACCCATTCAGCAATCCGGTGAGTGTTGATTTTCTGTAGGATAGGCCGTGAGTAGACTTGGTGGCCGACAGCAGGAGGTTCTTTCCAGCATGGAGTATCCGGCTCCCGCGGTCGACGCCGTCTACGAAGTCTATCCATCAGCCGGAAGCGGCGACGGGACGGTGCCGAGCTGGCCTTATCACATGGCCCGGTGGCTGTTTCGGGAGCCGATCGACATTGCGATCACCGCAGCGCTAGCCGAGATCGGCGAGCTCGCCGCAGCGGATCGGGCCTGGATGTTCGAGTATGATGCCGAGTTGCTCCGTTTCCGCAACACGCACGAGTGGAGCAGGCAAGGCGTCCGGTCATTCGTCGAGGATCTGCAGAATACGCCCGTGACGATGATCGCCTGGCTCCACCAGTTTCTGGTGAAGGGCCGGGCGGTGATGATCAACCGCGTCGCCGACCTGCCTCGCCCGGCCCGCGCGCTCCAGGTCGAGATGCTCAGGCAAAACGACAAGAGCGTCCTCAGCGTGCCGGTCTTTCACGAGGGGCGATTGCGCGCCTGCATTGGATTCGATGCGACCACCACGATCCGGCGCTGGCCGCCCGCCGATATCAAGGCGCTCTTTCAGTGCGCCGAGCTGATTGCGCTGGCGCGCTATGGTCCCTTCCAGGACGGGCGCTCCCTTGCCGGTACTTCGAGACCGTTCGTCCCGCTGATCTATCTGCGCCGACCGGGGCAGACCATCGGGGTCGAGCCGCAAACCATCCTCGGCGTCCGGTCTGCGCGTGATTATGTGAAGGTCTGGCTGCACGACGGTTCGGCCGTGCTGGATCTGCGCCCCCTCGCGCTGTGGACGGGCATGCTGCCCTCGGCGTCGTTCCTGCGCATCCATCGCACGGCGATCGTCAACCTGCAGCATGTCAACGGCCTCGACCGACGCGCGGGCGATCGCTGGACCGTTGGCCTCAACCGCGTGGCCGAGGGCTGGCCGGTCTCACGACAATATCGGCAGGAGCTGCGAAAGCGCCTCGGCGTCTGAGAGCCGCGGCCGATTCGCGGGGTCTCCATATTCGGTCATTTAACCGATTCCTCACGATGAGCTCGGCTCGGAGCGTCGTTCGTCGAACCCGCATGTCCGTTCGTCGAACAGGGCTTGCCGCCCGGCGGGCGGGTGATCTCAATGCGGACATCGTTCGACGGACCCGCCCCGCCTATGCCTTTTCGCCGCCCGCCTCGCTTCGACGAACCGAAACCGAGATCCATGCCGGCGCGCAAAATCGCACGGCTCTTGCTTTGCTCCCTGTTTGCGATCGCATCGACCGCGCGCGCGCAGCGGGCGGAAGCCGACGATCTCGCGCTACGCGATGCGGCGTCGATGGCCGGCGTCGGAATGTTCCTCAATGCGCGCGCCCCTGGCCTGATCCTCGCCGTCGTCCGCGGCGAGGACAGCTTCATTGCGGGATATGGCGAGATCGCTCCGGGCAGCGGCAGGGAGCCGGACGGCCGTTCGATCGTCCGCGTCGGCTCGGTCTCGAAGGTTTTCGCGACCGATGTGCTCGCCGCCATGGCGGCGACCGGACAGGTTTCGCTCGATGCGCCGCTTGCCGGCTATGCTCCACCGGGCAAGACGCCGCTGGCTTTCGAAGACAGGCCGGTCACGCTGCTCGACCTTGCGACGCATTCGGCCGGCCTGCCGCGCGAGATGCCCGATCCGGCGGCACCGCCTGACGAGAAGAACCCGTTCGCGGCCTACAAGGCCTCGTATTACTGGGATTGGATGTCGAGCCATCGGCCCGCCTATCGGCCGGGCACGACTGCAATCTACTCGAATTTCGGCTTCGGCCTTCTCAGCGAGGCGCTTGGCAAGGCCGGCGGAAAGCCGTTCGCGGAACTGGTCGGCGAGCGCATCACCAAGCCGCTCGGGATGGCAGATACGACCTTGCGCCTCTCGGAGGCACAGAAGCCTCGGCTGATGACCGGGCTCGACCCGTTCGGAAAGCCCGACCCGAACTGGGAGGCGAGCGAGGTGATGCAGGCCAGCGCGGGCATCTACACCACCGCCGAAGACATGGTGAGGTGGATGCGCTGGCATCTTGCCGACGATGCGGCCGGGCGGCCGGCACGGACGCTCGCGCATGCGCTCTGGCGACCGCATGATGGGCTCTCCCGCCTGGTCGGCGTCGAGGCGACGGACTCTGAGGGGATGGGGCTTGGCTGGATCGTCAGCCGGCCGAAGGACAGGGTGCCTCTCCTCCTCGGCAAAAGCGGCGGAATCGGCGGCTTCATGAGCTATGTCGTGCTCTCGCCCAATCGCAGGCTCGGCATCTTCGTCGTCGCGAGCAAGGTCGATTTCGCCATGTTCGAAGGGCTGAGGACCGCTGTCCGCGATCTGGCGGCGGAACTGGCCCCGGCGAACCCGTAGACGATGGCCGCGTCCCGTCCCGTCCGCGGATCGAGCCACCTCGCCTGCTCGACCGCAATGCTGCGCGTCTGGCTCGCTCTGGCCGGAACAGCCGCTTACTGCGGGCCGCTCGTGCTGGCGCTGCCCGCCTGGGGGCAAGTCAGCGGAAAGGGAGGAGTCGGCGGTGCCCACGGCATCAGTCGCCCCACCACGGGACAGGCAGGTAGCCTCGGTGGCGAATATTCCGGCGGTGGTGGTGGCGGAGGGGGCGGGGCCAATGCCCGGCCGAGCGGCGGATCCACAGGCGGCAAGGGTGGCAGCGGCGTGGCCGGCCATGGTGGCGGCGATGGCGGCGACATCAGCGGCAATTCATCCGTACTCCAGTCGATTCCACCTGGATATCTCGGCCATGTCGGGCAATCCGGATCGGCAGGAGGCTCGCCCTCGCATGGCGCTGCCGGCGCCCCGGGACATGATGGCGGCAGTGGCGGCGGCGGTGGCGGGGGAGCCGTCGGTCTCGATTTCTACGGGGCATTGCTGACGGCAAGCCAGACGATCAACCTGGTCGGCGGCAATGGCGGCAATGGCGGAACCGGAGCGAACGGCGGCAACTCCTACAGAGACCCCTTCATCGGACATGGGGGCGCTGGTGGAGGCGGTGGCGGCGGCGGCGGCGGCGGTGCCGCGGGGTTGTCTTTGCCGGGTCAGGAGCTCGTCTTCAGCCCTTCGCCGGTCGGGTTTCACTGGGTCCCACCGCCCAACCTTGTCGTGACGACCACGAATGCGACTCTGCAGGGCGGCAATGGTGGCCGAGGCGGAGACGGCGGCGACGGAGGATCGGGCTCGGGGGCCTATGTGTCGCAAACCTGCCTTCCGGGAGGTCGGGGCTGTGTGCCGATCCGCATGTATCCGGGCGATGGCGGACCCGGCGGCTCCGCCGGAGACGGTGGTGCCGGCGGCGCCGGTCTGCTCTCGCTCTACGGCCGGCAGATCAGCCTTTTTGCGACGACCGCTCAGGGCGGCAACGGCGGAGACGGCGGCGGCCTCGGAGGCGGGGGCAATGGCGGCTCGAGCTACGGCTATAGCGGCATGACGGATGGCGCTCGCGGCAATTTCGGAACGAGCGGCAACGGCGGCCGTGGCGGGGCCGGCATCGAGGTCGTCGCGACAAGCGGCGGCAGCACGATCATCTCGCTGTCGTCGGATAGCCATGCATTGGGCGGCAAGGGTGGCAGGGCCGGCTATCTTGCTTCGCCCGGCTGGGGAGGCGACGGCATTCGTGTAGCCGGGCCCGCGACCATCACCGTGGGCGGAACTGCGGCCGGCGGCGGCGGTGGCGATGTCAACGGTGCGTGGTTCGGCGGCGGCGGAGGTGCAGGCATTTTCGTCGACGGCCCGGCCAACGTTACGGTCCAGAACGGCGCGCAAGTGTCGGGCGGACGCGGCGGGCTCGGCGAGCAATCATCCGCGGGCCGCGGAGGCGATGGCGGCTCGGGCATCGAGGTGCTGCGCGGCGGGACATCCCTGATTATCGCCGGAGAGGTGCGCGGCGGCGACAGCCAGGGCTTTGTTCCCGGCTCGCAAGGCGCGGCGATTGCCCTCAACGGCAGCGGCAACTCGGTCGAGTTGCAGGCGGGATACGATCTGGTCGGCAAGGTAATCGGAGGCAGCAATGCGACGCTCATTCTCGGCGGCGCGACGAATGCGAGCTTCGATCTCAGCGGGCTGGGTTCGCAATATCTGGGCTTCTCGGATTTCAACAAGGGCGGCGCGAGCACCTGGACCCTGTCGGGTGCTGCGACGGCCTTTCGCGGCGACATGGCTATCAACGCCGGAGCGCTCGCCTTCGCGGCTGGAGCGCAGCTCACGGCGACGAATGCTCAGATCGCAAACGGCGCGGGTTCGACCGCGGCCGTCTCGGTCACGGGGGCTGGAGCGAAATGGACCGTCGACGGTCCGCTTGTCGTTGGCAATCAAGGCCAGGGCGGCCTGACGGTCGCCGACGGAGGCGCCGTTCTCGCCGGCTCGATCAGGGCCGGAACGGCGATCGGCGGGGCCGGCACGATCAGCATCAGGGGCAACGGCTCGCATCTGGGAGCCGGCAGCCTCGTGCTCGGCGATGGTGGCACGGCATCGGCCCTGGTGTCCGGGGCCACGTCGAGCCTGACGGCAGATACGCTTACGATTGCGAACCTCGGCAGTGCCGAACTTACCGTCGCCGACGGCGGCCGAGCCGGCGCTGGCGGGGGCCGTAACATCGAGGTCGCCAAGACCCTGGGCAGCGTCGGCACCATCAATATCGGCGCGGCTGCCGGGCAGGCCGCCAGCGCACCTGGGACACTCGCCAGCGACATCCAGTTCGGTGCCGGCACCGGCAGGCTGGTCTTCAACCACACCTCCAGCGGCTACACATTCACCAAAGCGGTATCGGGCGCAGGCGCGATCGACTTCCGCGCCGGCACGACGATCCTCACGGCCGATAGCGGGGGGTTCTCAGGGCCGACAACAATCGCCGGCAGCACGCTTCGGATGGCAGACAGCGCACGGCTCGGCGGCACCGTCAGCATCGATGGCGGCGGCCGGGTCGAAGGCGGTGGCAACATCGGCGCGACGACCGTCAACAACGGCGGCACGCTCGCGCCTTCCGGCTGGAACGCGCTCACGATCGACGGCGACGTGACCGTCAATGGCGGCGGCACCCTCCGGCCTTCGGATGCTGCCGGCCTCATCGTCGATGGCACGCTCACGCTCAATTCCGGCAGCGCTTACGACTACCGGCTGCATGGCTACGGATCGTCAGCCGTCGGCTCGGCGACGACGCGCGTCAACGGCAACCTGGCCCTCAATGGCGGGACGTTGAATCTCGCCAGCAGATCTCAGCCCGCGCTCGGCTATCACCGCGCCTTCACCTATACGGGAACTCTGTCCGGTGCTGGCCTCCCCGTCGGGACGGTGCCCAACACCGGGCCGTTCGCTTACAATTACAGCGTCGACACCTCGCAAAGCGGCAAGGTCGACGTGCTCGTCGGCGCCAATGGCGTCAACATCCTGCAGCTCTGGGGCACGACATCGGCCGGTGGCGCCAGTGGGAGCTGGACTGCCACCGATCAGAACTGGCTGGACCTCGGCGGCGCAACGCCGACGCAATGGGGCAGCGGCTATGGCGTGTTCCGGGGCCCGGGGGGCGCCGTCACGCTCGACAGCGTCAACGGTGCGCTTGGCGCCGTCGGGCTGCAATTTGCCGGCGGCAGCTACACGCTGACCGGCGACAGCCTCGACCTGCATGGCTATAGCGGCGGCGGCATCACCATCACCACGCCGGAAATCAGGGTGCTCGACGGCGAGACGGCCCGGATCGACGCAACGCTCACCGGCACGGCCGGTTTCGAGAAGACCGGCGACGGCACGCTCATCCTCGGCGGCGCGAACAGCTACAGCGGCGGCACGATCATCTCGGGTGGCAAGTTGCAGGTTTCGGCCGACGCCAATCTCGGCGCGGCCAGCGGCGGGCTGACATTCGACAGCGGTGCGTTGCGCACGACGTCGAACATCCTCTCCACCCGCAACGTCACGCTGCGCGGCACCGGCGCGATCGAGACGGATGCCGGCACCACATTGACTTTGTCCGGCCCGGTCAGCGGCGCCGGCGGGCTGATCAAATGGGGTGACGGCACGCTTCTCCTCACCGGCACCAACAGCTGGACGGGCGGCACCCTGCTCACTGCCGGCACGATCAGGGCTGGCAGCGCCGGTGCCCTGCCGACCATGACCGACTGGATGCTGACCGGCGGCAAGCTCGACCTCGCCGGCCATGATCTCTCGATGGCCTTCCTGGCGAGCACCGGCGGCGAGATCGCGCTGGGCGGCGCTGACCTCACCGTCAATCAGGCGCAGGACAGCCTCCATGCCGGAACCATCACCGGCGCGGGGCGCCTGCTGAAGGATGGCCCCGGCGCATTGCTGCTGACCGGCACGAACAGCTATTCCGGCGGCACGGTGATCCGCGACGGCACGCTCGCCATCGTCGCCGACGCCAATCTCGGCAGCGCTGCTTCCGCCATCGCCTTCGACGGCGGCGGCCGCCTGATGACGCTGGCCGACATCACCAGCGGCCGCTCGGTCACGCTTGCCGGCACCGGCACGATCGAGACCGCTGCCGGCACGCGTTTCGTCCTCGGCGGCTCGACCAGCGGTGGCGGCAACCTGGTCAAGGAGGGTTGGGGAACGCTGACCTTGACCGGCAGCGCTGGCCATGCCGGAGGCACGACGATCGCGGCCGGCACGCTCCAGATCGGCGATGGCGGCACGACGGGCGAACTCGCCGGCGACGTCTCAAACGACGCTGTGCTGCGCTTCAACCGCTCGAACCTGTACAGTTTCGGTGGCGCCATCTCCGGCGCCGGCATCGTCCTTCAGTCCGGCTCCGGGATGACGAGCCTGACCGGCACGAACTCCTATTCCGGCGGCACCTTGATCGAGGCCGGAACCCTGCAGGTCTCGCACGACGCCAATCTGGGCGCCGGCGGAACGGCCGTTACCTTCCTGGGGGGAGCGCTGCGGTTCGGTGCCTCGTTCAATACCGATCGCCCCATGCTGCTGATCGGCAACGGCACGGTCGACACCAACGGCCACGATGCAACGCTGACAGGTGGCGTCTACGGTTATCGCGATCTGATCAAGGCCGGCGCGGGCACGCTGACGCTGAGCGGAACGAACTCTTATCGCAACACGTTTGTTACCGCCGGCACCTTGATCGGCGACGCCGCATCGATCTCCGGCGATATCGCCAATAGCGGCGCGGTCGTCTTCAACCAGCGAAACGATGCCAGCCTGGCGGGCGTGTTGTCCGGCACCGGCAGCTTCACCAAGGCCGGCGGCGGAGCCCTTGCCTTGACCGGCGACAGCTCCGGCTTCTCCGGCTCGACCACGGTGTCCGCCGGCACGCTCATCGTCAACGGCGCGCTCGGCGGCGAGCTCGATGTCCTGTCCGGCGGCCGGTTGCAAGGCAACGGTACCGTCGGGCCGACCACGATCCATGCCGGTGCGACCATCGCCCCGGGCAATTCGATCGGCACGCTCACCGTCTCCGGCGACATCCGCTTCGAGCATGGCGCGACCTATGCGGTCGAGGTCAGTCCGGGCGGCTCGTCGAGCGACCTGATCCGTGCCAGCGGCAAGGCGCGCCTCTCGGGCGGCTCGGTGGTCCATATCGGCGAGGACGGGCCTTACTGGGCGAACCAGCGCTACACCATCCTGACGGCCGGTCAGGGCGTCGAGGGCCGCTTCGACGACGTCAGCTCCAACTTCCTCTTCCTCGATCCGAGGCTGGAATACGACACCAACAATGTCCGGCTGACCCTGCTGCGTAACGACCTGCCGTTCGCCGCGATCGCGCAAACGCGCAACCAGGGCCAGACGGCCCTCGGATTGGAAAGGCTGGGTGATGCCCACCCGTTATGGCTGAGCTTCACGCAACTGCGCGACGAGGGAGAGGCCCGGCGCGCCTATGACAGCCTGTCGGGCGAGATCCATGCCTCGGCCAAGACCGTGCTGATCGAGGGCAGCCAGGCAGTGCGCAATGCGGTGTCGGACCGGATCCGCGCCGCCTTCGACGGAATTGGCGCGCCGCGGATCGCGACACTGGCCTATGCCTCCAGCCACGGGGCGGTCGCGGCGGGGGCGAGCGAGGGGTTTGCCTTGTGGGCGCGTGGCTTCGGCTCCTGGGGCCAGACACGTGGCGACGGCAACGCCGCCTCCCTCACACGCTCGAGCGGCGGCCTCCTTGCCGGTTTCGACATTCCGGTAGCGTCGGAGGCGCGGCTGGGCGTCGTGGCGGGCTACTCGCGCTCGACCTTCGAGGTCGCTCGGCGCCGCTCCCGCGGTGAGGCGGACAATTACCATATCGGCCTCTATGGCGGAACCGAACTCGACCGCTTCCGCTTGAGTGGCGGGCTCACCTATGCCTGGCATGAGCTGGACACCCGGCGCAGCACCGCATTCTTCGGCTTCGGCGAAGAGCTGCGCTCCGACTACGACGCCCGCAGCCTCCAGGCTTTCGGTGAGATCGCTTATCGTTTCGACCTGGGGCGGGCCACCTTCGAGCCCTTCGCCAATCTCGCCTATGTCAACCTCCGCAGCGCCGGCTTCACCGAGACAGGCGGCGTCGCGGCGCTCACCGCCAGGGCGCAGACCACGGCCGTCGCCTTCGCCACGCTCGGGCTGCGCGCTCAGATGAGCTTCGATCTCGGCAGCAGCGTCGCGCGGATCAGCGGCACGCTCGGCTGGCGGCACGCGGCGGGCGACGTTACCCCCTTCTCGCTCCAGGCCTTCTCCGGCGGCGCGCCGTTCTCGATCGCAGGCACTCCGATCGCCCGCGACGCGTTGGTCGTCAGCACCGGCCTCACGCTGAATCTTTCACCGGAAGCCGAAATCGGACTGTCCTATGACGGGCAGCTCGCGTCGCGCGCGACCGATCATGCCTTCAATGCCCGACTCGCAGTGAAGTTCTGATACCATCCGTGGGTCCTGCGACCCGCCGCGAATATCCACGTCATAGCATCAATTGAGTTTCTGCTGATGGCGCGGCGGAGACCGTCACGCCGTAGGCCATGTGCAGTTGGCTGCTTCAGCTTTCAGCCCACATTCCTGTTGACGATGGCTGTGGTGTAGCGACAGTGTCACAGGACATGCTCAGGAACCAGAACCTCTGTGACCGACGCCGACGCTGCTTCACACAAGCGGCGGCTCCTCGGGCTGCGCGCCGATCAGCGTCCTTCCGCATGATGACTGCCTCACCGTAGATTTCATCCGCCGAAGCGGCCCCGGCCCGCGTTCCTGAACCTCCGCAGCCCTCGGCTCCGGGGGTTTTCTTTTGCCCAAACTCAGAAGGACATCACCATGAGCATTCGCGTCGGCATTGTCGGAATCAGTGGCTTCGGCGGCGGCGAAGCGATGCGCTTGATCGCGAGCCACCCGTCTTACGAACTGGTCTACGCTGCGGGCGAGAGCAGCGCCGGCAGCCGGCTAGTGGATCGCTTCCCCGGTGTGCCGGCCAAGCTGGCCGAACTGGTGATCGAGAAGTGGGACCCTGTGACTTTGCCGAAGCTCGACGTACTGTTCGCGTCGCTTCCCACGGGCACCTCGGCCGAGGCGCTGGCGCGCGTCCCCAAGAGCGTGAAGATCGTCGATATCGGCGGCGACCACCGCTACGTCGAGGGTTGGGCGTACGGCCTCGCCGACGTCTGGCCCGCCCAGATCGGCGGTCAGACCCGCATAGCCAACCCCGGCTGCTTCCCTGCAGCGACGCTGAACGCGCTGGCGCCGCTGCTGGTCAACAAGCTGATCGAGCCCAGCAACATCGTGATCGACGTCAAGACGGGCATCTCTCGTGCCGGCCGGGGCGGCGACAGCAAGTTCGGCTACGCTGAGAGCAACGAGAACTTGATGCCCTACGGCCTGCTTAAGCACGTCCACATGCCCGAGATTGCCAAGACGATCGAGCGGTTGAGTGACGGCAGCGCGGCCGGGCTGGTGTTTACACCACACTTGGTGCCGATGACCCGCGGCATACTCGCCACCATTTACTGCCGCGGCCGCGCCACCACGGGCCAGTGCTTGGAAGCGGCCCGGCACTTTTACGCCGGGCGGGCGTTCGTCCGCGTGACCGAAAAGCCACCGCAGACCAAATGGGCGACCGGCTCGAACCTCGCGTTCGTCAGTTATGCGGCCGATCCGGAGCGCAACCTGGTGATCGCGATGGGCGTGGTCGACAATCTCGGCAAGGGAGCGGCAGGTCAGGCGGTACAGAATGCGAACCTGATCTGCGGCCTGCCAGAAACCACGGGGCTGGACGGCATACCTGTCTGGCCATGATGAGGTCGGAGCTTCAACAGCTGATCAATCCGCTTCGAGGGTCCGCTAAGGCCGCCAGCAGACGGCGATGGCGAGCGCCCGCCAACATCCGCTTTCCGGCTGTTGGCCAATGTCCGGAACTGGTGCGTATCGGATAGCTTCAGAATGACCTCAGGCGTCGGTCTCCGGGCTCTGCCGGACTGAGATCATCTTGGAACGACGTGCACACGCTCTTTGGGCCAACTGATACCGCAACGCTCCCCCCGGGAGAGCGCGGGCATATCTAGGCCTGGCACGCGGGCGCGCAGCTCCTGTCCACCACTCTTGCCGATGATCAGAAAGCTGTCCCCGTAATTCACGATCTCGTCGACGGTGAAAGCGAAGCCATCAGATAGCGCGCCTCCCTTGGAGAGCCGAATGATCTCGGGCCGCACGAGCACGTCAACCGGTGAGCCCGCGGCGAGATCGCTGCGGCCGGTCGCGACCGGACCGAAGCAGGCCAGCTCGACAATTCCGTCGCGGGCAACAACGCCTCCGATGAGATTGCTGTCGCCGATGAACGATGCGACGAAGCGCGTCTGCGGCCTGGCATAGACCTCGGCCGGGCTACCGACCTGCTCGATCCGCCCGCGGTTGAACACCGCGATGCGGTCCGACATCGCCATCGCCTCGCCCTGGTCATGCGTGACATAGACCATGGTCACTCCGAGCTCGCGATGGATGCGCTTTAGCTCGATCTGCATCTGCTCGCGCAGCGCCTTGTCGAGTGCGCCGAGCGGCTCGTCGAGCAGCACGACATCAGGCTCGAAGACGAGCGCCCGCGCCAGCGCGACGCGCTGCTGCTGCCCGCCGGAGAGCTCGGCCGGCTTGCGGCCGGAGAAATCGGCGAGGCCGACCATCGCGAGCGCCTCCGTGACGCGTTTCGCGGCCTGTGCTTTCGGGACATGGCGCATCCGCAAGGGAAAGCCGACATTGTCGGTGACGCTCATATGGGGAAACAGGGCGTAGTTCTGGAAAACCATGCCAATATTGCGATCATAGGGCTCGACGCTGCCGATCTTGCGCCCGCCGATCGCGATCTCGCCGCTGCTCGGCTTGGCGAAGCCGGCAATCATCATCAGCGTCGTCGTCTTGCCGGAGCCGGACGGGCCGAGGAAGGAGACGAACTCGCCGGGCTTGATTTCCAGATCGATGCTGTCGACGGCGTTCTGGCCGGCAAGGTAGCTCTTCGACAGGGCACGCAGGGAGAGGGCGCGGGCGTTCTTCATGATCTGTCCTAGGCTTTCGCGCGGGCAGGCTGCGGTTTGACGAGGCGCGCGGCCCAGCGCGCGCCGATGACGACGAGCACGGCGGCGAGCAGCAGCGAGGAGGCGGCGGAGATCGCCGGGTCCGCCTCCATCTGGAAGCTGTTGAACATCTGCCGCGGCAGGGTCGCGCTGTCGCGGCCCGAGATGAAGATCGCGATCACGGTCTCGTCGAAGGAATGGATGAAGGCGAACAAGGCCGCGACCAGGAAGGCCGGGCGCAGGATCGGGAAGGTCACCAGCCGGAAGGTGGTGAGCGGGCGCGCGCCCAGACCGGCGGCCGCATTCTCGACCCGGCGGTCGAAATTGGCGAGTGCCGAGGTCAGCGTCAGCACCACCACGGGGATGGTCAGGCAGGTGTGGGCGAGGATGACTCCGGTCATGCTCTGCACCAGTCCGAGCGAGCCGAAATAGCTGTAGTAGCCGAGCGCCATCACGATATGCGGGACGATCAGTGGCGACAGCACGAGCATCCGGAAGACGCCGCGGAATCGAAAACGATGCCGCATCAGCGCGAAGGAGGCGGGCGCCCCGAAGAGCATCGCCAGCACCATGGTCCCGAAGCCGATGGCGAAGCTGTTGAACAGCGGCCCGGTCCAGTTCGGATCGGAGAAGAAGCGCCGGTAATAGCCGAGCCAGAAGCCCGGCGGCGGGAATTCGAGTGAGGGCGCCGTGCTGAACGACATCGGCACAACGATGAACATCGGCCCCGCGAGCAGGATCGCGATCAGAACCGCCAGGACGATCGTGGAGCGGGACATGCTACCTCCACATCCTGTCGATGCCGAAAAAGCGATCGTAAAGCGCAAACAGCGCGAGCGCGGCGGCGAGCAGGATCATCGAGGTCGCCGAGGCCGCGCCGAAATCGAGCAATTGCTCGATCTCCTGCCCGATCCGTCCGGCGATCATCTTGTCCTGCGGGCTGCCGATCAGGGTCGGCGTCACGTAGAAGCCGAGGCAGGTTATGAAGACGAGTGTCGCGCCGTTGACCACGCCGGGCAGGCTCTGCGGGAAATAGACCGTGAGGAAGGCTCGCAGGGGCCGGGCGCCGAGGCTTGCAGCGGCGCGCATGTAGCTCTCGTCGATCCGCTTCATCACGGCATAGAGCGCGAGCACCATGAAGGGCACGAGCATATGCGCCATCGCGAAGGTGGCGGCGAAGGTGGTGAAGAGCAGGCGAGGGGGCGGGCTGACGCCTAGCGCCGTCAAGAGCCCGACGACCGGCCCCTTGGCTCCGAGGATCACCATCCAGGCATAGGTCCGCACCAGGAAGCTGGTCCAGAAGCTGAGTGCCACGACGCCGAGCAGGAAGCCGCCGACGGCGCCGCCGCGCCGGGCCGCGACGTAGGCGATCGGGTAGGCGAAGACGAGGCTCGCGAGCGTGACCACGAAGGCGGTCTGGAAGGTCCGCGCCAGCACGGCGAGGTCGTAGCGCGAGGCGAAGAATGTGGTGTAGTTGCCGAAGCCGAATTCCGGGTCGCTGACGCTCGTCCAGACGACGAGGCCGAGCGGGACGAGAAAGAAGGCGGTGAGGAACAGCGCTGCCGGCACATAGAGGATGAAGGGCGGGCGCAGGAGCGCAGCCAGAGGCGCCCGCGCAGGGAGCGCGGAAGCCTCGGCCGCGAGTGCGGGGCGCGTCAGCTCGACAGCCATTGCTCGAAACGCTTCGCCATGATGTCGAATTGCGGGCCGAGCTTTTCGGCGTTCAGGACGACGGCCTTGGCCAGATTTTCCGGCGAAGTCGGCATGCGCGCGACCACATCCGGCGGCAGACTCTTGAACGAGGCCGGGTTCATCGGGCCGTAATTGTTGCGCTGGGCGAACTGCGCCAGCCGCTCCGGCTGCACGGCGAACTCGATGAAGCGCCAGGCATTGCGCGTCCGCGGCGTGCCGCGTGCGACGACCCAGGCCGCGACGTCGATCACCGCCTGGTCGTAGTTCAGCGCGATCGGCACCTTCTGGTCGATGAGCTGCTGGGCGCTGGTGTTCCACATGCCGATCAGCTCGATCTCGCCGTCCCGCAGCAATTGCTGGGATTGCGGGCTTTGGCTCCACCAGACGCGGACATCCTTCTTGATTCGGTCGAGGGATTTGAAGGCGCGGTCGAGGTCGTAGGGGAAGAGATCGGCCGGGGCGACGCCGTCGGCCATCAGGGCGAAGGCGAGGACGCGGGCAGGGTAGTTCTGCAGGCAGCGCGAGCCCGGAAACCTGTTCGTGTCCCAGAACTCGGCCCAGTTCTTCGGGCCGCCTGTGGGGAACTTGTCCTTGCGATAGGCGATGATGTTGGCGAAGGCGTGCGAATTGACGCCGTTGAGCGTCACCGCGCCCGACCAGAGCGATGCGGCCGGGATTTTGCTCTCGTCATATTTGTCGAGAAGATTGGCGTGATTGGCGCGGGCGAGTTCCGAGACGCCGAGCGTCGTCACGTCGAACTCATAGACGCCGGTGCGCACCTGCGCCGCGAGCTTGGCGAAGGAGACCGGGGCGATCGTCTTGATCTCAATCCCCGTCGCCTGCGTGAAGGGATCGAAGAGCACGGCGCGCGCCGCCTCCTCCCAGGGGCCGCCCCAAGTGTTGACATAGATCGCTTCCGCCGCCCGGGCGCGATGGACGAAGGGCATGGACAAGCTGCCCGCGCCGGCGGCGACGAGCAGTTTCCGTCGTGAGAGCCGTAGGCTCGAAGCGTAGTCGCCGCTCATGGTTCTCTCCTATCAGCCGAACACCGTGCGATAGACCCGCAGCCAATTCCCGGAGGTGATTTTGTCGACTTCTTCCGGGTTGAAGCCTTGTTTCGCCAGCGCCGGCGCCACGGCGGCGAGGCCGCTGATCTTCTTGAGCCAGGCCGGTTTCTCGCTCGGAGCGGTATTCGTCGCGGAGCCCGCGCCGTACTGGGCTGTCCGCGTCCAGCGCCCCTTGCGCATCCAATCGAGATAGGTCTGGCTGGTGTGGTGGCTGAAATCGGTGCCGAGGCCGACATGGTCGATGCCGGCGATGTCGACGGTCCGCGCCACCATTTCGGCCCAGGCGTCGACGCGATCGCAGGCCTCGACCGGCGTGATGTTGCGATAGGCGGCGCAGCCGATCATGCCGCCCTTCGCGGCGAGGGCCTTGATCACCTCGTCGCTTTTGTTGCGCTTGTGCGGGAAGACCGACGAAGGGTTGGCGTGGGTAATCGCGATCGGCTTATGCGAGCATTCGATGGCGTCGAGTGTCGTCCGGTCGCCGACATGCGAGCAATCGACCAGCATGCCGCACTGGTTCATCTCGCGCACGACCTCGCGGCCGAAGCGGGAGAGGCCGGGGTCGATCGCCTCGTAGCAGCTCGAGCCGATATCGTTCTGGTTATTGTAGGTCAGTTGCAGGACGCGCACGCCGAGATCGGCGAAGAGCTCGACATAGCGGATGCGGCCGTCGAGCAGGTTGGTGTTCTGATAGCCGAGCAGCAGCGCGGTCTTGCCGTCGCGATTGGCTGCGAGGATGTCGTCGGTCTTGAGCGCGATGGTGACGAGGTCGCTGTTGGCGCGCGCCATGTCGCGCCATTTGCCGATCGCGTCGAAGGATTCGATCGCACCTTCCCAGAAGCCCAGCGTCGGCGTGACGCAAGTGAAGCCGCCCGCCTTCAGCTCCTCGAACACGTCGCGGCCATAGAAGCCGCATTGCAAGCCGTCAATCAGCATCGGTTTGAACCTTTACGGGATGGAAGCGGGGTGCAGCCGCGAGGGATCGGCGGCGAGCATGGCGAGATCGGTCTCGTCCTCGTCGTTGCGGCCGATGATGCGGCCATCGGCCTCGACGCGGATGGTGCCGGCATGGCGGCGGCTCTCGAAGGAATCGGGAGCCAGTGCCGCATGCGAGGCGTGATAGAGCGGCCACCACAGGCCGACTTCGACGGTGCAGCCTTCGTACCGAATGCGATCGAGCAGACTTATGGCCTGTGCCGGGCGCGGCCGGATTTGCAAGAGCATGCCGCCCGCCGTCTCGGAGCAGGTTGCGGCCAGGCCATATTTTTCGGCGAGCCCCTTGACCACGCCGAACTCGCGCGGGCTCACGGCACCGCGTGCCAGAACCTCGCCACGCCCCGTCAGCCGGAACCGCTCGACCGCTAGATCGAGCAGGGCCTCGGCGACGAGCCAGGGATGCTGGCCGGCGACATCGACGTGCAGGACGCCGTCTTCGCCTTCGCTCAGCCTCGCGGGCTTTGCGGTCGAAGCGGCCAGCGCGGCGATTTCCGTTGAGAGGTTCGCAAAGCCTGCGACAGGCAGGACCGCCGACACCACCGCGGCATCGCGCGCGGCGAAGAGCAGGCCCGGCGTGACGCCTGCCGCCTGGACCATGCGTTCGATGATCAGGCGCATCTCGCGCAGGGTGAGGCGCAGCTCCGTCATGTGCGGGGCTCCGAAGGATAGAACCAGTGGGGATCGGCCGTTCCTGCCGCCAGATCGGCCGGTGTCGGCGCGCCATGGAAGATCACGCCGCGCAGGTTGCGGTTGAGGAAGTCGCGCGCCTTGTCGATGCCGTGGATGCCGACATTCAGCAGGCGGGTGATCTGCGCCGGCACGAAATCCTCGCTCATGATGTCGGCATGCGGCGAATGGAACGGCAGCCCGGCCAGCGCCTGGACGCGCGTCGCGACGAGTCGATGCTCCGGGTGCTGGAGCAGGAAGCGGGCGACGCTGGTTTGCGGATTGGCCTCGCGCAGGTCGCGATCCAGGGCGACGATCAGCCGGGGCAGGTCGAGGCCGAGATTATGGGCTTCGCCGATTTCCTCGCGCGGTCCGCGCCGCGGCTCCTCGGCGGTGCGCGATTTGTACCAGACGTAACGCTGCGAGCGCTCGGAGGTGAGGTCGAGGTCGAAGGCCCAGCGATAGTCGCTGCGGACGATCTCGCGTAGCCGCCCGAGCCGCATTTCCGGCCGCCCGGTCAGCTCCTCGTCGAGGATCAGCGTTTCCGACAGGCTGTCGGCGACATCCGGAACCAGCTCGATCACGAGCGAGAGCAGCGTCTCGAAGGCTTCGTCATGGACGCGGCCGTTCAGCGAGGCCGTGAAGGCGACGAGCGGCGCAGCCTCCGACTCGCCGGCCTGGACGCGCCCGATCAGCGCTTCGAGCTCGCGGCGAATGACGATTAAGTCCTCAGCGACCTGCAGGCTCGGCGTGAAGGACTCGTATTCGGACCGGTCCTGCTGGCGCGCCAGAATTGCCTTGTCCAGCAGGGCCGCGAGCGTCCGCAGCGGCGCTGCGTCCAGTCCCACTGGCACCAGTTTGCCATGGGCGATTGCCGTCTCGCGGATTGTCAGCCACTGGTTGATCAGGCGCGGATGGTTGTTGACGAAGAACATCAGGCCGAGCGCCGAGCCGTTGCCGACGCCGAGGAAGCGGGCGAGCTCCGGCGCGAAGCCGACCGCTTTCGCTCCCCCGTGCAGTCGGGCGAAGTGCTGGACCAGATCGAGGGCGAAGACCCGCATCATATAGGCGGTCAGCATCTGCGCCTGAAGCGAGGCGCGCAGGGGGTGATCCTTCTCATAGGCCAGGAAGGACTTGGTCCCGAACGTGCCGTTGCCGTCGATGCCGGTGTTGCGCATCAGGTAGCAGGTGCCACCTAACGCTTCCACGGCCGGTTGATAGCCCCTGGCCAGGGCATTGACCGCGAGGTCGAACAGGCGTCCCGAGCGGTTCGAGCGCGCCCAGGTCAGGGTGTCGGGCGTAGCGCGCCCTTCGTAGAGCTTCGGCAATTCGCCCTGCAGCGCCGCGATTGCCGCCGCCGACATCTCACCTTCGACAAGGGCGCCCATCATGTCCCAGGCGCGGCCGATGATGCGCCCGGTGCGTTCGCGCGCCGAGGGCTCGAAGGAGAAGATCGGGAAGGAGAAGCGCGAGCACCCTGCCTCGATCGCATAGCGCGCGTGGCCGCGGCCCTTCTCGTCGATATCGAAGGCCTTTTGCGTGATCGTCCAGCGCTCGCGCGACGCCCGCGCGATCAGGTTGCGCGAGGCGCTGACGCGCGAGGGCTGGATGGCGGCAAGCCGCTCCGGCCGCATCAGTTCCTCTGGGCCGCGCATCAGCGCATGCGGCAGCAGCGGGCCTTCCGTGGCGAGAAGGGCGGAAACCGTCATGTCACGAATGTCCAAACTGCGCGCTGAGGCGCCGTGCGCCGGCGACGACGATGGGGCCACAGCGGTCGTGGTCGAAGCGGAAGATCGGCCCGGAGATAGCGAGCACCGCCACGCATTGGCGCGCGGCGTCGAAGACGGGGGCGGCGACGGCGGCGACGAAATGTGGGTCTGTTGGCGCGAAGACGGCATAGCCCCGCTCGCGGACCGCCTGCAATTCGGCTTCCGGCGGTAGCGTGACGCCCTGCTGGCGCAGGCTCTCGCGCATCTCCTCCGAACCGAAGGCGACCAACACGGCGCCCGAGGCGCTGCCGCCGAGCGTCAGCTTGGCGCCCACGCGCAGATCGGCCCGCAGAACCTGCCGGGACTCGACGCGGTTGATGATGACGGCGTGATAGCCATCGGCGACCGAAATCGTGGCGGTCTCGCCGCTTTCATTGACGATGCCCTGGAGCAACTCGCTGCTGCGCTCGCCGAGATTGGCCTGCTCCAGCGCGCGTACCGCATAGAACTGGAAGCGCAGCGCCAGCCGGAAGGCGCCGTCCTCGGTCTGGTCGAGCAGGCCGGCCTCCACCAGCGTCCGCAGCCGCTGATAGACGACCGCCCGCGCATCGCCGCTGGCCCGCACGACATCGGCCAGCCGTAGCGGCTTCGGCGAAGCCGCGACGATATCGCAGACCGCGAGTGTCTTGAGCGTGGAGGAGAGGGAGCGAACCGCCATTTGTATTCTTATAGAAGACAACGTATGATATAAAAATCATACCGCGCGAGCCCCATGTCAAGCGCGAAATTGCGAGTTCGGCTCGGATGGACGAATTGCGATGCTGGTTTGATTTATGGTGGCGCGATCGCGAGAATCGTCTGTTTGCTCAGGAAGTCTTTTTTGAGGGCTCTTCGAAGCGCGATTGATCGCTTGCCCCGCCGTTCAGGTCGTTAAATGCGGCCCCTGCATGACGTCGGACCAGAGGCAAGTCAGCGCAAAAGTCCAAACTCCGAGCTGGCTCGCTTTTGGCGGCACAAGCCACCAATCGGAGGTCCGCTTTCGGGCTGAGAGGCAAGTTCGCTCCTGGCGCAGCCTGGACGCGGCCCATGAAAATAATGAGCTTGGCTGAATTACTGAACCTCAGGGCCCAAACAGCTTCTCGAAAATGTTCTTCTGGCGTTCGGTGCGCTGCAGGGATTAGGGGCCGGCGACGGCTGCGCCGATCACCGCTTGCCGGCGCTACGGCGAGACGAGCTCGAAATGGGAGCGGTCCATGTGCTTGTAGCCGTGGAAATGACCACCCCATCGTAGCGATACGCCCAATTCACGTCCGGCCCGCTCCAGCGCGTCAGCAATCCGGTTCTGAACTTCCGGATCGAAGATGATCTGTCCCGTCTGATCGAGCGGCCATAGGTCCACTGCCTTGCCCAACCGGTGCGAACTGGCACGTGTCATGGACCAGCCCCAGGCAACCGCCATGCGTTGCTGTTTGCGGTCACGTTTCCCGGAACCAATCACGAAGCGCAGCCCTGGATTGTCAGCTTGCGCCTTCCGTACCACCTTGGCGAGGATTGGTCGGATGGCGCGAAGGTTCGCCTCGTGATTTGCCAGTGGATCCGGATTCCATGCGCGAAACATCGCGCGTTGGTCCCGCCCGAATTCATCCCGAGGGGGAATTTTCGCGTAGATGCCGCCCGGTCCGTATCGCAGCGGATCGACAAGGACACCCGGTGACGTACGCAATCCACTGCCTGGTTCGCTCTGAACTCCGCTGTTCAGGCCGAAGCTGAAGAGCGCAATGCCCCCTAATCTCAAGAGGTAACGTGCCTTTCCACGCATCATGGCCCGCACAATCGCAGTCCGATGGTGCCAAAGGAAGGCAGGGCCGCTTGAGTTTGAGTTCAGGCAAAGTTGAGCGCCCGCGAATGAAAAGGCCGCTTTCGACCCGGCCTGGCATGTCCGGATCCGGGTGAACGCCCAATGTCCGATTCTGGCGGAATTAATAAGAATGGCGATGGGCAATGTATTTCGGTTAATGGAAATCTCAGCGCGACAGTCGATGCCAAAGGTACCATCGCGGCGTCAAAAAATCGACCAGCCGGCGCGGACTGATACGGAAAGACCTTGTCCGAGATACGTTCTACTGGATGTATTTTGGAGCTATAAGATTTCATGTGAGTATTTTTATTAACGTGTGTGCGAATTCTTTTTAGCAGTCCCCATTTTTTTCTATTATACAGCCACGCCTTGCTCGGGTTGCGCGATATTTGTTCAGTCAACTCTTGCGTAATCAAGTCCGTAATCAGTGAGCAGCGATTCGACTGTGTCGAGTGTCTCAATGGGGTCGGGAGTCAACATTACCGGCCCGGTCTCCGAGAGGGGTCGAGCTTAGCATTTGACATTGCCATGCCGTGGCAGCGCGCTAATTTCCCCGTCCGGTATCCTTACGAGGGTGGGAGTTATGCCGTTCTCATCGCTGAGTGACCCTGTTGACCTCGCCCGCGCGCAGGCGGCCTTGGATGCCGCATGGGACGAAGTCAGATTGACCCTTCCAAATCCATGCGATGGACGCGAGCGCACCAAACTGGCCTACATCATTGCCGCGCTGGCGCATGTCGCCGAAGACGAAGATGATCTGACCCGCCGGGCGATCGACCGATACAGACAGTCCGACGCGGCATGAGATCGGCGCTGCCAGCTCCGGCTGGGGGGCTTTTTCGTTCGGGAGCGCGGCGCGGCAGATAGCTGTCAGCGAATAGCCAGCGGCAGCACCACAACCGCGGCTAGAGCAAGCACGATAGCCGTCCGGATCAAAACGCCGTGGATGCGGGCCATTGAGGCCTCTGAGGTATTGGGCGCACGCATGACAAGTCCTCCCATAAACGAGCTTTGCTGATCAGCCCAGGTAGAGCAACACTTTAACTCCGCTCTGGCCGCATCCGCCCAGCGCTGTGATGGCGCGGTCACAGTTAGCGTTCATGCGACTTCGTGGAGGGGCTAGCCAGTTCGTAATGTACAGGCAGCAGATTCAGGGTCTCGTGCAAGACCGCTCGGCGACTCGCTGCGGGGCTTGTAGCCTGCCTGCTTGGCGACGACGAATGGAGCAGTTCCGGTCGATCGCTCAGGAGCCAGTTGTTTAGCCCTTCGACCAATCGTCTTCTTTAATGCGCTGAACTGCAAGGACGGCGTTGTGATCAGCGGCAAGGGGCGGATCGCGCGCCGGCTGCCCTGGTGGCAGGTGGCTTGAGCGCCTGGCTCATATTGAGATCGTTGCTGTCGGCTTGCGGCTTTGACAGCCGCCACGACTAATTGTGGAGCTCCTGTCTGGATATCAGGCAACGTCCGCTTTTCGACACCGACCCAGCTTCCGGATCTGGCGCAACTCACTATCCGCCGGACGAGCATCCAAGCTGCTCTTCGTTACTGCGTGACGGTCCGCAGCTCCCGGACGCCGCGACCCAGCCGCTTTCGCAAAAGTGACCGCAACGTCGCTGCATCGGCATAGCCGACTTCGGCTCGCCGGGTGTCGGGCACTCCTCAGGAACGGGAGCGGGCCAGCGCCGAGAGGATGGCGTCCGGCGTGATTGGCAGATGCCGCAGCCTGACGCCGACGGCCTCGAAGATCGCGTTGCCGATCGCCGGCGCGATCACGGTCGTGCCTGGCTCGCCCAGCCCCACAGGCACCTCCGTGCTCTCGACGAACTCGACGACGACCTCGGGCGTGTCGACCATGCGCAACGGCGTATAGCTGTCGAGATTACGATCGCGCACCTGTCCGTTCTCGAACTCGGTCCCCTCGCAGAGCGCCATCGACAGGCCCCAGAGAGCCGCGCCCTCACATTGCGCATGCGCGCCGTCCGGATCGACCAAGATGCCGCAATCGACGACGAGCCAGATCTTCTGCACGTCGACATATCCGCTCTTGCGGTCGACATGAAGCTGGACGGCACAGGCAACCCAGGTCGGCATCGATCGCGCCTGACCGTAGCTTGTTGCTATGCCGATCGCGCTGTCGGCGGCCGGCTTGCCCTTACCGTAGCCGGAGAGTTCTGCAACGCGCGCCAGCACTTGCGCTTGCCGCGCCGCTCCCCCGACAGCATCCGGCGCCGAGCCGGCATTGCGCCCTTCCGCCTTCAGCAGCCCGAGGCGGAACTGCACCGGATCCTTCCCGGCCTTGACGGCAGCCTCGTGCATGAAGCTTTCGACCGCCCAGTTGATCCAGCCGGGCGAGACCGACCGGAGCCAGCCGGGCCGGAAGGTGCTTTCCGCGAGATCGTTCGAGATGGCCCGAACACGCTGGGCGCCTACGGAGTACCAGTGATCGGCGCCGTCGCTCGCGAACGGGTCGTAGGGCACGCCGTTCACGCCCTTGGGCATGAAGCCCGGAATCATCGCCTTGGTCGGCCAGCCGGCAGCCACGGCCGTGTCCATCGCGATGACGTTCCGCTCTTTGTCGAAAGCCATGCGCAGGCGCTGCACCGAGGGCGAGCGCGGGCTGTCGAAGAGCAGGTCCTGCGGCCGCGTCATCACCATCTTTACCGGCTTGCCGCCGAGGGCCTTCGAAGCCAGTGCGACCGGCACTGTATAGTCGCCATTCAGCCGGCGCCCGAAGCCGCCCCCCAACATGTAGGAACGCATGACCACGCCGCCGGGCGCGACGCCGAGCGCCTTTTCCAGCCAGGGCAGGGCCAGCGACTGCCACTGGTTGCCGCTATGGATCTCCCAGATTCCCTCGCTATTGCGGAAGGCGAGCGCGTTCACGGGCTCGAGCTGGAAATGCAGCACCGTGGCGGTGGTATACTCGGCCTCGACCGTGTCGGCTGCGCGCGCGAAGAACGGGGCCACGTCGTTGTCGCCGGTTTCGAGCAGCGCGCCGGTCGTCTCGTCCGCGATCAGGGCACGGGCGTGGTTCTGAATATCGGCCTCGCTGACCCGTGCGGCTTCTCCAGCCTCCCACTCGACCCTGATCGCGGCTGCCGCTTTATGTGCGGCCCACAGGCTGTCGGCGATGACCATGCCCCAGCCGGGCGTGGTGCCCGACGGATCATCGAGGGAAAGCGTCTGTCGGTACCCCTTGATCGACTTTGCCGCGCCGTCGTCGATCCGCACGATGCGCGAGCCGTAGCGCGTCGGCGGCAGGAGCGGCGCCGCATGCAGCATGCTCTCGACCTTGGCGTCGATTCCATAGATGGCCTGCCCGGTTGTCTTGCCGGCGATGTCGAGCGCGGTCACGTCCCGCCCGACCAGCTTGAGCTCCGCATGGGGCTTCAGGGGCAGCGCCTTCAGCTCGGCCTCGGTGAAGCTGCGCGAGATTCCCTGTGCGACGATCTCTCCGAAGCTCGCGCTGCGTCCTCCACCGGAGATCAGACCATCAACGACCGTGACCGCGGCGGGGTCGATGCCCCAGAGCTCGGCCGCCCTCGCGGCGAGGGCGACGCGCCCCGCTGCGCCGGCCTGTCGGTAGACCGGCCAACTCTGCCAGACCGACCAGCTTCCACCGGTCACCATCAGCCCCCATTTGGCGGCGCTATCGACGTGTTCGATACTGACATCGTCCCATTTCGCGCCGAGCTCGTCGGCGAGGATGCGGGCGATCGCAGTGCCGACATGCTGGCCCATCTCGGCGCGGATGACATTGACGTTCACGCGCCCGCGCGTATCGATCCAGTACCAGATGGTCGGCTCGAACCGGGCACCTGCGGCCTGCATCGGCGTGCCGCCGGCAACCGCCGGGTCCATTGCCGCAAGACCTTGCTGGGGAAAGCCGAAGACGGCGCCCGCCGCGGCCATCGTGACCAGAAAGCCGCGGCGACTCGGCTCCATGGCCCTGGGTCCGCGGGAATGCAGGACGAGGCCGTCAGCCATGGTTTTTCTCCCCGCGCAGGGCGGCGGCCGCTTCCCGGACGGCGGCACGAATGCGGTTATAGGTCATGCAGCGGCAGAGATTTCCCGTCATCACGGCGTCGATGTCGTCGTCGGTGGGATTGGGCATGTCTTTCAGGAAGGCGGCAGCCTGCATGATCTGGCCGGACTGGCAGTAGCCGCATTGCGGCACGCGCAGGTGCCGCCAGGCCTGCTGGACCGGATGGTCGCCCTTCGGATCAAGCCCCTCGATCGTCGTGACCTCCGCCCCGGCCACGTCCCCGACGGGGGTGATGCAGGAGCGCGTCGCCCTGCCGCCGACGAGGACGGTGCAGGCACCGCACATGCCGATGCCGCAGCCGAACTTGGTTCCGGTCAAGCCGATCTCGTCGCGGATGGCCCAGAGAAGGGGCACATCGGCTTCGATGTCGACCCTGACGGCGCGTCCATTGATGGTGAAGGCGATCATGCTGCTGCTTCCGTCAATGTCCGGTTGCTTCGGCGCGCACGCGGCCGACCTTCGCCGCGAGATCGGGCCAGGGCGCGAGCCCGGCCCGCTTCTCGCGAAGGTAGCTCGCGACGGCTGCAACATCGTCGTTCGAGAGCGCATGCCGGAATGCCGGCATCACGATGCCTGACGTGCCGTCCTGCGCGCCGATCCCGTCGAGGATGACGTGGATCAGGTTGGTCGGGTCCGGCAGCCGCGTCGACGTGTTGATGCCGAGTTCCGGCCGGTCGGCAACGACCTTCTCCGAATTGTAATGGCAGGAGGCGCAGGCGGTGAGGTAGAGCCGCTCGCCACGGTCCTTGCGATAGGCGGGATCCGGCCGGCCAGCCGCGAGGCTCGCCGCCACCGCCGGAATCTTGGCGGGATCGGCGGGAGGAGCTGGAAGTGCCGCACCGAGATAGGTGCCGATAGCCTCGATATCGGCCTTCGGCAGTTCGCGCAGCCCGACATGGACGGGCCCCATCGGCCCGGCCGCGACGCCGTGATAGACGCCGGCGCCGGTTTGCAGATAGCGCGCGAAGGACGCCGCGCTCCACGGCACCGCGGAAGGGTTCGCGGCGGTCAGTGCCGGCGCGGTCCAGTTGTCGATGTCGGCTCCGGCAAAGCGTTCGCCCTTTTCTTCGGCACCCAGAGGGTTGCGCGGCGTGTGGCAGGCCCCGCAATGCGCCACGCCCTCGGCGAGATAAGCGCCGCGGTTCCATTGCGCCGACCGGGTAGGGTCGGGCCGGTAGCGGCCGAAATCCACGAAGAGCAGCTTCCACCCGGCCTGCAGAATGCGCAGGTTGAGCGGGAACGGCAGTTCGCTCGTCCTCGTCACCTGCTTTACCGGTGCGACGCGGGCCATCAGATAGGCATAGATCGCATCGACATCTTCGTCCGTCATCTTGGTGAAATGATCGAAGGGGAAGGCGGGAAAGAGGTGAGACCCGTCGCGCGCGACGCCGTCATGCATCGCGCGGCGGAAGGCGGCGAGCGACCATGTCCCGATGCCGGTTTCGGGGTCTGGCGTGATGTTCGACGCGTAGATCGTGCCGAAACCCGTGACCATCGGATAGTCGCCCGCGAAGGGCTGCCCGCCCTTGGCGGTATGGCAGGTCGCGCAGTAGCCCGCAGAGGCGAGCACACGCCCTTTCTCGATGGTCGCCGCGTCGGCGGCGGGCCGTTCGGCCGCCGCTATCGCGGGCAGAGCTGAACGATAGGCATACACGCCGAAGCCCGCTAGCGCAGCCACGCCTGCAAGCGCGATTCCGGCCAGCACCGTCCTCAATCTCATGACACTGGCCTCCGATCGTGTGAGTACACGATTACACCCGCTCTAAACTCCGATCCACTCCTTATGCAAAGGACGCGTCGGAGGTCCGGTCATCCGTCCGCCGCGCAAGAAGCGACAGCGCTCCGACCGCGGAAACGTTTCTCGTCGGTGCCGGTTGCAGCTAGGGCTCAAGCTTGCGCGGCGCTGCATGCGCGGACGACGGGCTCCGGTCCGTCGCGTCTTCTCGCGGTGGCCATGCGGCCGGGCCGTTATGGTGAGGTGCAGGACGTGGAACGTCGCGATTGTGATCGCATGTTCGTCGCGATGCTCGAAGTCGGCAGTTTCGCGGGCGCGGCCCAGCGGCTGGGAACCAGCGCAAGTCAGGCCTCCAAGATCGTGTCCCGCTCGAAGCCGATCTCGGTGTCCAGCTCGTTGCCACTCGCTACGACAAGCTCCCCGCAAATTTCCTTGCATGGTTCAGCTCGCATCAAAATGCGGCTTTGGCTTCGCACTTATGAGGCTACGACCTAACCAGAGACTGACGCCGCGCAAACCGCAGGATCACGCCCAGCGATGCCGCGAGAGGTATCGCCAACAACACGCCGATGAAGCCGAACAGCCATCCAAAGGCGAACAGCGCAAACATCATCCAGACCGGGTTGAGGTTGACGCGGCGACCGATGAAGCGCGGCGACAGCACATAATCGGCAAGCATTTCTCCGACGACGAAGATGCCGCCCACCACAGCGACGGGTGCCCAATTCGGCCAGAATTGGGCCATTGCAACGCAGGCCGCAACTAAGCACCCGGTGGCGGCCCCGAAATAGGGAACAAAACTGATGAGGCCTGCTGTCACTCCTATCAAAATGGCATGGTTGAGCCCTGTCATTTTCAGAGCTGTCGCATAAAGCACGGCAAGAACGAGACAGATGACGACCTGCCCGCGCACGAAGCCAGCGACCGTATCGTGGATTTCACGCCCAAGCGCCCGCATATCGTCGCGGTATGCCGGGGGGAACCAGCCATCGACCGTCGCGATCATTCTTTGCCAGTCAATTGCGAGATAGACGGAGATGATCGGCGTGACGACGATGAGCGAAAGAAGGGAAATCAAGGCCAGTCCACTCGACCACAACGAGCGAAGGACGCCATCGAGCCAGTTGCTGCCCATCGTCTTCGCGATTTCGGCGGTGGATTGCTCGATGTGGAGTTCGTCGCCCATGACACTGCGCAGCCAGGGGCGGCTTGCATCGCTCATGAGCGACTGGAGTCTTGTGACGTAGCCGGGGAACTCCTCAACGAAAAATCTGAGCTCGCCAATGATGGCCGGGAGCATCACGAGCAGAAAGGCGACAAGAGCCGCGACCAGCGGGAGGAACACGGCCAGAGCCGCAAGGGAACGGCTAATCCCGAGCCGCTCCAGCCTGTCGACCACTGGAACGAGCAGGTATGCGAGCAACGTACCGACCACGAACGGCAGCAGGATTTGGCGCAACAGCACCAACGTAACCAACGCGAGCGCAGAGACCGCGAGCCAGAACGTCGCTGGTCGTGTAATTCTCATCGGCCTTCGTCGCACATGCGGTTTCGAGCTCGACTGCCGGCTTCGGTGCCCGCCGATTCCCAGCGCGGATCCCCGAATCCGAGCGAGAGTTGCGGTCGTACAGATCCTTGTTCAATTTTCCATCAGGCTGGCGAACGCGATCTCGCCATCGGTAATGTAGTGGTTAACCTTTCCGGTCTGCAACCGTGATCCGGATTGGTGCAATGCGACATCCCCGATCACCCGATTTGCCTTTAACTGGGTGACGACGTAGTTGCGTTCCGCATTCGTGTCTGAATCGGTCGCATGGGTCACTTGGAGCGTTAGTCGGGCCAGTGATAGGCCGGTGTCTCTGGTGCCCGCCCCGACCCAAAGCACGCGCTGATCGGTCGACGGTTTATCCGTGTTCAACCAGAAGCTCGCTGCTGCCATATCGTCCTCCGAGTGGGCGAGGCTCAACGCCCAGAAACGGACGTGATGGCGCTTGCGCGGGCTGTTGTTGATGGGCTCTTGGAAACCGATGTCCTGCCTCCGTCCAAAGAGATAGAGGGAGCTGAAGGGAGCTGTGGGATACGGGGAGTTGAGTAAAAACGCGCGTATCATTCGCCACGAACTCGCGATTCCCAAACGATCGGCTGTTGACCAACCGGCCGTCGCAAACGCATCGCAGAGTTGTTGAAGGGTGCCGATGAGGACGAGGTTTACCGGATCGCCGGGTAAGCCATCTCCGGTGATCGTGTATCTAGGGATAAGTCTCCGATGGAGAACCTTCAGCCCCATTCGGACCACGATTGGCAAAATGACATAGGCTGCCAGCCCGTAAGTGAAGCTTACTGCTAGGATCCATGGAAGTCTGTGGTCCGCCGTATCGAATACGACGAAGACTATCAGCCATACGCTGAATGCGCCCAGGCAGAAAATGAGTAACCTCTGAAATAGGCGCGCAAGCAATCTCACTATTCTTTGTCCTGTCTGGCAGGAGATGAGGTCGTCGCAGTTCTGTCCGTTCGTATGCGGGTTTCACCGTCCAGCGTTACATTAGGCCTCGAATCCGACGCCCGTTCAACCGGCAAAGGCGAGCGAGGCCACGCATATTCGCCCGCGCCCCCCCTGCTTGTGTCACCTGTTGCGGATCACTTCCGCCGCTGCTTCTCTGGCTGCAATCGACCGTGGCCGCATTGAATGGGTTAGGCCGCGCACCGTGGCTCAATTTCTTGAAGGTGTTGGGGGCGGGTATCAATCAACGCGGCCGGCGCTTGAATCTTTGTCGCGCCGCGGATTTACCCGCTCCGGCGGCTGTTGCAACGGCCACACCGCCTGGAACATGGCGAACATGAACGCTGTGGTCAGGCCAAACAGAAGCAGTCCGGCGAGCGATTGCAGAACGCCCATCATTTGCCAGTGAGACGGCAAGGAAATGTTCCCAACCCCGAATCCGGTCATCGCGCCGAGCGAATAGAGCATCGCGGTCTTGCTGTCCGACACCGCGCCCAGAGAGAGGTATGCGACAGCCCACGTGATCGCCTCCAGACCATGCAGAACGACGATCAGCAACACGGAGGCGCTCATGACCTCGGCAAATCGGATCATGAAACGGCGGCGAACCGTCACCTCCCGCAAGAGAAAGGTGAACGCGTCGTAGATGAACGCAAGGCCGAAGACATGAATGATGACATTCAGCAGGATCAGCGGCAGGCCCCAGGCCCAATCGCTCCCCCATGGGGTTGCATCTAGAACATCCATAACACCGCCGCGAAGCCCGGTTTGCCAGTTGTACAACGTCGCCGCCGTGCGGCGGCACAACCACGCTGCTCTCTCCAACTCATAGCGGGCTTGCGTCGGCTAAAATTGCCATCTCGCGCCAATTGAGAGCCTACGTCCGTTGCTGAGCATATAGCAGAGGAATGACCACGCCTATTGCGGTCTCCACGTCTCACGATATTGCCGTGGCGCAACCCCGGAAATCCGGCGGAATGCGCGGGCAAAATGCGCAGGGTCCGTATAACCGGAAGAGAAAGCGACCTCGATAATCTTGGCGTCCGTCTCGCGCAGGAGTTTGGCCGCGTTTTCAAATCGGGCCGCGCCTAGCAGGTCGGAATATGTAAGGCCCGCGCCCGAGAGCTTCCGTTGAAGACTCCTGACGCTCATGCGGGCCATCTCCGCGATTTCAGCGACCATGGGGATTCGTTCGTCCAGGTATGATGGCAACATCAGCTTGAGCGTGCCAATGATGTCGTTGCCGGTCGGCCCGGCTTCGTCGTCGGTCGGATCGGTCAGCACCTGGCTTGCCACGTTGGGAAGACTCAAGTGCGAGATCGGCACGTCGATCCACGAGGCTCTTTGCCCAGACAAGAAGCGCGTATTTGGCCAGAACGACCGAGTCCCAGAGCTTGGGGTATACCGGGATTCGAAGGCGATTGTTGCTGGAACCCAGCTTGATCCGGCGAACTGTCGGACAATGTGAATGGTAAGCACATTCTGAAGCCACTGCGAGTGTTCCAGGTGCGCTATTCCGGAGGTCCCGAACAGCCTGCTGCAAATCTTCACGTGATCATCGCAGCGTTCGAGCCACATCTTCAGAACAGTGTCTTCAAAGGCCGCCCATTTGCACGTTTGCTGAAGTGCGGCGAACAGCGTCGGGGAATATCCGATCACTGTCCTGAGCTTTTCGCTGAGATGGCAAAACTGCAACCGCTGCGAGGCCTGAAACCCGAGATCCGTAATGCCTTGCGATCTTTGCGCAGCTTCCACGAAGCGGACGGCGGGCAGTAGTGGTAAAAAGTGGTTGGCTTTTTCAGCCAAAGATGTCGGCAGCCGAAACTTTGTCAGCAGTGAGTCGGTGGGCGCTCCGATCTCGTCGTGGACGTCGGCGAAGGGAATTAGGAACTGGCAACGGATTAAGGGAATTCCGCCCACGCTTTTTGCCCCCCGGCTGCGGAATCGATCGTTTTGCTGTCTATCCTTTGCTTCGGCGCTGTTGCCCCACCGGAGCAAAGGATAGACAGCGGGCTCTCAACGACGCGCTGTCAGATTCTGCATGCTTCGCTGTGGCGCAGATGCGTTGTCCCCGCCATCTCCAAGTGATGCTCGTTCCAGTTTAATTTTGGCGGCTGATGGCCAGACGGCCGATACTTTTGGGCCTTGACTGGCGCAATGACTCGAACGGGAACGCAGAGGCTTCGACCTTTCACGGCGTGGCTATGAAGCTTGTCCAATTTCCCTCCCGATGCACGGTGCGAGCAGCGATCGCTGCGTCACTGCAGCACAATGGCGCATCTCTGCAATGGACCGCAAGTCAACTGGGAATGAGCGCACGCTCACTGCAGCGCCATCTCGCCGCGAGAGGTACCACTTACAGAGAATTGGTTATAGACGTGCGTCTCGATACAGCGTGCCATCTGCTTGCCGAAACCAGCGAGCGCATTTCGCACATCGCCTTGCGCCTTGGTTATACCGGCGCCAGCAGCTTCAACCGCACCTTCATGCGTATGATGAAAGTTCAACCTGCCACTTTTAGGCGGCAACACAGGGACAGCGGCATGTCCCGCGGCGAGGGACCGAATTCGAGCTGCCCACGCTGAACCGCCGCGTTTGGCGCGAAATGGCAGGACTAGTTCCTGTGAGCTAGCGAGAGATGGCCAGGCGACGTTCGCAGGAGAACCGTTCATGAAAGCTCTAATCTCGGCGGCCGGCATGTTCGGGCTGGCCGTAGTCGTCATTCCGGTGGATGCGAACGCCGTCGTCTGCGCGCGGGGCGTCGTGAGAGCGGGATGCGCCGGCCCGAACGGCGCCGTCGTCGCGCGACGCCCTGTTCCAAGGGCCGCCGTGGTGGTGAGGCCGGTGCCGGTCCGCTGTGCGATCGTCAATGGACGACGGGTCTGCCGCTAAGCCTGGCGCTGGGTCACGGCGCTCAAAGCCTGCCTTCCAGGCGACGACGACAGGACCTCGAGGGGGCGACGCGCGCTCGACACCGATCGCGGTTGGACTTCAGCAGAGGGCCGCCCTCATCGATAGCTGCCCGAACCGAACACAACGGCCCGGTACGCATAGCCCGATATAGTCGGCTCCCAAGGGGAAACCCAAGATGAAACCGGTTCAATTTGTCTGCTTGTTGCTTATCGCCGGACCTGTTCTTGCCGGATGCCAGACGGCGCAATCAAGGCAGGCGCAACTCGCCGCGATCTGCGCCGATCCCGCCAATCGGCAACCCAAGACCTTCTATTGGTCGGAATGCCAGACGCTTTACCCGTCGTCCGATCAGGCCTTGCAGAAGGACTATCTGCTCGGCGCGGCCGTCGGCAACTGAGGCCATGCCAGGCTTTTCCCCCAGCCAATGCGATCTGGCACGCTCGCGGCAAGCCCCGCTGCTTGCCCAGCGCTCAAACGGATCCGAGTCTAGCCCTTATCAGGAGAATGTCATGACATCGCGCGTCGTCACCGCCCTTGCCGTTTGCTTCGGGCTGGCCTTGGCTGGTTGCCAGTCCACGCCCCAGGCCGTGCAGCAGAAGGAAGACCTGCTCTCGGCGGCCGGCTTCGTTCCACAGCCCGCGAATACGCCGCAGCGCATTGCGGCCATGAAGAAGTTGCCCCCCAACAAGTTCGTTCAACAGGCGAAAGACTCGCAAATCGTCTACGTCTATGCCGATCCGGTCGTCTGCCAATGCGTCTACTTCGGCAACCAGGCGGCTTACGCCCAATTTCGCCAGATGGTCTTCGCGCAGAAACTGGCCGACGAGCGCCAGATGACTGCGGTGATGAACCAGGACGCCTTCGATTTCGGCCCATGGGGTGGGCCAGGACCATTCATGTACTGAAATCGACGTCAATCTTGGAATAAATGAAATAAAAATTGAACACGACGCAAGTTTTAGCCGCGCCCTATTGGTAGGCGAGCCAATACGCGCGATCGTTTTGCCATTCACTAGGGGTGTATTAAAGATGTCTGCCTTTGCTGCAAGATTCTATGCTGGAATTGCCTTCGCGGCGTGCTCGATCACCGCGCAGGCTGCAGACTTGCCATCGCGGAAAATCGCGCCTGTCGTTCCCTTAGCCCCTGCGTTCACCTGGTCCGGCTTCTATATCGGCGCTCAGGCCGGCTGGGCGCAGACCAGAACCGAACTGACGGCAGGCGCGGCGATCGCCGGTGGGGCGGCCGCTACGTCATTACCGAGCCTGAACAGAAACGGTGCCGCTGTCGGCCTGCTGCTGGGCTACAACTACCAGATCGGCCATCTTGTCCTCGGTGGCGAGATCGACGGCGCCGCCCTCATCACTGGTAAGCAGCGATACACCGCGCTGACCGGCGATTTCATCACCGCCCATACCAACTGGGTCGGTTCGGCCAGGCTGCGTGTCGGTTATGCCTTCGACCGGTTCATGATCTACGCTACCGGCGGCCTCGCATTGGCTGCTCCCAAGTCGACGGTGACGGGCACAGGTTATTCCTTTGGTGCGGGCGACAGCACCCGTGTCGGTTGGACGCTCGGTGCCGGCGCCGAATACGCGATCACCAACAACTGGATCGCCGGCCTGGAGTATCGCTACTCACAATTCGAGGAGAATACCTTCACCTACCCGAATGGCGTCGGCGGACTCGGGATCGTCGGTTTCAAGCAGCAGTTGAGCACCAATCAAGTTGTCGGGCGGCTGCTCTACAAGTTCTGATCCGCCTCGGAACAGAAAATGACCGGGTCGGCAGGATTGCCCTGACAGGCTCGGTCTAATCAACGCCGTCGAAGTGTCCCTAGCATCCCGCGTTTCCCAGGACACCTTCGGCCGGTCTCGTTCACTAAAGCAAAGGAGAATGCTGTTATGTCCCGAACTCTCGCAGCAATGACTGCCTCGATCGTCCTTACCGCGTCGGGCATGGCGACAGCCCAGGTTCCGCTCACGAGCTATGCCGATGCGAACGGTTTCATCGATGTCCAGGAGCTGACCTGTGCTCAGTTGGCCGGCACCTTCCAGGAGGACGCCGATGCGCTCTCTGCATGGTATAGCGGCTGGTATAACGGCCTCGCCAAGAAGCACTTTCTCGACCTGAAGAAGGGCAAGGTCGTCGAGCACGAGGTCATCGTCTACTGCAAGGCCAATCCCGGGAAGAGGGTCATCGAGGCGCTTGCGGTCGTCTTCAAGGACGAACGCGCCAAGCTAGGGATCCACATGAAGTGAGAGCGGTGGCGTCGCCAATGCGGGGCGCTTTAGGGACATCATAGCGCCTTCGGAGCAAAAGAGGGGCGCGCACGCGGCGCGCCCCATCATGGGCGATCGCTTCGCATCTGAGCGGGCCGCGCGCTCACGAGGCGCATGAAGCCGACAGCCCCGCGATTTCATCGGGGGGCTGTCGGCTTAACCACGTTGTGCGCATCCAACGAGGACGCCGTGAGAGACGCCGGCGTTCCAGACCGCTTACTGGCTTCGCTTCCCGGGGATCAGGTAGACATCGGAGCCGCGCCGCCTCCCGACATAGTGTTCATTCCCGGCGGGACGTTCCGCATGGGCTCGGACCGGCACTACCCGGAGGAGGCGCCGGCGCGTCGCGTCACCGTCGACGGGTTCTGGATGGACCGGATCTTTCCCGATGCCCAACCGGCAGTTCAAAGAGTTCGTCAGGGCTACCGATTACGTCACCTTCGCTGGGGTCGCCCCCGATCCGAGGGACTATTCCGAGACGCTTCCGCAGATGATCGACGCTGGATCGCTCGCGTTCACGGCAGCGAAGGGCCCGGTCCGATCCGCGCGATCTGGGCAATAGTGAAGCCCGCCGAAGGGCGCGAACTGGCGTCGTCCCTGCGGCCGTAAGAGCAACATCAACGCGCTCGACAATCGCGCGGTCGTCCATGGGACCTGTGCCGACGCGCTCGCCTTAGCCAAGCCGACGGTGTGTGGGCTTGCCAGGCGCCTTCAGCCGGTCACGCACTTCCATGTCGTCCGAGTGCCGCCGGGGGCGCGGACGGAACCGGCGAGCCGGCCTGCGGAACATCGCAGGCCGGCCTTTGATCACTTCACCAGTGCGATTTCGCTCGGCCGCCAGCTCTTGTCGAAGAACGACGGCAACGGGCTGTACAGGCGCAAGATCGTGAACCAGCCCTTGCCGGGGTCGGTCTGGATCCAGTTTCCGCGTGCCACGCCCTTCGGCTGCGTCGGTCCGAAATAGACCGTGGTCGTGCCATCGGCGGCAGCTTCAGCCGCGGGCGAGGGATAGTCCTGGCTGCCGGCGCGCGGGTATTTCTGCGGCGTCTGCAGCATCGATCGCGTCTGGTTGTCGTAGAGCGTGAACGACCAGAATGCCGCGGCTGGGATGTCCTTGGGCAGCGTCACCTTGTAGGTCTTGGCACCGTCAAAGGGGGTTCCCTCGGGATCGAGGAAGCCCATGAGATACTGCGAGCCGACACCCGGAATGCGCATGATCATGCCCGGGGAGTCCAACGTGTAGCCGTAGTAGAAGGCCGTGCGGGAATCGAGCGTGCGCGCGCCGGTCGGTGCAAGCGGCTTGAACATGCCGTCCTTGAAGATCGGCGGCGGGGTTTCAAAAAACGCGCCGCCCTCCCACAGCATGCTGCCCCACTGCGAGCCTTCGTAGTAGGCCCAATCCGGGTGCTTCATCGCATAGCGCCAGTTGAGCGACCGCCCGCTCGCCTGGCCGACAACGGCCGCGTCCGACAGGATCTTCTTCATGCGCTCGTCGGGCGCGAACTTCTTGCCATGCACGATGCCGATCGCGGCAAGCTGTCCTGCGAGCTCGACATCATAGCTGGTGGCGGGCTCGCTCTGGACGTTCTCGTTGATCAGTTCGAAGAAATCGTACCCGCTCGGCGGTATCGTGTTGAACGAGCGCCCGCTGGCCTCAACGAACTTCATCTCGGGAATCTTCGGCTCGCCCGCGATGTGCACCTTACCCTCAAGGGCCTGGGCAATGCTCGTTCCGAAGGAACCCGGCTTGTAGGGATAGATCTTCAGGTTTCGCTTGACGTTCTCGACGGCCGGTTTCGGATCGCCACCGACGAGATAGGCCCGCGCGGCATAGAGTGCGAGGTTTGTCTTGGAACGGGCGACAAAGTAGCCGCCCTCAGGCAGCGGGCCGTCATAGTCAGGACCCACGATCAGATATTTGCCGCCGAGGCCACGATCCGGGCCCGGCGTGCCGATGTCGATGATCCAGGAGAACCACATGTCGTTGATGGTACCCACGGCGTTCGGCGGCTGCTCTAGCACCACCGGGCCTTTGCTCAGATCGAGCGCTGTGAGGTAGTAAACGGTGTCCGCATTCGCCGTCAGGAACAGCGAGCTCGAATCCATGAGCTCAGAAAAGATGGCGACATCGCCCGGCTTGACGCCGAGGCCTTCAAAGCCCTTGACGATCGCCAGCGCCGAGGCGCCGCGGAAGCTGTTGTTGTAGACGTTGAGCGCACGGGTGAAATCGAGCGTGTCATATACTTTGCGAGCAGTTTCGGCGGTCGGTGCACCGTCCTTGAACTCCAGCGTGCCGATGCGCGTCTGTGCCGTATCGGGCGCGCCGAGAGATCGAACGGTCTCTTGTGGAACCTGCGCAACGGCAGCGGCAGAGGGCAGCGCGAGGGCACCGACCACAGTAGCGCCGGCCAATTTCAGGTAGCGTTTCATGGTTTTTCATCCTTTGTCGCAGTTCGGGATGCCCGGTGCCGCACCCAGCACCACGCGTCAGTATGGTCGGAGATAATTATTGCGCCAGATTGATAGCGGGCGGCTGCCGTAACACCGGCGCCCATCTACTTGGCATAGTCAGAAATCGATCCCGCCGCCGCCGGCCCCACCGTAATAGACGACGACACGAGACGGATTTCAGGTCCGCCAATACCGGCGCAAGATCATATCAGTAACAGGGCGGGTAGAACGTTCGACGCGGCTTGCTTGTCCTCCTACTTCGGGAACAGGAACTGGAGCTGAGCCCTGAGCTGCCAATCGGCTGCTCCGGAGGGCTTTGCGACATTGTAGTAGGCTGCGAGCTGCGCGTTGACGGGCTGATGCCCGATCTTGAACACGCGCCCAAAACCGCCTCCGATCGGCACCGTCCAGCGGTCGCCACCGCCGGCTTCCCAGTTGGCGGTGATGATGGGAGACGAGGTCAGATACCAGCCGCCGTGGAGGTTGTAGTTCACGAAGGGCTGTAGGGTCATCGCGTTGACCGCGCCGCGGTTGCTCTTACCCGCGAAGGACCAGACGTTGTTGACGAGGACGCCGACAACCCAGGGCCCTTCGATCGCCAGGGCCACGAAGGCCGGGCCCGCCGAGTACTTGCCGGCCGTGAGGGTCTTGTCAGTGCCGGTCGGGAGCACGAAGGTCGGGCCTATGCCCCAGATGATGCCGCGCGTCGGCTGCTTCGGCGAGAAGAAGAAGCTCGGGTTGATGTCGCCCAGGCCGAACTCGCGGTCGCCATTCACCGTCAGGGCCGGTTGCGCGATCACCGGCGTGATCCAGCGCGTGATCAGATTCCAGTCCTTGCCCAGCGTGATCGGGATCACGGGCTGGATGTTGAGGACATTCTGCAGTTGCTTGTGTGGGCCGACGTTGAAATTGAAGTTGTTCTGGAAAGGCAGGCTGATCATGTCGGCAACGGGGTTCTGCGCCGCCTTGGCCAGATCGTCGGTGCTTTTCCCGTGCTCCTCCTGCGCGATAGCGAAAGAGCTGCCACTGCCCGCCAGGATGGCGAATGCGAGCCAGAATCCTAATCGCCGGCGGCCCCTGTGCAATTCAATCATGAGGTGCTCCATCTGACCTCCAGCCCGCTGTAACCGGTGGAACAGCGTGGCCCAGCGATAAGCAGCAGGCGCACTGATTGAACCGGGCGCATCCTCAGCATTGGTCCGCCACTCCCTTCAGGCTCAGCGCGAATAATCGGCGCGTCGGCGTCGGTGATGCCGGATAGCCCGCTGTGGTGTTGCGAGAGTTCCGAATGCTCGTCCGATGCCCCGCACGTCCCGCCGCTCACCCTATCCTCCGTTAGTCCGCGCAATCTCGACAGGCACCGACAGCACCAATTGGCGACCGCGCTTCCGTCTCGCCATCTCGTATCGGCTCACGGAGGCAAGTCTTGCCATCTCGCGCCAAACCCTGCGGCTCGGAACCGCCTGCATTCGGACTTATGTCGCGCCATCTGTCTTGAACAGCGGGGGCCGGTGCGGTTGATCAGCGTCGATCAGGCTTCCCAGCGCGGAAAGCCACGGGAAGACACTTGGTGCCTGACGAAACGTCCGCATGGGGCGTGATCAAACGCGATCTCAGTCGATCGGCAACGTCCGGTGTCTGGCAGCGCCTCAACGTCTGCAGATGGCGCGCAACAGTTGGCCTTCTCTCTGGCGGAGCCAATTCGTGAGCGCGATCATCCGTAGGATTTCGGCTTGCGCCGATTTCGCCTGCGCTGCTCGACCATCGATGAAGTGTTGCCGATCAACTGGCGCAACACGAAACAGCAGGCAATGTCCGGGACAATGCTTGAATGGGCAGCTCCGCTGTCAGCGCAAGCCCGAAAAGGCAAGTAATCACGGCCCTTCTCGAAGCCGGTCAAGCAGCGACGCTTTCTCCTGCCCCAGAGAGCCGCAGCTCGCCCGTCGACCGCAGGCGAAACCCGCTTGCTGCATCGAAGAGGTGGGCGGCCCCTGCCGGAATCGTCAAAGCGAGCGCTCCGGCGTGGTCATAAGTGCAACCCTTAGGTAGGATGACGGCCACCTCATGCGGCCCGACCGAGCAATAGGCTGCGCGGCTGCTCCCGAGTTCTTCGACGAGATCGACCGTGCCAGAGAGCGTGCTGCCATCGATGCTCGTCGCGACCAGGATATCCTCGGGCCGGATGCCGAAGGTGAGCTTCGTCCCCGGTGTCGCGTCACAGCTCGCGATCTGGATCGAGGAGCCAGGGACGCCGTCGATGCCGATGCGCCCCGGCTCGATGACCGTCGCTGGCAGCAGGTTCATCGCAGGCGCGCCCATGAAGCCGGCGACGAAGGTCGAGGCCGGCCTGTCGTAGATCTCCGCCGGTGCGCCGATTTGCTCGACCCGGCCGCCATTCATCACGATCAGCGTATCGGCGAGCGTCATCGCCTCGACCTGATCGTGGGTCACGAAGATCGAGGTGGCTTTCAGCCGCTTGTGCAGGCGCTTGATCTCGATGCGCATCGAGACCCTGAGCTTGGCGTCGAGGTTCGAGAGCGGCTCGTCGAAGAGGAAGAGCTGCGGCTCGCGGACGATCGCCCGGCCCATGGCGACGCGCTGACGCTGCCCGCCCGAGAGCTGGACCGGGCGGCGGTCGAGATAATCCGAGAGGTCGAGGATCGCGGCTGCCTCGCGTACGCGCCGCCCCCGCTCGGGCTTGGGAATCCGCGCGATCTTGAGCGGGTAGGCGATGTTCTCGGCGACCGTCATGTGGGGATAGAGCGCATAGTTCTGGAAGACCATGGCGCAGCCGCGATCGGCCGGGTCGAGATCGTTGACGATCTGGCCGTTGATCGCGATCTCACCTTCGGTGATGTCCTCCAGTCCAGCGATCATGCGCAGCAAGGTGGACTTGCCGCAGCCGGACGGGCCGACGATGACGACGAACTGGCCCTGATCGATTTCGACGTCGACGCCGTGCAGGACCTGCTTGCCGGCATAGCTCTTGCGGAGCCCGGAAAGGGAAAGCTGGGCCATGTCAGGCATCCTCCAGCAGGCGCGTCTTCAGCGCGGCGATAGTGGCGTCGGTGAGGCCGATCGCGAGCAGATAGGCTTCGACCGAGCCGTGATTATCGCCGATATGTGAGATGGTGGCCGCCATGGTCCGCGGCTCGCAGGCGAGCAACGGGCGCAAGGCCGCGATATCCGCTCCGCGCTCCTCGGCCTCCGCGATCAGCCGATCGAGCAGCGGCGCGATCATCCGCTTGGTCAGGGCGTAGTCGTCGAGGATGGTCTCCGTCTCAACGCCGGCCAGTGCCAGCAGCAGCGCGGCGATGAGGCCGGTGCGGTCCTTGCCGGCGGTGCAGTGGAACAGCACGACGCCCTGCGGCGCCTCGGCGATCAGCGTCAGCACCTGCGAAAGCGCTGCATGCCGGGTGGTGAGCGCCTGGATGTAGAGATCGAGCAGGACGTCGCCGGCGGATAGGTCGCCGGGCGCCAGCCGTTCGAACAGCGAGACATTGTGATAGGCGATAGCCGGATGCGCGTGGAAGGGGTTGGGCCGGCTTTCCAGCTCGTGATCGTGCCGCAGGTCGATGACGGTGGTGACGCCCTCTCTCATCAGCACGGCCATGCCGACTTCGTCGAGATGGTGCAGGCCGTCGGCGCGCAGGATGCGGCGCCAGCGCGTCTCCCCTGGACCGGCGGCATAGCCGCCGAGATCGCGGATATTGAAGGTGCCGGGGACCGGCAGATGGCGTTGGCTGACGGGCATCATCGGATTCCGGATTTCATGAAGGACTGGATCACCTGCCGCTGCAGGACGACGTAGATGACGAGGATCGGCAGGCTGGCCATGGTCGAGGCGGCCATCAGCGGGCCCCATTGCGTGCCCTCCGAGCTCATGAACATCTGGATGCCGATCTGGACGACGCTGTTCTGCGGCGAGCGCGAGAGCAGCAGCGGCCAGAAATATTCGTTCCAGGTCGAGATGAAGATCAGGATCGCCAGCGAGGCGATGGTGCCGCGCAGATTGGGCGTGACGATCTCCCACAGGATGCGCCAGCTCCGGGCTCCGTCCATCCGTGCCGCTTCCAGCACCTCGCGTGGGAAGGAACGCATCGACTGTGCCAGCAGGAGGATGGCGAGCGCCGCGGCGAAATGCGGCAGGATCAGCGCCAAGAGATTGTCGAGCAGGCCGAGATTGGCGACGAGCAGATAGTTCGGGATCATCACCACCTGGAAGGGCACGAGCCAGGTCAGCGCGATCAGCGTGTAGATCAGCTTGTCGAAGGGAAAGCGCCAGCGGGCGAAGGCATAGGCCGCCAGGAGCCCGGTGAAGAGCTGCACGACCGTGACGGTGGCGGCGACCACCAGCGTATTGATCAGCATCCGCAGGATCGGGATCGCCTTCAGCGCATAGGCGTAGTTGTCGAGCGAGGCCGTGCTCGGCCAGAGCGTGGTCTCGAAGATCGCGTTCGCCGGGCGCAGCGACGAGACGATCATCCAGTAGACCGGGAACAGGCAGAAGATCGCCAGCACCACCATCACCAGATGGCCGGCGGCGGTGTTGCAGCCCCAGCCCGCTTTCACTTTGCGCGGGCGGCGGGCCGGCCTCGGCAACGGCCGCGCCGGCGTGAGCGTCATCGCGTCAGTTGTCATGGAAGGAGTACCTGTCCATCAGGCGGAAGAGCACGAAGGCGAGCGCGCCGAAGCCGAGGAAGAGGATGACGGCCGCAGCCGAACTCCAGCCCACCGAGAGGGTGGAGAAGCCGAAATCCCAGAGAATGTAGAAGATATTGGTGGTGGACCCGAGCGGCCCGCCGCCGGTCAGCACGTGGATGTAGGAGAAGCTCCATTGCGCGCCGAGCAGGATCGTCATCAGCGTCAGGAAGAGGATGGTCGAACGCAGCAGCGGCAGGCGGATGTCGCGGATGATCTCCCATTTCGAGGCCCCGTCCATGCGCGCGGCCTCGATCAGCGACGGGTTGATGTTGGCGTTGGCGGCCGAGAGGATCAGCGTCGAGAAACCGATCAGCTTCCAGCCCGTCAGGACGATAATGGTCCAGATCGCGACGGCAGGATCCTGCAGGAAGCGGACGGGGCGGAAGCCGAAGAGCGTGATCGCTTCGTTGACCATGCCGTGGCCGGGATCGAGCAGCCAGCGCCAGACCGCGGCGGMGACCACGGGAGCGATGATCATCGGCACGAAGATGATGGCGCGATAGATGTTGCGGGAGCGGGCCGGCAGGTCGTGCGTGTAGATCGCGACCGCCACCGGGATGATGACGGCGAGCGGCACAAGGCCGAGGATGTAGATGCCGGTGTTGCGCAGCGCCAGCCAGAACTTCGGCAGGGCGAAGATGTTCTGGTAGTTCGTCCAGCCGACGAAGGTCATCGGCGCGCCCGGCAGCATGTTCCAGCGGAAGAAGCTGAGCCGGAAGGCATCGAGCAGCGGCCAGTAGATCCAGAGGATCAGCGTAACGACTGCTGGCGCCAGATAGAGCCAGGGCGCAATCCGCCCGGCCGAGGCGCGCCGGGTTGGCGCGGCAAGACGGGCCAGGCGCCGGGGTTGCGACGGGGCCTGCATGGGGCCGCTCAACGTGGCGTCCGACATCGGGGCTCTCGATAATGGGGGTGAAAGACGTCTTGTGAGCACGGCCCAGCGCAAGCTGGGCCGGCGTCGTCGTTGATCAGTGCGGCATCAGGGCCTGGGCACCGTCCTGTGCAGCCTTCATGGCCTCGGCAGGCTTCATGCCGCCGAACACGGCCATCTCCGCACCTTCCATCATCATCTTCTGGATCTGGCGGTAGTTCGGGCCAGGGAAGGAGACCCAGGGCTCCAGCATCGCGAGCTGTTCGAGATTGGGCTTGATCAGCGGATGCTTCTTGACCCAGTCGCCGAGATATCGCGGATCGTCGACGATGTCGGTGCGCAGCGGCAGGTAGCCGATCTGGGAGGTGATGACGGTATAGGCCTCCTTCGAGGTCATGAACTTCATCAGCTCCCAGGCGGCGCGGCGCTTGAGCTGATCGCGGCTGAGGATCACCAGCGCGCTGCCCGAGTTGTTCGGGCGCTGCGGCTTCTCGCCGAAGCGCGGCATCGTCGAAGCGCGCAAGTCGAACTTGCCCTGCGCGCCGCGGATCAGGAAGCCCTGGATGGCGGAGGTCTGCAGGTACATGCCGATATTGCCGGCGGCCATGCCTTCCATCGCCGCGTCGATCTCCAGATTGGTGTAGGCGCCGCTCTCATAGAGGTCGCGCAGCATTGCAACGGCCTCGACCGAGGCCGGCTCGGCGAAGGAGAGCGTCTTGCGGTCCTGCGTCAGCAGGCTGCCATTATTGGAGCGCAGCACGCCCTGGAACAGCCAGTCGCCGGCCGAGGGGCCGAAGATGCCGGTCGCGATGCCGGCCGCCTTGGTCTTCCTGGTGATGGCGAGCGCCGCGGTCTTGACCTCCGCCCAGGTCTTCGGCGGATTGTCGGGGTCGAGGCCCGCTGCCTTGAACAGGTCGGCGTTGTAGAACAGCACCGGGGTCGAGAAGGTGTAGGCGAGGCCGTAGGTCTTGCCGTTCATCATGCCGAGCTTCAGCCCGTTGGGCGACATCCCCGCGAAATGCGCCTTGCGCTCATCCTCCGGCACGATGTCCTCGAGCGCCGCGACGCCGAGATTGTCGACGCCGAAGGCGAGGTCGGAGAACACCAGCTGCACGACGTCCGGGATGCGGCCGGCGGCGACGTCGGCCTGCACGCGGCTGGTCAGCTCAAAGGAGCTCGCGCCGACCGGCTCGACTTTGATGTTGGGATTGGCGGCTTCAAATTGGGCGATCAGCCGTTTGGTCGCCTCGGCGCCGTTGCCGGCCGAGGCGAGGTTATAGTTGTAGTAGCTGATCGTCACCGGGCGGTCGACGGTCGTTGGCACGGGCTGGGCGAGCGCCGGAAAGATGGCGCCCGCAGCCAGGAGCGCGAGAGCGCCCTGCAGGAAAGACCTGGCGTTCATGATCATGGTTCCTCTGGGGAAGGTCATTCAGCAGCCAGCGCCGCGGCGTGGGCCTCGGCCTCGTAGCGCTTGATGATCTCGGCCATGCCCGAGAAGCTGTGGACCTTGAGCTCGCGGCGCTCGGCCGGCTGCGGCACGAAGGAGATCGTCAGCCCCGAGGGACGGACGGTCCCGATCGCGAAGGAGGCGCCGGAGACCATGCGCAGCTCCTCGTGCAGGCGCAGCACGTCGGTGGCGGCGTGCTGGCCGATGCCGACGATGACCGGGATGCCGTGCCAGTTGCTGACGCGATCGTAATGGATATGGCCGGAGAGGATGCCGAGTACGTTCCTGCGGCCGTCTAGCAGCGCGCGCAGCGCTTCCGTATCGGCGAAGGAGAGGGCCTCCCACTCCAGATCCGGCTGGTCGGCGTCGAGTGCCGGCGCGTGGTGCATTGCGATCAGCTTCGGCAACTCGGGCTCGCGGTCGAGCTCCGCCGCCAGCCAGTCGAGCTGGCCCGGTTCGAAATGCCCGCCGATCTTATAGGGCGTGCTGGTGTCGACGAGGATGACATGGACGCCGTCGATCACGGCAGAATGGTCGTAAGGCGCGGACAGGTCCTCGGTCCGGCCGAGCATGGCCGGGTAGAAACCCTGGCGCTTGTCATGGTTGCCGAGGGTGAAGAGCACCGGCAGGTCGAGCGCAGCCTCGGCCAGGATGGCCTTGAGCTGCTCGTAGCTGCCGATGTCGCCGCGATTGGTCAGGTCGCCGCTGGCGATCACGAAGCTTGGCTTCGGCTCGACGCGCTTAACATCGGCGAGGATCGCCCGCAGCGTGGCGGAGGTGTCGGAATAGAGATGGTCGTCCTGCACGGCCGGGTCGCCGATATGCAGGTCGGTGAGGTGGACGAAGGTCAGCGGGTGCGACATGGCGGAGCTCTGCGTCAAATCGAGGGGGCGCAGACGGACACGCTTGCCGGAGGCCGCGTATTCGCTCTTGCGCGAGGACGGCGGCACCGCTACCTAGGCATCATGACAACCGAATGAACGTTCATTCAATCATGGATGCCATCGTTTTCGACAAGCGCGAGCGAATCCTCGCCGCGGCCGCCACGCTGATCGTGCGCAATGGCTTGCAATGCTCGATGGCGGAAATCGCCGCGACGGCGGGCGTCGCCACCGGCTCGCTCTACACCTACTTCAAGTCGAAGGACGTCCTGATCCGCGGCGTCTATGCGCAACTGACCGAGGCCGTCGCCGCGGCGCTGATCGTCGAGCATGATGGCGCAGCCGCCCCCGAGGCGCGGCTGCGCCGCTATATCGAGGACTATATCGCGTTCATCTGGGCGGATGCCGACCGGGCGCTGCTGTTCGAATATCTCTCGAATGTGCCGCTCGTTCCGGCGGCCGAGATGCTGCAGATCTTCGCACCCGTCACAGCCTTCACCAACGGCGTCATCCGGGATGCCCGCGAGGCCGGCGTGCTGCGCGACTTCGGTAGCCACGACATGGGCGCGTTCATCGGTGGCGGGCTGCGCAACACCCTGAAATGGATGCGCGCCCGCGGCGAAGAGCTCAGCCCGGAAAGGCGCCGGCAGCTCGCAGCGATGTGCTGGTCGGCGATCGCTGCCGAGCCCACGATGGCCGGCAAGGATTGACCGCGCCTAGGCGCACTCGGGCGTTCCGGCCCGACACATCGACAAATATTGCGACGGCGGATGCTACGAGTCGTTACCTGAGCTCCATTCGCGCATATCGACCCGGTGGCTGGCCGACGTGGCGGCTGAAGGCCGTGCTGAACGTGCTCGCGGAACCATAGCCGACACGCTTGGCGACTTCGTCCAGCGCAACATCCTGGCCGCGCAGAATGTCCTTCGCCACAGCCATGCGCCAGGCGAGAAGATATTCCATCGGACGAAGCCCGATCGTGCGCGCGAAGCGGTCGAAGAAGGCGGAGCGCGACATTCCCGCCGCATTGGCGAGTTCGACTACCGTCCAGGCGCGTTGCGGATCGTCGTGCATATCGCGCAATGCCTTTGCGACGCGTGCGTCCGACAGTCCGCGCAGCAGGCCGGGCGGCGTATCCTTTCCTTGCGACGAGCGAAGCGCTTCGATCAGCAGCACTTCGACGAGACGGGCCAGAACGAGGTCGCGTCCGACATTCTCTGCGTTCGCCTCCTCGCCGACGAGCCGCACAAGCGTGGACAGCCTCTCGACGCCGCGGATGTGCGCGATCGTCGGCAGCAGCGACACCAGCAGAGCGCTATCCGGCGAACCGAATTCGAAATAGCCACCGAGCAGGCGGACATCGGGCGGGCCATCGGGGCGGCCATGCCGGACCTCCTCCGTCGGGGCAGGCGTCGCTTTGGGATCGATGCGCTTTGGCGTCGCCCGCTCGAAGCCCGACATGGTGAAGGCTGGCGTTGCCGGCAGCAACACGAAATCACCGTTCTCAAGCGTGACAGGCTGCTCTCCATCGACCGCAAGGCGGCATCTGCCCTCTAGGACGGCACAGAAGCCTGGTTGGCCGAAGGCGGAATATCGAACGGCCCAGCAACCTGCGCCGCTGATGCTTTTGGAGAAGACCGCGCGCGGTCGCAGCAATTCAATGAACTGAGTGAGTGGATCAGGCATTCGGACTTTCGAAAACTAATCTCGGACTTATGATTGATGATAGTCCTGATTGTGGAGGCTATTTCTCTATCGTCAACACGAAAGAGGATCCTCCTTATGAAAACCGTGCTCATCACCGGCTGCTCGTCAGGCTATGGCCAGGAGACCGCGCGCCACTTCCATGCCCAAGGCTGGACCGTCATCGCCACCATGCGGAATCCGCGCGAAGGCATCCTGCCGAAGTCGGACCGGCTGCGCGTGCTGCCGCTCGATGTCACCCGTTCCGAAAGCATCGCTGCTGTCCTTGAAGCGAGCGGCCCAATCGACGCCCTCGTCAACAATGCCGGGATCGGTGTGGTGGGTGCCTTCGAGGCCACGCCCATGTCGCATGTGCGCAAGGTCTTCGAGACCAACACGTTCGGCGTGATGGCGATGACGCAGGCAATCATCCCGCAGTTCCGCGCGCGCCGCTCGGGCGTCGTCGTCAACGTGACATCGAGCGTGACGCTTGCCGCTATGCCGCTGGCAGCAGCCTACACCGCGAGCAAGCAGGCCATCGAAGGCTTCACGGGGTCCCTGGCGCACGAACTTGGACACTTCGGCGTCCGGGCCAAGCTGGTCGAGCCGGGCTACGGGCCGACGACACGCTTCGCGCAGAACACCAATGTGCGCATCGAGGATCTGATTCCGGAAGCCTATGCCGCCTTTGCTGCCCCGATTTTCGAGGCGTTCGCAAAGCCGGCAATGGTGACGAAGGAGACCGATGTGGCAGAAGCTGTCTGGCAGGCGGTCAACGACGTCTCTGGGCAGCTCCGGTTTCCCGCAGGCCCCGACGCCATAGCCCTGGCGCAAGCCCTCCCGGGCTGAGAACCGCCCTGAGATAACGAAAGGCGGCGCGGCTTAAACGACCTTGCCGCCATCGTGGCCTTTCAGCGCAACAATCCATCGACGATGCCGGCGGGCTTACGTTCAAGCCGCTTTTGATTGTCGGTACCGTTCGATCGCCCGGTCCCTCAGCTCGTCCTCATCCTCCGCGACAGCTACCAGCGCGGCAACGATATAGGCCAGCCTGACACGTTCTCGCTCGTCAAAGGCATCGGGAATGCTGTCTCTGACTTCGTTCCAAGCAGCCTCCAAGGCCCCCTGCGCCCGAGCGAGGTCGACAGGATCACTCAGCGATGAGAATGGCATAACTCCCACCTCCGTAACGATAATGGACGGAGGAAAAATTAGCGCGCTGCTTCGACATGGCAATGTCAAATGCTAAGCCGGCCCCTTTTCGGAGACCGGGCCAAGCTTGGTGCGGCCGTCCTTTGATACGCCGCATATTCGACCACTTGGACGACCAGGCGGTTCTCAACAGAATAGGCATCCCCCAGCTATCCGCTTAGTCGTCGTAGTGGACGAGGTGATCGCCGAAGTACGCGTTCTTCATCAGGCTGCCCATGGAGCTCAGCGTGTCGCCGAGCTTCACGAGCGCCTTGGAATGGAGCAGGCCTCCTTCATCGAACAGGCCGCCGCCGTTGATGGCCTCGAGGTCTTCGTCATTCAGGGCAACGTTGTTGAGTTCTTCGTTCATGACCGGCTCCTTTCGACTGGGTGTGATGTCGTTGGGGCGGTTATAGGAGCCTGCGACTTACACCGGCCTTACAGCTCAGCTCTCGGTCGATCTCGCAGAACACGGCCTCTTTCGCAGCTCATGTTGACTCGCTGGACCGGCAGGAATTTCAGCAGGTGGCTTGGGAAATCGCACTACGTTCGACGGACGATCGGCGGCCTCCGTTCGCACGACCGCCTCCATCAAGAGACCGATCGCGCGCCGCAGCCGATCATGCTCCTGCGTTTCGGCCACCAAGGTCTGAGCGGCTTTGATTAAGTGCGCGCGCGTGGCCGCGTAGTCGGTTTCCATTCGGGGTCCCTTTCGAACATCGGGACGCTGCCACCGGACATGTAAGGCCCGGGAAAGAGATAATCTAAAGTTTTACGTACATCGAATCCGCGACGATCTTATCGGCAGAGGTTGCCGCGCAGACTCGATCTGCTAAAGCCACCTTATCGCAAGTGAATATTGGCAGGGAACCATGACTGATAGCAACACGGAACTGCTTAGCCTCTCCGCAATGGTCGTGGCCGCCTACGTCCAGCACAACAGCTTGCCGCAGTCTGACCTCGCTGGATTGATCCAGCAGACGCACACAGCTCTAACAGGATTGGGCAAAGCGTCACAGCCGATCCCGGAGGAGGTCAAGCTCGTTCCCGCTGTGCCGATCAAGAAGTCGATCACCCCTGACTGGTTGATCTGTCTCGAGGACGGGAAAAAATTCAAATCCCTGCGGCGCCACCTGACCTCTAAGTTTGGACTGACACCGGCGCAATACCGCGCGAAGTGGGGGTTGCCGTCCGATTACCCGATGGTAGCGCCCAACTACTCCGAAGCTCGAGCGAAACTGGCGAAGTCGCTGGGACTTGGCCGGAAGGCAGCCGCGCCGCTGCCTCCCGCAAAGCCCACTCGCGGCGGCCGAAAAGCTCCAACAGCCAAGTAAAATGGGCCAGCTCAACCCAACCTGACCAAGCGAGGTCGAAAGGGTCCGGATCGCTCTTGCTATGGCCTTCAGAACCGAAATAAAAAAGTCCCCGCTGGCTTCGGCCCGCGGGGCTATGATGCGTGCGTGACAACTGACCCCTGCCGGATATCGGATGCCCCTTCCGCCGCGCCGCAACCATGGCATCCAGTTCCACCATTGATACATTGCCGCAACCGGGTCGTCGGCGGTATGGATCGGTTGAACAGGAGAAGATGCTTCGGGTTGATGCTCGACGGCATCTAGCTTGGCAATGGCCAGCCTCTCCACGAAGTTAATGTGACATCACCCTCTAGTATCGGAAATACCGCAATCGATGAGGCGCTTCATTGTTGCGACGGGCTTTCTTGATGCAGATTAATAAACGCGCGTGACGCCCTGTTAAAAAATAGCCCTGCAGCGCGCACGGCATAAAGGCGGCCCCCCGATTATTGCTGTCGCTGTCGTCCGGCCGCGCGTCATGCGGAGCCGATGGACGCCTCCACGAGCCATGTGGTGGGCGATGCGTCACCAGAAATTAAGAGAAAGGGTGCGCACGTCATGAATAAGGACCAGCACCTCGGAAAGCCGCAAGATGGTGTCGCGGCGAACAGTGAAGACGTCAGACGGCGCGACATTCTCTTGAGCGGCACGTCCTTGGTGGTGGCGTCGGTGCTCACGGGTGGCCTGGCGGACTCCGCTTGGGCTCAGCAGGCCAACAGGCCGAACATCGTCATCATCCTTGCCGACGATCTCGGCAATGCAGACCTTGGCTACCGCGGCAGCGACATCGAGACCCCCAATATCGACAAGCTCGCAGCCGAAGGCGTACGGGCGGAGTCCTTTTACGGAATGCCGGTCTGCACCCCGTCACGGGCGCAGCTGATGACCGGCCGTTATGCCATGCGATACGGCTTGCAGACGCTGGTCATCTTTCCGAGCCATACCTTTGGGTTGGCGACCGACGAGCGCACGCTGGCGTAGGCCCTGAAGGACGTCGGCTATCAGACGGCGATGGTCGGCAAGTGGCACCTCGGCCATGCCGATCGGAAATACTGGCCACAGAGCCGCGGCTTCGAGCACTTCTACGGCAACCTCGTCGGCGAGGTGGACTATTTCTCCAAGGAGCGAGGCGGGATCATTGATTGGCAGCGGGACCGCAATTTCGTCGAGAAAGACGGTTACTTCACGACACTGATCGGCAACGAGGCCGTGAACATCATTGAGAAGCACGACACGTCGGGGCCGCTGTTTCTCCACGTTGCATCGCTTGCCCCGCACGCTCCCTGTCACGCTCCTAAGCAGGACATCGAGGCCTACAAGAATGCGCCGGGAGATGTGCATCGGCACACCTATGCCGCGCCTCCTGATGCCACAAACGCGCGTCAACTTTTGGCGCCCTGGTCCAATGTCCTGATTGTCAACGGCGCTTCCGCGTCGCGCTGAACCAACCATTCAGGTCGCATCGATTGGGCTGCCGACGTTCCCGATCAGCTGCCCTTTGGCGACGAAGGCGTGCTCAGTTTGGCGCAGGATATAGCCCGGCATCGGCGCCTTGATCTCCAGCGCCGCTGCCGATCGGCCGCCGGTCGGGTGTAGCCGGGCGACGAGCTGCCCGCTCTCGACCTTGTCGCCGAGCGCGACGCAATGCTCCACCAGCGCCGGCCACGGCGCGAGATACTGCCCCTCCGGACCCGCAGTGAAATGCACGCCTGAAAACGGCGCCGGCGCGAGCTGCGGCCTGATGGCGCCGAAATCGGCCAATGCCCGCAGCAGGCCGTCCTCCATGATCGTCAGCTCGGCGGGCTTCATCCGGCCGCCTCCGCCCTCGACCTCGATCGAGGCGAGGTCGGCCAGCTTGGCCGCGCCGCAGGCCGTCTCGTCGATGCCGTCGACATGCTGGACGAAGCGGTAGCCCCAGGCTTCCATCAACCGGTTGAGGCGGGTGTCGTCGACGACGCTCTTCTCCGTCGCGAAGCCGAAGACCATCGGCACCACCGAGACGTCGCCGCCGCCAGCATGGACGTCGATCAGAATGTCGACGGCGGGGAAGAGGCGCCTCGTCACGAAGGCGCAGAGCCGTTCCGTGGGCGTACCGTCGTCCTTGCCGGGGAAGCAGCGGTTCATGTTCTGGCCGTCGAAGGGCGAGAGGCGCTTGCCCTTCTGCGCGGCTGGGAAGTTCAGCGAGGGGATGATGATGACGCGGCCGGTGACATCGGCGGGCGTCAACCGTTCGGCCAGCCGGCGCAGCACGATCTGCGCCTCGTATTCGTCGCCATGGATGCCGCCGAGCAGCAGCACCGAAGCGCCCGCGCCATTGTTGATGCAGCAGATGATATCCCCTGCGATCCCCTCCAGCGGCCCCGCGATCGGGCCGAGGTCCTGGATGATCTTGCCCGGACGGGCCGGGTTGAAATCGGTMAGCATGAATCCAAATCCTGTCTTGCAGCGGATGGGGTCTTCCCCCGTCCGCTGGTTGGCATGGGCCACGTAGGAAGGCTCAGGCGGCGGCGCGGCCGAGCGCGGCGGCCTTGAGCATCTCCGCCGGCTTGTGGAAGCGCAGCGGCGAGAACGGCTCGAGCGCCTCCGGCTTCTCGCCGCTCTGGATCCAGTCCGCGAACAGCTTGGTGAAGCCGAGCGAAATCGCGAAGCCGTGGCCCGACCAGCCATAGCCATAGGTCAGGTTCGGCAGCGCCTCGGCCCGCCCGATCAGCGGTATCTGGTCGACCGCTACCGCCTCGACCCGGGAGGCATCGACGCTGAGGAAGCTGGAATTGTCGATGAAGGGCAGGGTCAGCACCGCGTCGGTGATGTTCTGCGTCATCGAGCTGAGCGAGCCCTTCCACAGCCCCTCCGGGGTATGGCCGACATGGGCGCCGCCGGACAGCATGATCGTGCCGTCGGGCAGTTGCTTCACCGCGAGCCGGCGATGGGCGTGCGAGAGCAGATGGTTGACCGTCTTGTTCAGCGGGTTCGAGACGAAATGCATCTGCGGCATCAGATTCCAGATCGGCCCGAGCTCATGCGGCTTCAGCACCGGCTTCAGCAGCGCCTCAGCGCCGGCATTGGCCACGACGACCAGTTGCGATCCCACCGGCACGCTCTCGCCGCTGGAGAGCTTGACCGCGGTCACCGTGCCGCGGCTCTGCACGATCTCGGTGACCTTCGCGCCCGTGCGGATCACGACGCCGGCCTTTGCCGCCTCCTTGGCGAACTGGCGGGTCGCAAAGCTGTGGTCGCCGACGCCGTCATTCGGGCACCAGATGGCGCCGAGGATGCCGGGCGCCAGTTCCGGCTCGCGCGCCAGGGCCTCGTCGCGCGACAGCACCTGGGAGGGCGTGCCGAGGCTGGACTGGGCGGCGGCCGTAGCTTCCATGCGGCCGCGCACCTCATGCTCGCGATGGCCATAGGAGACGTCGTAGATCTTCAAGCCGCCGACGCGCCGATAGCCGACACCGCCTTCGATCTTCGCCTGGTAGTCGGCCCAGAGCTCCTGCGCCAGTGCGCAGATCGGCAGCTCGCGCAGGTCGCGGCCGCAGGCGCGCACGCCGCGTTCGCCCGGCCCGCCGGAGGCTCCGCCGGCGATCTCGCCGGCTTCGAGCAAGGTGACGCTGCGGCCCGCCTTCGCCAGGCGGTAAGCCAGGCTCGTTCCGTAGATCCCGCCGCCGACGATGACGACTTCGGAGGCGCTGTTGTGATCGGACATCGATCGAATCCTTCGTCTTTCAGCTCGCTTGGATGTGGGGGCGTTGATCCGCGAAATGGCAACTTGCGGCGCTGCGGCCCCCGGGCGCAGGGTGGAGATCGGGCGTTTCCTCGACGCAGCGGCGGGGTAGACGCCCGTCGGGCGTGCCGACGCTCGGCGCGCCGCCGGCCGCGAGGTCGCGGGCGAGAGGGCACCGCGTATGGAAGCTGCAGCCGCTCGGAATGGCCAGCGGACTTGGGATCGAGCCTTCGAGAAGGGCCGGGCGCGCATCGCGCATCGACGGCGCGACCGGTGCGGCGATCGCCATCAGGCTACGCGTATAGGGATGGCGTGGGGTCCCGCAGACCTCCGCCACATCGCCCTGTTCGACGAAGCGCCCGAGATACATGACCCCGACCGCATCGGCCATATGGGCGACCAAGGCGAGGTCGTGGGTGATGACGATATAGGTCAGCGCCAGGCGCGCCTGCAGCTCGGCCAGCAGATTGATGATCTGCGCCTGGACCGAGACGTCGAGCGCGCTGACCGGCTCGTCGAGCACGAGGATTTCCGGTTCGCAGATGATGGCGCGGGCGATGGCGGCGCGTTGGCGCTGGCCGCCCGACAATTCGTGCGGATAGCGCTCCAGATGCGCCGCATTGAGGCCGACCATGGCCATCACCGCGTTGATGCGCTCGATACGGGCGTTGCGCTCTCGATGCAGGCCGTGGACGGTCAGGGCCTCGGCCAGCGTGTCGAACACCGTCATGCGCGGGTCGAGCGAGGCACGCGGGTCCTGCAGCACCAGTTGGACCTTGCGGCGCAGGCTGCGCAAGCCCGCCTTGTCCAGTGCCGAGAGCCGGGTGCCGTCGATCGTGACCTCGCCCTGCGTCGGCTGCAGCAGCCCGACGATCAGCCGGGCGAGCGAGCTTTTGCCGGAGCCGGATTCGCCGACGATGGCGAAGCAGGTTCCGCGCGGCACGCTGAAGGAGACGCCGTCGACGGCGCGGACCACCGGCGCGGCGACGCGGCTCAGGAGTGCCTTGCGGCCGCCGAAATGACGGCTGACCTCCGCGACGACGACGATGTCGTCGAACTCGCCGTCGGCGCGGCGCGGGGGCAGGCGGAAGGGCGCGTTCACAGCTGCCCCTCCTCGGCGAAGAAGCAGGCAATCTCGCGCCGGGCGACCGGGCGGGGCGGCGGCTCGTGCTCGGCGCATTCGGCCCGGCCCAGCGTGCGTGGGCAGCGCGCCCGGAAGGCGCAGCCGGCCGGAAATCGGCCGACCAGAGGCGGCTCGCCGGGGATGCTGCGGAGCGGCTGGCCGCGTGCCTCTCCCCTAGAGGGAGCGGAGGCGCGCAGCGCCAGGGTATAGGGATGCAGCGGGCGTTCCAGCACGGTTGCGACCTCGCCGCTCTCGACGATGCGCCCGGCGTACATGACCGCGACATCGTCCGCGAAGCGCGAGACGAGGTTGAGGTCGTGGGTGACGAGCAGCACCGCCATGCCGCGCTTCATCTGGATCTCGCGCAACAGGGTCAGGATCTGTTGCTGGATCGTGACGTCGAGAGCGCTCGTCGGCTCGTCGGCCAGCAGAACCTGCGGGTCCTGGGCGAGGGCGATGGCAATGACGATGCGCTGCTTCATCCCGCCCGAGAACTGGTGCGGATACATGTCGAGGCGCCGCTCCGGATCCGCGATCCGGACGTCCTTCAGCAGGGAGATGCAGCGCTGCCGCACGGTCCGACCGTCGATCTGCGTGCCCGCCCGCACCGCCTCGGCGATCTGGGCGCCGATGGTAAGAACGGGATTGAGCGCGCTCGCAGCATCCTGGAAGACGACGCCGATCTTGCGCCGGCGCAGCGCACGCAGAGCCGCAGCGGACAAGCCGATCGCAGGTTCGCCACCGATGCGGATGCTTCCCGCCGTGATCGCGACTTCCTGCGGATTGGCCAGCGTGCCGATCGCCCGCAGCAGGGTCGACTTCCCGGAGCCGGACTCGCCGACCAGCGCCAACGTCCGGCCGGGCTGGATCGTGAGATCGACACCGCGGACGACGTCGAGCAGTCCGTCGCGCGCCCGGAACGCCATGCTCAGGCCTCGAACCGAGACGGCGCTCCCGGCTGCGGGCTCGGACACCGTCGTTGTAGGCGCGCTCCGGGTGCCACGCCGCAGGAAGGCGAACAATCGCGCGCGCCCGGCACTGCGGCGGCTGGTCGGGTCGTAGATCACGCGCAGCGCCTCGCCGAGCAGGTTGAAGGCGAGAGCGGAGACGGCGAGGAACAGCCCCGGAAAGGTCGCGAGATAGGGATGGCTGCGGATGTAGGACCGGCTTTCGCCGAGCATCGTGCCCCATTCGGGGAAGGGCGGCTGCGTCCCCAGCCCGAGGAAGCCGAGGCCCGATGCCGAGAGCAGCGTCGAGGCGAAGAGCAGGGTCGAGAGCGTCAGCAGCGTGCCCGCGATGTTCGGGAGCACATGGCGCAGGATAATCCGAGCGGGGTTGGCCCCGAGCGCGGCGGAACCTTCTATGTAGGGTTCGGCCAGGATGCTGAGCGTCACCGCACGGGCGGTGCGCGCGAAAACCGGGATCGAGACGACGCCGACCGCGATGATGACGTTTTGCGTGTTGGCGCCGAGGATCGCCACGACCGCCAGCGCGAAGACGATGTCCGGAAAGCTCAGCATGATGTCGATGACGCGCATCAGCACGGCCTCGATCCAGCCGCGCCGCCAAGCGGCGAGGATGCCGAGCGGCACGCCGATGAGAAACGCCATCGTGACGCCGCCGACGCCGATCCCCAGCGTCGCGCGGGCGCCGATCAGAACGCGGCTGAAGACGTCGCGACCGAGTTGGTCGGTGCCGAACCAATGCGCGGCAGAGGGGGCGCGCAACGTCTGCGCGAAGTTCTGGCGAAAGGCGTCCTGTGGCGCGAGCATCGGCCCGAACACCGCAAGCAGCAGATAGAGGATGACGAGCGTCAGCCCAATCGCGCCTTTCGGCTGGGCTAGGATGCGCCGCAGCAAAGTCCAGCGCTGCCGCGGCGCGGCTCGGCTCGTATCCGCGAGGGGAGGGGCAAGGTTCGCCGCCATGTTCTGCACCAGGCTCATGCCGGCCTCTCTTCCTCGCGCGTGCGCGGGTCGAGCCATTGCGTCAGCAGGTCGGTGACGAGGTTGATGAGGACGAAGAAGACCGCGAACATCAGGATCGCGTATTGGATGACAGGGTAGTCGGCGCGCGATACCGCATCGACGAGCAGGCGGCCGACGCCGGGAATGCCGAAGACCGTCTCCGTCACCACGGAGCCGCCGAGCATGCCGCCGAACTGGACGCCGGCGACGCTCACCGCCGCGATCAGCGAGTTGCGCAGCGCATGTGCGAGCACGACGCGCGTCTCGCTCAGCCCCTTGGCGCGGGCAGTGTCGAGATAATCCTTGCCCATCGTCTCGGTCAGGCTCGCGGCGACGAGCCTGCTGAACATTGCGGCCGGGCGCGTGGCGATCACCAGGATCGGCAGGACGAAATGCGCGGGCGTGGAGGCCCCCGCCGCGGGCAGCCAGCCGAGATTGACCGCAAACAGCCAGATGCACAGCAGGCCGAGCCAGTAGATCGGCATCGAGATGCCGGCGAGTGTCAGCACCGTGATGGCGGCATCCGCCAGACCGCCCGGCCGCATGGCGCTGACGATGCCGGCGAGCGTGCCGACGACGACACCGATCAGCAGCCCGCCGATCGAGACGATCAGCGTATTCGGGAGCCGCTCTGCCAGCTCGACGACGACCGGGCGATGGGTCCGGAAGGAGGTCGCGGCGGCAGGGTCCCAGATGCCGCGCAGGAAATGCCCGTAGCGGGAGACCAGCGGCTCGTTCAGGCCGAGGAACTGGCGGATGCTCTCGATCTCCTCGTTCGAGGCGGTCGGTCCAGCGAGGATCTGCGCCGGATCGCCCGGGATCAGGTCGACGAACAGGAAGACCAGCAGCGAGACCGCGAAGAGTGTCGGCAGCGCACCGCCGAGGCGTCTGAGAACGAACATCGTCCTGCCCTCCCGGCGGCCGCTACTTCAGGGTCACCTTGTCGAAGACCAACGTCTCGTTTGGCTGGACGGCGAAGCCCTGGACACGGTTGGCGACGCCGATCGCCTGGGTCTGGTACCAGAGGAAGAGGAAGGGCTGGTCCTTCCAGACGATCTCCTGGACCTCGCCATAGATCTCCTTCTGCTTCGCCGGATCGGTCGCGGCGCGGCCCTCCTTGAGCAGCGCGTCGACGCGCGGATTTGTGTAGCCGGACCGGTTGGCGCCGACGCCGGTGAAGAAGAGCCGGTAGAACGTGTAGTCCATGCCGGCGGTGGCGCGTCCGACCATCCCCATATTGTCGGTGCGCTGTGCCGGCTCCATGCCGACGACCTTGGTCCAGGTGCCGCGATCCACAACCAGTGGCGTCGCCTTGATGCCGACATTCTCGAAGGAGCCGGCCAGCGCCTGGCAGACCTGCACGTCCTTGATGTAGCGCCCGGTCGGGCAGGTGAAGCTGAGCGAGAGCTGGCCGGGCTTGTAGCCGACTTCCGCCAGGAGCTTCTTCGCCCCCTCCGGGTCGAATGCGATCGCCGGGAAGGTCTTGCGCAATTCGTCCTGCGTCCCGGGGCCGACCATGCCGACGGACGGCGTGCCGAGCCCGCCGAGGACGCCCTTCGCAATGCCTTCGCGGTCGATCGCGAGATTCAGGGCCTTGCGGACCCGCGCATCGGCGAGCGGGCCGCGCAGCACCATCTCCATGTTGATCGAGAACATGCTCGGTGGCGTCACCACCTTGGCGCTCTTCAGCGCATTGATCGCGTCGATCGATTCCGGCGGCACGCGCTCGACGATATCGGCGGCGCCGGTCTCGATCAGCGCCATGCGCGAGCCGTCCTCTGGCACGACGGCGAATTCGATCGCCTTCAGCGTCGCCGGATACTCGCCCGAATATTTCGGGTTCGGCACGAGCCGGAAGCCTTCGCCACCGACGAAGCGCTCGACCATATAGGGGCCGGAGCCCACCGGCTTGCGGCCGTACTCGGCGCCCATCTCCTTGACCGCCTTGACGTTGACGATGCTGGCGGCGGTGCTGGCGAGCAGCATGAGGATATGGCCATTGGGCTCGGCCAGGTGGAATTCGACCGTGTCTTCGCCGACGGCTTTCACCGTACCGAGCGATGCATAGAGGCCGCGATAGATCGAGCCGGTCTTCTCGTCGAGCATGCGGTTGAAGCTTGCCGCAACGGCCTCGGCATTCAGCGGGTCGCCATTGCTGAAGGTCTTGCCGGGTCTGATCTTGACGGTGAAGACCTTGCCGTCAGGCGAGAAGGAGGATTCGGTCGCGAGCCCCTTCTGGACGTTGTTCTGCGGATCCAGTCGATACAGGCCCTCCAGCACCGCGAGATCGACCGCATTGCCGACCGGTAGATCGTTGAAGGCGGGGTCGAAGGTGGCCGGATCGGCACCGACCGCGACCCGGAGCACGCCGGCCGGCTGTGCCATGGCCTGGATCGCCATGAGAGAGAGGCCGGCGGCCAGCGCCGCCACGGCACAGGATTGACGAAGGCTGCGCATGTTCTGCTGTTCCCCAAGCTGGCAATTTCGTCGGTCGCGCGAGCGCTGGCGAACGCCGGAGCGTCCGCCGCTTTCACGAGGCGAAGTCAGTCTTTGGTTTCTTGGCCGCCATCCTGCTCAGCCCGTCGAGATGCGGGTGGTGGCGACGCAAGCCAGCAAATCACAGCAATTGATCTGCCTCAAATTCATAAATTTACGTTCTGCATGAACTGAGGTTATGGTCTCGCCATGCATTACCGCCAGGTCGAGATCTTCAAGGCGATCATGGATGCCGGCTCGATCACCGAGGCGGCCAACACGCTTCGCATCTCGCAGCCCGCGGTGAGCAAGGCTCTCAAGCAGCTGGAGGCCGAACTCGGTCTTCGCCTGTTCGATCGCACGACGAAAGGCATCGCGGCGACCGAAGAGGCGCGGCTGCTCTACACCGAGGTCGAGCGCACCTATTTCGGCATGCAGAACCTCACGCGCTTCGCTGCCAGCCTCGGGCATCGCAGGCAGGGACGGATCGTCGTCAGCACCATTCCCGCGCTCGGGATCGCCTGGCTGCCGACGGTGGTCGCCCGCTTCTCGGAGGCCCATCCGGACGTCACAATCTCCCTGCATTCCAGCAACTCCGTCGATGCGGCGCGGCTGGTCGRCAGCGGAGAGATCGATCTCGGCATCGCCCAGCTGCGCAGCGAGGAATACAACCTCTCGCGCCGCAAGCTGTTCGACCTGGAGGGGGTGATCGCCCTGCCTGCAGGGCATCGCCTTGCCCGCAAACCCTTTGTCGAGGCTGCCGATCTCGCAGGCGAGACCGTCATCGCACTCGGACCGGAGGACGAGTTCCGCCGGAAGCTCGGGCAGGCCCTCGAAGCGGCCGGGCAGCACCCGCGCACGGTCATCGACGCCAGTCTCGGCCTGACGATCTGCGCCCTCGTTGCAGCCGGTTGCGGGGTCGGTATCGTCGATAGCGAGGCGGCGCGGATGCCCGGCACCGGCCTCGTCTTCCGCAGCTTCCGACCGGCGATCTACGTGCCGATCTTTCTGTTCCGGCAGCGCGGACGCCCGACGGGCAGGCTGGTGGAGGCCTTCAGTGCGATCCTGAAGCCGCCGCCGCCCTTCCGCAGCGTCCCGGCCTGAAGCGCCGGCGACGGCCGGCCGCTCGCGGCCGATGGCAATACCCTTGCAAGGCGGCGAGCTCTGGGGCTGGTTGGCAGCAAATGCCGGACGGCATCGTCCGCGTGGGGAGCGGGCCAGCAATGCGAGGGGACGGGTGAGGATGAATCTGCGGCATGTCGAGCTCTTCCGCCACATCATGCACCTTGGCACGCTCACGCAGGCGGCCGAGATCATGTCCGTCTCGCAGCCGGCGGCGAGCAAGATGCTCAACCAGCTCGAGCGCAGCACCGGCATCATTCTGTTCCAGCGCATGAAGGGGCGGTTGAAGCCCACGCGGGACGGCGAATTGTATTTCGCGGAGGTGCAGCGCACCTGGGAAAGCGTCGAGCGCCTGGAGCGGATGACGCGCGACATCCGGGAGCTTCAGTTCGGACGGCTCAATCTGGGCGTCATGCCGATGCTGGCGGGGACGCTGATCCCGCCCTTGCTGACGCGCTTCTGCCAGGCGCATGAGAAGACGGCGGTGAAGCTGCATTCGCGCAGTTCCGACCGCATCCTCGAATGGGCCATCGCCGGCCAGATCGACCTCGGGATCACCGAGCACTCCACCCCGCATCCCAATGTCATCTGCCGCATGATCGCGCGCATCCCCAATGTCTGCGCGGTGCCCGCGGGCCATCGACTGGCGGAGCTGAAGCGGATTCGGCCGGAGGACCTCGATGGCGAGAACTTCGTCTCGATCGGATCCGCGGATCGTCGCGTCTTCATCGAGAAGGTCTTCGAGCAGGCGGGCGTGCTGCCGCGCATGTTCATCGATGCGCCGATGGCGAATGTCGCCAGCGCCCTGGTGGCGAACGGCGCCGGCATCGCACTTGTCGACGAGCTCAATGCCCAGAGCTTCATCGGGCGTGGCCTGGTCGCAAGGCCCTTCGCGCCGGAGGTCTTCTCGCCGGTCTGGCATGTGCGCCCGAATACGCTGATCGGCTCGTCACTGGCGGAGGCACTGATACGGGATATCGAAGACGAGCTGGAAAGGCTCGGCTACCGCGCGGATTCATAGCGCGGGCCGAGGATTTGATGCGCGATGCGGCGAGGCGAAGTTCATAACCTGAAGGAATGAACTGGCAAAATCATATTCTTTGACGCCTGGATCTTCGCTCCATACCTTCACTGTCATTGACATAGATCAAACAAACGGGGCCGATCCTGGATGTGCTGCACAGCATGTTCAGGAAACGGGAGATCTATTGCCAATCTGAAGGGAGATATTTTCCGCGATGCGGATATTCGTCTTTCTGGCGAGAAGGTTGATCTTCGCGATTCTACTGATGCTCGGCGTCAGCGCGGCGATTTTCTTCTTGGTCAACGCCATCGGCAATCCGATCGAGCTGATGATGGCCGAGACGCCCGGCATGACCGGGGAGGTCATCGAGCGGATGAAAGCCTATTACGGGCTCGATCACCCTCCCTTCACCCGCTATCTGCTCTGGCTCGGGCGGCTCCTTCACCTCGATTTCGGCACGAGCATAGTCTACAACCAGCCGGTCGGATCGCTGATCGTGACCTGGGGTTGGGAAACCCTGAAGATCCAGCTCCCGGCGATCCTGATCGCGCTCGCCATCGCCGTCATCTTCGGCGTCACCGCGGCCCGGCGGCAGCATTCGCGCTCCGATTTCGCGGTCATGGGCACCGCCTTGCTGGGCCAGTCGCTGCCCGCCTTCTTCCTCGGCATCCTGCTGATCTTCGTCTTCTCCTACACGCTCGACTGGCTGCCGAGCTACGGCGCCTATGCGACGCGGAACCCGCTCTGGGGCAGCTCGGTTCTCGACGCGCTCTGGCACATGATCCTGCCCGTCGCGATGCTGACCTTCTTCAACACCGCGACGCTGACGCTGCTGATGCGGTCCAACATGGTGGACGTGCTGAAGAGCGACTTCATCGCGGCGATGCGCGCCAGCGGCATTCCCGAGCGGCGCGTCATCTACGTCCACGCGCTACGAGCCGCTTTTATCCCGATGCTGACCTATCTCGGCCTGCTGATCGGCCTGATGCTCGGCACGGCGCCGGTGACCGAATCCGTCTTCACCTGGCCGGGGCTCGGCTACCTCTACATCTCGGCGATCCACCAACTCGACTACCCCGTGATCATGGGCGCGAGTGCGGTCATCGCCTTCATGCTGATCTGCACGACCCTGCTGACGGACGTGATCTACGTCCTGATCGACCCCCGCATCAGCCTGGAGTGAGTGGCGTGACCGACCAGACGATCACGAGTCATGCGCCTGTGCCGAAACCGGCCCGCAAGCCCGCCAAGGGCATCTGGCGACAGGCCTGGCAGCGCTTCGCCCGCAGCCGCACGGGGATGCTCGGCTTCATCCTCGTCGCGCTCGTCATCGCGACCGCGCTGGTCGGCCCGTTTCTGGCGCCCTTCGACCCGCAGGACCAGAGCCCGATGATCGACCCCGGCGCCAAGGCCCCGCCGAGCTGGACGCACCCGCTCGGCACCGACCGCATGGGCTACGACGTGCTCAGCCGCCTGATCTATGGCGCACCGACGGCGCTCGCAGTTGGGCTCGGCGCCATGTCGATCGCCTCGGTCATCGGAGTTCTGGTCGGTGGTGTCGCCGGTTATCGCGGTGGCACGATCGACGAGGTGCTGATGCGCTTCACCGACTTCTTCCTGGTGATCCCGGTCTTCGTCGTCATCCTTGCCGTGGTCCGTCTTCTCGGCGTCGCGATCGTCAACACGCCCTTCGAGAGCGTGCCCTATCTCAATCTCGGCGTGATCATCCTGCTGATCGGGATGTTCTCCTGGGCGCCGATCGCGCGGATGACCCGCGCCGAATTCCTGCGGCTCAAGAACCAGGAATTCGTCGAGGCGGCGCGCTGCATCGGGGCGACCTCCGGCGACATCCTGTTCCGGCACATCCTGCCCAACGCTCTGCCCTCGCTCGTCGTCATCGTGGCGCTCGGCATCGGCGGCGCCGTGCTGGCGGAGGCCATGATCGGCTTTCTCGGCTTCGGCGATCCGGCCGCGGTGAGCTGGGGCCAGTTGCTCTACTTCAACTACGAGGCGCTCAAGGTCGCGCCCTGGGCTTCGCTGAGCCCGGGCGTTGCGATCTTCATCACCGTGCTGGGTTTCAACCTTCTGGCGGACGGGCTGACCGACGCCTTCAACCCGCGGGCCAAGCGCTGATGACGAGCCTCGCCGCCGAAAGACAGGCTCCCTCGGCTTCGCTGGAGCAATCCGGGACACGGCATCAGTCGGCACCGGCGCTGATCTCGATCGAGAATCTGCGCATCCAGTTCCCACCCTGGAACGCGCCGGTCCGGATCGTCGAGGATGTCAGCTATCAGGTCCATGCCGGCGAGACGATGGGCATCGTCGGCGAATCCGGCAGCGGCAAGACGCTGTCGAGCCTCGCCATTCTCAACCTCCTGCCGCCTCCCGCCCGGATCGCCGGCGGCCGCATCCTCTTCGAAGGCCAAGACCTGGCGGCGAAATCGCAGCAGGAGATGCAGAAGCTGCGCGGACGCAGGCTCGCCATGATCTTCCAGAATCCCGGCTACTCGCTCAACCCGCTGCTGACCGTCGGTGCCCAGCTCGCGGAGATCCTCAAGGTCCACGAGAAACTGCCGCGCGCGGTCGCCTTGCAGCGTGTCGAGGAGCTCTTCCGGCTGGTCGGGATCACCGATCCCGGCTCGCGCCTCTCGCAATATCCGCACGAGATGAGCGGCGGCATGAAGCAGCGGGTCTGCATCGCCCGCGCGCTGCTCTGCAACCCGGCGCTGGTGCTGGCCGATGAGCCGACCACGGCGCTGGATGTCACCATTCAGGCCCAGATCCTCGATTTGCTTGAGGAGCTGAAGCAGCGGCTCGGCATGTCGATGATCTTCGTCACGCACGATATGGGCGTCGTCGCCCGCATCGCTGACCGGATCACCGTGATGTATGCCGGCCAGGTCTGTGAGACCGGCGACAAACATGCCGTCTTCGCCCGGCCGTCGCATCCCTACACCCAGGCGCTGCTTGCCTCGACGCCCCGTATCGACCGGCCCTATGCGGTCAACGCCCAGGGTCGGCGCGAGCGCCTGCCGACTGTCGGTCGCGCCGCGACGCCCGGCCAACCGCTTACCGGCGGCTGCCGCTTCGCCGGCCGTTGCCCCGAGGCACAGCCGGAATGCTCCCGCCTCGTACCGCAGGCCGCCGCAATCGAGCCGGGCCGTGTTGTCCGCTGCCTGGAGCGCGGCAGCGCCGGAGTGCCCGACCATGGTTGAGCCCTTGATCGAGCAGGCGCCCGACGCGCGGCAGCGTGCTACCCGCCCTCTGCTCAGCGTCGACGGGCTGGTGAAGAGCTATCCGCTGCTTCGCCGCGGCCTGTTCCGCCAGAAGGTCACCAGCGAGATCCGCGCCGTCAACGACATCAGCTTCAGCCTCGACGAGGGCGAGACGCTCAGCATCGTCGGCGAGAGCGGCTGCGGCAAGACCACGGCAGCGCGCGCCATCCTGCATCTCGTACCGCCCACCTCCGGGGCGATCCGGCTCGGCGGCGTCGATATCCGCGAGACCTTCGCTCAGGACCGCCGGCCCGATGTCCTCGCGCTGCGCCGGCAGATGCAATACGTCTTCCAGGATCCCTATCTCTCGCTCAATCCGCGCTGGAGCGTCCGGCAGATCCTGTCCGAGCCCCTGCGGGTCCACGGCCTATTGCCGCCGGCGCAATGGGACGCCGCGGTCGAGGCGCTGCTGGAGCGTGTCGGGCTGCCGGCCGAACATGCCGACCGCTATCCGCACGAATTCTCCGGCGGCCAGCGCCAGCGCATCGGCATCGCCCGCGCGCTCGCGGTCGAGCCGCGGCTGCTGATCTGCGACGAGCCGGTATCCTCGCTCGACGTCTCGGTGCGGGCCCAGATCCTCAATCTGCTGGCCGAGCTGCAGGAGGAGCTGAGGCTCTCCTATCTCTACATCTCGCACGATCTGAGCTCGGTGCGCTTCCTGAGCAACCGCATCGCGGTGATGTATCTCGGCGATCTCGTCGAGATCGGCGAGGTCGACGAGATCTTCGCCCGCCCTCGGCATCACTACACGGCGGCCCTCATCTCGGCGATTCCGGTGCCAGATCCGGCCCGCCAGAGGCCGCGCGACGCCATCAAGGGCGAAATCCCGAGCGTGGTGAAGCGGCCTCACGGCTGCGTCTTCCACACCCGCTGCCCGGCCGCGCTGCCGGTCTGCTCCCAGCAGGTTCCACCGCTGGCCGCCCCCGAGGGCAGCCACGCCTTCGCTTGCCACAACCCGCGCTGATGCGGGCCAGACCACAGGATATGCCATGATGAACGTCATCGTCGTCGGAGCCGGCATCGTCGGCAGCTCGGTCGCCTACCGGGTGGCGCAGGGGGGCGCCAGGGTCACCGTTCTCGAAGCCGAGCGCGTCGGTGCCGGCACCTCGGGCGTCAGCTTCGCCTGGACCAACGCCAACAACAAGACACCGCGGCCCTATCACGACCTCAACGTCGCCGGCATGCGGGCCCATGCCGCGCTGAAGGACGAGTTCGGCGCCACGCCCTGGTTCCATCAGAGCGGCAGCCTGGAATGGCGCGTCGATCCGGCCGAGGTTGCGGCCCAGGCGCAGAAGGTCGCGCGACTGCGCGAATGGGGCTACGCCGTCGAGATCATCGACAAGAAGCGGCTCGGCCAACTCGAACCCGAGATCGCGCTTAGTGCCGTTCCCGACGACGCCCAGATCGTGTTCTGCCCGGAGGAAGGCTGGGTCGACCCGGTCCTCTATGCCGGCACGATGCTGCGCGCCGCCCGCCAGCGCTATGGCGCCGCGCTGAAGACCGGCGTCCGGATCACCGGGCTGGAGACGCGCAACGGCCGCGTGATCGGTGCCCGCGACGAAAGCGGTGCGCTTCATGAGGCCGACCTCGTGATCAACTGCACTGGCCGCTGGTCGAACGAGACGGTGAGCGAGAGCGTCCCGAACATCCCGCTTGCGCCCACGGTCGGATTCCTGGTCTTCACCCCGCCGGTCGGGGTCGATCTGCGCCGGCCCTTCCACGCTCCCGATGTCGATGTCCGCCCGGACGGCGCCGGCCGCCTGATGGTGCGCAAGGACTCCCTCGACGACCGCTTCGCGGCGCTCGAAAGCCGCACGCCCGACTGCGAGGAGGCATGGATCGCTCTCGAAAGCGCGGCCGAGATCCTGCCCGGCCTCAAGGGGGTCAGGGCCGAGGCGGTCCGGACAACGGTGCGCCCGATCCCGGCCGACGGGCTCTCCACCGTGGGACCGGCACGCGGCGTCGACGGCTACTACGTCGTCGTCACCCATAGCGGTGTCACGCTCTCGCCCTTCCTCGGCCAGGCCGTTGCGGACGAGGTGCTGCGCGGCCGCCAGCGGCCCGAGCTCGAGGAGTTCCGACCGACGCGCTTCCAGGCCTGAACCGCGGGAGCGCCGCCGTTTCCAATCAAGCAGAAGAGGGGACAACGATGCCTGAAAAATCGACGCGACGTGACGTTCTGAAATGGACTGGCGCTGGGGCGGCCGCGCTCGCCGCCGGCGGCCTGCCGGAGCCGGCCCTGGCGAAGCCGCCCCACTTCAAGCTCTACCTGATGATCTTCAACAACCTGCAGTCGCGCATGATCTGGACCGATCTGATCGGCAAGCAGTTCGCGCGGCTCGGTATCGACGTGAATGCGAGCTACCAGCCACCCTCCGTGGTGATTGCCCGACGCGCCAACGACAGCGGCAAGACCCATGTCGAGGGCGGCTTCGATATGTATTCCGAGCGCATCTACTACAGCGGTCTGTCGCCAATGCCCGAGACGCTGTTCCACAGCAAGAACATGCCGCCCAACGGCCAGAACTACTATCGGGTCGCGGACAAGCAGATCGACGAGGCGATCGAGAAGTATTCCCGCGCGATCACCGAGCAGGATCGCAAGGCAGCGATGACCGCCTTCGTGAAGCGCTGGTACGAGATTGAGCCACTGCACATCGTCTTCTATCCGGAAGAGGTGATCATCACCAATCCGAAGCTGAAGGGGATGGAATCGACGACCTACAACCCGGTCTTCTATCCACGTGCGGAGGACTGGACGATCGAGGGGGCGACCGGCGACGTCACCGCCACCTTTGCCTCCTGGCAGCCTCCGAGCCAGCTCATCCCGATGTATGGCAGCGGCTACAACGAGGCGAACATCTTCGGCCCGGTCTACAACGCGCTGCTCGAATATGACAGCTGGGCGAACAAGAAGCTCAGCCCCGCGCTGGCGGAATCAGTCACGGGTTCCGCGGACGGCAAGACTTGGGTTCTGAACCTGCGCAAGGGCGTGAAATGGCACTCCGGCGAAGAGTTCACCGCCGAAGACGTGAAGTTCACCTGGGATACGATCATCGACAAGGCCTATGCGAGCCTGTTCCAGTCGCCGCTCGAAACCGTGATGGGCTCGCGCGACGCCTACAAGGTCACCGGCACGCACGAGATCACCGTCTCGCTGCCGCAGCCGAACTCGATGTTCTACGATTTCCTGCTGCCGGTCATCGCGATCATGCCGAAGCACGCCTACAAGGACATCAAGCCGGAGGAGCTGCGCGGCCACGTCATCTCGACCTGGCTCGGCACCTTCCCGGTCAAGACGTCCGACGGCAAGGTCTTCGAGGCGAAGGGCGGCGTCGGCACCGGGCCCTGGATCCCGCAAGGCTTCGATCCCTCGCGCAAGGCCTATAAATACGTCCGGAACGAGAACTATTGGCGCAAGACGGACGGCAACGTCAAAACCTTCTACGTCGTCAATATCCAAGGCGCCGACGCCCTGCTCAGCGCCATCAAATCCGGTGCCATCGACGCGCATGACCCCATGTACGATGTCGGCGGCCTGCTCGATACGGTCGATGCCTCCTGGGGCAAGGTCAACCGCTTCGACTCGTTCAAGTGGATGCAAACCTGCCTCAACATGAACCACCCGGTCTTCGGGACCGGAGTCGAGACGCCGCTCGGCAAGCAGGACCCCAGCCGCGCCGCCGAGGCGGCGACGTATGTCCGCAAGGCGATGAGCCACATGATCCCGCGCGAGCAGATCATCAAGAATGTCGTCGCCGGCTTCGGCAAGCCGGGAACGGTGCCCATGCCTTTCACCTCGGAATATTACGACCACGATCTGCTGAAGCCGATCGCCTACGACTTCAACCTGGCAAAGCAGTACATGGAAAAGGCCGGCTACAAATATTGACGCAGCAAGCGTCCATGCCTGGGTCGGGCCTGCGGGCCCGATCCGCCCCCATCATCGAAACTATCAAGGATCAGGACGATGCGTGTCGCAGTGCTCGGTGCGGGCTCGATTGCCTATGGCAATGCCGCTCTTCTTTCCTCTCTCGGCCATGAGCCGGTCCTGTGGTCGCCCTCCGGCAAGAGCGGCCGGAGCATCGCGCAGGGCGAGCCGCTGACCGCGACAGGCAGCCTGAGCGGCAGCTTCAAGGTCGCCGTCGCGGCCAGCGCCGCCGAGGCCATCGCCGGCGCGGGAGCCGTGCTGTTCGCGCTGCCAGCCAATGGCCACCGCAAGGCGATGGACGAGGCCGCGCCGCACCTGGACGCGGGGCAGGTCGTCATCATCAGTTCGCACACCTCGTTCAGCGGCCTCTACATCGCGCGCAAGATCGCCGAGCGCGGGCTGGACGTCCCCGTCGTCGTCTGGGGCACGACGGTCACCGCCGGGCGCCGCACCGGCGATGCCAGCGTCAATGTCTCTACCATCCGTTCGAAGGTCGACATCGCGACGATTCCCGTTTCCGCCGCCGATCGCGGCCTGAAGATCTGCCAGGAACTGTTCGGGGACCGTTTCGTCCAGCGCGACGATGCGCTCGCGATTTCGCTCTCCAATCTCAACCCGCAGAACCATCTCGGCATCGCGCTGTGCAATTTCACCCGCATGGAGCATGGCGAGACCTGGGGGCAGAACGAAAACAACACGGATTCCGTCGGCCGCTTTCTGGAGGCGCTGGATGCCGAACGGCTCGCCATCGCCGAGGCCGCCGGCTACAGGGTCCGCACCATTCGCGAGCACTATAACCTCTCCTTCCATGTCGCGCCCGGACCGGTCGGTGAGATGGCGCGTGCACTCGCTGCTCGTGGCAATGGCGGCAACGGGCCAAGCACGATCGATACCCGCTATGTCCTGGAAGACGCGCCCTTCGGGCTGCATCCCACGGTGCTGCTCGGCAAGCTCGCCGGCCGGCCGGCGACACTGCACCAAGCCGGGGTCGACATCTTCTCGGCGCTCTACGGCCGGGACTTCGCGGCGGAGAACGACCTGCTCGGCGATATCGGCCTCGAGGCGATGTCGCTTGCGGAGTTGAAAGCGCTCGTGCGCGATGGCTGGGCCACGAAGCGCGCGGCGTAAGGCCTGCTTGCCCCTCTTCATTAATGGATATGGACCATGACTGAAATCATCGTTGTCGGCGCCGGCGTCATCGGAACGTCTGTCGCCTATCGGCTGGCGCGAGCCGGCGCGAAGGTCACGGTGCTCGAAGCCACCCGCGTCGGCGGTGGCACCTCGGGCATCTCCTTCGCCTGGACTAACTCCAGCAACAAGTCGCCGCGCGCCTATCATGACCTCAACGTCGCCGGCATGCGCGCCCATGCCGCTCTGAAGGACGAGTTCGGCGCCACGCCCTGGTGGCATGGCGGCGGGCGCGTCGAATGGAGAGCCGAAGCCGAGCAGGCTGCCCTCAAGGCCAAGGTCGAGCGGCTGCAGAGCTGGGACTATGCGGCAGAGTGGATCGACCGCAAGCAACTGCTCGAGCTGGAACCCGACATCGCGCCGGAAGCGGTAGGCGACGCGCCGATCGCCTGGTATCCGAACGACGGCTGGCTCGACCCGGTGGTCTATTCCCATGCGATGATGAGTGCGGCACGGCGTCACGGCGCGAGCCTGAGGACGCAGACGAAGGTCTCGGGCCTGCTTGTCGAAGGCGGCAAGGTGAAGGGCGTGCGCAGCGAAGGCGGCGAGACCTTCCATGCCGACCTTGTCGTGAACTGCACCGGCCGCTGGTCCAACGATACGATCGGCACGGTCATCCCGAACGTGCCGCTGGCGCCCACGGTCGGCTTCCTCGTCTTCACGCCGCCCGTTCCCGCCAGCATTCAGCGCGTCGTCGCCACGCCGGTCTGCGACTTCCGCCCGGACGGAGCCGGGCGCCTGATGCTGCACTGGGGTGCGGCCGACGCCACGGTCACGCCCGAGATCGGCGTCAATCCGGGCATGGAGCAGGCGGCCGATCTGGTCGACCGCCTCCTACGCATCCTGCCGGGCATCGCGCCGCTCAAGCCGGAAGCCGCGCGCGTCACCGTACGGCCGATCCCAAGGGACGGCCTCTCGGTGATCGGCCCGGTGCCGGGTGTCGAGAATTACTATGTGATGGTCACCCATAGTGGCGCCACGCTCTCGCCGGCGCTGGGAGCCATGGCCGCCGATGAAATCGTCAACGGGACGCAGCGCCCCGAGTTCGAGAGCTTCAGGCCGGCACGCTTCTTCTTGTAAGGGCGCTTTGCTCGATGCGCTGACGTGGTCCGATGGGAGCAGGGCGCTTGTCGTTCGCGGCGAATGCAATTGCAGCAGATAGTTGAGACCAAGAAGGGCCTGGCTGGCAGGCCGGGCCCACAGCGGTTCGGAAGCGTCTGACTTGCGCCGCTGATCGCGGATGTGTGCTTCTCGACAATGGGCCGCGCCACGCGCCGAAATCCCAAGCGGACGTCCAGTGCGCGATAGTGGCGCGACTGAAAGCGGCACGTGGGTCCCCAATTCAGCATCGGCCTATAACCGAAGATGCGGAGTGATATCTGCGGATGCCTCCCAGGACATGTCGAGCAATGCGACGCGGAAGCACTCAGTTGTAAGCCAGGGTCAGTGAATCCCGCGGACTTGGCATGACGACGGAATCTTTACCGGACGCTGCGAAACGCAACGGGCGCAAACCGTGAGCACTCATGCCCTTGCTTCGTATCCTCTGCTTCGTCGCCGCTCTGGTCGGCATTATGCCGGCCTCGCTGGCTCAAACAACAGGGCCAGTCGCCGTCGCCTCTGGCGTTAGCTATGAATTCCTGGCGCGCTGGGATGTCGACAAGCTAAACCGCATCCTGACGACCGATACGCCAACCTTCGCAGGCATCCCGGTGAGCTACACCCCGGCTCGCAACGCGGTGAGGCTCTACCGCGTCCGCTATGCGTCAGTCGTGCCCGAGCGCGGCAATCGGCCGACCGTTGCGACCGGCCTCGTCGCGGTGCCAGACACCGGTGAAGCGAGCTTCCCGATGGTGTCCTACCAGCACGGCACCGTCTACGGAAAGCAGCAGGTTCCGTCCTTCGCCGACCAATCGCCCGAGACGCAGCTCATGCTCGCGCAGTTCGCTGGGCAGGGCTATGTCCTGGTCGCTGCCGACTACTTCGGCCTGGGCGAATCCAGCGAACCCGAAGGGTACATGGTGAAGGCCAGCCACCAGCAGGCAACCTACGATATGTTGATGGCGGCGCACGCCGTCCTCGCCGACCTGAAGGTCGCGACGCCGAAGCTGTTCCTCGCCGGCTGGTCGCAGGGCGGCTTCGTGACGCTGGCCATGCTGGAGAAGCTGGAGAATGCCAAGATTCCGGTCACGGCTGCAGTGACGGCCAGTGCTCCGGCCGACATTTTCGTCGCCCTCAACGGCTTCCTGGCCTTTCCCCGCAAGATCGACGCCGACTGGGTGCCGACGCTCTTTATCCTCTCGGCCTTCTCCTTCGAGAACTACTATGGGGTGCCAGGCCTTGCCCGCTCGCTGCTCACGGACGACTATTACGAGCTGTCGCGCAAGGCCTATGAGAGGCTGCCCTTCGACGCCAGCCAAGTGCCGACGGAGCTCCGCAAGATCATCCGACCTGAATATTTCGACGCACAATTCTTCGCGAACTCGGCCTATGGGCGACTCGTCGCCGCCACGCAGGCCTATCGCTGGGTGGTGAAGACGCCGGTGAGGACTTTCTACGGCGAGACGGATGAGGCGATCCGGACGGAACTCGGACAGCTGCCGATGACCTACCAAAAGGCACTCGGCAACGATCGCGTGGAGGCGATCTCGACCGGCGCCACGAGCCACCGAGGCACCTTCGCCAAGGCTGTGCCGCTATGGAAGAGCTCGTTCGACGGGCTGTGACCTACGTCTGGGTTCAGGGGTTGGAAGCCGCGATGGGCCAAAACCTGACATCACCTCTACGTCAATACGCGGACCTTCGTTCATTGGGACAGCAGAGCCAGATCAGAACGCAGATGGATGGGGTCTGACAGCTCGGCTTCGATTGCCGCGTGCAGTTCTTTCCAGATTGGCACCGCATCGGCCAGCACGGCTCTGCCTGCCGGCGTCATAGACAGGAGGCGGACGCGCCGGTCCGCTGCGTCATGGCTGGTCTCGACGAGTTTGCGCCGCTCCAACGGCTTTAGGTTTGCGGTCAGGGTCGTTCTGTCCATCGCCAGCAGGGCGGCGACGCTGCCGAGGCTTGGGGGACTGGGACGATTCAGCGACATCAGGAGCGAGAACTGGCCGCTGCTGATGCCGGCAGGCCTTAGCGCGAGATCGAAGCGTCGGGCAAGCGCGCGCGCTGCCCGCTGCGCATGAAGGCAAAGGCAGGCATCGCGTACCAGAAGGGTCGTCTCGAAGGTAAGTTCGGTTTGGGCGCGCATCAGGTGAGTTGACATCCCCGGAATGATATAGGTGGATATCAACTAAATGGGGAAAGCGCCAATCGATGTCACGTCCTAACCGCATCGGCGCTTCGATCAACACAGGGAGAAAACCATGAAGATCGTGACCAGCCTGAGCTTTCAGGGGCAATGCCGTGAGGCCTTCGAGTTCTACGCAAAGGTTCTCGGCGGCAAGATCACGGCCGCATTTCCTTACGGCGACGCAACTCCCGGCATGCCGATCACCGACGAGAAGTACAAGAGCTGGCTGATGCACTGCTGGCTGGAGGTGGGCGATCAGGCCCTGATGGGCGCCGATATGGATGCCGCGTGGGCGCCTAACATCGACAAGCCCAAGAACGGGTTCGACGTCACCCTGCACAGCACGGATAAGGCCCAGGGCCAAAGCTGGTTCGAAAAACTGTCCGAGGGCGGCAAGGCGGTCATGCCATTCGGCGAGACCTTCTGGTCACCGGGCTTCGGCTCGCTGATCGACAAGTTCGGCATCCCCTGGATGATCAACACCATTCCGTCGGGCGATTGGAAGCCGAAGGGCTGATGTCGCCGGCAGAGGGCGAACGGCTCGATCCAAGAACCGATCTCAGGCTCGCAGAGGCCAAAATCGCCGGCACGATGCCGCTCTACGCCGTAATTATCCGCGAGTATTTCCCGGTGAGGATGATGGGCACCATCATCGGGGGCACCGGGATGGCCGGGAGCCTCGGCATGTTGACTGGGCCTGTGCTTGTCGGCCTGATCTACGACAATATCGGAACTTATACGCCGATGTATGTCGCGTCTTGGGGCTTGGGCCTGGCGGCTACGCTGATCCTCGCCACCTCCAGACCGTTTCCGGTAAAACCTCCGATGCCAATCGCCACAGCCTAAGCTGAGGCTCTCGCCAAACTCGTCTGTCCACGGACGTCTGGCGCCAGTTCCGGACATTGGGGCACCGCTTGGAAGCGGACATCTGCGACCGGCGCATCAGCGAGCGGCTGCTTGCAAACAGCGACCCGCCGCCAACACTGATACGGACTCCGACAAGCACGGAGGCACTGCTATAGAGCCTTTGCCTCTTCCTGGGTCAGAGGCACATTTAGCGACCCGACGTTTTCTTCCAGGTGAACGACAGAACGTGTGCCTGGAATGGGGACGATGACGGGGCTCAGTGCCAGCAGCCAGGCTAAGGCGAACTGCGAAGTCGAGCACCCCCGCTTGCCTGCCTCGATCGCGATATTGCCAGTCTGATCGGCAAGCGGCGCCCCAATTTGTGCAGGGTTCCCGTCGAGAGGACCATATGGGAAGAAAGTAATGTCCTCTTCGCTGCAGTATCGCACCAGGTCAATTTGCGAGCGATCGGCAAAACTGAACCGATTTTGCACCGATGCGATCGGCGCGATGCTTCGTGCGCGCTTGAGTTCGTCGAGAGTTACGTTGGAAATTCCGATGTGTCGGATCTTGCCCTCTTTGACCAATTCGGCAAGTGAGCTGACCGTCTCCTCGATGGGTGTATCCTCATCAACCCAATGCAATTGCATGAGATCGATCCTGTCCACACGAAGATGGGAAAGACTTGCTTCGCAGCCCGTCCTGATGGCCTTGCGTCGCCCGTCCCGGTAGGCGATGCCCGGCCCCATTTTGGTGAGACCGCATTTCGTAGTGATGACGAGGTCGTCTCTATACGGATGCAGTGCCTCGGCAATCAGCGCGCGAAACCTCGAGATCGCCACCAATTTTGCGCACGGTATCGAAAGCTGGGCTAGTCATGTCCTTTGTTTCCTTCTTTGAACATCGGGAACCCGATCGATTGGAACGAGGCCAGCACTCGCCCTCGCTTTGAAGAAGCTTGACTGCGGATTGGCGGGCGCCCGTTTGACCGAACTCCGCTGCCATACTGGCGACCACTTCAGTGCAGGATCTGGCTGAGGAAGAGCTTCGTGCGCTCGTGCTGCGGGTTTTTGAAGAACTCGTTGGGGGTGTTCATCTCGACGATCTGTCCGGCGTCCATGAAGATGACGCGGTCGGCGACCTGGCGGGCGAAGCCCATCTCGTGGGTGACGCAGAGCATGGTCATGCCCTCCTCCGCCAGCGAGACCATGGTGTCGAG
>NZ_JBFTKQ010000019.1:0-61766 GCF_056396025.1 Allobosea sp. 05T438
TACGGCGAGTTCCACGTGTTGCGGGACATCAACCTCAAGGTTCAGCGCGGCGAGAAGCTGGTCATCTGCGGCCCGTCCGGTTCGGGCAAGTCGACGATGATCCGCTGCATCAACCGGCTCGAGGAGCACCAGAAGGGCCAGATCATCGTYGAYGGCACGGAGCTCACCAACGAYCTCAAGAAGATCGACGAGATCCGCCGCGAYGTCGGCATGGTGTTCCAGCACTTCAACCTGTTCCCGCATCTGACGATCCTCGAGAACCTGACGCTGGCGCCGATCTGGGTGCGCAAGATGCCCAAGAAGGACGCCGAGGAGATCGCAATGCACTATCTCAAGCGCGTCAAGATCCCGGAGCAGGCGGCGAAGTATCCGGGCCAGCTCTCGGGCGGCCAGCAGCAGCGCGTCGCGATCGCCCGCTCGCTGTGCATGAGCCCGAAGATCATGCTGTTCGATGAGCCGACCTCGGCGCTCGACCCCGAGATGGTCAAGGAAGTGCTCGACACCATGGTCTCGCTGGCGGAGGAGGGCATGACCATGCTCTGCGTCACCCACGAGATGGGCTTCGCCCGCCAGGTCGCCGACCGCGTCATCTTCATGGACGCCGGCCAGATCGTCGAGATGAACACCCCCAACGAGTTCTTCAAGAACCCGCAGCACGAGCGCACCAAGCTCTTCCTCTCCCAGATCCTGCACTGACAAAGAACAGCTCGGTGAGCGATGGAAGCGCGTCGGCTTTGCCGGCGCGCTTTTTCGTCTAACGAGCGAATCACAAGGAAGCGCAAAGCATCTTCAGGTGTAGGCGAAACCCTCTACGGAACGAGTCCTCGTCCGGTGCGTTGATGGCGCAAACGGAGGATACGTGATGAAACGTTTTGTCCCAGTCATAGCTCTTGCTCTTCTGGCGAGCGGCGGTGCCTATGCTCAGTCGATCAACATTGGTCCGGGCGGCGTGAGCGTCGACCCCCGTACGCCGCATGAGCGGGCGATCGATCGCGAGATGCGTCAGGAGCGCTACGAGCAAAGGCGCGAGCGCGAATGGCGACGCGCCAACTATTACCGCGGCGACGATTGCCGCACGGTCACGACCGAGCGGGAGACGCCGCGCGGCGTGGTGCGGCGCACGACCCGCGTCTGCGATTGACCAATCTGATTTGAAGGGGAGCGGGCGAGAAGCCCGTTGACGACCAAGGCCCGCGGCGGGAGACGCCGCGGGCCTTGGTTTATCCGGCCGTTAGCCTTGCCCGGTTGGAAGCTTACTTCGCGTCGCGCGCCTTCACGGCCTGATCCGAGAAGTCCGAGAACAGGCCGTCGATGCCGAGCGCAAAGAAGGCCTTGTACTCGGCCGCGGCGTCACCCTTGAAGTCCGAGGCCAGCCGCTTCGGCTCGCTGCGGAAGGTCCAGGTATGGACGAGAAGGCCGGCGGCATGGGCATCCTTGACCACGTTCGTCGGCGCGATCAGCGTGCGGTCGCGCTCGTCGATGGCGCCGTCGCCGTTGAGGTCCTGCGGCTTGCCGTCAGCGCCGATCGTCTGCTTGGCAGCCATGATGTAGGGCTTCCAGGGGCCGACGCCGTCGGCATAGGTCGCGATCTCCTTGAGCCCTTCGGCGGAGAGCATGTCCTGGAACGTCCGCTTGTCGCCGAGCACCGCGAAGTCATAGGGACGGTCGAACGGGGCCACGAGCGTAACCTTGCCGTCCTTGTCGACGTMGTCGCCGTCGACAAGCTGGATGAGGCGCAACTGCGTCTTCTTGCGCAGGTACTTCAGATTGCCGGTCTCGAAGCTCTGGATGAACACCGGCGAGGTCTTCTCGGTCCAGCCGGCAGCCTTGAGCATGTCGAGGAGCTTGTCCTCGAAGGCGAGGCCGAGCGCGGTGTGATAGGTCGGGTGCTTGGTTTCCGGGTAGATGCCGATGGTGCGGCCGGTGCGGGCGCTTTCCGACTTGGCAAGGTCGATCACCTCCTGGAAGGCCGGGATCTGGTACTTGCCGTTGTGCGACTGGTCGCGATCGGCGAAGGCCTGCTTGGCCCGCAGGGTCTTGATCTCCGCCAGGGTGAAATCATTGGCGAACCAGTCGGTGGTGTCGATGCCATCGACCTTGCGCGTCGTCTTGCGATTGGCGAATTCCGGCCGGTCGGCGACGTCGGTGGTGCCGCTCAGCATCGGCTCGTGCCGCACGACCAGGACGCCGTCCTTCGTCGACACCAGGTCGGGCTCGATGAAGTCCGCGCCCATCTCGATAGCGAGCTTGTAGCCCTCGATCGTGTGCTCGGGCATGTAGCCGCTGGCGCCGCGATGGGCGATGATCAGCGGCTTGCGGGCGGTCGAGGGGGACACCTGCTGGGCGAGGGCCGCCAGTGGCTGCATGGCCAGTGCGGCGAGAAGCGATGTCGAGAGAAGCAGCGTTTTTTTCATGGTTTGACCCCGGCTCGCGGAAATGCGCGCGAACTTAGGTCGGGCGATGTGACAGGCCCATGAAAAGAATACGTCGGATCGTGAGCAAAGGCTGACGCGCGATGCGATACCCCAAAAAAAGCCCGCGACCCCGGTCGAGGGCGCGGGCGATCCTGCGTGCGCTCGCTGTCAGCGGCGGTTTTCGAGCGTGGTTTTCGCGTCGAGGCGCTTGGAGGGCGGCGGCGTGAATTCCGGCTGCGGCTGGGTTGCGCAAGCGGCAAGGCCGAAGGCGACAAGGCTCAGAATGACGATGCGGCTGGCGCTTTTCATGTGCGAATATCCCGGTGGCCGCGACATGCGGTTGCATCGTGTTTCCGCTTGTGAAACGACCGCGTCAAGTGCATGCCGCATGGGCCACCATGCCTCGGCGTCATGTTCGAATTGGTCGAAGCACACCTCACTCACCGCCTTGCGGCGCCGGGCCCGAGCCGTCCGTGCCAGGATTGAAACACCATGACGCCAGCCGCCCGGATCAGCKCCGCCATCGAGGTGCTGCAGGACATCATCGAGCGCCGCCGCCCGGCAGCCGATGCGCTGAAGGATTGGGGGCTGTCCCGCCGCTTCGCCGGCTCGAAGGACCGCGCGGCCATCGCCTCGCTCGTCTATGATGCGCTGCGGCGCAAGGCGTCCGCCGGCTACGCCATGGCTTCCGAGGAGCCGCGCGCGCTGGTTCTCGGCATGCTCGCGGGGCTGCGAGGCCTGCCGCTGGACGAGATCGCCGCGCTGTTTTCGGGCGAGAACCACGCCCCTGCGCCGCTCACCGCCGATGAGACCGCGCTTCTGACCGCCTTTTCTGACGAGGGCGCGCCCGACTGGGTGCGGGCCGATGTGCCCGAATGGCTCTGGCCCTCATTCGAACGCGGCTTCGGCGAGGCGGCGATGGCGGAAGGGCAGGCACTGGCCGCCCGTGCGCCGATCGATCTGCGCGTCAACCGCCTGAAGGCCACCCGCGACGCCGTGCTCAAGGATCTCGCTCACCATCAGCCCGAGACCGGCGCCTGGTCGCCCGATGCGCTGCGTTTCCAGCCGGGTCATGACGGGCGCGGCCCTTCGCTGCAGACGGAGCCCGGCTTCTTTGCCGGCGCGTTCGAGGTTCAGGACGAAGGCTCGCAACTGGTGACATTGCTCGCCGGCGCCCGGCCGGGCCAGACCGTCATCGATCTCTGCGCCGGGGCAGGGGGCAAGACGCTGGCGCTCGCCGCGCTGATGGCGAACCGCGGGAGCCTCTATGCGACCGATCTCGACAGCCGGCGGCTCGCGCCGTTGCACGACCGCGTGGCGCGCTCGGGCGCTGGTATCGTCGAGGTGCGCATCCCACGCTCGCGCGGCCACGAGCCGCTGGCGGATGTTGCCGGCCACGCCGATCTGGTGCTCGTCGATGCGCCCTGCACCGGTTCCGGCACCTGGCGGCGCAATCCCGATGCGAAATGGCGCGTGCGCCCCGGCGCGCTCGCCGAGCGGATCAAAGACCAGGCCGAGGTGCTGGCCCGCGCCGCCAAGCTGGTGCGCCCCGGTGGGCGTATCGCCTACATCACCTGCTCCATGCTGCCGGACGAGAATGACGAGGCCATCCGCGCCTTCCTCGGCCGCCATCCCGGCTTTGCTCTGGTCGCACCGATCGACGTGCTCAAGGGCGCGGAAAGCGACTTCTCCCTGCTCGCCCGCTTCGCCACGGAATTCGGCCTGCAGCTCTCGCCGCTGCGCGCCGGCACGGACGGGTTCTATCTGGCTTGCCTCCAGCGGGGGGATTGAGACGCGGCCGTTGCGCACGCCCGCGCGATCCATTAACGGGACGCGATGACGAGCGCTCAGCCCCATCACGACTCCATCCTCATCATCGATTTCGGCTCGCAGGTGACGCAGCTGATCGCGCGGCGCATCCGCGAGATCGGCGTCTATTGCGAGATCGCCCCGTTCCAGTCTGCGGATGAGGCGTTCGGGCGGCTGAAGCCCAAGGGCGTGATCTTCTCGGGTGGCCCGGCCTCGGTGCCGGACGAGGGCAGCCCGCGCGCGCCCGAGGCGGTCTTCACGGCTGATATCCCGCTGATGGGTATCTGCTACGGCCAGCAGACCATGGCGCATCAGCTCGGCGGCAAGGTCGAGGGCGGGCACGCCGCCGAGTTCGGCCGTGCCGATGTCGAAATCCTTGCTCCTTCGGCGCTCTTCGCCGGTGTCTGGGAGAAGGGCTCCCGCTACCCGGTCTGGATGAGCCATGGCGACCGCGTCACTGAGCTGCCGCAGGGCTTCTCGGTCAAGGCGACCTCGGAGAACGCGCCCTTCGCGGTGGCGAGCGACGAGATCAGGCGCTTCTACACCACGATGTTCCACCCCGAGGTGGTCCACACCCCGGATGGCGGCAAGCTGCTGCGCAACTTCGTCGTTGAGATCTGCGGCTGCAAGCCGGACTGGAGCATGTCGGCCTATCGCGCCGAGATGCAGAAGAAGATCCGCGAGCAGGTCGGCACCGGCCGCGTCATCTGCGGCCTTTCCGGCGGCGTCGACTCGGCTGTTGCGGCCGTGCTGATCCACGAGGCGATCGGCGATCAGCTCACCTGCGTCTTCGTCGACCACGGCTTGATGCGGATGAACGAGGCCGAAGAGGTGGTTCGCCTGTTCCGGGATCACTACAACATCCCGCTGGTCCATGTTGAGGCCGAGGAGCTGTTCCTCTCCGAGCTTGCCAAGTGCGGTGCCGATCCCGAGGCCAAGCGCAAGACCATCGGCCGGCTCTTCATCGACGTCTTCGACGCAGAGGCGGCCAAGCTCGGCGGCGCCGATTTCCTGGCGCAGGGCACGCTCTATCCCGACGTGATCGAGAGCGTCTCCTTCTCCGGCGGCCCCTCGGTGACGATCAAGAGCCACCACAATGTCGGCGGTCTGCCCGAGCGCATGAAGATGAAGCTCGTCGAGCCGCTGCGCGAGCTGTTCAAGGACGAGGTCCGCGTGCTCGGCCGCGAGCTCGGCCTGCCCGAGGCCTTCGTCGGCCGGCATCCCTTCCCGGGGCCCGGCCTCGCCATCCGCTGCCCCGGCGAGATCACCAAGGAGAAGCTCGACATCCTGCGCAAGGCGGATGCGATCTATCTCGACGAGATCCGCAAGGCCGGTCTCTACGACGTGATCTGGCAGGCCTTCGCCGTGCTGTTGCCGGTGCGCACCGTCGGCGTGATGGGCGACTACCGCACCTACGATCATGTCTGCGCGCTGCGCGCCGTGACCTCGGTCGACGGCATGACCGCGGATTTCTATCCCTTCGACATGAACTTCCTTGGCCGCGCCGCGACCCGCATCATCAACGAGGTCAAGGGCATCAACCGCGTCGTCTACGACGTGACTTCGAAGCCGCCCGGCACGATCGAGTGGGAGTGAGCGCGGGCGCTCACGGCCGCGTCATCGGCCATGAGCGTATATCGCCCTGACGGCGCTGCCCGTCGCTCGCCCTGGATGGGGAAATGAGGGCAGGTGGTTTTCGCGGCAAGCGGCTTGCGCGCAGGCTCCATCTGACATTGCTCTACGACCGCTATCGCATGCTGGCGTTTCGCGTGCGGCCGTTGAGCTGGACGGTGAAGGATTTCGTGCTGATCCGCAGCGTTCCCCGCGAACCGTACGAAATCCTCGGCCGTTCGCCCTCGGCCAACCCGTGATCATGCATCATCGCAAGCCCGCCTTGCGACGACGGGAGGCGCGCCCCGTTGCTTTGGGCGCGCGCGGCTTTATCGTCCGGCGCCGAAGCTCTTCCGATTCAACCGGAGCACCCTATGGCCGATCTCTCCGCTTTCCCGATCAGCAAGCGCTGGCCCGCCAGCCATCCCGACCGCATCCAGCTCTATTCGCTGCCGACGCCGAACGGCGTGAAGGTGTCGATCGCGCTGGAGGAACTGGAACTGCCTTACGAGCCCCACCTCATCGACATCGGCAAGAACGAGACCTGGGGCCCGGAATTCCTCTCGCTCAACCCGAACGGCAAGATTCCCGCGATCATCGATCCGAACGGGCCGGATGGAAAGCCGCTGGGCCTGTGGGAGTCGGGCGCGATCCTGCTCTATCTCGCCGAGAAGACCGGCAAGCTGCTGCCGAAGGATCCGGCCGCGCGCTACGAGACCATCCAGTGGGTGTTCTTCCAGATGGCGGCGATCGGCCCGATGTTCGGCCAGCTCGGCTTCTTCCACAAGTTCGCCGGCCGCGAATACGAGGACAAGCGCCCGCGCGACCGCTACGCCAGCGAGAGCAAGCGCCTGCTCGCCGTGTTGGAGGAGCGGCTGGCGAGCCGCACCTGGATCATGGGTGACGAATTCACCATCGCCGACATCGCGATCCTCGGCTGGGTGCGCAATCTCGTCGGCTTCTACGGGGCAGGCGAACTCGTTGACTATTCCACGCTGACGCATGTGCCGATCTGGCTGGAGCGCTGCCTGTCGCGCCCCGCGGTGCAGCGCGGCCTCGACATCCCGAAGCGCCCCTGAATGCCGGCACTCCCTCAGGGCATGTCGCTGGGGGAGGGCACGGGCTGAACCGGTGCCAGTCTTTCCAGGGCGTGCACGGAGATGCCGCCCTGGGCAAGTCGTTCGCGGCCTCCCAGCCCGTCGAGTTCGAAGACGAAGAGCGCATGCGTGCAGTGTGCGCCAAGTCGGCGAAGCAGCTGCGCCGTCGCCAGCGCGATGCCGCCCGTGATCAGGCAGTCGTCGATGATGGCGACATGACGTCCGTCGAGCCGATGGCCCTTCGACAGGGCGACGCCATTGCCGAGCTCGTAATTGGCCGCGAGACTGCGGACGACGTCCGCGCGGATCGAACCGACCTTGCGGATATCGATGAAGCCGAGGCCGTTTCTGAATGCCAGCGCGCCCGCAAAGCCGAGGCCGCCGACGTCGATTCCGGCAAGAAGGTCGGTTTCCTCATCAAGATGGGCCGCCAGGGCTTCGCAGGCAGTTTGCATCCAGCGGCCGTCGCAGGTGAAGGTCGTGGCATCGGGAAAGTCGACGCCGACGACCGGGTGGTCCTTCCAGCGGCGATGGGGAAAAGCAGGTGGCGCCGGCGTTTTCTGCGCTGAGGCCGAGACGATATCCATGCTATCTCCTGCCTGCATCCGACGATGTCATCCGCCATGTCATGCCTGTTTGCAGTCTTGCTGACAAACCCGGATGACAGCTGGGTGGCGGATGCTGCGACATTCCACACAGTCCGGGCGAAGGCATGACGATCACCATCTACGGCATCAAGAACTGCGACACGATGAAGAAGGCGCGCAGCTGGCTCGACGGCCATGGCGCGACCTACGCGTTCCACGACTACAAGGCGAGTGGTATCGACAAGGCCTCGCTCGAGCGCTGGGTGAAGGAGCATGGCTGGGAGACGGTGCTCAACCGCGCCGGCACGACCTTCCGTGCGCTTCCCGACGCCGAGAAGCAGGGGCTCGATGCGGCCAAGGCCATCGCGCTGATGCTCGCCCAGCCCTCGATGATCAAGCGCCCGGTGCTCGATCTCGGCAGGGGCAGGACGGTCGTCGGCTTCAAGCCCGAAATCTACGAGGCGGCGCTGGCGAAGGGCTGAGCCTGGGCGACTGCCGTCATTCTCGGGCGGCGCCCGGCGCCGACCCGAGCATCTCCTGTCGAATGAGGCTCAAGAGCCCTCTAGTCCCGAGATGCTCGGGGCAAGCTCGAGCATGACGGCGGCGAACGCCCATCCAGCGCGCGCGCCTCTTCCCTAAAGGCGCGTGCTGCTCTACCTCGCAGCGCATGAACGCACAGCCCGAACTCGCGCAGCCCCAGACCGCCGCGACAACCGACTTCGCCTTCCATGTCGCCGCCCGCGACGGCGCCGCCCGCACCGGCGCGATCAGCATGCCGCGCGGTGTCATCCGCACGCCCGCCTTCATGCCGGTCGGCACCGCCGCAACCGTGAAGGGCATGTATCCCGAGCAGGTGAGGGCGCTCGGCGCCGATGTCGTGCTCGGCAACACCTATCACCTGATGCTCCGTCCCGGCGCCGAGCGCGTCGCCAGGCTCGGCGGGCTGCACAAGTTCATGAACTGGCCGCATCCGATCCTGACCGACTCCGGCGGCTTCCAGGTGATGTCGCTGTCGCAGCTCAGGAAGCTGACGGAGGAGGGGGTCACCTTCCAGTCGCATATCGACGGCTCGAAGCACGTCCTTACGCCCGAGCGCTCGGTCGAGATCCAGAATCTGCTCGGCTCCGACATCGTCATGCAGCTCGACGAATGCGTCGCGCTGCCCTGCGAGGACAAAGTGGCGGAGAAGGCGATGCGCCTGTCGCTGCGCTGGGCCGAGCGCTGCAAGGCGGCCTTCGGCAACCATCCCGGACGGGCGCTGTTCGGCATCGTGCAGGGCGGGGCGGTACCGCATCTGCGCATCGAGAGCGCGCGCGAGCTCGCCGCGATGGACCTCAAGGGCTACGCCGTCGGCGGTCTCGCGGTCGGCGAGCCGCAGGAAATCATGCTGGCGATGATCGAGACGGTCGAGCCGCATCTGCCGCAGGAAAAGCCACGCTACCTCATGGGCGTCGGCACGCCGGACGACATCGTCCAAGCGGTGGCGCGCGGCATCGACATGTTCGATTGCGTGATGCCGACCCGCGCCGGCCGCCACGGCCAGATCTTCACCCGCTTCGGCCGGATGAACCTCAAGAACGCCAAGCACGCCGAGGATCCGCGGCCGATCGACGAGCAATCCTCCTGCCCTGCGGCGAACAGCTGGTCGCGCGCTTATCTGCATCATCTCGTCAAGGCCGAGGAGATGCTCGGCAAGATGCTGCTGACCTGGGTCAACCTCGCCTATTACCAGGATCTGATGGCAGGCCTGCGCGCCGCCATTGCGGCCGGGCGCCTCGCCGATTTCATCGCCGAGACCAAGGAAGGCTGGGCCAGGGGCGAGACGGCTTGAGCGCAGGGCTGGCTCTTCTACCGATCAAGATGGCGATCGCTGCCTCGGTGGTGGTCGGCTGTTCCGTTCTGGCCGAGCGCACGGGGCCTCTGGTCGCGGCGATGATCGCGACGCTGCCGATCTCGCTCGGGCCGGTGCTTGTCTTCCTTGCGCTCGATCACGACGCCGCTTTCATTGCCGCCAGTGCGCTGGGCACGATGAACGCCAATCTCACCCATTCCGCCTTCATCCTGAGCTATGTGCTTTTGGCCCAGCGCCTGACGATGCTGCCCTCGCTCGTGGCCGCCGCGGCCGTCTGGGTTCTCGTGCTGGCCGGCGTGCGCAGCCTGGCACTGCCGGCGCTGCCGCTCACGGTCCTGACCATCCTTGCCTTCGGTGTCGTGCATATGCTCGTGCGGCCTTATCTCTCCGTGCGCACGGCCGCCCCCGCCGCACTTTCGCGCTATGCCATTCCGATCCGGGCAGGCTGCGTCGCGGTGCTGGCGGGAATCGTCACAACCGCGAGCGATCGGGTCGGGCCGCTCTGGTCGGGTGTCCTTGCCGGTCTGCCGATCGTCCTGTCGAGCCTGATTGTGATCCTGCATCCCCGCATCGGCGGGAAGGCCACCGCAGCGGTGATCGGCAGCGGGGCTCTCGGGCTGCTGGGCACGGGGCTTGGGCTTGCCGTCGTGCATTGGATGGCGGTGCCGTTCGGCTCGTGGACGGCGCTCGCCATGGGGCTCGCCTTATCGGTCGGCTGGAATCTGGCCCTGACCGGCCTTGCGCGCCGGCTTGCGCCATGAGGCGACGAACAGCCCGGCGATGATCAGCATGATGCCGGCGAGCTGCAGCGAGGAGGGGATCTCGCCCAGCACCGGGATCGCTAGCAATGTGCCGGTGACAGGGATCAGGGGCGGGAAGCGGCCGACGACCGCCGGCCCCAGGACATGCGCCGCCCAGCCCCAGATCCACAGGCCGATAATGACATTGGCCACGCCCTGGTAGAGCGCATGCAGCGACAGCAGCCACCATGGTGCGATGTCGAAGCCGCGGAAGAAGAACAGGGCGTAGATCGGCAGCCACACCAGCGACAGTACCGAGACGATAGCTGCGGCGCGCAGGCCATCGACCTTCCAGAGCTGGATCATCAGCGGATAGAAGCCCCAGAGCAGGCCGACGCCGAGGAACATCAGGTCTCCTCGCAGCGTGCCGGCGCTCGAGCCGCTCGAGCCGGCGATGGCGAGACAGGCCAGACCGGCGAGCACGCCGCAGATGCCGATCACGAGATTGCGTGTGAGCACCGCGCCGAACAGCACGATCGAGCCGACGATACCGATGAGCGTCACGGTGCCCGGTCCGATCGTGGCGCCATGCGCCGCCGGTGCGAGGGTCAATCCCATCAGCATCAGGAAGGTCATGGGGAAGCCGCTCGACAGTGTCAGCAGCAACCCGCGCCCCCAGCCGACGCCGCCGCAGCTGGCGAGGCCGGGCCGCAGGAAAAGCGGCAGCAGCAGGAGGCCGGCCGTGGCGAAGCGGAGTGCCAGCAGATCGTAAGGCGTGATGCCGTGCAGCACGGCATGGCGGCTGATGGCGAAGTTCGAGCCGAAGATCAGGACGCTGAGCAGCATCCCGGCTACAGCCAGCCTGCGCCGGCGGCGCTCCTTGTCGTGAGGCGCAGGAAGGCTGACGACGCGCTGATCCATGCGCCGGCATAGCGTGGATTGCTGCGGTGCCGTTACCGGCCGCTGTGCATGGCACCTGCGCCTGCGGCGACGGACCGCAATTGCGCCGCGTTTCGGCCCCGCTGGCGCCGTGACGCGCCGGTTTCCTTGCACTGCGATATCAAGATCGGCCAGCCACCGGAGTGATCGCCGATGCCCGGCAACCGCTATTCCCCCAGGCCTGCTGCCATGGCGAGCCGCCTCGGCCACCATCTCCTACTGTCATTGGGCATCGCCACAGCGACAGCGGTGGTCGCGACGCTTCCCGGCCTGCTGTCCGGCGCCGTGCCGCGCCATAGGGCCGCGCATGCGCGGGTCGAGCAGGCGGCGCTGCCGAAACTCGCGCTGCTCCGGGACGGCAAGATCGCCGATCGGCTCGATGGGTCTGACCTTGCTGCGAACGAGGGTCTCGCGGCCAATCAGCAGGTTACGCCGGCCGCCCTGGCGATGCCGATGTCGGTGAGCTGGCCGGAGGGCGACGAATGGGCCCCACCGCAATTCGCGGAGCTCGGCAAGCCGCGGCTGGAAACGCCGGGCAAGGCGAGACATTCGCCCCCGGCGCGGCGAACCGCTTCACCGCCAGAGCGCAACGTCGTCGTCGCAACCCCGCTCGTGATCCTGCCTCCGGCCGCGGCGACGGCAATCGAAATGGCACAGGGGGGCGAGGAGTCCCGCGACGATTCCTGGAGCCGCTTCGTCGTGGCGCCGGCGACCAAAGTCTCCGACGCAGTATCGGGCGCCGCCGGCAGCGTGCAGGCGGCCGGTGTCTGGGGGCTCTCCCAGGCAACGAGCCTGCTGCCGCGCTGGTGAGCGCGGCAGCCGAGGCCTCGATCAGGCCAGTGCCTTCAGCGCTGCGCGGCCGGCATAGATCGCCTGCGCGCCCAGCTCCTCCTCGATGCGCAGTAGCTGGTTGTACTTCGCCGTCCGGTCGGAGCGGGCGAGCGAGCCGGTCTTGATCTGCCCGCAATTGGTCGCGACCGCGAGGTCGGCAATCGTCGAATCCTCGGTCTCGCCCGAGCGATGCGACATCACGGCGGTGTAGCCGGCGCGCTGCGCCATCTCGACGGCGGCCAGCGTCTCGGTCAGCGAGCCGATCTGGTTCACCTTGACCAGGATCGAGTTGGCCGTCTTGCCCTTGATGCCCTGTGACAGGCGCTCGACATTGGTGACGAACAGATCGTCGCCGACGAGCTGGCACTTGGCGCCGACGAGGTCGGTCAGCGCCTTCCAGCCCTCCCAGTCATCCTCCGACATGCCGTCCTCGATCGAGACGATCGGGTAGTTGCCGACGAGCTTGGCGAGGTACTTGGCCTGCGCCTTGGGGTCGCGCGTCTTGCGCTCGCCCTCATAGACATAGGCGCCGTCCTTGAAGAACTCGGTCGCGGCGCAGTCGAGGGCCAGCGCGATGTCCTCGCCGGGCCGATAGCCGGCGCTCTCGATCGCCTGCATCACGAAATCGAGTGCGGCTTCCGCCGACTTGATGTTGGGGGCGAAGCCGCCCTCGTCGCCGACATTGGTGTTGTGGCCGGCGTCGTGCAGCTTCTTCTTCAGCGTGTGGAAGATCTCCGAGCCCATGCGCAGGCCTTCGGCGAAGGACTCCGCGCCGACCGGCATGATCATGAATTCCTGGAAGTCGATCGGGTTGTCGGCATGGGCGCCGCCATTGACGATGTTCATCATCGGCACGGGCAGGACGCGGGCCGAGGTGCCGCCGACATAGCGGTAGAGCGGCAGGCCCGAGGCTTCCGCCGCAGCCTTGGCGACGGCAAGCGAGACGCCGAGGATGGCGTTGGCGCCGAGCTTCGCCTTGTTGGGCGTGCCGTCGAGCTCGATCATCGTCTGGTCGATGGCGGTCTGGTCTTCGGCGTCCATCGCGACGATCGCCTCCGCGATAGCGATGTTCACCGACTCCACGGCCTTGAGCACGCCCTTGCCGAGATAGCGGCTTTTGTCGCCGTCGCGCAGCTCGACCGCCTCATGCGCGCCGGTCGAGGCGCCGGAAGGGACGGCGGCGCGGCCCATCGAGCCGTCTTCGAGCACGACATCGACCTCGACCGTCGGGTTGCCGCGGGAATCGAGGATCTGGCGTCCGATGATGTCGATGATCGCGGTCATGGCAGGCTCCGGAGAGGACGAGGAAGGGTGAGGCGCTTCTAGCCAACAGCCTGCCGTCGCGAAAGCCCCGATCCGCATCCGGGCGCTTCGAGCCATCGATGTTCGGTCGTGGGTGGCAAAGCCGCGCGGACCGACCTCGCTGCTGGCTCGCAGGTTGCGGGAGAGCCGGACGAACGCCGTCCAGCTTTCCTTCGAGAAACGAACATGTTCCAGAATCTTACGGGCCGCCACCGACCCTCCTTGCTTGCTGTCCTGTTCTGGTGCGGTCTGACGATCCTGTGGTGGGCCGGGCTGTGCGCCTTCGCCGGGCGGCCGATCTGGTTCTGGTAGGACAGCCGGGAGATCTAACTCTCGTCGTTCGACATGCCGAGATAGGTGCCGAGCATGAAGCCGCTCTGCAGCGCAAAGAGATAGCCGATCCAGACGAGGATACTGAACAGGCCGAGCTCCCCCCGAACCAGCCAGAGGGGGAAGGCAACAAAGGTCATGATCGCGCTGGCGAGCACGATCGCCGGATATCCGTGCGAGAGACCGATCAAGAACCCGACCAGAAACAATATGCCTGCAATTATCATAGAATTGTATTGATCGGTGCCGAATAGTTACTTTGGGGCTATAGTCTGGCTTCCGTCGAACCAAGGAAGCGTGTGGAAACTCGATAAATATTGATCGAGTTGAAGCAGGCATGAGCTTTGGGCGTCGATGCGCGCTCGTAGCGTCCGACGATGGCGAGCGCGTGGCATTCGCGGCTTTCCCCCTTCGCGGAAGATGAGCTACAGGCTCCGGCAAACTTGAGGAGCATCTTCCATGGCCATCGACGCCTCGACCTTGCAGCTCGGCCAGAGCGGCCCGTTGCCCACCTCGCCCGAGGAAGCGCGACTCGACCGCGTGCCCAACCCCCATGCCGGCACGCGCTATCTCGCGCGCTTCACCTGCCCGGAATTCACCTCGATCTGCCCGGTGACGGGACAGCCTGATTTCGGCATCCTCGTCATCGACTATCTGCCGGGCCAGTGGCTGGTGGAGTCGAAGTCTCTGAAGCTCTATCTCGGCGCGTTCCGCAATCACGGCGCCTTCCACGAGGATTGCACCGTCTCGATCGGCAAGACGCTGGTCGATCTGCTCGAGCCGGAATGGTTCCGCATCGGGGGCTACTGGTATCCGCGCGGGGGCATTCCGATCGACGTGTTCTGGCAGACCGGCGAGCCGCCGAAGGGCCTCTGGCTGCCGGATCAGGGCGTCGCGCCCTATCGCGGACGCTGAGGCACCGGGCGCGAGAGCGAGGCTCGGACGGCTGCGGCGGGGATAGCGCAGCTTGCTCGGCGAAGGGCCTGCGACTCCAAATGATCACGGGCCGGCCCGAGATCAGCATTTGATGTGTCGAAGTCGACAACGGCCGACTTCGATGCAGGAGAAGGGGCTCCGCGCGATCAGCGGCGAAATTCCGTTCGGGCGGCGGGCTCTGTTCAGCTCCGCGAGCCGAGCGGCGGCAGCAGGCGCGGCGTGAGGAGCCCGAGCACACCGATCCCGATGCCGAAGACGATCAGTGCATGCTGAGTCCCGAGCAGATTCAGCAATGCACCCATGACCAGCGGCCCGGTCGCGTGCCCCATGAAGAAGAAACAGGCGAACAGCGCCATCGCCGAGCCGCGCGCCGTCGGCGCGAGCTCCGTCGCCTGCGCCTGGAACGTGCCGTGGAGCAGGAAGAAGCCGAAGCCGGTCAGCAGGAATACGCCGATGGCCGTCCACCACGGCGCGGGCACGGTGAAGGCGAAATAGGCCAGCGCCACCGCGAGGCCGCCATAGCGCATCATCTGCCGTGGCCCGACCCGTTCGACCAGGATGCGCGTCAGCACGCCGTAGACGAGCCCGCCGAGACCCATTGCGCCGATGGCAAGGCCGGCCTGTGAAGAGCTGGTGCCCGACCGCTCGTGCAGGATGGCGGCGATGAAAGGCGACAATCCGAAGACGAGCGATCCTTCCAGCAGGACGAGCAGATAAAGCAGCTTGCTGCGCGGATTGGCGAAGACCGCCTTGTAGCTCGTGATCGCGCCCGCGAGGCTGAGCGGCGCACGCGCGGCGTCCGGCCGCGGTTTCAGCACGACCCGCACCAGGAGCGCGCCGCCGCCGGCGAGCACGCCTGCAATGACGAGCACGGCACGCCAGCCGATATAGTCGGCAACGAGCCCGGAGAAGGTGGCGCCGGCCATCTGCCCGATGATCATGATCACCAGGAAGCGGCCGAGCATGATCTGCCGCTCCGCCATCGGCGCACGGTCGCCTATGGCGGCCATCGCAGCAGGAATGACGCCGCCCGCCATCGCGCCGCCCGCCGCACGCAGTACGAGGAGGGCGCCGAAGCTGGTGGCGAAGGCCGCGAGTATCGAGAGCACGCAGAGCGCGGCGAGGCAGGTCGAGATGCTGCGCAGCTTGCCGACCGAGTCGGCGATGGGACCAAGGAAGGGCTGGCCCAGGGCGTAGCAGCTGGAGAAGGCGGTCGCTACGAAGGCGATCTGGTGGACGCTCTGGCCGAACTCGCCCGCGAGGGTCGGGACCAGCGGGTCGATCAGCCGCATGGTGAAGGTGGAGGCGAAGCCGCAGAGCCCCAGGATCGGGATCAGGGCGCCCAGATCGGATTTGGACGCCTGCGCGGGTTTAGACATAGGCGACGGCTGGCGCCTGGCGGTTCTTGGCCAGTCGGTCGAAGCCCTGCAGTTCGGCGATCAGATCCTGGAATTCGGAGAGGGGCACCATGTTCGGGCCGTCGGACGGTGCGCGATCGGGATCGGGATGGGTCTCGATGAAGAGTCCGGCGACCCCGACGGCGACGGCTGCCCGCGACAGCACCGGCACAAACTCGCGCTGGCCGCCCGTGGAGGCGCCCTTGCCGCCCGGCTGCTGCACGGAATGGGTGGCGTCGAAGATCACCGGCGCGCCGATCTCGGCCATGGTCGGCAGGGCGCGCATATCCGAAACCAGCGTGTTGTAGCCGAAGGAGACACCGCGTTCGGTCAGCATGACGTTCGGGTTGCCGCTCTCGGTCACCTTCGCGGCGACGTTGACCATATCCCAGGGCGCCAGGAACTGACCTTTCTTGACGTTGACGACCCGGCCGGTCTGGGCCGCCGCGACGAGCAGATCGGTCTGGCGGCAGAGGAAGGCGGGAATCTGCAGCACGTCGACGACCTCGGCGACAGGAGCGCATTGGCCCGCGTCGTGCACATCGGTCAGGACCGGCATTCCGGTGCGCTCGCGGATCTCGGCGAAGACGGGCAGGGCGGTTTTCAGGCCCATGCCGCGGGTGCCTCTGACGCTGGTCCGGTTCGCCTTGTCGAAGGAGGCCTTGAACACCAGTCCGATGTTGAGAGCGACCGCGATTTCCTTCAGCGCCAGCGCGCATTCGAGCGCATGGTCGCGGCTTTCCATCTGGCAGGGGCCGGCGATCAGCGCGAGCGGCAAGGCATTGCCGAAACGCACGGGCCTGGCGAGTTCCTCGCCGATGGTGACGACGGCGTTGGGTGTCATGGTGGTGTCCTTGTCCAGCGGGCCCGCGAGAGGCTTAGAGGCTGCCAGGGATCATGGACAGGGTTTGGGCCGGTCAAGCAGGTCGAATGCCAGGAGCGTCGCGCAGCCGATATCATTGCTATCGGCAAGCCACGCGACGCTGCAGTCGCCCTGTTCCACCTCACCGCGCACCGGCGTGTCGCTTTTGTCCGATCGCGGCGTCGCCCGTCGCGGGTAAGCTGGAAGGCTTGCCCGCGCCAGGCTCCTGGCCCTCGGGCAAAAATCGCCGACGCCCAAATCCTGTCCATGATCCCTGGCAGCCTCTATGTCTGGCCGGGCCGGGCCGGGTCAAGCCGCGGCAGGCGGTTGGCAGCCATGTCGCGAAGAGTTGCGTGTAGCTGGCGGGAACGGACTGGCGAAGCAGGAGAGAGGTCTGTAAATTCGTAGGCGAAGCACTATCTCGGGTGGGAAACGCAGGATCGATTTGGATTGGAATGCGATAGGCATGGCGGGGCGCAAGTGATGCAGGCAGGTCAGGGCACAGCAATGCGAGCCGAACCGACCTCGCGCCTGCCGGGGGGCGCGGGCGCGGAGGCCATGGCTGATCGCCCGCGGCGTGCCGGCCCACCGGCCGACGGCAGCAAGGAAGGCACCGGCACTGCGGTGTTGACCCGCACGCGGACGCGTAAGCCCAATCTCTATCGTGTCCTGCTGCTGAACGACGACTACACTCCGATGGAGTTCGTCGTTCACGTTCTGGAGCGGTTCTTCAACAAGGACCGCGCCGAAGCCACGCGGATCATGATGCATGTGCATCAGAACGGCGTCGGCGAATGCGGTGTCTTCACCTACGAAGTCGCCGAGACCAAGGTTACGCTCGTCATGGATCTGGCGCGCAAGCATATGCACCCGCTGCAATGCGTGATGGAGAAGAAGTAGCCTTGGGTCAGACCTCACCTTCCGGAAACAGATAGGAGCGCTCCCTTGCCGAGTTTCTCGCGCAGTCTCGAACAGGCGCTTCACCGGGCTCTGGCTCTCGCCAATGAGCGCCGTCACGAATACGCCACCCTCGAACATCTCCTGCTCGCCCTGGTCGACGATCAGGACGCGGCCGCCGTGATGCGCGCCTGCAGCGTCGACCTCGACCTGCTCAGGCGCAATCTCGTCGACTACATCGACGCCGAGCTGACGAATCTCGTCACTGACGGGCGCGACGATTCCAAGCCGACCGCCGGCTTCCAGCGCGTGATCCAGCGCGCCGTCATTCATGTCCAGTCTTCCGGCCGCGAGGAAGTGACCGGCGCCAATGTGCTCGTCGCCATGTTCGCCGAGCGCGAGAGCCACGCCGCCTATTTCCTGCAGGAGCAGGACATGACCCGCTACGACGCGGTCAATTACATCAGCCACGGCATCGCCAAGCGCCCCGGCGCGACCGAGAGCCGCCCGGTGCGCGGCTCCGAGGAGGAGAGCGAGCCCCAGCGCGAGCAGCGTTCCGAGCAGGGCAACACCGAGGACAAGGACAAGAAGAAAAAGGAAAGCGCGCTAGAGGCTTATTGCGTCAACCTGAATCGGAAAGCGAAGGACGGGCGGATCGATCCGCTGATCGGACGCGAGGCCGAGGTGCAGCGCACGATCCAGATCCTCTGCCGCCGCCAGAAGAACAATCCGCTCCTGGTCGGCGACCCCGGCGTCGGCAAGACGGCGATTGCCGAGGGCCTGGCCCTGAAGATCACCCGCGGGGAAGTCCCCGAGGTGCTCAAGGACGCGACCGTCTTCTCGCTCGACATGGGCACGCTGCTCGCCGGCACACGCTATCGCGGCGACTTCGAGGAGCGCCTCAAGCAGGTGATGAAGGAGATCGAGCAGCACCCCAAGGCGATCATGTTCATCGACGAGATCCACACGGTGATCGGCGCCGGTGCGACCTCGGGCGGTGCGATGGACGCCTCGAACCTGCTCAAGCCGGCACTGGCCTCCGGCACGCTGCGCTGCATCGGCTCGACCACCTACAAGGAATACCGCCAGTATTTCGAGAAGGACCGGGCGCTGGTGCGCCGCTTCCAGAAGATCGACGTCAACGAGCCGTCGATCCCGGACACGATCGAGATCCTCAAGGGCCTCAAGCCCTATTTCGAGGAGTTCCACAAGCTGCGCTACACAAGCGACGCCATCAAGGCCGCGGTGGAGCTCTCGGCGCGCTACATCCATGACCGCAAGCTGCCGGACAAGGCGATCGACGTCATCGACGAGACCGGGGCCTCGCAGATGCTGCTGCCCGAAGGCAAGCGCAAGAAGGTCATCGGCGTGAAGGAGGTCGAGGTCGCGGTTTCGACCATGGCGCGCATCCCGGCCAAGACCGTCTCGAAGGACGATGCCGAGGTGCTGCGCAATCTCGAGCAGACGCTGAAGCGCTCGGTCTATGGGCAGGAGAAGGCGATCGAGGCGCTGTCCTCTGCGATCAAGCTCGCCCGCGCCGGCTTGCGCGATGGCGAGAAGCCGATCGGCTGCTACCTCTTCGCCGGCCCGACCGGCGTCGGCAAGACCGAGGTGGCGCGCCAGCTCGCTTCCTCGCTGGGTGTCGAGCTGATCCGCTTCGACATGTCGGAATACATGGAACGCCACACCGTCTCGCGGCTGATCGGCGCGCCTCCCGGCTATGTCGGCTTCGATCAGGGCGGCCTGCTGACCGATCAGATCGACCAGCATCCGCACAGCGTGCTGCTGCTCGACGAGATCGAGAAGGCCCATCCCGACCTGTTCAACATCCTCCTGCAGGTGATGGACCACGGCAAGCTGACCGACAACAACGGCAAGCAGGTCGATTTCAGGAACGTCATCCTGATCATGACCACCAATGCCGGAGCCGCCGACATGGCCCGCAACGCCTACGGCTTCACGCGCCAGAAGCGCGAGGGTGACGACACCGAGGCGATCAACAAGCTGTTCGCGCCGGAGTTCCGCAACCGTCTCGACGCCACCATCTCCTTCAGCCATCTGCCGAAGAGCGTGGTCGCCCGCGTGGTCGACAAGTTCGTGCTCCAGCTCGAGGCCCAGCTCGCCGACCGCAACGTCACCATCGAGCTCTCGGACGAGGCGCGCGAATGGCTGGTCGAGAACGGCTATGACGAGGCGATGGGCGCCCGGCCGATGGCCCGGCTCATCCAGCAGACGATCAAGACGCCGCTTGCCGATGAAGTTCTGTTCGGCCGGCTCAAGAACGGTGGCGCCGTCAGGGTCGTGGTGGTCCAGTCCGAGACCGGCATCAAGGTGCTCGGGCTCGAATTCCCCGACGGCCCGGCCAAGCCCAAGCCGGAGAAGGACGTCGCGACCGCGACGGCCAAGCGAGCGACAAAGCCGCGCGCCAAGGCTGTCGGCGGCGACAAGACCACGAAGATGCCGCCCCGCAAGGCTCCCAAGGGGGGCTCTGGCCCGGATGACGACACCGGCAATCCGCCGAAGACATCCGGACGCACAGTCCGTACTGTTCCGAAAGTACCGCTGACGAAGGCCTGAGAACGTGTTGTTCCGACGCAAGAAAGCAGCCCTCGCCGAAACCGGCGAGGGCATAATGCCCACGCCGGCTCCCGCGCCGCAGCGCCCGCCCAAGGAAAAACTGGGCTGGTTCGAGAAGCGCGACCGCCGCCGCCGCCGCCGCAAGATCTTCGAGGAGGTGCTGGGCTGGATTCTGGTGCCGGCCTTCATCTATCTGATCTATCTCGGCGTCCAGGCGGTCGGCGGCATACCCAAAGAGCTGATCGACTTCGCTAATGAGCTCGTCACCATGGCGATGAAGGGCGGCAAGGGCTGAGCACCCGCGGCCTTGCAGGGAGTGCAGGGCCGTTCCTCCTTCCGGAAGCTTGGCGGGCCCTTGCGAGGTAAGCCATAGGGGATGAATGGCCCGTGCGCTCTGCACGGGCCGTCTTGCTTTCCCCGAGGCTGCTCGCAGCGATGATCCCATGAGCGTATCCGCCGACTGGAGCTGGCAGCGCGTCGCGCTGGCCGGTGTGAGCGATGCGCTGCGGCTCCCGGCCTGGATCGTCGGCTTCGGGCTGATCGGTATCGGTTCGCTCGCCCGTGACGTCGGTTACCCGGTCGAGGTCGCCGTACTCTCGACTATTCTCGTCTGGGCCGGCCCTTCGCAGGTGCTGTTCTTCGCCTCCATCGCTGCCGGCGCCGCCTGGAGCGCGATCGCGATCGCGGTAGCCTTCGCCTCGCTGCGCTTCCTGCCGATGACGATGGCGATCCTGCCGCTGCTGCGCCGGCCCGGTCAGAGCATCTGGCAGCAGCTCTTTCTTTCGCACTACGTCGCAGTGACGGCCTGGACCGAGGGGCTGCGCCGCCTGCCGGGCATCCCGGTGCACCAGCGCGTGGCCTATTTCCTCGGCTTCGCCAATACCTGCATGGCGGTGAGCTCGGTCGGCACATTCGCCGGTTACTACCTGCTCGACACCCTGCCGATTCCCTTTGCAGCCGGACTGCTCTGCCTGACGCCGATCTTCTTCCTGGTCTCGCTGACGGCTGGCTTACGCCATCGCGGCGACGTCACCGCACTGGTTCTGGGGCTGGCGCTCGCGCCGCTCTGCGAGCGCTTCATCGGTGGCGGCTTCGACCTCATCGTCGCCGGGCTCATCGCCGGCAGCATCGCCTTCATGGTGGGCCGCAAGCGCAAGGCGGCCGCATGACCCAACCGATCGCCCTGCTCGACGGGCCGCTCTGGCCCTATCTCGCGCTGATGCTCTTCGCCGTGCTGCCGACCGAGATCTGGCGCTGGCTCGCCGTCGGCTTCGCGCGTGGGCTCGATGCCGACTCGCCGCTGCTCGAATGGGTGAGGGCGGTCGCGACGGCGCTGCTTGCCGGCATCGTTGCCAAGTTGATGGTCACACCACCGGGCGCGCTGGCCTATGCGCCGCTGTTCGTACGGGTCGCTGCGCTCGCCGCCTCCGCGGCCGTGATGGCCGTCAGCCGCCGCCGGATGATGCTGGCCGTTCTGGTCGGTGAAGTCGTGCTGGTCGGCGGCGTCTGGCTGTTCGGGGCGGCCTAGCCCCTTCCGGCGTCGAGCCGATCCCGCACAGGGCGGAGCTTGTCCGGGTTGCGAATGACGTAGATCGCCTGGACCTGCCCGTCGCGGATGTCGAGAACGAGCGCCTGCGCGGTGTCGGTTTCCATGCTGATATAGCCGGGCATGCCGTTGATCAGCACCGGCTCGTAGCGCGGGACGAAGCCCTGCCGTTCCGGCTTGCGGGCGAGGCCGGCGAAGAAGCGGCCGATCTTCTCGCTGCCGAAGATCGGGTTGAGCACCGAACTCGCCTTGCCGCCGCCATCGCCATGCAGCACTGCATCCTGCGCCAGCAAGCCCTTCAGGCTCGTGGGGTCGGTGCTGTGGGCCGCTTCGAAGAAGGCGACGGCATAGCGACGCGCCTCTTCGGCTGAGAGCGGGTGGCGCGGACCCTCTTGCCTTGCATGCCGGCGTGCCCGCGAGACGAGCTGCCGGCAGGCGGCCTCGCTGCGCCCGAGCGTCTCGGAGATCTCGGAGAAGGGCAGGTCGAACACGTCGTGCAGCAGAAAGGCGGCGCGTTCGAGCGGCGAAAGGCGCTCCAGCGCGAGCTGGAGCACATAGGGAACGTCGAGGCCCTCGTCACTGCTCGCGGTGCCGCCGATCTCCTCGATCAGCGGCTCGGGCAGCCAGGCGCCGACATAGTTCTCGCGCCGCCGCGTAGCCGATTTCATTAGGTCGAGACAGAGCCGCGTGACTACGCGCCCGAGCCAGGCGCGCGGATTCGCCAGCGCTTCCGGCGCGGAATCGTGCCAGCGCAGCCAGGCGTCCTGCACCACGTCCTCGGCGTCGCTGAGCGAGCCGAGCATGCGGTAGGCGAGGCGGGTCAGATAGGACCGGTGGGTCTCGAAGCCGGCGGCGGTGACGTCCGTCATGCAATCCTGTGAGTGCGGATCCTAGGCGGCGTCGACCTTGGGTGCCCTGTCGTTCGGATGATGCGAGCGGAAGCCGACCGCGATCCGGTTCCAGACATTGATCGTGCCGATGAGCAACGTGAGCTTGACCATCTCCTCCCCGCTGAAATGGCGCAAGGCCTCCTCGTAATCGGCATCGGGCGCATGGGTCTGCGGCAGCAGCGTCAACGCCTCTGTCCAGGCCAGCGCGGCGCGCTCGCGCGGCGTGTAGAGCGCGGATTCGCGCCAGGCGCTCAGCAGATAGAGCCGCGCCTCGCTTTCGCCGACCTTGCGGGCGTCGGCCGAATGCATGTGCAGGCAATAGGCGCAGCCATTGATCTGCGATGCCCGCATCTTCACCAGTTCGATCAGGCTGTGTTCGAGGCCGGACTCCTTGATCGCGGCTTCGAGCGCGATCAGTGGCTTCATCGTCTCCGGCGCTGTCGTATAGGGGTTGAGGCGTTTGCTCATGGTGGTTCTCGCTGTGGGACAGGTGTCGGCCAGCGGGCGAAGCCCGCCGGCAGGAGGCACGTTACCTGCTTAGGCGGCGGCTTCGGTCTTGCGCGCACGGTCGGCCGGGTGGCGCGAGCGGAAGCCGGCATTGATCCGGTTCCAGGCGTTGATCGTGGCGATCGAGAGCGAGAGATCGACGCACTCCTTCTCGCTGAAATGGGCGCGCAGCCCGGCGAAGGCCTCGTCACTCGGGCTGCCCTCCGAAAGACGGGTCAGCGCTTCCGTCCAGCCGAGTGCGGCCTTCTCGCGCGGCGTGTAGAGGTCGGATTCATGCCAGGCATCGAGCAGGTAGAGCCGGGCTTCGCTCTCCCCTGCCTTGCGGGCATCCATGGAGTGCATGTGCAGGCAATAGGCGCAGGCGTTGATCTGCGACGCCCGCATCTTCACCAGTTCGAGCAGGCTGTGCTCCAGCCCGCTCTCGTTGACGTAATTCTGGGTCTTCAGCAACGCTTCGATCGCGCCGGGGGCGACCTGGAAGGCATTGAGGCGTTGGCTCATGGTCTTTCTCCATCGGTTGATGACGACAAGACGAGGCAGCCAGGCCCCTTGTGACATGCCCCTCAGATTTTTTTCAGGGCCTCCCGAATTTTCTCGGCATTGCTGGCGAGCACCTCGTTCTTCTCCATCGCGCCCGTATGCGGACGCAGCGCCACGCCGTCGAAGCGTGGCATGACGTGGACATGGAGATGGAAGACGACCTGGCCGCCGGCCGCCTCGTTGAATTGCTGGATGGTGACGCCCTCGGCGGCAAAGGCGGCCTTGACGGCGCGCGCCAGCTTCTGGGTCGTCAATGCGACGGCATTCAGCGCTTCTGCCGGCGCGTCGAAGACGTTGCGGCACGCAATCTTCGGGAGCACCAGCACATGTCCTTCGGCGCGCGGCATGATGTCCATGATCGCGATCGTCTCGGCATCCTCATAGACCGTGTGGGAAGGCAGCTCGCCGCGCAGGATCTTGGCGAAGACGTTGGACGGATCATAGGCGGTCATGGCGGTTCCGATGGCTTGGAAGCGGAGCGCTGAACCTGTGGCCCCCACGCAAGGGCGTCAAGGCCGGGGAGGCGGGTCTCGCCCGCGTCAGGCGCCCAGCGACAATGTCTCCTCGACGGCACCGTCGAGAACGAGGTCGTCGCCAGCGCTCATCACCTGCAGCGCCGTCACGTCCAAACGCAAGAGCGGCTGGTCCCACCAGCGCGCGACGATATCAGCCAGCGCTGCCGTTTCGGCGGCATCGAGATCATCCCGGAGGTTGTAGAGGCCAACGAGCCAGAGATCGCCGGGAGGGCGCCCGAAGGCACCCTGCACCGCCTGCAGCATATTCGCGTCATCGCGCCTCTCGGGATAGACGGCGAGATAGAGCCGGCCGCGGTTGACGTTGCCGGAGAACAATCCGCGCAACTCGACGGCGAAGGGCTCGATCTGGGCGAGCGCGTCGCGCGTGGCCTGTGCGATCGCTGGCGGTTCCTCGATCCCGAGCGAGCCGCACACCGTGGCGTGCAGCTTGTCGCGCCGCTTCGGCAGGATCTCCCAGGCGATCTTGTCGGCGAAGGGCGCGGTCCTGAGCTCTTCTTCCAAGGCGCGAAAGGCGGCCGATGTCTGCAGGGCGGCATCATGAACCGGCAGCACCAGCGAGAATACCCGCGGATGCCGGCCCATCTCGTAGAACTTGCCTTCGCGCCGGGCGATCACGCGCGGATGCTCCGGTGCCACCAGCGGCAGATGCGCCAGCCTGTAGCTATCATCGAGCAGCAGCGGAGCGGAGAAATCGGTCAGGCTGCGCCGATAGCCGAGTTCGGCATCTCGGCAGAACATCGACTGATCTGCCGCCGCTGCGAACGTCACCGCGTCATTCATCGAGCATTCCCGTCTTGCGAAACGGAGTTTCGGCCGCGAGCGCGGCCTGTGCGGCGGCGATCTGCTCGCGCTCCTGCGTCAGATAGGCGGCGACCGGCCGGCGGAGCCCGGGATCGGCGATATGGTGCAGGGAGTGGGTGATGACGGGCCGATAGCCCCGCGCCAGCTTGTGCTCGCCCTGCGCTCCGGCCTCGACGCGGGCAAGCCCATGCGCGATCGCATAATCGATGGCCTGATGATAGCAGACCTCGAAATGCAGGAAGGGATGGTCCTCGATGCAGCCCCAGTTGCGGCCGTAGAGGGTGTTGGCGCCGCGGAAGTTGATGGCGCCGGCGATGTAGCGGCCGGCGCGTTTCGCCATCATCAGCACGATGCGCTCGCCCATCGCCGCGCCGACGCGCGAGAAGAATGCGCGGTTGAGATAGGGCCGGCCCCATTTGCGCGAGCCGGTGTCTTGGTAGAAGGCGAAGAAATCGTCCCAGACCGCTTCGGTCAGGTCGCAGCCCGACAGCGCCTCGATCGTGATACCGGCCGAGAGTGCCTCGCGCCGCTCGCGCTTCAGGGCCTTGCGCTTGCGCGAGGCGAGCGTCGCCAGGAAGTCGTCATAGCTCCCGAAGCTTTCGTTCTGCCAATGGAACTGCAGATCGTTGCGCTCGAGATATCCGGCCTGCTTCAGCGCGGCGACATCCGGTTCCTGCGCGAAGGTGACATGCACCGAGGAGGCCTGCGTCTGCCCCCGCAGCGCCTCCAGCCCGGCGATCAAGGCTGCGCGGGCCTCGGCAGCGCGCGGCCCGTCGGCAACCAGCAGGCGCGGGCCCGTCGCCGGGGTGAAGGGCGCCGCGACCTGGAGCTTGGGATAGTAGCGCCAGCCGGCGCGTTCATAGGCATCGGCCCAGCCATGGTCGAAGACGTATTCGCCCTGGCTGTGGCTCTTGAGGAAGCTGGGCGCGGCGGCGAGCAGTTCGCCCGCGCTATCCTCCACAAGGAGATAGGCTGGCGACCAGCCGCTGCGGCCACCGGTGCAGCCGCTTTCCTCCAGCGCGGTCAGGAATTCATGGCTGACGAAGGGGTTGTCCCGGTCGATGCCACCATCCGCATCGGCGGGGCAGGGCGCCGAGACGGCGTCCTGCAAGGCGAGAGGGTTGGCGCAGGCGTTCCATGCGCCTGCAGCTACGGCCTTGAGCGAGGTCGCGACGCGAACGATCAGATCGTCGCTCTCGCGTTTGCTCAAGGACGAAAGCCCTCGAAGACCATCTGGTCGGCGAACCTCGCCGCCCGCTGCCGATCCTCCGGCGTGCGTACGGTCCAGCTCATCAGCGGCAGCCCGAGCACGTTGCGGCAGAGATAGGGCGCGGCGCTTTCGAGGTCCGTGACCTTCCAGGACAGGAAGTGCGGCCGGCTCTCGGTGAAATGCAGCAGATTCGCCAGCGCATGTTTCCGTTCCGCGGAGAGCTTGTCGTAGTCCCCGTAATCATAGGCGTTCATCGCCACGATGCCGCGCGGAATCTCCGGCGCAATCTCGCGCAGAGCGGTCACGATCGCGGGATCGAAGGACTTGATCACGATCGGATGATCCCGGTAGCCGGCGACGACCTCGACCGTCCGGCGCGTCAGCGCCAGATCGCCGTCGAAGCGGCTCTTGATCTCGATGACAACAGGCACCCGCCCGCCGATCAGGTCGAGGAAGGCCGACAAGGTCTGGATACGGTCGCCGCTGCCCTTGAGCGTGATGGCGGAGAGCACCTCGGCCTTGCGTTCGACGACAGCACCGCTCTCACCCGTCAGCCGGTCGAGCACGAAATCGTGGAACACGACCGCCTCGCCATCGGCGGTGAGCTGGACGTCGCACTCGATGCCGAAGCCGCCGGCGATCGCAGCCTGCGCCGCCGAGGAGCTGTTCTCGATAACGCCAGCAGCGAGATCATGCAGGCCGCGATGCGCGATCGGCCGCGCGACCAGCCAGCCCAGGTCGGGCCGGCCGGCATTGTTGGAACCCTGTGCCATCAGAGAATCTCGAACATCGCCTCGACCTCGACGGCGGCGTCGGCCGGCAATTCGGCGACGCCCACGGTCGAGCGGGCATGGCGGCCGTTGTCGCCGAGCACTTCGACCATGAGATCGGAGGCGCCGTTCATGATCGCCGGCAGGGCCGCGAAATGCGGGGCGGCATTGATGAAGCCGCCGAGACGCACGCAGCGCACGATCCGGCCGAGATCGCCATCGAGCGCCGCCTTGGCCTGGGCCAGAACGTTGATCGCGCAGAGCCGCGCCGCTTCGAGGCCGGCCTCGTTGAAGATTTCAGCGCCGAGCTTGCCCTTGTGCTTGTCGGAAAGCTTGCCGTCGAGGCCGAAGCAGATCTGCCCCGAGATGATCAGCAGGTTGCCGGTGATGACATAGGGGACGTAGTTGGCGACGGGAGCAGCCGGGCTCGGCAGGGTGATTCCGAGTTCGGCGAGGCGCGTTTCGACGACGTTCATGGGCATGGCTCCGCGAGCGAGGCAGGGTCTTTCAAGACTGGTCTTTCATGGCCGAAGCCCGGACGGCCCGCAAGCATTGCGGCATGCGACGCCAGCAGGGGTGATGCGGCGTCAGGAAGCGGGCTCATCGCCATGTTTGCGCCATTGCCGCAATGCACCTAGATTTCCATCGAGGATCGAACGGAAAGCGGCGCATGAACGACACAGGTTTGAGGCTCGCGGCCCATGCGAGACAGGTCGGTATCGCAGCCCTGATGCTGGCCGGCGGGCCGGCCTGGGCGCAGGCAAATGCGGCGCAACCCGCGCCGGACCGGGTGGTGCTCGCGCCGCATCGCGCGGTCTACGACCTTGTCCTCGACAACGCCAAGCCATCCGGCAACATCGAGACGGCCAAGGGCCGCATCGCCTTCGAGTTCACCGGCGACGCCTGTGAGGGCTACGCCCTGTCGTTCCGGCAGGTGACGCAGCTCGGCACTGAAGCGGGGCCACGCGTCATCGATGCGCGCACGACCAGCTTCGAGGCAGGCGACGGCGCAAGCTATCGCTTCAAGACCGAAAGCTCCTCGGGCGGCGCCACACCAGAAACCGTCGACGGCACTGCCGAGAAGAACAGCGGCGGCTATGAGGTGAAGCTGCGCCAGCCCAAGGCCGAAATCCATCGCGACGGCGCCGATGCGCTGTTCCCGAATGCCCAGATGAAGGCCGTCATCCAGGCCGCGCGCACTGGCAAGCACACCCTCAACGTGCGGCTTTATGACGGCGCCAATTCGGGCAAGGAGGTCTACGACACGCTCTCGGTCATCGGGAAGCGCATCGAGAGCGAGCCATCCGAAAAGCCGCTGCAGCGTCCTGAATTCGAGAAGATGGCGCGTTGGCCAGTGACAATCTCCTATTTCAAGGTCGACTCGGGTGAATCGACGCCGTCCTATTCGATATCGTTCGAGCTCTACGAAAACGGCGTCACCGGCGCGATCAAGCTCGACTATGGCAGCTTCGCACTACGCGGCACGCTCACGCGTCTGGATCTTCTTCCTCAGGAAGCTTGCGTGAAATAGCCGGATTGGACGATCGGCGCTCCGGCAGCCTGAGGCTCAGCCCCTTGCCGATCGCCTCGTCGCCGAAGCGGGCGCGCAGCTTGTCGAGCGCGCCTTCCATCGCCTTGAGGCGCGGCGTCGCGGTATCGGCGAGGTCACCATGGTCCGCCTCCGCAGGCGGACTGAAATCGCTGGTGCCGATGCCGATCAGCCGGTAGCGCGGGCCGTTGCACTCGCGCTTCAGCAGGTCGCGCCCGGCGGTAAAGAGCCGGGCGGCGAGCTGTGTCGGCTCTGGCAGCCGCGTGGCGCGGGTGATGGTGTGGAAGTCCGCGGTCTTCAGCTTCAGCGTGATGGTCCGGCCGGCGAGTTCCTGCGCCTTCAGTCGCTTCGACGTCTTCTCGCAGAGCCGCCACAGGATCGGCTCCAGCTCGTCGAAGGCGGAGAGATCGATGTCGAGCGTGGTTTCGCTCGAGACGCTCTTGGTCTCGCGCTCGGGCGTGACCTCGCGCGGATCGATGCCGTTGGCGAGGTTCTTGAGCCGCGGGCCGTCCTTGCCCGCGATGCGGAAGAGCTTTTCGACCGGCGCCTCGCGGAGGTCTCCGATCAACTTGAACCCGCCTTCCGCCAGCTTCGCCACGCTCGCCGGCCCCATGCCGGGGATCAGGCTGACCGGCTTGTCGGCCAGAAATGGGACCGCGTCGCCTCGGCCGATGATCGAGAAGCCCCGCGGCTTGTCGAGGTCGGACGCGACCTTGGCCAGGAACTTTGCATAGGACAGGCCGACCGAGATGGTGATGCCGAGCTCTGCCTCGATGCGTTTGGCGAAGCGCGCCAGAGTCACGGCCGGGCTGGCGTGGTGGAGACGCTCTGTGCCGCCGAGGTCGAGGAAGGCCTCGTCGATCGAGAGCGGTTCGACCAGCGGTGTCAACTCGCGCATCATCTGCCGGACCTCGCGGCCGACGGTGACGTATTTCGCCATGTTCGGCTTGACCACCACCGCCTCGGGACAGGCCTTCAGCGCCTTGAACATCGGCATCGCCGAGCGCACCCCAAAGGTGCGGGCGATGTAGCAGCAGGTCGAGACCACGCCGCGCTTGCCGCCACCGACGATCACCGGCTTGTCCTGCAGGCTCGGCTCGTCGCGCTTCTCGATCGTCGCGTAGAAGGCGTCGCAGTCGATATGGGCGAGGCTGAGCGTGTCGCGCTCGGCGTGGCGGATCAGGCGCGGCGAGCCGCAGGCCGGGCAGCGCCGGAGCGGCCCTGCCGCCTCGTGATCCGCCAGGCAGTCGCGGCACAGGCTGCGCAGCGAAAGGGGATTCGCGGTCAAGAGAAGTCGTCCGGCTCCGGCCCGGCCAGCAGGCGGCGCGCCTCGCCGATGATTTCCGGATTCAGCCTTAAATTTTCGGCAAATTCGAGCAGGAGCGAATCGCTTCCTGCGATATGGTCGAGCACGGCTGCGAGGAAGCCGGGTTCGCTCGCGGCGGAGCGCAGATTGGCCGGGTTGAGGCCGGTTGCGCTCAGGAACGGCTCGATCCGTTCCGGTTCGGCGGCCAGGAAGCCGAGGGCGCGTAGCGCCAGTGTCTCTGCGTCCTCGGTGGTCAGTCGTGGTGCCATGGCCTGGGAGTCGCGTATCCGGTTTGCGTTTCGTCAACTGCTCGCGTGATAGCAATCATCGAACGACGCCGCCATTTTGGGAAGACCGCTGCCTGGCGGCGGACATCCCTGGCGCAAATGAAGGGCGGCCTGATGAAGACGGTTCTGATCGTCGAAGACAACGAACTCAACATGAAGCTCTTCAACGATCTTCTCGAGGCGCATGGCTATGCGACCCTGAAGACGTCGGATGGCATCGAAGCCATCGAGCTGGCGCGGACGCACCATCCGGCGCTGATCCTGATGGATATCCAGCTTCCGGAAGTTTCCGGGCTCGAAGTCACCAAATGGATCAAGGAGGACGACGACCTCAAGTCGATCCCCGTGGTGGCCGTCACGGCCTTTGCCATGAAGGGCGACGAGGAGCGGATTCGGGAGGGCGGCTGCGAGGCCTATCTCTCCAAGCCCATTTCGGTTGCAAAGTTCCTGGAGACCGTCCGCGCCTATGCCGGCGCCGCCTGAGCCGCGCAAGAGCGTTCCATGACTGCCCGCGTCCTCGTCGTCGATGACATCGTCGCCAATGTGAAGCTGCTCGAGGCCAAGCTCTCGGCAGAGTACTTCGGCGTGGTGACGGCGTTGAACGGCGCGGACGCGATTGCGATCTGTGAGCGCGGCGAGGCAGACATCGTCCTGCTCGACGTCATGATGCCCGGCATGAACGGTTTCGAGGTCTGCCGCTATCTGAAGGGCACGCCGGCGACCGCGCATATTCCGATCGTCATGGTCACCGCGCTGGATCAGCCGCGAGACCGCCTGCAGGGGCTCGATGCCGGCGCCGACGACTTCCTGACCAAGCCGCTCGACGATGCCGCGCTGTTCGCCCGGGTGCGGAGCCTGGCGCGGCTGAAGGAGATGACTGACGAGCTGCGCGGCCGTGCCGTTGCTTCGGTCCGGCTTGGCATGGCGGATCCGCTGGCCGCCGCCGCAGCAGAAACAGGGCTCAATGGCCGCATCCTGCTGGTCGAGGACCGGCCCAGCGTGGTCGAGCGGCTTCAGAGCGCGCTCTCGGCCTTCCATGCCGTCGAGGTCGAGAAAGATGCCCAGCAGGCTGCGCAGCGGGCTGCCGAGGGCGGCTTCGACAGCGTCATCATCAGCCTCGACCTGCAGGACCAGGACGGCTTGCGCCTGTGCAGCCAGCTGCGCTCGCTGGAGCGCACGCGCAACATCTCCGTGCTGTTGATGGGGGAGGCCGAGGATCGCGCCCGCATCCTGCGCGGTCTCGATATCGGCGCGCATGACTTCCTGCTCCGCCCGATCGACCGCAACGAATTGCTCGCCCGGGTTCGTACCCAGGTGCGCCGGAAGCGCTTCACCGAGCGGCTGCGCGACAGCGTGCAGTCCTCGATGGAGATGGCCGTGATGGATCAGCTCACGGGGCTGCACAATCGTCGCTTCATGACCAGCCGGCTCGCCATGATGTTCGACGAGTCGGCGCTGCGTGCCCGCTCGCTCTCGATCCTTCTGCTCGATGTCGATCACTTCAAGGCTGTCAACGACAGCTGGGGGCATGACGCCGGCGACGAGGTGCTGCGCGAGTTCGCCAACCGCGTCCGCGCCTGCACCCGCGGTATCGATCTCGTTGCTCGGATGGGCGGCGAAGAGGTTGTCGTCGTCCTGCCCGATACAGGGCGCGATGCCGCCTGCCAGGTCGCGGAGCGCATTCGCGAGCGGGTCGAAAGCGAGCCCTTCGCGATCCAGAGCGATACGCACGATATCAGGGTCACGGTTTCGGTGGGCGTCGCGAACCGCCGAGCCGGGGACGCCTCCTCGGCCGATATCATGAAGCGCGCCGATGACGCCCTCTATCGGGCCAAGGCTGGCGGCCGCAACCGCGTCGTCGCGGCAAGCGCCGCGTAGGCGACCAAGCTTCGCTCAAGCCAGGTCGATGGACGTTGGGGCTCGCCTGGCGGGCCTTGTCTGGCTGCCCTCGACGGCGGTGATCTGCGACATGAGGGCACTTCCGGCAAAATGCTAAGGCAGTGCGTGAACAAAAATCGGCAACGATCTGAAGTTGTTTCTGGAATTGCCGTAGAGTCAGCTGCGTCGCGCGGAAATTTAAGATTAGCCGGTAGGGTTAACGATCGATGAACGCAGGGGAATCGGTTGGATTTGATTGATTCGGATACGTTGCATTGTAAGGGTCGTTGCAACGCAGCGGTCCCGGTGACCGCTCCGGAACGCCCCTCGGGAGCTCGGGTCCGCCGCATCTCCTGGGTAACCGAAGGGCTCGGCCGGTCGGTGACGGAATTCTGGCCTCCTCAGAACCGCCGCCGGCCGGCCACCTTGTTTCTGGAGCTGCCGCTTCAGCGGTAGAGATAGCCCGAGATCGCCGCCGGCAACCAGTACCCTGCAGCGCCGAAGGCCGCGAGCAAAGCCAGCACGCCGATCGCGGCGCCGACGCGTGTGGTCAGGAAGCGCGAGGAATCAATCTCGACCAGCAGCTTCAGCAACTGTCGCACCATGCCGTTCGGGCCTCGCTATTCTGCTATCCCGGCTCGACATCCGGGCGACGGCGCAAAGCGCAACAGGTGGGGGCTTTCCTGGAAGAGTCAATGACCCCGCTGCGAAGCGGGGTGGAGCGCGACTGAACGCACTGAGGTGCGCGCAGAGCGGTTGCACGGCGAGCCGCTTCGTTCAGCGGGGCTCGGGCGGCGCGTCTTGCTTGGTCGGTTCGGCCAGGCCGTGCCGGAGAGCGAGGGCCATGATTTCCTTGGCTGCGGCTTCCGGCATGACGGCGTCCAGGACGATGTGGACAGTGTCCGGCGAATACCGCTTCGCCGAAAACTCGAAGCTCGAACGCGGGCTCCGCCGTGCTCGGGGATTCCATCCGCGGGAGATCAGTAGCGAATCCAATCGCTTGCCGAATTCGCGGAGCTCGAGATCCAGCCCGGCTTCAGAGAGTTCATCCATGTCGGGCTGCCTCCACTGGCGTCATGCAGCCTTCATGAGCGCGATTCTGCCAAATAAATTCATTTACAAATCGTTAAAATTCTAGCTATTGCCGCGCGGGAAACGGGGGCGGTGTAGCGTTATGGTCCAGGCCGTGTTGGTGGCCGTGCTGATGATCGGCACGGGCTTGTTGTCATGGCTGATCGCCGATCTCACGCATCTTCCGCTTGAAATGTGACCCGCGGTGCTTCGCCGGCCGAGCCGGCGGGATGATAGCTGAGCCGCTCAGCCGGCAGAAATACAGCTGACGTGCAGGCAACAAAAAACCGCCCGAAAGGGCGGTTCTTTGTCGACCGGATCGGTAAGGCTGTGCCTTACTTGATCTTGGTCTCCTTGAACTCGACGTGCTTGCGCGCGACCGGGTCGTACTTCTTCTTCGACATCTTCTCAGTCATCGTGCGCGAGTTCTTCTTCGTCACGTAGAAGAAACCGGTGTCTGCGGTCGAAAGCAGCTTGATCTTGATCGTCACGGCCTTGGCCATGGGTCTATCCTCGAACCATGCGGGCCGCAGGGCCCTCGGAAAAGAAAATGGCCGGGCGAACCCGGCAAACCGTCGGCGTGGGAGATGCCGCAAAGGGCCGGCGAAGTCAAGAAAGAAAGACGATCTGATGACGCAGCCGGCGCCCGGGGCGGAAAACCGGGGCTTTCAGAGTTCCTCACGCACAAAGCTGCCACGCTTCTCCCAATAGAACGGCACCGGCAGATAGGGCGCGAAGCCGCCGGCTATGCGCGATTCGACATCCTGCAGGATGACCGTGGTGATCGTCGGCAGGTCGAGCGCCTTGGCCTCGTCGAAGTCGACCCAGACGAGATCGACGAGTTCTGAATCGGGTCCGATCACGCCGTCGATCTTCTTGGCGACGGCGGAGGCATCGATCGTGAAGAAGCGCGTGTCGAAGCGCTTCGGGCGGCGCGGCGGCGTGATTGCGCGGGCGACGAAGGTGACGGCAGAGAGATCGGGAAAGATGCCCTGCGCCGCGAAGTCGCTCCAGCTGCCGGCCGGCGGGTTCTCGGGCGTGCCGAATTCGTCGGAGCCGAAGAGCAGCCCGGTCTCCTCGAAGGTCTCCCGGATCGCGGCGAGCGCCAGCGCGCGCGCCTTGCCGGCGCTGGGGCGCAGGCAGCGCTTGCCGAGACGGTCTTCGCAGATCTGCGGCACTGCCCCGGTGGCGACCATGCGTCGATCGCCCTCGTCGATCCGCCCGCCGGGGAAGACGTATTTGCCCGGCATGAACTTGTGGCCCGGATGGCGCTTGCCCATCAGCACCTTCGGGCGCGCGCCGCTCCTGTCGAGGATCAGCATGGTGGCGGCGTCCTTCGGACGCAGGTTGACCGTGGTACGGACCCGCTCGGCCTGGGTCAGGGTGACGGTATGATCGGTCATGGGCGCGGTCCAGGTGAGGGCAGGGGCTGGCGTTCGGGCCGGTCGGGCTCGCCGCCGAAGCCGTGCATGCGCACGGCCCATTGCAGGCCGACGACGCCGCCCTTCACGGGCTGCATCAGGGCGATGGACAGGATCAGCGTCAACGCCGGCCAGAGCGCCATGTGCCACCACATCGGCCAGTCGCCGTACTTCTCAGCGAGCAGGATGCCGCCGACCACGATATGGCCGACGATGGTGATGACGATATAGGGCGGCAGGTCGTCGGCGCGCTGATGATGCAACTCCTCGCCGCAGGCTTCGCAGGCATCGACCGGCTTCAGGAAGGCGCGGAACAGCCGGCCCTGCCCGCAATGCGGGCAGCGGCCTTTCAGCCCGCGCGCCACGGCTTCGCGCCAGTCGCGGGCCTCGACATGCGTTTCCGCGCTGTGGATCTGGACGCTCATCACCGCCTCTTGCCGGGCTTGGCCCGGCCCGGCTTGGCCCTTTTGCCAAAGGTCGCCGGCCGGCTTTCCCCATATGGCGCGCCGCCGCGGCGCTTGCCAGCGCGGCCAGTCGCCACAGTTCTGCCGGCCGAGAGCAGCTCGAAGCGCAGCGCACCTGCGACGGGGGCGGCCTCGACCAGCTTGACGTGCACCTTGTCGCCGAGGCGCCAGCTTTCGCCGGTGCGCTCGCCGACCAGGGCATGGGCAGCCTCGTCATAGCGGTAATAGTCGCCCCCGAGAGTGGAGGCGGGGATGAAACCGTCGGCGCCGGTGTCGTTGAGCTTCACGAAAAGCCCGGCGCGGTTCACCCCGCCGACGCGTCCGTCGAAGCTCGCGCCGATTTGATCGGCGAGGAAGTGTGCGATCAGCCTGTCGGTGGTCTCGCGCTCCGCCGCCATGGCGCGGCGCTCGGCGGCGGAGATGCGGGTCGCTACCTCGCGCAGTTCGGCGAGCGTCGTGTTCTTCGGCAGGCCATCATCGCCGAGCTTGAGCGCGGTGACGAGCGCGCGGTGGACGATCAGATCGGCATAGCGGCGGATCGGCGAGGTGAAATGCGCATAGCGGTGCAGATTGAGTCCGAAGTGCCCGTAATTCTCGGCCACATATTCGGCCTGCGCCTGCGTGCGCAGCACCACCTCGTTGATCAGCGTCTCGTTCTCCGAACCCTTGATCATCGCCAGGATGCGGTTGAACAGCACGGGCCTGAGCGCCCCGTCCTTCGGCAGCTTGATGCCGATCGAGGCCAGGACCTCGCCGAGCGCGCGCATCTTCTCGAGCGAAGGCTCGTCATGGCAGCGATAGACCAGCAGGCTCCCGGCCTTCTCCAGCGTCTCGGCCGCCGCGACATTGGCGAGGATCATGAACTCCTCGATCAGCCGATGCGCCGCCAATCGCTCCGGCACGATCACGCGCTCGACCGCGCCGTCGGGCTTCAGGATCAACTTGCGCTCGGGCAGGTCGAGATCGAGCGGCTGGCGCTGGTCGCGGGCGCGGGCCGCCACGCCATAGGCCGCCCAGAGCGGCATCAGCACGCTCTCGCGGATCGGTCCGGTCTTCCCGTCCGGCTTGCCGTCGATGGCGGCCTGCGCCTGCTGGTAGGAGAGCTTGGCGGCCGAGCGCATCAGCACGCGATGGAAGGAGTGGCTCTTCTTCGATCCGTCGGATTTGAGTACGAGCCGCACCGCCATAGCCGGGCGGTCTTCATTCTCGCGAAGAGAACACAGGTCGTTCGAGATCCGTTCCGGCAGCATCGGCACGACGCGATCGGGGAAATAAACCGAATTGCCGCGCTGCAGCGCCTCGCGATCGAGCGCCGAGCCCGGCCGGACATAGGCCGCGACATCGGCGATGGCGACGGTGACGACGAAGCCGCCTGGATTGGACGGATCCTCATCGGGCGCCGCATGGACCGCGTCGTCATGGTCCTTGGCGTCCGCCGGGTCGATGGTGACGAGCGGCAGCTCGCGCCAGTCCTCGCGCCCCTTCAGCGTCGCGGTCGGTGCGTCCGCCGCTTCCTGAAGGGCTGCCGGCGGGAATTCATGCGGGATGCCGTGGGCGTGGATCGCGATCAGGCTGACGGCGCGTTCGGACTTGATCGACCCCAGCCGTTCGCGCACATGCGCCTCTGGCGGGCCGAAGCGGCTCTCGCGGCGCAGCGAAACCGAGACGAGGTCGCCATCCTCGGCCTCGCCGGTGCGGCCCTTGGGGATGATCGCCTCGCGCCCCTGCGCCTTCTTGTCGATCGGCACCAGCCGGCCCGACCCGTCGGGCAGGGCCCGGAAGATGCCGAGCACGGCGGCCCTGGCCTTGCCCATGATCTTGAGCACGCGGCCGGAATAGGCGAAGCCCTCGACGCCCCTCAGCCGGGTCAGCTTCAGGATGACCTGATCGCCGACGCCGGGTGCCGGGGCCGCTGCGTTCGGTTTCCGTCGTCCGTCGCGGACGCGCTCGACCAGGATGTGCGGGGGTGCACCGCTTTCCGCCTCGTCCCATTCGAGAGGCTGGGCGACGAGGTCGCCCTCGCGGTCGCGGCGCTTGATCTCGGACAGCAGCACGGGAGGCAGCGCACCGCGCGGATGCACCGGGCGATCCTTGCCGTCGCCGCCGATCTCGCCTTCCTCGGCAAGTTCCTTCAGCAGCCGCTTCAGCCAGATCTTGCCGCCCTGGTCCAGCCCGAAGGCCTTGGCGATCTCGCGGCGGCCGACCTCGCGGCCGGCGGCGCGCTCCTCCTCGATGAAGTCGAGGATTGCCACGCGGCTCGGTTCAGGAACGGACAATGCTGGTACTCGACGGGTAAAGGCTGGGAAAGGAGGTCACCCCGCCTGTCTGCCACGCCTTTTGGGCTCGCGCCAGCATTCGCGAGATCAAAAGAAGAAGGGCCGTCCTTTCGGACAGCCCTTCCATTGTCGAACCGCGATCCAGCGAGCCGGATCAAAGGTGCGAAAACTCACGCGGAACAAGTACCCCAGCAAGAAGAGGTCCAGCTCCAGCCGCCCTGCACCAGCGGTTGATGACAATGAGACACTGGATCACCTCCTTTCAGTTGTTACCGACGAAGATGAGGCTAAGGCGATTCTCTGCGACTCGTAAATGCCAAAAAAAAAGCTGTGCCCGTCAAAGGAAAGCCCGTGTCCGTCGATGAAATTGCGGGCAGATGGTGCGGTGCACAAACATGCGGCAGGAGATTTGACCAAGAAATAGCCAAAATTACCGCCTGAAGCCCGATGATTGCGCGGCGTTGGCTTATGATCGCAGGAAATTCCTCAAGGGCGCGTCTCGCGGCAGAGATTTGCGTCAGCCGGCTGACGTTGCGTGCGATTGGCACGGCCCTTGCGAACGTCGCTTCCGGGCCAGGGAGGCCTGCCGGCGTCGAGGGGCGCCGCCAACAAACATCCTTCGGAGATGTCCGTGAACAGCAATCGTCGCGAATTCCTCGGCACGGCTCTGGCCGGCGCCGCTTTCCTCGGATCCTCCCATCTGCCGGCGGCGGCGCAGCAGGAGACCATCAAGGTCGGCATCCTTCATTCGCTCTCGGGCACGATGGCCATCTCCGAGACGACGCTGAAAGACGTCATGCTGATGCTCATCGAGGAGCAGAACAAGAAGGGCGGCCTGCTTGGCAAGAAGCTCGAGGCCGTCGTCGTCGATCCCGCCTCGAACTGGCCGCTCTTCGCCGAGAAGGCACGCGAACTGATCACCAAGGACAAGGTTGCGGCCACTTTCGGCTGCTGGACCTCCGTGTCGCGCAAATCGGTGCTGCCGGTCTTCAAGGAGCTCAACAACATCCTGTTCTACCCCGTGCAGTACGAGGGCGAGGAGAGCGAGCGCAACGTCTTCTATACCGGTGCCGCGCCGAACCAGCAGGCGATCCCCGCCGTCGACTATCTCGCCAAGGAGGAGAAGGTCGAGCGCTGGGTGCTCGCCGGCACCGACTACGTCTACCCGCGCACGACCAACAAGATCCTCGAGGCCTATCTCAAGTCCAAGGGCGTGAAGCCCGAGGACATCCTGATCAACTACACGCCCTTCGGCCATTCCGACTGGCAGACCATCGTCTCCGACATCAAGAAATTCGGCTCGGCCGGCAAGAAGACCGCCGTGGTCTCGACCATCAACGGCGACGCGAACGTGCCGTTCTACAAGGAGCTGGGCAACCAGGGCATCAAGGCGACCGACATTCCCGTGGTCGCGTTCTCGGTCGGCGAGGAGGAGCTTGCCGGCATCGACACGAAGCCGCTCGTCGGCCATCTCGCCGCCTGGAACTACTTCCAGTCGATCAAGACGCCGGAGAACGAGGCCTTCATCAAGCAGTGGCAGGCCTTCACCAAGAACCCGAAGCGCGTCACCAACGACCCGATGGAAGCCCATGTCGTCGGCTTCGCCATGTGGGTGAAGGCGGTCGAGAAGGTGAAGAGCACCGACGCGGACAAGGTCATCGACGCGCTGCCGGGCATCGAGGCGCCGAACCTGACCGGCGGTATCTCGAAGATGCTCCCGAACCACCACATCACCAAGCCGGTCTTCATCGGCGAGATCAAGGAAGACGGCCAGTTCGACGTCGTCTGGAAGACCAGCGGCCTTGTCCCCGGCGATGCCTGGTCGAAGGAACTCGACGGCTCCAAGGACCTGATCGGCGACTGGGTTGAGAAGAAGTGCGGCAACTTCAACGTCAAGACCGGCAAGTGCGGCGCCGTCTGAGATCATGAGGGGGAAGGGCGGCACGGGAAAAATCCCGGCCGCCCTTCATTCGTGGCTCGACGAGCGGCCTATTTCAGATCGGGCCCTCATCCTGAGGAGCGAGCAGGGCTCGCGTCTCTAAGGATGATCCAGAGAGCGCTGGAAGCATCCTTCGAGACGCCGCTGCGCGGCTCCTCAGGATGAGGGCTGAGGTTGAACCAAGCGTGAGGCGAACCGGCCCGATGCTCATCTTCCATCGCCTCAAGCACGCGACCGTCATCCTCGTGGCGCTCCTCGCCGCCTCGGTCGCATCCTTCGCGCAGACGGCCGATGAAGCCTTCACGCGGCTCGCGGCGGACAGCTATTCCGATACCTCCCGCGCGATCGAGATCCTGGCCTCGACCGCCCATCCGAATGCCGCGCTGATCGTCGAGGCGCTCGGCGACGGGCGGCTGCTCGCCGGACCGGGCAGCGTGGTGGTGAAGACCGTTGCGGGTGGCTTTGTCGATGCCCGTACCGGAAGGGCGCTGACCGCCGCTCCCGAGGGGCTGAAGACGGTGCGCCTCAACAACGCCGTGCGCCGCGCCGTCCAGGCCGCGCTCGGCGGCCTGACCCTGCTCAATCCCGATCCGGGCAAGCGCATCTCCGCGGCGGAGGCCGTCTTCAAGTCGCGCGATGCTGGCCTGCTGCCGATCGTCGAGGCCGCGATCGGCAAGGAGACCGATCCGCGCGCGCTCGCCGCCTTGCGCCAGGCCCAGGCCGCGATCCTGATCGCCAAGCCCGATGCCCAGCCGCTCGACCGGGTCGCGGCCGTCGAGGTGCTGCGCGAGCGCGGCGATCAGGATGCGCTGGCGGCGCTGCGCAGCCTCTCCGGAGAGATCACGCCGACGCTCCGGGATGCGCAGAGCAGGGCGGTCGCTGCCATAGAGGGCAGGTTGAAGCTCTGGGCCGTCGCCCAGAACCTCTGGTACGGCCTTTCGCTCGGCTCGGTGCTGCTGCTCGCCGCCATCGGTCTCGCCATCACCTTCGGCGTGATGGGCGTTATCAACATGGCCCATGGCGAGATGGTGATGCTCGGCGCCTACACGACCTTCATGGTGCAGGAGCTGATCCGCACCAATGCGCCCTGGCTGTTCGACTGGTCGCTGGCGATTGCGCTCCCGGCGGCCTTCATCGTCGCCGGTGCGGTCGGCATCGCCATCGAGCGCGGCGTCATCCGCTTCCTCTACGGCCGCCCACTGGAGACGCTGCTCGCAACCTGGGGCATCAGCCTGATCCTGCAGCAGGCGGTGCGCACAGCCTTCGGCCCGACCAACCGCGAGGTCGGCGCGCCCGCCTTCATGTCGGGCGCATTCGAACTTGGTGGTTTGGCAATCACCTATAACCGACTCTGGATCATCGTCTTTGCTGGGCTGGTCTTCGCCGCGCTGCTCGCCATCCTCAAGCTGACGCCGATGGGCCTGCAGATGCGCGCCGTCACCCAGAACCGGCGCATGGCCTCGGCCATGGGCATCCGCACCGGCCGCATCGACGCGCTGACCTTCGGGCTGGGCTCGGGCGTCGCCGGGCTTGCGGGTGTTGCGCTCTCGCAGATCGACAATGTCAGTCCGAATCTCGGCCAGAGCTACATCATCGACTCGTTCATGGTGGTGGTCTTCGGCGGCGTCGGCAATCTCTGGGGCACGCTGGTCGGCGCCATGACGCTCGGCGTCGCCAACAAGTTGCTCGAACCCTATGCCGGGGCCGTGCTCGGCAAGATCGCGCTGCTGGTCTGCATCATCCTCTTCATCCAGAAGCGACCGCGCGGACTGTTCGCGCTCAAGGGCAGGGCGGTGGAAGCATGATCACCCGCTTCCTCCTCCAGAACATGGACAAGCGCGGCGGGGTCTTCCTCGCCATCCTGATCGGCCTCGCGGTGCTGGTGCCGCTGGCGAACCTGCTGCTGCCGGCAAGCTCCCCCTTCCATGTCCCGACCTCGACCATGTCGCTCTGGGGCAAGTATCTCTGCTACGCGCTGCTGGCGGTTTCGCTCGATCTCGTCTGGGGCTATTGCGGCATATTGAGCCTCGGTCACGGCGCCTTCTTCGCTCTCGGCGGCTACGCCATGGGCATGTATCTGATGCGCCAGATCGGCACCCGCGGCGTCTACGGCAACCCGATCCTGCCCGATTTCATGGTCTTCCTGAACTGGCAGGAACTGCCCTGGTACTGGTGGGGCTTCTCCTCCTTCCCCTTCGCCATGTTGATGGTGCTGCTGGTGCCCGGGCTGCTCGCCTTCGTCTTCGGCTGGTTCGCCTTCCGCTCGCGCGTCACCGGCGTCTATCTCTCGATCATCACCCAGGCGCTGACCTATGCGCTGCTGCTCGCCTTCTTCCGCAACGACATGGGCTTTGGCGGCAACAACGGCCTGACCGACTTCAAGGATCTCCTCGGTTTCAACGTCCAGGCGCAAGGGACTCGCGCCGCTCTGTTTTCGATGACCTGCGTGATGCTGGCCGCCGGCTTTCTCATCGCGCGGGGCATCGTCGTCTCGAAGCTCGGCAAGGTCGTCATCGCGATCCGCGATGCGGAGTCACGCACCCGCTTCCTCGGTTACCGGGTCGATCGCTTCAAGCTCTTCGTCTTCACCGTCTCGGCCTGCATGGCCGGCGTCGCGGGAGCGCTCTACGTGCCGCAGGTCGGCATCATCAACCCCAGCGAGTTCGCCCCGGCCAACTCGATCGAGACCGTGATCTGGGTCGCGGTCGGCGGGCGCGGCACGCTGGTCGGTGCAGCACTCGGCGCGGGCGTGGTGAACTGGGCCAAAACGGTGTTCACCTCGGGCTTCATGGCGCCTTACTGGCTCTTCGCGCTGGGCGGTCTCTTCGTCGTCGTCACGCTCTTCCTGCCCAAGGGAATCCTTGGCACCGCCGAGGCGCTCTGGGCGCGCCGCCGCAAACCCGACGCGACACCGGCCGCCGAGCCGGCCCCGGCGGAGTGAATGCGATGAACGCTCCCGTGCCCGGCGCATTGACCTCTTCGCTGCTCTATCTCGACGGCGTCAGCGTCTCCTTCGACGGCTTCAAGGCGATCCGCGGCCTGTCGCTCACCATCGCGCCCGGCGAGATGCGTGCGATTATCGGCCCCAACGGCGCCGGCAAGACCACGATGATGGATATCATCACCGGCAAGACGAAGCCCGATGTCGGCACCGTCATGTTCGGCGGCACCGTCGATCTCACCAAGCTCGACGAAGCCGCGATCGCCAATCTCGGCATCGGCCGCAAATTCCAGAAGCCGACGGTCTTCGACTTCCACACCATCGAGGACAACATCCTGCTGGCGCTGAAATCGAAGCGCACGGTCGGCAAAACGCTGTTCTGGAAAACCGAGCCGCCGCAGCAGAAGCGCATCGACGACATCCTTGGCATCGTGAAATTGGCCGACAAACGCGACCGGCTCGCGGGCTCGCTCTCGCACGGCCAGAAGCAATGGCTCGAGATCGGCATGCTGCTCGCGCAGGACCCCAGGCTCCTGCTCGTGGACGAGCCCGCTGCCGGCATGACCGACGGCGAGACGGCGCAGACCGCTGTGCTGCTCAAGGAGATCGCGCGGGATCATTCGGTCATCGTCGTCGAGCACGACATGGGCTTCATCCGCGAACTCGGCGTGAAGGTCACGGTGCTGCACGAAGGCTCGGTGCTGGCTGAGGGGCCGCTCGACCAGGTCAGCGCCAATGAGCGCGTTGTCGAAGTCTATCTGGGGCGGTGAGGGATGATCGCGACACACGCCTCGGTTCTCCTCTGCCGTCATCCCGGACAAGCGGCGCAGCCGCGCCGATCCGGAATCCCTGCCGGAGCGCCTCCGACAGAGGTTCAGGCATGGATCCCGGGTCTGCGCTGCGCTCTGCCCGGGATGACCCGCGCTTTCTCCTGCACGATCGCAGTGGAGGCGAAGCCATGCTGACCGTCGACGCCATCAACCTGCACTACGGCGCCGCCCAGGCCCTGCGCCACGTCTCCATCACGGCCGAACCCGGCAAGGTCACCTGCGTGATGGGCCGCAACGGGGTCGGCAAGACCTCGCTGATGCGCGCCATTGTCGGCCATCAGGCGATCTCGGCGGGGCATATCCGTTTCGACGGAGAGGAGATTTCCGGCCTACGCAGCGAGGAGCGCGCGCGCGCCGGCATTGCCTATGTGCCGCAGGGGCGGGAGATCTTCCCGTTGCTGACGGTGAAGGAGAATCTGGAGACGGGCTTTGCGCCGCTGAAGCGCAAGGAGCGCTACGTCCCGGATGAACTCTTCGACCTGTTCCCCGTGCTGAAGTCGATGCTCGGCCGGCGCGGCGGAGACCTCTCGGGTGGCCAGCAGCAGCAGCTCGCAATCGCGCGGGCGCTGGTCACCCGACCCAGGCTGCTGGTGCTGGACGAGCCGACCGAGGGCATCCAGCCCTCGATCATCAAGGACATCGGTCGCGCCATCGACTATCTCCGCCAGAAGGGCGGCATGGCGATCGTGCTCGTCGAGCAGTATTTCGACTTCGCCCGCGATCTCGCCGATACGATGTTCGTGATGGATCGCGGCGAGGTCGTGCTCTCCGGCCCGATGGACACGCTCGACGGCAATCAGGTGCAGCGGCTCATTCAGGTGTGAGGGCAAGACACGCTGATTAGGAGTCAGCGGGTCGAGATGCGCCTCGCCTCAGGCCGCGAGATCGCGCGTCGCAAACACCTCCTTCGCCGCGAACAGCCCGTTGAGCGCTGCCGGGAAGCCGGCGTAGACCGCCATCTGTATCAGGATTTCGGTGATCTCCTGGCGCGACAATCCAACGTTCAAACCCGCCTCGATATGCACCTTGAGCTGCGGCTGGGCGTTGCCCATCGCGGCCAGAGCCGCAATCGTCGCGATCTCGCGGGAGCGCAGGTCGAGCCCCGGCCGCGAGTAGATGTCTCCGAACGAAAATTCGAACACGTAGTCGGCGAAATCGGGTGCAATGTCGGCGAGCGCTGCAATCACCTTGTGGCCGGCTTCGCCGTCGATCTCAGCGAGGGCGCGCCTGCCGCGCTCCCGCCTGTTGGTTTCGGCGTTTGCGTTGATATGCGTCATGGTCTTCGATCCTCTTCTCGACGTCGGCATAGCCGGCGATCTTGGTGTCGAGGACGAGAAGGCAGGCTTGGAGTTCGGCAACGCGGGCGCGAACCTGCTCGCGGTGGCGTTCCAGCTGCGCGCGACGCTCGGATTCCGTGCTGGAACCCCGTTCCCGCAAGGCCGCGTAGCGCAGCATCTCGCGGATCGGCATGCCCGTGGTCTTCAGCCTGCCGAGGAACTCGATCCAGACGAGGATCGAAGCGTCGTAGTCACGCTGGCTCGACCGGTCCCTGTCGGCATAGGGCAGGAGCCCGATCCGCTCGTAGTAGCGGATCGTATGGGCCGATAGTCCTGAACGCCTGGCCAGTTCGCCGATCTTCATGAGCACACGCTTCTCATCACGACGCCCGGGAAGCTACGGGTTCGAGCGCACTCTAAGTCAAGCGCTCATTCCCGGAAAATCCGCCGGCTGAATCGAAATCTCACCCGTGCAGCTTCAGCCCCTTGACGATCTTGTCGATTTCCTTGCGCTCGGCGTGGAGCCCGAGGCCGACAAGGTCGAGATCGTCGGTCGCGACGCCGGCCACCGCCGCGCGGTTATCGATGTCGTTGCCGGTTGCGAACAGCTCGTTGGTGTAGAGGTGAGCCCGCACGCCGCGCCCCTGGGCGCGTTGCAGCACTTGCTTCAGCTCCTCGCTCGTGGCGGCGAAGATCAGTACCGGCTGTCGGATCAGCGGGCCGTAGAACCGGCCTGATCCGTCGTGGTAGGGGTCTCCGGAAATTTCCGGGGTTGCTCCCACGAGCCCGCCGGCCAGGAAACTGGCGACGTTGAGTTTCTGCCAGGTTGCGAGATTTTCGCGAACCACGAGGGCGATCTTGGTATCGTAGCGCATGGGCTCATCGCTAACCGAGGCCGGGAAGGCCCGTCTTGAACGATCGTGCGGACCGGAGCGGCAGGATTGGATCCGCCTCGGCACCGGCGCGCCGGGTATCGAGCGGATCGAGGCCTTCTTCCGCGGCTACGCCTATGATCCACACCGCCACGACACCTATGCCTTCGGCCTCACGCTCTCGGGCGTGCAGTCCTTCGATTATCGCGGCATCCGGCGAGACAGCCTCAGCGGACACGGGATCGTCATCCACCCGGACGAGGTCCATAACGGGCGTTCCGGCATCGCCGAGGGCTTCCGCTACCGCATGCTCTATGTCGAGCCGCGGCTGATCCGCGATGCGATGGGCGAGCGCGGCCGGGCCTTGCCCTTCGTCTCGGCTGCGGTGTCGCAGGACGCGCGGCTGGCAGGCGCCATCGCTCGCGCGCTGCGCGACCTGGAGATGCCGCTCGATCCGATGGCCGTCGATGACATGCTCGAGCGGCTGGCCGGGGCCTTGCTCGCGCTCGATCCCTCGGCGGCTTGCTCCCGGGCGCAGCGCATCGACCCGGTCGCGCTGGAGCGGACGCGCGACTATCTCGATGCCCACGCGACGGAGGCCGTCGATTCGGCGCGGCTCGAAGCTGTAGCCGGGCTCGACCGCTTTGCGCTGGCGCGCCAGTTTCGCGCCGCCTTCGGCACGAGCCCCTACAATTATCTGGTGATGCGCCGGCTCGAGCGCGCTCGCCGCATGCTGGTGCGGGACGTCTCCCTCGCGGACGCCGCCTTCGCCTGTGGGTTCGCAGACCAGAGCCATCTGACCCGCCAGTTCCGCCGCGCTTATGGTGTTACGCCGGGGCGGTGGCGCGCCCTGCAGAAGCGCGTCGAAGGCTAGCGTCCGAACTGCGCCGGCTTGCCCCGCCCGCCGCCTCCATGCTTGAAGCAGCGATAAAAGCGGGCTTCGCGGAGTGTCGGATATGCAGCTTGGAGTGATCGGCCTCGGCCGCATGGGGGCCAACATCGTGCGCCGCCTGATGCGCGCCGGCCATGAATGCGTGGTCTATGACCGCGATCCGAAGCCGGGGCAGGCGCTCGCCGCCGACGGCGCGATCGTGGCGGCCGATCTCAAGGACATGGTCGCCAAGCTCAAGGCGCCGCGCGCGATCTGGGTGATGCTGCCGGCCGGCAAGATCACCGAGGCGACGCTCGCCGAGCTCGCCAGCCTTGCCGGTGCCGACGACATCCTCATCGATGGCGGCAACGCCTTCTGGAAGGACGATGTCCGCCGCGGCAAGGAACTCGCGGCCAAGGGCATCCACTACATGGACATCGGCACCTCCGGCGGCGTCCATGGGCTGGAGCGTGGCTACTGCCTGATGATCGGCGGCGACAAGGCGGCCTTCGACCGGCTGGAGCCGATCTTCAAGGCGCTGGCGCCTGGCAAGGGCGACATCGAACCGACCCGGCATCGCGAGGGCCGCAACCCGACGGCTGAGCAGGGCTATCTGCATTGTGGTCCCACCGGCGCCGGCCACTTCGTCAAGATGGTCCATAACGGCATCGAATACGGCATGATGCAGGCTTTCGCCGAAGGCTTCGACCTGCTCCGCAATGCCTCCGCCAAGGAGGGCCTGCCGGCCGAATACGGCTTCGACTTCGACGTCACCGAGATCGCCGAGGTCTGGCGGCGCGGCTCGGTCGTCACCTCCTGGCTGCTCGACCTGACGGCGGAGGCGCTGGCGGCAGATGAGGAGCTGTCCTCCTACACCGGCAACGTCTCGGACTCGGGCGAGGGGCGCTGGACGGTCGATGCCGCCGTCGAGACGGCGACGCCGGCCGAAGTGCTGACCTCGGCGCTGTTCGCGCGCTTTCGCTCGCGGGTGGACCATACGTTCGGCGAGAAGATCCTCTCCGCCATGCGCGCCGGCTTCGGCGGCCATGTCGAGCCGAAGAAGCAGGGCTGATCAGCGTGAGTGCAGAGCATAAGGACGGCGATCCGGCCGTCATCGTCGTCATGGGCGTCGCCAGCTCCGGCAAGACCTCGCTGGGCGAGCGGCTGGCCGCGCGTCTCGGCTGGCCCTTCCGCGACGCCGATTCCTTCCACCCTCCCGAGAACGTCGCCAAGATGGCCGGCGGCACGCCGCTGACCGACGAGGATCGCAAGCCCTGGCTCGCTGCCATCGCCGCCTGGATCGACGATCTGAGGGGGAAGGACGAGCACGGCATCGTCACCTGCTCGGCGCTGAAGCGCGCCTATCGGCAGGTGATCGTCGGCGACCGCCCAGACGTGGCGCTGGTCTATCTCAAGGGCTCGCGCGAGCTGATCGGCCGGCGCATGGCCGCCCGCCAGCACCATTTCATGCCGCCGGCGCTGCTCGACAGCCAGTTCGCGGCGCTGGAGGAGCCCGGACCGGACGAGCGGCCGCTGGTCGTCTCGGTCGAGGACAGCAAGGACGCGATCGTGCAGGACGTGGTCGACCGGTTGGGCCTCTGACGGCCCGGCCTCACGTCACCTCGAACCAGGTCCAGACGCCGAGGTCGAAGCGTTCCAGCACGGTCGAGGAGATCAGCCAGCGGCCGGGATTGTCGGCAATGAAGGCGATGTGCAGCCTCTTGCGCTCCGGAATCTGTACGGTGTCGAGGAAATAGTTCTCCCAGCCGTCGTCGAGCGGGTGCAGCAGCCGGAAGCCGTGGCCATGGACGTGCATCGGCTGGATGAAGGCGGTGCGGTTGTCGATGGCGATCACCATCGGCGTGCCGCGCTTCGCGCTGAACAGGGGCTTGCTGTCGAGGCTGCCGACCCCGCCATTGATGAGCCAAGGCCTGGCGAGGTCGAGGCCCGAGAAATCCAGCTTCTGGTCGTCGGAGAGCTTCGCGCCGCCTTCGATCACGATTTCCGGGCGCGTGGCATCCTGCATGCGGACAGCTGCGGGCAGCGCCGGGTTGAGCTTGAGCTGGGGAACAGCGGCGGGCGGGACCCTCGGCTCTCCCGCGGTCACGATTCGCACCAGCGGCAGGCCCGGCCCGATCAGGGCGGTGACGTTGACCGAGGCGCCGACTTCCACCGGCAGGTCGAGGATCACGTCGTAGCGCGTTCCCGGCGCGAAGGGCAGTTGCGAGCGGACCGGCTCGAAGCTCTCCGTCGGCTGGCTGTCGACCGCGATCACGGTCGGCTTGCCGCCGTCGAAGCGCAGCCGCATGATCCGGGCGTTGCAGGCATTGGCGAGGCGCAGTCGGATCCGCGCGCCCGGCCTTGCCGTCACCGGCAGGGGCGGCGAGCGGCCATTCACAGTGAGCCAGCTGCCGAGCCGTCCGGCGGAAGCGGCGGGGTTCCCTTGCAGAACGAAGGGCTGAAGCGACTGGTCGTCACCCAGGAGCCAGTCCGTCACCAGCACGGGCAGGTCGAGCTCGACCGCAGGCGGCTCCGGCTCCTCGACGATCAGCAGGCCGCTCAGACCGCGGCCACAAGGCTCCGAGGAGCCGCCGAGGACCAGTGGCCGGTAGAGCAGGGTGCCGCTGTCCGGCGGGGTCAGGCGGATCTCGCCGGTCTCGCCCGGAGGGATCGGCGGCTGGCTGAAGCCGCCGACGCCGTCGCGTGCTGCTGGGCCGCGCAGACCGTAGCAATGCAGCCCGAGCGGAGCGGTGGTCCGGTTCTCCAGTTTCAGGCTCAGCGTTTCGCCCTGCTTGATTCGCAGCGTCGGGCCCGGTGTTGCGCCATCGAAGGCCCAGATCTCGGTGTCGACCGGTGGCGTCGGGCGCAGCCGCGCCTTGGCTGATGCGGCCGTGAGCGCGCGGGGCTGCGCGGCATCCGGCGCTTTCGGTGCGTCGGCCGATGCCTGTGCGAAGCCCTTCGCTGGCGGGAAGAGCCCGGCGCCGCCAAGGCCGGCGAGCACGAGCCGACGGGACGGAAGCGGTGGTCGGGCAGGGCGCGATATCGTCATGGGATATCGCATAATCCGGGCAGGCCTCCGAGGCGAGAGGCGCGGCGGCGCCCGCGGCAAAAACCGTCGCGAAAGGCGTTCTTTGCAGAACCGTCATTTTTTTGCTGCATGGCGCGGCCGAAATGCGTATAGCGCTGCGGCTTGACGATGGCCGCGCTGCGTTTGCTCGCGCGCAGCGCTATCGGGCCGGCGGGCGTGGCGGAATTGGTAGACGCACTGGTTTTAGGTACCAGCGGCGAAAGTCGTGGGGGTTCGAGTCCCTCCGCCCGCACCATCGGCTTGGTTTTTTCGCGAGCGCGGCGGCGGTCGGAACCGGCGTCGCGCTTTGGACATTGAGACGTAAACGAGCTGTTGGCGGTAAAAAAATGAACGTGACCGAAACCCTGTCCCAGGGCCTCAAGCGCGAATTCCAGGTGGTGCTGAACGCCGCCGACCTGAAGACCAGGCTCGACGACAGCCTGCAGGACCTTCAGGGCAAGGCCAAGATCAACGGCTTCCGTCCCGGCAAGGTGCCGGTCGCGCATCTGCGCCGCCTCTATGGCCGTTCGGTGATGTCGGACGTGCTGCAGAACGCCGTCAACGAAGCCAACCAGAAGATCGTCGCCGACAACAATCTGAAGCTCGCCTTCGAGCCGCAGATCCGCTTCCCCGAGAACAAGGAAGAGATCGAGGCCGCGATGGAGGCCAAGGGCGATCTTGCCTTCACCGTCGCGCTCGAGGTGCTGCCGAAGATCGAGCTTGCCGACATCTCCGACGTTTCGCTGACGAAGCCCGTCGCCGAGGTGCCTGACGCCGATGTCGACGCCGCGCTGGAGCGCATGGCTGCCGGCAACCGCACCTATTCGCCGAAGGGCGAGAAGTCCAAGGCCGAGAGCGGCGACCGCCTGATCATCTCCTATGTCGGCACCATCGACGGCAAGGCCTTCGAGGGCGGCACCGGCGAGGGCATCCCGCTCGATCTCGGCGGCGGCCAGTTCATCCCCGGCTTCGAGGAGCAGCTCGAGGGCGCGAAGCAGGGCGAGACCCGCACGATCAAGGTCACCTTCCCGGAGAACTACGGGGCGGCCCACCTCGCCGGCCAGCCCGCCGAGTTCGAGGTCACCGTCACCGAGATCCAGAAGGCCGATGCGGCCAAGATCGACGACGAGCTCGCCAAGGCCTTCGGCATGGAGTCGCTCGACGCCCTTAAGACTGCCGTGCGCGAGCAGATCGGCCGCGACTTCCAGGCTCAGTCCCGCCGCAAGCTCAAGAAGGGCCTGCTCGACGCGCTCGACGGCAAGTACACCTTCGAGCTGCCGCCGACCCTGGTCGAGCAGGAGTTCAGCAGCGTCTGGAGCCAGGTCGAGGCCGACATGAAGGCCGCCAACAAGACCTTCGCCGACGAGGACACCACCGAGGACGCCGCCCGCGCGGATTACCGCAAGATCGCCGAGCGCCGCGTGCGCCTCGGCCTCGTGCTGGCCGAGATCGGCGAGCAGGCCAAGGTCCAGATCTCGGATGACGAGGTCACCCAGGCCCTGATCGAGCGCGCCCGCCAGTTCCCGGGCCAGGAGAAGGAGGTCTGGGAGTTCTACCGCAAGAACCCGCAGGCGCTCGCCGAGATCCGCGCCCCGATCTTCGAGGAGAAGGTCGTCGACCATCTGCTCGGCCAGGTGAAGGTCGCCGATCAGACGGTGTCGCGCGAGGCGCTCTACGCCGACGACGAGGCCGAGGAGACCGCCGAGGCCAAGCCGAAGAAGGCTGCTGCCAAGAAGAGCAAGAAGGCCGAGGACAAGGCCGACGAAGCCTCCGCCTGAGGCTGCCGGCAACCTTAATTTCAGCATTCGCGCCGCCGGCCTTCGTGACCGGCGGCGCTTCCCTTTTCAGTCGCGTTCGGCGTGCTTATGTGAATGTCTTCCGAGACAGCCGCTGATTCGACAAAACCGCCGCAATCCGGCGCACTCATCCGAGGACAGATCAATGCTTCGCGATCCGATCGAGACCTACAACAATCTCGTCCCGATGGTGGTCGAGCAGTCGAGCCGGGGCGAGCGCGCCTTCGACATCTACTCGCGCCTGCTGCGGGAGCGCATCATCTTCCTGACCGGCCCGGTCGAGGACTTCTCCGCCTCGCTGGTCGTCGCCCAGCTGCTTTTCCTCGAGGCCGAGAACCCGAAGAAGGAGATCTCCTTCTACATCAACTCGCCCGGCGGCGTAGTTACCTCGGGCCTGTCGATCTACGACACGATGCAGTTCATCCGCTGCCCGGTGACGACGCTCTGCGTCGGCCAGGCCGCCTCGATGGGCTCGCTGCTGCTGACGGCCGGCGCCAAGGACATGCGCTTCGCGCTGCCGAACGCCCGCATCATGGTTCACCAGCCTTCCGGCGGCTATCAGGGCCAGGTCACCGACATCCTGATCCATGCGAAGGAAGTCGAGAGCCTGAAGAAGCGGCTCAATGAAATCTACGTGAAGCACACCGGCCGTCCCTACGAGGACGTCCACAACGCGCTGGAGCGCGATAATTTCATGACCGCGGAGCAGGCCAAGGAGTTCGGTCTGATCGATCAGGTCATCGAGAAGCGGCCGGAAGAGGCGGCCTGAGCCCTGCGACGCGGGGTGTGGAACCTGTGGGTTGGCGCGCCGGCTCACAGGGGCCATATTGAAAGCAGATCGGCCCCGTGTTTGCATGGGGTCGGGGGTGAGCGGACTAGCGCTCCACTATGATCCGGTTTGGATTGGCCCAGCGTATCCGGATGTATCGGAACGGGTCGTTAACCTAATCATCGTGATCTGAGCGCTTATTTATGACGGAGAGACGACGGTTGCATCCGCCTCGGCTGGTGTGGTCCCGGTCTCCGGAACTGGAGATGGACAATGGCTAATAAGCCCGGCGGCGACTCGAAGAGCACGCTGTACTGCTCTTTCTGCGGCAAGAGCCAACACGAGGTCCGCAAGCTCATCGCGGGCCCGACCGTGTTCATCTGCGATGAATGCGTTGAGCTCTGCATGGACATCATCCGCGAGGAATCGAAATCCGCGCTGGTGAAGTCGAAGGACGGCGTGCCGACGCCTAAGGAGATCCGCAAGGTTCTGGACGACTATGTCATCGGCCAGGATCACGCCAAAAAGGTGCTCTCGGTAGCGGTCCACAACCACTACAAGCGCCTCAGCCACGCGACGAAGCACAACGACGTCGAGCTGGCCAAATCGAACATCCTGCTGATCGGGCCGACCGGCTCGGGCAAGACGCTGCTAGCGCAGACGCTCGCCCGTATCCTCGACGTGCCCTTCACCATGGCCGACGCCACGACGCTGACCGAGGCCGGCTATGTCGGCGAGGATGTCGAGAACATCATCCTCAAGCTGCTCCAGGCCTCCGACTACAATGTCGAGCGGGCCCAGCGCGGCATCGTCTATATCGACGAGATCGACAAGATCAGCCGCAAGTCGGACAACCCCTCGATCACCCGCGACGTGTCGGGCGAGGGCGTCCAGCAGGCGCTGCTGAAGATCATGGAAGGCACCGTCGCCTCCGTGCCGCCGCAGGGCGGGCGCAAGCATCCGCAGCAGGAATTCCTGCAGGTCGACACCACCAACATCCTCTTCATCTGCGGCGGCGCCTTCGCCGGTCTCGACAAGATCATTTCGAGCCGCGGCAAGGGCACCTCGATCGGCTTCGGCGCGACCGTCAAGGCGCCCGACGAGCGCCGCACGGGCGCGATCTTCCGCGAGGTCGAGCCCGAGGATCTGTTGAGGTTCGGCCTGATCCCGGAATTCGTCGGCCGCCTGCCGGTCCTGGCGACGCTGGAAGACCTTGACGAGCCGGCGCTGAAGACCATCCTGACCGAGCCGAAGAACGCGTTGGTCAAGCAGTATCAGCGTCTCTTCGAGATGGAGGACACCCAGCTCACCTTCACCGACGAGGCCGTCAGCCTGATCGCCCGCAAGGCGATCGAGCGGAAGACCGGCGCGCGCGGCCTGCGTTCGATCATGGAGGGCATTCTGCTCGAGACCATGTACGAGCTGCCCGGGCTCGAGGGCGTCGAGCAAATCGTGATCGGGCCGGAGGCCGTGGAGAACAAGGCGCGGCCGCTGTTCATCTACGCCGAGCGCGAGGACGAAACCAAGACCGCCTCGGCCTGAGGTTTTCTCAGGCCTTGCGACAACGCGACGCGCGCCATTGGCGCGCGTTTTGCGTTGTGATGGCATGGGCTGATCGCAGTGCCGCACTGCGACAGCTCCGTCCGGGACTGAACCGTCGCAGGTCGTGGTTTCCGCCCTTCGCCCGCTGCAGGACAGCGGTGCATGGCCCGGATACCTCGCTTGAAAGCCGGCGAGGAAGTCTCCACTTTAGGTGCACTTGCGAGAGTCGCATGCCTAGCTAGGGTGCGATGCGCAGGGGCGGAGGAGCGAATGGTCGCTCCGGCCGCATACGTCCGATCGCTCCGCCCATCTTGGGGGTTCGCCGGGCGCAACTGCAAAGGAACTGCCATGACTGGCTCGACGCCACGCGCTCCCTTCGTCCCAGGCGAGACCGGCACCTACCCGGTTCTGCCTTTGCGCGACATCGTCGTCTTCCCGCATATGATCGTCCCGCTCTTTGTCGGGCGCGAGAAGTCGATCCGCGCGCTCGAGGAAGTGGTGAAGACGGACGGGCTCATCCTGCTGGCGACCCAGAAGAACGCCGGCGACGATGACCCGCAGACCAAGGATATCTATGAAATCGGCACGCTCGCCCGCGTGCTGCAGCTTCTCAAGCTGCCCGACTCCACCGTGAAGGTGCTGGTCGAGGGCGTCGGCCGCGCCAAGGCGCTGTCCTATTCCGCGACCGAATCCTACTACGAGGCGGAGGCCACCGGCCAGGCCGAGGAGGAAGGCAAGAAGGTCGAGGTCGAGGCGCTCGCCCGCTCGGTCGTCAGCGAGTTCGAGAGCTATGTGAAGCTCAACAAGAAGATCTCGGGAGAGATCGTCGCTGCGGTCTCGCAGATCGACGAGCCGGCCAAGCTCGCCGATACGGTCGCCTCGCATCTGGCGGTCAAGATCGCCGATCGCCAGGGCGTGCTGGAGATCACCAACGTCGCTCATCGTCTGGAGAAGGTGCTCTCGCTCATGGAAAGCGAGATGTCCGTGCTCCAGGTCGAGAAGCGCATCCGCTCGCGCGTCAAGCGTCAGATGGAGAAGACCCAGCGCGAGTACTACCTCAACGAGCAGATGAAGGCGATCCAGAAGGAGCTGGGCGACGGCGAGGAAGGCCGTGACGAGCTGGCCGAGCTGGAAGAGCGCATCGCCCGGACCAAGCTGACCAAGGAAGCCCGCGACAAGGCGACGGCCGAGCTGAAGAAGCTTCGCCAGATGTCGCCGATGTCGGCGGAGGCGACCGTCGTGCGCAACTATCTCGACTGGATGCTCGGCATCCCGTGGGGCAAGCGCTCGAAGATCAAGAAGGACCTCAACGCCGCCCAGCTGGTGCTGGACGACGATCACTTCGGCCTGGACAAGGTCAAGGATCGCATCGTCGAGTATCTCGCCGTGCAGCAGCGCGCCAACAAGCTCGCTGGCCCGATCCTGTGCCTTGTCGGCCCTCCGGGTGTCGGCAAGACCTCGCTCGGCAAGTCGATCGCGAAGGCGACGGGGCGCGAGTTCGTCCGCATGTCGCTCGGCGGCGTGCGTGACGAGGCCGAGATCCGCGGTCACCGGCGTACCTATATCGGCTCGATGCCCGGCAAGATCATCCAGTCGATGAAGAAGGCCAAGACCTCGAACCCGCTCATCCTGCTCGACGAGATCGACAAGATGGGCCAGGACTTCCGCGGCGATCCCTCGGCGGCCCTGCTGGAGGTGCTCGACCCCGAGCAGAACTCGACCTTCAACGACCATTACCTCGAGGTCGATTACGACCTGTCGAACGTGATGTTCGTGACGACGGCGAACACGCTGAACATCCCGCCGGCCCTGCTGGACCGGATGGAGGTGATCCGCATCGCCGGCTACACCGAGGAAGAGAAGACCGAGATCGCGCGCAAGCACCTGATCGCGAACGCGATCAAGAAGCACGGGCTGACCGGTAAGGAGTGGTCGATCACCGACGAGGCTCTGCAGACCCTGGTGCGGCGTTACACCCGCGAGGCCGGCGTCCGTAACCTCGAGCGCGAGATCTCCAACACGGTCCGCAAGGGCGTGAAGGACATCGTGCTGGGCAAGAAGGACAAGGTCGTCGTCGACGAGCCGCTGCTCGAGGAATATCTCGGCCCGCCGCGCTATCGTTACGGCATGGCGGAGACGGAGAATCAGGTCGGTGTCGTCACCGGCCTGGCCTGGACCGAGGTCGGCGGCGAACTGCTGACGATCGAGGGCGTCATGGTGCCCGGCAAGGGCCGCATGACCGTCACCGGCAACCTGCGCGACGTGATGAAGGAATCGATCTCTGCGGCGGCGTCCTATGTCCGCTCGCGGGCCGTCGATTTCGGGATCGAGCCGCCGCTCTTCGACCGGCGCGACATCCACGTCCACGTTCCCGAGGGGGCTACTCCGAAGGACGGGCCGTCGGCCGGCATCGCGATGGCCACCGCCATCGTCTCGATCCTGACCGGCATCCCGACCAACCGTGACGTCGCCATGACCGGCGAGATCACGCTGCGGGGCAGGGTGCTGCCGATCGGCGGGTTGAAGGAGAAGCTCCTGGCGGCGCTGCGGGGCGGCATCAAGAAGGTGCTGATCCCGGAGGAGAACGCCAAGGATCTGATCGATCTTCCCAAGTCGGTGAAGGACGGCATGGAGATCGTCCCGGTCTCGCGCATGGAGCAGGTGCTGCAGCATGCGCTGACCCGCCAGCCGGTTCCGATCGTCTGGGAAGAGGATCTGAAGGCCGTGCCCGCCCCGGGCCCGGATGATGAGGCGGCGGGCGCCGTCGCCCACTGATCTTCGATCTGAGGAATGAGAGCCGCCGGCGCGCAAGCGCCGGCGGTTTTCTTTTGGGCGCAAGACGGCGCCCAGGGCTCCAGCCCGGTGGGGCCGCCTGGCAAGCCTGGACATCAAGGGAAAGGGTGGTGGGCAGTGACGGGCTCGAACCGCCGACATCCTCGGTGTAAACGAGGCGCTCTACCAACTGAGCTAACCGCCCCCGGCGCTCGCCGTTTAAGGCCTCGGGAGCCGTATCGCAAGCACCATGCGCTTCAAGGCGTGGAGGAATCGCGAGGGCGGACGGAATTCCGCCATCTTGATGGCCAGGGTGACGCGGGTGAACGCGTTATCCCTGATCCGCTCCCGCCGCCGCCGGTACGCCCTTGCCGTCGCCAGCCTATCCGCCGCTTCGGGCCTGGAGCCGGCGCTGGCACAAACCCTGCTACCGGATTCGTTCTTTGTCGACCGTCCGGCATTCTCCCAGCCGGAGCAGCCCGGCAAGCCAGCGAGCTGCGAGGACATCTCCGGGCAATTGCCCGAATCGGTGCCGCCCGATTCGCGCGTCGACATGGCGATCGCCGGCACGGTGTCCCTGATTCAGACCGATGGCGCGCTCTGGTACGTCGCCGTTTGTGCCGAGCCGGGCGTCCGCGTGCTGTGCGTGACCTACAGCGCCAACGATCTCAAATTGGGCGAAAAAGCCATCCTGCGGGGCGGGTATAACCGCCAGGACCGCCGGCACGTGCTGCTCGATCCCTGTCTTGCGTCGCCGGAAACGGAAGGCGGAACGCCTGAACCGTGAATGCCGGCGAAGGGATTTTTCCCCAGCTGTGAATTTGCCGGCATCACGCGCTTGACACTTCAGGCCGGGGGCAATACTCACCACGTCGCTGACGGCGAATGCCTCAGCCGCCCAGCGCGGGCGTAGCTCAGTTGGTTAGAGTGCCGGCCTGTCACGCCGGAGGTCGCGGGTTCGAGCCCCGTCGCCCGCGCCATATATTTCAAGGAGTTGCATCATGCGCTCCTTTCTCCGTTACAAATCCTCAACCGGCCCGGTTACAAATTTCATCGCGTTTTGTTCTCGCGAAGCTTGGCCCGCCACCCGCTTCTGATCGCGTCCACCTCGCGCACCGTCGCCAGGTTGACTGGGTTATAGGTCTTCTGAAGTCGGGCGGAGGCTGTGAGGGTGTTTGGCATCTTGGTCGATACGGCTTGGGCGTCCACTCCGCCCACAGTCGCCTCGACAGTTCCCGACCGTGGCATGTCGGACAGCTTGCGATCCTCAGCCTCGCCGAACTCCGCCGTGCGAATCGTCCGGAAGTCCTCAGCGAGCTTGTTCTTCGTGTAGGGCGAGGGCTGCTGAGGCTTGCCTCCCTTCGGCATCGTGGGGGCGCCCCGCGTCCTGAAGATCGGGGCATGCGGCATCGCTCGAACGCAAGGTTAGCGATGTAGGAGTCGAGCGCCAGGTCGCCCGCTTGCCGAGCGAAGCCGGTGCGGCCCTCCCTGTCTTGGTCCGCGCCAGCGAGAAGATTGCGCCCTGAACGTCGTCGGCTCGCTGGCCGGTCGTCAGAGAGCTGGGAAGAGATCACCAGCTTCTACCAGCAGTTCATGGCGGCGATCGCAGCCGCTCGAGCCTGATCCCGCAGCGGCCGGGTTCGCCGCTTCCCCAATATCGGAGCACCATCATGAAACGTACCGTCCTGGCGCTCGTCGCCTTGGGCGCGCTGGCGCTTGCCGGCTGCCAGGCCCTCGACAGCAGGATCGCTGAAACCAGCGACCATCTGTCCGCGCGCTGTGCCGATCTCCAGACGGCAGCGCTCGCCGTCGATCTGCTCGCGCCCGAGAACGTCCGCGCCGCCGCGCAGCAGGGGCAGGTTGCGCTTTCGCAGTTCTGCGCCAAGCCGCCCCCCATCGCCGCGGACCTCGCCATCGCGATCGGCGAGACGATCAGGGCGCTGCAAGTGATCGAGGCCGCCAATCGCGGCTGAGCCGCCCTCCAAACTGAAGGAGGTCAGTATGAACTGGGACACCGCACAGCAGCTCATTCGCAAGGGCTGAGTTTCGGCGCAGGCCTGCTTGTCACCAAGTGCATCCTAAACGCCGACATGGCGACGGCGGCGGTTGGAGCCATTGCGACGCTGATCGACGTCGGCTGGTGGGTCTATTGGAACCGAACGCGGGCTGCCTGATGTCGGAAATCCCACCTCCGCGCCGCGACATCATCCACGAGCTGATCGGAATGCGTCTATTCGACCTCATCTTTGGCGCCTCAGTCGGCATAGTCCGCGGCCTCGTGGTCAAGAACCTTTCCTGGGCACAGCGTATCGCGTCGACGATCGTCGGAGCCCTCACAGCCGGAAGCGTCGGCCCGACAGCCAACGCCATCGCCATGCGTTGGCTCGAATGGTGAGGCTTCCCCCTGTCCTCAGTCGATGTGGGCGGTTCTGTCGTCTTCGTCGTCGGCCTCTGTGGCATGACCGCCTACGACGCAGTGATCCGCTGGGTGCAGCGCTGGCGCGATGGGCCACCTTCGTTTCCCCATCCTCCGGTGTAGAGCGACCGCCCATTGGAAGATTCGCCAAGGAAATATCGCTTGCGCGATCGTGCGGCACTGTGCACCTGAAGCGTGCGCATTTCCGGCATCATGTCGGCTGGCGCTTCAGGATTTTCATCATGCCTATGACTACGACACGCCGCACTGCCGCCGCGGCCTTTGCGTTGACGCTCGTTTCCCTCTCTGCCTCTGCTCAGGCCACCGACCCCGAGATGACCTGCGCGGATTATCTCAAGACCGTCGTGGCCACTGGCGGCACGCCGAAGACCGGCGACGCTGCCATGGACAAGATGGCCGCTGAGGTCGATGCCAAGATGAAGACCTACTGCACCGCAAACCCAAAGGAGAAGGCGATGGACGCCGCCATGAAAGTCATGGGCGGTTGAAGGTTCTGGCCCTGCGGTCATCCGCGGCGGCGGGGCCGGTTACGCGACGCCAGTGGCGATGACACTCATCCGGAAATGGCTCGACCTCTGGGCCTATCCGACAGGCGATATCGAGGGTTCGGTCGGCTTCACTGCTCGGCCTCGTCGGTATGACGGTTTGTGACGCAGTGATCCGCTGGGCGCGCTGCTGGCGGGATGGCCCGCCGTCTATCCCGATGCCCCCGAAATCGGGCGGCTGAACGCCGCAAAACGGACTGGCCGGCCTAGCCGGCTGCCTTCGGGCGTTTCCTCCCTAAACTTGGCTGCCGTCATCCTTCAGGGTGGCGCCGGCTTTTTGCGTTCGCGCCAACGTCCGAGATGGGTCGATAGCCAACCTATGGATGACTGCGATCAGAAGATGCGGACAAAGCTTTTGCACGTCGCCAGGTAGCCGACCAGGTCATGATTCCCAACGACCAGCCAGCCAGAAAGCCGAGGGCGCTGACGGCAAATATTGCCATCCCACGGGCGGCGGGCGGGCCTGCTGCCTCCTCAAGCATCAGAGGCCCATGCCACTCGGCGAACACTACGTAACCATCAGTGCTGCGATGGTGAAACATGAAGGGTCATCCCGGCGCAAAAGCCAGGTTGGTGGGCTCGAAACAGAGCAATCTCTTCCATTCATGCAGTCCGACGCCGCCGTGTTCCATGGCGCCGTACATAAACCAGCGGAGCCCCTGAGCTTCAGGTGCTCGTCTGTCCATGAGCCAGCGGGCCACCTCGAGGAACAGAAATTTCAAGGCTCCGGTTTTTAGATAGTCACCGTGGCACATGATCTCGTGCGTGCGGCACATGTCACCGACCCGTCTCAGCGAAACATGTGCGATCAGCCGCGCACCACAATCTTCGTGAACGAAAGCGCCCCACGTCAGTGTCCAATGCGAGGCGCAGGGAGGCGCCGTAGGTTGCTCCCGTGAATCGACGAGGCCTGCCCCAGAACTGACCCATGCTGACAGGACTGGGCCACCGGATCTGAAGCGTTTGGACGCGGCTATGGCTGCAATGCTTGCTGCGTAACCGTCCGCGTGGATTGGCACGCAGCTGACACCGAGGCGTGCGGCCTTTTTGGCGGCACGCACGATATTGCCGCGAGAGCGCTTTGAAACGGCTCGCATATAGGCGTCCGATGTCGGAAAACGACCCATATCAACCAGCATCGCAGTTGGCACGACCCAGCGCCGAAGGCCCGTTTGAGGCGCATTGCGGCGATGGAACCGACGCGCGTCGGCAACAATAAGACCGCATAGCGGGTGTCCGCAGCAGTGCGGCGTTTCGGGATGAAGATGCGCTACTGGTAGGATCTCGCCTGGCTTCAGGCCGTAATCCCGCAACCGCACCTTTCGGGTCGCCGATAGCCAGGGATCAATCGACTTATGTAACATGCTGGTGAGCGACTTTGCGAGCGCCATGGCGTGTTGATCAAACCGTCTTAGAAGCCAGAAACCGTCGACAATACTCGTCAATTCGCCATAGGTGTGCCGCCCCGGCAAGTCTTGGATCAATCTATAGCCGTTGGCGATCGACCTCGGCCGGAAACCGCACCTCGCACTCGTGCTTCCATTCCTCCGACCACGTGGACACCTCGCGGCCGGCGAAAACTGAGAACTTCGTGGGCGGGTTGTCAGGCGGGTAGGGCATGCGCCGGCCGTGCCAGATTCGCGTGCGGCCCGAAATGGGCTGACCGTCAGTCCAGACAACAGGTTATCATTTTCCCGATGGAAGCGAGAGGCACTCGTCCTCGTAATGGACCAGTGTCCCGTCCTCCAGCGAGTATGAGACGGTCGAGAGCCCCGGCTTGTTCTGCCAAACGATCACCGTGTAGCGGTTGCCTTCATCGTCCTGGAAGCGCTCTCGATACAGTTCACGCCTGCTCGCCGGGGGCCGGGGACGACGGGGGGTGCACTATGACCATGGCGCTTAGACGAAGCGACTTGTCAGCCTGGAGGCGCTTCTTCAGAGCGTCGAAGAGGTTGACGACATTGGCCGGCCGTCCGTCCTCGCGAGTAGCAGAAACCCGCGCGCCCTTCCGGCGCTTCTTCGACGCGATCAGCTTAAGCAGGTGTGCCTGTACCGGATCCTTGACCATCTCCGGCGACCAGTCCGCGGTCTTCGACTTGATGAATTTCTGCGCCAGATCGAGCAGTTCGGGCTCAGGATTCTTCTGCTCGATGCTGGAGAAATACGCCTTCTCATCGCGGACCTCGTCGCCGTGGCGCAGCGTCCAGAGCACGATGCCGCGGTCGCGGGCTTCGAGCATGACGGCGCGCTCCCGTGATGCAAAACCACGCGTGAGATGCCGACAATCTTGGACGCGGTCATAGTGTCGCGGATCACCGAGAAGGCTTCTTCGCCGACATCGCAGTCCGGAACGAGGTAGCGGGGACTATCGAGATAGAGCCACGGAATCGAGTCGCGCGGCACGAACTTGTCGATGTCGATCGTGTGGACGGTGTCGAGCCGCACCGCTTCAAGCTCCTCATCCTCTATGACGACGAAGCGGCCGGCTTCGGCCTCGTAGCCTTTGGCCTGGTGATCGGGCCCGACGGGTTTGCCGCTGTCGGCGTCGACGTAGCGGCTGACGATCCGGTTGCCGGTTTCGCGGTTCAGTGTGTGGAACCGGACTTTACTCGCTTTCGGATGTCGCCGGCGACATCGCGACCGGGCAGGTCACCAGCGACAGTTTGAGATAGCCCTTCCAATAGGTCCGTTCAGCCATGGCAACGCAACTCCGGCAACGAAACTACGGACTCAATGCCGAGCAAACGAATCAGTTCCGCGAGGCGGGAACATGCGCGGCGGCCCGGCATTGAATCGTGTTGTTGCGTATGGGGTGAGTGTCATGGTCGCGGCGCGTGCGAACTGGAAAGGCTATCTGAAGTTCGGCGAGATCAGT
>NZ_JBFTKQ010000020.1:0-58813 GCF_056396025.1 Allobosea sp. 05T438
GCGAGCAATTCGCGCAGGAAGACGGTCTCGCGCTTGCTGTTGGGCAGTTCGATGCCGATGGCGTTCTTGCCCTGCACCACCGCCACGCGGGCCGAGACCGCGCTCATCGAGCGCGCGATGTCGTCGGCAAGCGAAATCACCCGCGAGCTCTTGGTGCCGGGGGCCGGCTCAAGCTCGTAGAGGGTCACCACAGGCCCGGGGCGAACTTGCGTGATCTCGCCGCGCACGCCGAAATCTTCGAGCACGCCTTCGAGCAGCGTCGCGTTCTGCTCCAGTGCATCCGTCGAAACGGCATTGGCCGCGGCCTTTTTGGGCTCGGCCAGGTAGGTCAGCGGCGGCAGCTCGAAGCCTTCCCGGTCGAGGAGCGAGGGCTGCGCCTCGCGCTGCATGCGCTTGCCGGGCTTGGGCGCCGCGCGCGGCATGGCCACCCGCGGGGCGTTGAGATCGCGAAGATCCTGCGGGTCGTCATCGAGATCAAAGGGTGCGTCGATGTCATCCTGAGCCCGGCCCTTCGCGATGGCGGCACGCGCGCCCGGAAGCGGTTCGGGATCGAACTCGGGAAGGCCGCGGCGGCCCGTGGGCGTTTCGCCGAACTGCGGCTCACGCCGGACGCGGCTGCTGGTTTCGGCCGGCAGCGTGCCGGTATCGACGGCGGGCTCTGGCGGTTGCGGCAGGCGGCGCAGGATGGCGGCGCGCAGGGCCATGGCGCCATGGGCCAGCCAGCCGATCAGGATGACGGTGATGCCGGGCTCGTCGTCGCGGCGTTCCTCGCCGTCCGACCAGCTGTCCTCCGCCTCGTCGCCGTCGAGCGCAGGATCGTCGTCGGTGACGAAGCCGAAGCCGGCGGCGGCAGTGACAGCGAGAATGGCGATGCCGGCATAGAGGAAGCCGACGAGACTGCCGACAGCGCCGCCGGCGATGCCGGCGATGTTGCGCGTGCCGAAGAGCAGGCCGTCGCCGATGACGCCGCCCATGCCGGTCGGAAGCGGCCAGCGCGGGGTCGCCGGCAGGGCGCTTGCGACGGCGGCGGTGGCGGCGACGCCGACGACCCAGAGGCCGAGCTTCAGCGCACCGCGGTCAAAGAGATGGAACCGGATCAGCCTGAGCGCCCAGATCATCGGTGGGAACAGCAATGCGATGACGCCGAGGCCGATGAGCTGCATCAGCAGATCGGCAACCATGGCGCCGGGGCGCCCGAGCCAGTTGCGGACGGCGCCGCTGGTGGCGTTGTTCAGGCTGGGATCGTCGACCGACCAGCTCGCGAGCGCGACGGCGATCGCGACCATCAGGGCCAGCACGCCGAGCCCGGTCAGCTCCGAGGCGCGGCGCGACAGGAACTCCCGCACCGGATCGGGCAGGCGGTCCATGAGCGATTGGGAGCGGCGAATGGTGCGCATGCGGCTTCAGGTCGTGTCCGGACTGTCGGGCCGCATCATTCCGGCCATCAGCGAGAGGTTAGGAAGGCGAGGTTAAGACCCGCTTAACCTTGAAACTCGCCCACAGTCTCCTGCCGCCGGATGTCGGGAGGCCGAGGAGCCGGAGCGTGCCGAACCGGCGATAAGAAGAGAAAACCCCGGCGGTTGCCCGCCGGGGTCCGGGATTCACGTGAAACCTCTCGAAGGTCACATGTTGTAGGCGCGCTCGCCGTGTTCGGCGATGTCGAGGCCCTCGCGCTCCTGGTCGGTGGTGACACGCAGGCCGACGATCACGTCGACGATCTTGTAGAGGATCGCCGAGCCGACGCCGCTGAACACCAGCGTGAACAGCACCGCCTTGACCTGCGCCATGACTGCCGGGCCGAACTCGTAGGCGGCGACGACGAGCTCGCCGGGCTTGCTCGAATAGTCCGGGATGCCTCCGCCGCCGAGTGCGGTGTTGACCAGGATGCCGGTCGCGATCGCGCCGATGATGCCGCCGACGCAGTGGATGCCGAAGACATCGAGCGAGTCGTCATAGCCGAGCGCGTTCTTCACCGTCGTGCAGAAGACGAAGCAGACGACACCGACGACGAGTCCGAGGACGATCGAGCCCATCGGACCGGCGAAGCCGGCAGCCGGGGTGACGGCGACGAGGCCGGCGACCGCACCCGAGACCATGCCGAGCATCGAGGGCTTGCCCTTGATCGCCCATTCGACGAAGAGCCAGCCCAGCGCGGCGGCCGCCGTGGCGACGAAGGTGTTGATCATGGCGAGCGCGGCGGTGCCGTTGGCTTCGAGGTTCGAGCCGGCGTTGAAGCCGAACCAGCCGACCCAGAGCAGCGCGGCGCCGATCAGGGTCATGGTCAGCGAGTGCGGCGCCATCAGCTCCTTGCCGTAGCCGATGCGCTTGCCCATCAGAATGCAGCCGACGAGGCCCGCGATGCCCGCGTTGATGTGGACCACCGTGCCACCGGCGAAGTCGAGCGCGCCCCACTTGAAGAGCATGCCGGCATCGGCATTGACCGCGTCGAGCGCGGACTGTGCCGCAGCCTTGCCGTCCGCGCCGGCCTCGGCGAGCGCCTTGGCGGCGTTGCCGACCGCGTCAGGCCCGCCCCAGTACCAGACCATGTGGGCCATCGGGAAATAGATGAAGGTGACCCAGAGCACGGTGAACAGCAGCAGGGCCGAGAACTTCATGCGCTCCGCGAAGGCGCCGACGATGAGCGCCGGCGTGATGCAGGCGAAGGTCATCTGGAAGCAGATATAGACGAATTCGGGGATATAGACCCCATTCGAGAAGGTCCCCGCCACAGTAGTCGCGTCGACGCCCCTCAGAAAGGCCTTCGAGAAGCCGCCGACGAAGTCGTTCAGCCCGCCGCCATTGGTGAAGGCGAGCGAATAGCCATAGGCGACCCAGAGGATGCAGACGACGCTGACGATGGCGAAGACCTGGGTCAACACCGAGAGCATGTTCTTGGAACGGACGAGACCGCCGTAGAAGAGGGCGAGACCCGGAATTGTCATGAGCAGGACGAGGATCGTCGAACTCATCATGAAGGCGACGTCGCCCTTGTTGGGAACGGGTGGTGCGGCGGCGGGGGCCTGGGCGAGTGCGACGCCGGCCGAAACCGCGGCCAGCGTGAGGCCGATCAATCCGGCCCGCAGGGAAGTCCTCAAATTCATCGTCTAAAACTCCTGGAGGGTCGGGCTCAGAGGGCGTCGGCGTCGGTCTCGCCGGTGCGGATGCGCACGGCTTTCTCGATCGAAGAAACGAAGATCTTGCCGTCGCCGATCTGGCCGGTGCGGGCAGCGGCGGTGATCGCCTCGATCACCTGCGGGACGAGCTCGTCGGAGACCGCGACCTCGATCTTGATCTTCGGCAGGAAGCTCACGGCGTATTCGGCGCCGCGGTAGATCTCCGTATGACCCTTCTGGCGGCCATAGCCCTTGACTTCGGTTACCGTCAGGCCGTGGACGCCGATAGCGGTGAGCCCGTCGCGCACCTCCTCCAGCTTGAACGGCTTGATGATCGCCATCACGATTTTCATATGCTCGGTTTCCCCGTCTGCGCCGCCCGGTCGTCAGCCCTGGCGATCTTGTTGCGCCTCGCGCGCCCTGCGGCTCGCAGTGCGTCGCAACCCGCAATTCAAGGGGCGTGCCAACCCGTTTCCGGAGCGACGAGGGCGCATCCAGAGGGTGAAAGCCGAAGAAGCGGTGAGGAGAACGGCAGATGTGCCTAATAAATAGGCATCAACTCGCGCGAGAAGCAGCCGCTCGAATGCGCGTCAACCCAGATCCGGCCGAGGCCGGATAAGCCCTTCCTGCGCCACGGAGGCGACGAGCCGCCCCTGCCGGTCGAAGACGAGGCCGCGCGAGAAGCCGCGGGCACCGGAGGTCGAGGGGCTGTCCTGCGAGTAGAGGAGCCATTCGTCGGCCCGGAACGGACGATGAAACCACAATGCATGATCGAGGCTGGCGCCCTGGATCTTCTGGTCGAAGACGGTGGTGCCATGCGCGATCAGGCTGGAATCGAGCAGCATCAAATCGGATGCGTAGGCCAGTACGCTCTGATGGAAGGCCGGTTCATCCGGAAGGGGCTCCATTGCCCGGATCCAGACATTGAACTTCGGCTCCATCTTGCCGCCAGTGCGGTAGCGCTCCAGCTCGACGGGACGAATCTCGATCGGCCGCTTGCGCTGATAATAGGCCTGCACCGCGTCCGGCATGTGCGGGAGCACACTCTTCGCCATCTCCTCCCGATCCGGCAGCTCGTCCGGCATCGGTACCTTCGGCATCGGCATCTGATGCTCGAAGCCGGGCTCGTCGACCTGGAAGGAAGCGGACATGGCGAAGATCGCCTCGCCCTTCTGGATGGCGAGCACGCGCCGCGTCGTGAAGGAGCGGCCATCCCGCAGCCGGTCGACTTCATAGACGATCGGAATCTCGGGGTCGCCAGGCAGCAGGAAATAGGCGTGCAGCGAATGCGGCTGCCGATCCTCGACCGTCTTGCAGGCGGCATAAAGCGATTGCGCGATAACCTGTCCGCCGAAGACACGCGGCCAGTTCGACTTCGGGCTGCGACCGCGGAACAGGTTGCGCTCGAGCGGTTCGAGGTCGAGGATCGCCGTCAGGGAGGCGCTGATCTGGGACATGGCGGCGGGTATCGCGGTCGGGTTGACGGAGCGGCCGGCGGCCCGCACAGGAACAGCCGGTTCGTCTCGCATCAGCACCGAGGCGTCCCGAGCCGTCAAGACGTCAGAGGAAGCAGCAGCATGGCCATCGAGCGGGATTCCGACATGCGCATCGTCATCGCGGGTGGCGGGATCGCGGGGCTGACCCTGGCGCTGGCGCTGAAGCGGGCGCTCGGGAGCGATTTCGCGATCACCCTGGCCGATCCGGCGCTGGCTGCGCCGCCGCGCGCGGACAACCGCGCCTACGCCGTCGCAGCCGGTGCCCGCGCCATGCTGGAGACGCTGGGAATCTGGGATGCCGTTGCAGGCTCTGCGCAGGCGATGACGGAGATGATCGTCTCGGACAGCCGGACGAAGGATGCGGTGCGCCCGGTCTTTCTGACCTTCGACGGCGAGGTCGAGCCCGGCCAGCCCTTTGCCCACATGGTCGAGAATGCAGCGCTGGTTGCGGAACTCAAGACGGCCTGCGAGCGCGAAGGCGTCGAGCTGCGCGCGACCGGGGTGCGCCGCTTCACGACCGAGGAAGCTGCCGTTACGGTCACCTTCGGCGACGGCGCGCACGCGCAAGCGAGCCTGCTGGTCGCTGCCGACGGCGCGCGCTCGAAGCTGCGCGATCAGGCCGGCATCGGCTGGGTCGGCTGGGGTTACGCCCAATCCGGCATCGTCGCGACGATCGGCCATGAGCGTCCGCATGGCGGCCGCGCCGTCGAGCATTTCCTGCCCTCAGGGCCCTTCGCCATCCTGCCATTGGCGGATGGCGGCCGGCTCGGCCACCGTTCCTCGATCGTCTGGACCGAGAGGACGGGAAACGTCCCGGCTCTGCTCTCGCTCGATGCGCAGGACCTGCTCGCCGAGATCGAGACGCGCTTCGGGCTCGAGCTTGGCGAGATCGCGCTCGAAAGCGCAGTGAGCGCGCATCCGCTTGGCTTCGGTGTTGCCCGGCGCTTCGTCGCCGAGCGGTTCGCGCTGCTTGGCGACGCCGCGCATCTGATCCACCCCATCGCCGGGCAAGGACTCAACCTGGGCTTGAAGGATGTCGCGGCGCTGGCCGAGACCGTTGTCGACGCGGCCCGGCTCGGGCTCGATCCCGGCTCGCTCGACGTGCTCGAAGGCTATGAGAAGGCGCGCCGCTTCGACACGGTGGCGATGGGTGCGGTTACGGACGGGTTGAACCGGCTGTTCTCGAACGACGCGACGCCGATCAGGCTGGCGCGCGACTTCGGCCTCGGGGTCGTCGACCGGCTGCCGGGCCTGAAGCGCTTCTTCATCCGCGAGGCGGCGGGCGTTGCGGGCGCGCCGCCGCGGCTGCTCCGGGGCGAGGCGTTGTAGGAAGCGCCATCGGCCCTCGTCATTCCGGGACCGGCCCTGCAGGCCGCCCCGGAATGACGGAGTAGGTCAATCCTCCAGCGGCCGGGCTTCTTCCGGCAGCATGATCGGGATGCCGTCGCGGATCGGATAGGCGAGCTTCGCCGCCCGGCTGATCAGCTCCTGCTTCGCAGCATCGTATTCGAGCGTCGCCTTGGTCAGCGGACAGACCAGGATTTCGAGCAGCTTGGGGTCGATGCGGGTGCTGTGGTCGGCTTCGGTCATTCGGTTCGTCCTGTTCAGCCGCGCTTGTGCGGCAGGTCGGCCAGCATGCCGGCTGCCACCATCAGCTTCGGCAAGGTGAGGCCGGAGCTCGCGATCGCGTTGACGGTGGAGCGGGTCCGTTCCGCCTCCTCGCCGCGCTCCGCGAGCCAGCTGTCCAGTGTGCCTTCGCCGTTTCCAGACGCGGAAGCCTCCTGGGTCAGGCTTGAATGGGCATCGTCGAGCGTTTCAAGCGCGCGCTCGCGGGCAAGGCGCTCGTAATCGTCGGTCGCGGGGACCGCTGACGCCGCCGTCTTCAGGCTCGACAGGCCGAACAGCGCGTCGATGCCGAAGTGGATGCGGGCGACATCGCCGATCTTGCGCTTGCTGCGCTCGGCGATGTCGACGATGTCGGTCGCCTCCGCCAATGCCGGCAGGCTGGCGACGCGGGTCGCAAGCGCCTCCGGCACGCCTTCCGAGGTCAGCACGGCAATGCGGGCGAGACAGGCCTGCGAGGCGGCCTCGGGCAGCAGGCTGCCGAGCTCGGCCGACAATTCCTTCACGCCCTTGGCGTAATGGGCGATCGTCTGCTCGATCGTGCCGGGCTTGGCGACCCCGCGGCGCAGGAACCAGCCCATCCGGTTGGTGACGAGCTCCTGGGCGGCCCCATAGAGGCCGAGCTGGGTCTTGCCGGGGATCCTGGCATCGAGCGCGTCGATCTCGCCGTTGAGCGCGATCAGGTCGAAGGAATCGCGGGCGATGGCGTAGGCGGCGGCGATGGCCGGCGCGTCCGAGCGGGTCAGCGCCGCCAGGACCGGCACCAGTGACGGGCCGCCGCGGTTGACGATGGCGTTGGCGAGCTGCGTCGCCACAATCTCGCGCCGCAGCTTGTGGCTGGCGATGGCGTCCGGATAGGCGTCCCGCAGCGCCTTCGGGAAGTAGCGGACGAGTTCGCTGGCGAGATAGGGATCGTCCGGCACCGAGGATTCCAGCAGCGCGTCGTGCAGAGAGAGCTTGGCATAGGCCAGGAGCACGGCGAGCTCCGGCCGGGTCAGGCCTTCGCTGCGCTTCTCGCGCTCGGCGAGCTGGGCATCGCTCGGCAGGTACTCGACCGAGCGGTCGAGACGGCCGTCCTGCTCCAGCCTCTGCATCAGGAAGCGCAGGCCGGGCGTTGCCGCAGCACCTTGCGCCTCGGTGAGCGAGAGCGCGAGCGTCTGCAGATAGTTGTTGCGCAGAACGAGGTCGCCGACCTCGTCGGTCATCGCAGCGAGCAGGGCGTTGCGCTTGTCCTCCTTGAGGCGGCCGTCCTTCACCGGGCCGGCGAGCGCGATCTTGATGTTGACCTCGACGTCGGAGGTGTTGACGCCGGCGGAGTTGTCGATGGCGTCGGTGTTGAGCTTCACGCCCTTGCGCGCCGCCTCGATGCGGCCGCGCTGGGTCACGCCGAGATTGGCGCCTTCGCCGACGACACGGGCGCGGAGATCGTTGCCGGCGACGCGAATCGCGTCATTGGCGCGGTCGCCGACCTGTGCGTCGGTCTCGTCGCTGGCGCGGATATAGGTGCCGATGCCGCCGAACCAGAGCAGATCGACGCGCGCCTTCAGGATCGCCGTCATCAGCTCGGGCGGCGAGACCTCTGCCTTGTCGAGGTCGAGCAGGGCGCGGACCTCGGCTGAAAGCGGGATGCTCTTGGCCTGACGCGAGAAGATGCCGCCGCCCTTCGAGATCAGCTTCTTGTCGTAATCCTGCCAGGAGGAACGCGGCAGGGCGAAGAGGCGCTGGCGCTCGGCCAGCGACTCGGCCGGGTCCGGGGTGGGATCGAGGAAGATGTCGCGGTGGTCGAAGGCCGCGACGAGCTTGATCGCCGGCGAGAGCAGCATGCCGTTGCCGAAGACATCGCCCGACATGTCGCCGACGCCGGCGACGGTGAAGGGCGTGGTCTGGATGTCGATATCGACCTCGCGGAAATGGCGCTTCACCGCTTCCCAGGCGCCACGGGCGGTGATGCCCATACCCTTGTGGTCGTAGCCCTGCGAGCCGCCGGAGGCGAAGGCGTCGCCGAGCCAGTGGTGCTTCTCCAGCGAGATCGCGTTGGCGGTGTCGGAGAAGGTCGCGGTGCCCTTGTCGGCGGCGACGACGAGATAGGGGTCGTCGCCGTCATGGCGCACCGTATCCGGCGGCGGCACGACCGTCTCACCGTCGAGATTGTCGGTGAGCTCGAGCAGGTTGCGGATGAAGATGCGGTAGCTTTCGGTGCCCTCGGCCAGCCAGGCGGCGCGGTCGGAGGCCGGCGGCAGCTGCTTCGGCACGAAGCCGCCCTTGGCGCCGACCGGCACGATCACCGCGTTCTTGACCTGCTGCGCCTTGACGAGGCCGAGCACCTCGGTGCGGAAGTCCTGCGGACGGTCGGACCAGCGCAGGCCGCCGCGCGCGACCTTGCCGAAGCGCATATGAACGCCCTCGACGCGCGGCGAATAGACGAAGATCTCGTAGAGCGGGCGCGGCAGCGGCAGCCCGTCGACCTTGGCGCAGTCGAACTTGAAGGTGATGGTCTGGCGCGGGTGGCCGTCCGGGCCGAGCTGGAAGAAATTGGTGCGCAGGGCGGCGTCGACCAGATTGATCAGGCGACGCAGGATGCGATCCTCGTCGAGGCTGGTGACGGCGTCGAGCGCCTCCTCGATCTCGGCGCGCTTCTGGGCCATGCGCTGCTCGCGCTCGCCCGCCGGAACGCGCGGATCGAACTTCGCATTGAAATAGGCGATCAGGCCCGAGGCGATGTCGGGATGGCGGGTCAGCGCATCCGCGATGTAGCCCTGCGCATAGGGTGCGCCGGCCTGCCGGAGATAGCGGCCGAAGGCGCGCAGCAGCGCGGCCTCGCGCCAGGCGAGGCCGGCGGCGAGGACGAGCTGGTCGAAGCGGTCGGATTCGGCAAGCCCGCGGAACTGCGCCATCAGGGCGGCCTCGATCGTCGGATCGAGATGCTCGATGTCGATCTCGCCGTCGTCGGCGCGCTCCAGCGTCATGTCGTGCAGCCAGACGCGCACGTTCTCGCCGGTGCCCTGGGGCATGACGTTGTAGGTCCGCTCGTTGACGACGCGGAAGCCCATGTTCTCCAGCACCGGCACGCGGGCCGAGAGCGAGATCGGCGCGCCGCGCGAGAAGACCTTAAGATTGGCGCGCTTGGCGTCGTCGCCCTCGCGCCGGTAGAGATTGACGGCCCGAGCGCGCTCCGGCGTCAGCTGCTGGAGCATCTCGATGTCGATCAGCGCGTCGGCCGCCGAGAAGCGCTCGCGATAGGCGGCGCCGAAGGCTTCGGCATAGCGCTCGGCGAGCGCGCGGGCGGCAGGCCCGGCCTTCTCCTGATCGAGCACGTCCTTGAGGCCGTCGCCCCAGGTGCGGACGATGGCGCTGATGCCGGCTTCGAGCGTGGCGCGGTCGATGCGCGGGGTTTTGCCCTCGTCGCGGCCGATGATGTAGTGGGTGCGCGACAGTGGCCCCTCGGGATAGGCCGGGTAGGCGGCAGAGATGCGACCGTTGTAGATCCGGGCCAGGAATTCGCCGACACGCTGGCGCACCGTGGTGTCGTAGCGGTCCTTCGGGATGAAGACGAGAATCGAGACGAAGCGATCGAACTCGTCGACGCGGGCAAGCGCGCGGATGCGCGGGCGCTCGGTGAGCTGCAGGATGTCGAGTGCGAATTGCTCCAGCGTCGGGGTATCGATCTGGAACAGCTCGTCGCGCGGATAGGCGTCGAGCACGTTCATCAGCGCGCGGCCGGAATAGCTCGCCGGATCGAAGCCGATGTTCTTGGCGACGCGCGCGACCTTCAGCCGCAGATAGGGGATGGCGCGAGCCGAGCCGGTATAGGCGTTCGAGGTCAGCAGACCGACGATGCGCAGCTCGCCGTCGAKCCGGCCATCCGGCGTGAACAGCTTGACGCCGACATAGTCGAGATGGACGCGCCGGTGGACCAGGCTCTTGACGTTGGCCTTGGTGATGATGAGCGCCTGGGGCTTGGCCAGGAAGGAGCGCACCTCCGGCGTGGTCGTCACCAGCTCGCGGCCCTTGCGCAGCACCTTGACGGAAGGGTCGCGCAGGATGCCGAGGCCGGAGCCCTCGATCGGATCGGCCGCGACGTCGCCGCCGGGGAAGCGATAGGCGCGGATGCCGAGCAGGGTGAAGTTGTCCCCGGCGATCCATTCGAGGAACTGCAGCGCCTCGGCGATCTCGTCCTCAGGCAGTGGTGGCGGGTTGGCACGATAAGCCTGGATCACCTCGGTGATGCGGCCCCGCATCGCGGCCCAGTCGTCGACCGCCAGGGCGACGTCGGCATAGACATGCTCCAGACCGGCGCGGAGCTTCTCACGCGCCGCGGGCGTGTCGATGCGCGGGACATGGATGTGCAGCAGGCTTTCACGCCGCGTGCCTTCCGGCGCACGGCCGGTGGCTTCGCCGGCGAGCGAGACGAACTTGCCCTTCGCGTCACGTGCCACGGCCAGAATCGGATGGGCGACCAGGCGGGGTTCGTAACCCCGATCCTGCAGTTCGGCGAGCGTCGAATCGAGCAGGAACGGTTTGTTGTCGTTGACGACTTCCAGGATGGTGACCTGGCGCTTGCGGTCACCTTCGCCGAACTCGTCGTCGCGGAAACGCAGGTTGATCGTCTCGGGCTTGCGCGGCTCTGCCAGATGCTCGTAGGCGGCGGCCGCGGTGTGGGCCAGCATTTCCGGCGGCAGGGCCTCAAGATCCTCGGCGACCGAACGACCGTAGAGCAGGCGGGGGAATTCGGCCGGCATCGCGCTCTTCAGGCCCGTGGCCGCGGCTTCGATGGCTGCGATCGCTCCGGCGGTCGCGTTCGTCACCCGTTTGCCCATGTGTCACCCCAGTTGTTTTGCAGCAGCGATGGCATAGGCTGCTCAGGCTTTCAACTTTGCCTTGCCTGAAAAAGCGGCAAAATTGCCGCACAGGATCTAACAGGATGCACCATGGCGACGAAGCATGACAAACCAAAGGTAGGCGAAGAGCCGGTACGGCAGGATGCGCCGCCACGGGTGATGGCACTGGAGCTGAAGCCGGGAAAGCTCTCGCCCGAGAATGACGCCTATTTCGAGAAATGCCGGGAGAAGCTCGGCTTCGTGCCGAACGTGCTGAGCTCCTACGCCCATGACAACGCCAAGCTCTCGGCCTTCGCGGCGTTCTATAACGACCTGATGCTCGCGCCCTCCGGCCTATCCAAGCTGGAGCGCGAGATGATTGCGGTCGCGGTGTCGAGCGTGAACCGCTGCTACTACTGCCTCACTGCCCATGGCGCCGCGGTTCGCCAGCTCTCCGGCGATCCGGTGCTGGGCGAAATCTTGGTGATGAACTACCGGGCGGCGGAGCTGTCGGTGCGGCACCGCGCGATGCTGGACTTCGCCGTGAAGCTGACCGAAACGCCGCATCTCATCGGAGAAGACGACAGGGAAACCCTGCGCAGGGCCGGGTTCGGCGAACGCGACATCTGGGACATCGGCGCGGTCGCGTCCTTCTACAACATGTCGAATCGCATGGCCTCGGCCGTCGATATGCGGCCCAATGCCGAGTATCACACCCAGGCGCGCTAGCTTGCTTTCCTGGTTGTTGCGGCCTTGTGAAGCGGGGTGCCACCCCCAAAAAGAAAACGGCCGGCGCAATGCCAGCCGCTAGTTGGCCCCGACTCGGTGGCCCGGCTCCACCGGAACTCCGGGGGGCTGGGGGGCTGACAAACCGGCGTTCAGCGAAACCGGGCCGTCGAGGCAACGAGGGGAGTTGAGCGGCGCAACTTGGCGCTCGCTTGACGCGTTCGCGGCGAAAATGCGGCATTTGCGACGAATGCTTACCCAGGGCCCGACCCCGGATGAGCGCGATCTCTTGCCAGCGCAGCAGTGCGGGCGCATCATCTCCCGGTCACTTCGAGAGGCTCCGCTCAGGGAGGCGCCATGAGCGAAAGCGAAACGCCGCAATCGCAATCGGCCGGCGCGGTCGTCCATTTTCCGTCGCCGGCCCGGCCGGCGACCGTGACCTTCGACCGGCGCGAACTCAACGAATTGCTCAATCTCTACGGCCGCATGGTCGCGGCCGGCGAGTGGCGCGACTACGCCATCGATTTCCTGAAGGACAAGGCGCAGTTCTCGGTGTTCCGGCGCTCCTCGGAGATGCCGATCTACCGAATCGTCAAGGATCCGGCGCTCGCCCGCCGGCAGGGCGCATATTCGGTCGTCGCTGCGACCGGGCTGATTCTCAAGCGCGGCTCGGAACTGTCCCGCGTCCTCAAGGTGCTCGACCGCAAGCTCAGCATCGTGAACTGAGTCCCGATAGAGCTGTCGCGCCTCAGAAGGACGGCGGCGAGCGGTCGCCTTCGCCCAGCTCTTTCTGCATCAGCATCTGGTCGAGCCAGCGGCCGTGCTTGAAGCCGACCTTCTCGGCCACGCCGATCAGGCGGAAGCCCGCCTTCTCGTGCAGGCGGCGTGAGCCGACCGAGGCGCCGGTGCCGTCCCCGATGACCGCGATCATCTGGCGGAAGCCGCGTTGGGTGCAGGCCTTCATCAGCGCATCGAGGAGCAGGCCGCCGATGCCCAGCCCCTGCGCGGCGGGGGCGATGTAGATCGAGTTCTCGACCGTGGCGCGATAGGCGGGGCGCGGTCGGTAGGCGCCGGCATAGGCATAGCCCAGCACCTCGCCCTCGCGCTCGGCGACGAGATAGGGATAGCCGCCTGCCAGGATGGTCTCGAAGCGGCGCAGCATCTCCGCTTCGCCCGGGGGATTCAGCTCCCAGGACGCCGTCCCATGTAGGACGGCATGGGTGTAGATCGTGGCGATGGCGGGGATGTCGGCGGGAGTGGCCGGGCGGATCGCAGGCTTCGTCATCGCTGCAGAATGAGCAATGCCCGTGCCAAAAGAAAAGCCCCGGCCGTGAGGCCGGGGCTCGCTCCGGGCATGACGCCCTAGGAAGGTCGGCTCAGCGGCGGTCGCCGAGCAGGCTGATCAGCATCTGGAACATGTTGATGAAGTTCAGGTAGAGCGACAGCGCGCCGTTCACCGAGAGCTTCGCAGCCGATTCCGGATCCAGATCCGAAGAGAGATACATCTCCTTCAGGCGCTGGGTGTCCCAGGCGGTCAGGCCGGCGAAGATCAGCACGCCGATCACCGAGATGCCGAAGGACAGCGCGCTCGACGCCAGGAACAGGTTCACCACCGAAGCGATGATCAGCCCGATCAGGCCCATGATCAGGAAGGAGCCCATTCCCGAGAGCGACTTCTTCGTCGTGTAGCCGGCGAGGCTCAGCGCGCCGAAGGCAGCGGCCGTGATGAAGAACACGCGCGTCACCGAGGCGCCGGTGAAGACGACGAGGATCGACGACATCGAGACGCCCATCACCGCCGCGAAGGCGAAGAACATGGCGCGCGCCGAAGAGGCGCTCATGTTTTCGGCCTTGAACGAGAAGAGCATGATGAAGGCGAGCGGGGCCAGCATCACGACCCATTTCAGCGGGCTGAGATAGATCGCCTGGCCGAGCGCGGTCAGACCGGTAATCTTGCCGTCGGGCGTGAAGCCGGCGATCGCCAGCATCGAGATGCCGAGCGCGGCGAGGCCGGTGATGCCGAGGCCGATCGCCATGTTGTTGTAGACGCCGAGCATGAACGAGCGCAGGCCCTGATCCATCTCGACGGCGCTGGTCTGCTGTGCGCGGCCGGCACCCCAGACTGGAGCATTGCGGTCGAAGTTGCTCATTAAGAGAGTTTCCCCTGACGTAGTTTCGGACGACGGATGGCAAGCGGGCGCCAGCCGTCCTCGCACACGATCGGCGCGATGGGAGGAATATGAGGGGCTTTGCCGGTTCTTACAAGGGCTGGCCATGGTTAGGACCGGCCGAGTGATAGAAGTTCGGCACTGCACAAAGGCAGAATTACAGGATTTTAATGTCTATCGAGAGACGTTCCCAGATAGTCATCATAAATTCCTGAGATGAGAAGCAGGCGCTTTCGCGAGTATTTTTATCGTACCGACGAGCCCGAACAGGACGGTGACACTGACCGCTGCAGTCGCGGCCAGTATGGCACCAGTCGGATCACTGACGAATTCGATGCGCATCACTTGCGTGACGATGCCCCAGCCCGCCGCTGTACCCGCGACAACGCCGAAGACGGCCGCGACGAGGCCGATGGCGGCGTATTCAAGGGCGTACGACGAAAGTATGAAGCGACGGGTCGCGCCGAGGGTCTTCAGGATCATCGCGTCATAGAGCCGCGCCCTCTGTCCGGCGGCGAGTGCGCCGCCCAGCACCAGCAGGCTCGCGGCGATGGCGAGGCCGGAGGCACCGCGGATCGCCATGGCGAGCTGGGCGACGATGGTGTTGACCGCTTCGAGCGCGTCCTTGACCCGCACTGCCGTGACGGCGGGGAAATCGAGCGCGAGGCGGCGCATCAGGACGGCGTCGGTCGCGCCCTTGCCATCCGGGCTCGTCGCGATGGTCGCGAGGTTGGTGTGCGGCGCGCCGGCGAAGGTGTTGGGCGAGAACACCATGACGAAGTTGATGCCGAAAGAGCGCCAGTCGACTGTGCGGAGATTGGCGACGCGGGCGGTGATGTTGCGGCCGAGCACATTGACGGTGAGCTTGTCGCCGATCTTCAGGCCGATGCCGGCGGCGTTCTGGGCATCGAAGGAGACCAGCGGCTCGCCGCGATAGTCCGCCGGCCACCACGCGCCGGCGGAAACGCGCGAGCCGTCCGGGATTGTCGCCGCATAGGTGATGCCGCGGTCGCCATCCAGCACCCAGGCGGATTGCTCGCTCGCCTTGATGTCCTCGGCGCGGGTCTCGTTCACGGCGACGATGCGGCCGCGCATCATCGGCACGCGCTCGGTCTTCGCGCCCGGCCGCTGCTCGGAGAGGAAGGCATCGAAGCGATCGGAATCCCGGCTGGGCACGTCGAGGAAGAAGAAGCTCGGCGCCTTGTCGGGGAGGGCACCGGTGAGCTGCCGGGTCAGGCTGACGTCGATGAAGGAGAGCGCCGAGAGCAGCGCGACGCCGAGGCCGAGCGAGAGCACGAGCGAGGGCGTCAGCGCGCCCGGCCGATGGCTGTTGGCGAGTGCCATCCGCAGGGCCGGGCGGCGCGGGCGCGGGATGCGGCGGGCGAGCGCCATCAGCCCGAGCGAGACGGCGCGCAGCAGCACGAAGACGCCGAACATGACGCCGATGTAGATCAGCGCGATCCGGCGGTCATAGGCGAAGCCGATGGCGACGCCGGCGAGCCCGGCCAGCGCCAGCGCGCAGAGGATGAGGTAGATCGCACGCGGGCGGCGTGGGTCGGGCTCGATGCGATCGCGGAAAAGGGCCGAGACCGGGGTGTCGTGCGCCCGTCCGAGCGGAATGATGGCGAAGACGAACGCCGTCAGCAGCCCGTAGAGCGCGGCGATGGCGAGCTCGCCCGGTGCCAAAGTGGGTTCGAACGGAACCGGCAGGATGCTCTGCACGACGGCGCCGAGACCGAAGGGGGCTGCGGCGCCCAGCACGAGGCCGATCGCCGTGCCGATAGCGGCGACGAGCATCACCTCGGTGAGGTGGATGGCGACGACGCGGCCACCGCTGGCGCCGACCGCCTTCATCGTGGCGAAGTCCAGCTTCTTGGCCTCGACGAAGCGGCGCACCGCATTGGCGACGCCGACGCCGCCGACCAGCAGGGCGGTGAGGCCGACCAGCGTCAGAAACTGGGTGAAGCGTTCGAGATTGCGCTGGAAGCTCGGCGCGGCGTTGGCGCGCGAACGGATCTCCCAGCCCGCCTCGCGCTGCTCGCTGCCGACAGCCGCGATCACCTTCTCCAGATCGCCGTCGCCGGAGGCGGTCGGCGGGAGCTGGAGGCGGTAGGTCCAGCGGATCAGGCTGCCCGGCTGGATCAGGCCGGTAGCCCGCAATGCCTCCTGCGACATCAGGAGGCGCGGGCCGAAGCCGATGCCGGCGGCGATCTTGTCGGGTTCGGAGACCAGATTGGCGCGCAGCTGGATCTTGGCGCCGCCGATCGTGACGATGTCGCCGGGTTTGAGGTCGAGCCGGCCGAACAGGACGGGGTCGGCAACTGCGCCGAAAACGCCGTCGCGTTGTTCCAGTAGGCCGGGGAGCGGCGCCTGCGGGTCGGTTTCGACCGCCCCGATGCCCGGATAGGTGGAATCGACCGCCTTGATCTCGACGAGGGCTGCGCCCTTGTCGCCGGCATTGGCCATGCCGCGCATCGTCGCGATGCCGGAGATGGTGCCGCGGGCCGTCAGGAAGGCGAGTTCCGGCGGCGTCGCCTCGCGGTGGATCAGGCTGAAGGCGGCATCGCCACCGAGGATGCGCCGCCCTTCGCGGGCGAGGCCCTCGGTCAGGCCGCGCGAGGCGGAGGCGACGGCGGCGATGGTCATGACGCCGAGCGCCAGGCAGGCGATGAAGACGCCGAAGCCGCCGAGGCCCGCGCGCAGGTCGCGGAAGGCGAGCCGCAGGGCGAGGCCGATGCCGAGCGATCGATAAGCTGGACTCTGGGGCGGCTTGACGAGGGCGTGCATCGTCAGGCGACCGCCATCTCGTGCTCGGCCTCGATCACGCCGGAGCGCAGGCGGACCGTGCGCTCGCAGAGCGCCGCGAGCGAAAGATCATGGGTGACGAGAACCAGTGTCGCGCCACGCTCGCGCTTCAGCGCGAAGATCAGATCGACGATCGCGCGCCCGGTCGATTCGTCGAGATTGCCGGTCGGCTCGTCGGCGACGAGAATCGCCGGATCAGGCGCGACGGCGCGCGCGATGGCGACGCGCTGCTGCTCGCCGCCGGATAGCTGGGCCGGGTAGTGGTCCATGCGGTGGCCGAGGCCGACATTGCGCAGCTCGGCCTCGGCGCGGGCGAAGGCGTCGGGATGGCCGGCGAGCTCCAGCGGCAGCGCCACGTTCTCGCGCGCCGTCATGGTCGGCACGAGGTGGAAGGACTGGAAGACGATGCCGATATGCTTGCCGCGGAAGACGGCGAGCCCGTCTTCGTCGAGAGCGCCGAGATTCTGCCCGGCCACGCGGACGAGGCCGGAATCCGGCCGTTCCAGCCCCGCCATGGTCATCAGCAGGGTCGACTTGCCGGAGCCGGAGGGGCCGACGAGACCCGTCGCCTCGCCGTCGGCCAGCGACACCGAGACGCCCTTGAGGATATGGACGCGGGCGGCGCCACGGCCCAAACTCAGGTGGACATCCTGCAACTCGATCGCCGGGGCGGGCTTCTCGCTCATTACGCCATGATCCTGACTTCGTTATCCATCGCCTTCACCGCTGGCACCGGATCACGTCCCCAGCGGGGCGCAATCATGTCGTGGCACGGTTTGCGGCCATATGGGCGCGGTTTCACGCTTATCCAATCGGTTGCGGCGTTTTTCGTCGCCGCCATGCTGCTTTTCATCGGTTCCAGCGAGATGGCCAGCGCCCAGAGCTCTCGATCCAATCCAACCGCCGCGAAGCCGCTGAAGCTCGTCGCCTTCGGCGATTCGCTGTCCGCGGGTTACAACCTGCCCGGCAGTGCCGCCTTTCCCGCCGTGCTGGAGCAGGCGTTGCGCCAGAAGGGCGTCGCTGTCGAAATCGTGAACGCCGGCGTCTCCGGCGACACGACCCAGGGCGGGCTGGAACGGCTCGACTGGTCGGTGCCGGACGGGACAGACGGCGTCATCCTCGAACTCGGCGCCAACGATGCCCTGCGCGGCGTCGATCCGGCGCAGACGCGGCAGGCGCTGGAAGCGATGATCGCGCGGCTGAACGAACGGAAGATCCCGGTGATGCTCGCGGGCATATATGCGCCGCGCAATCTCGGCGAGGATTATGCGAAACGTTTCGACGCGATCTATCGCGAGCTTGCGGAGAAGCACGGGCTGGTGCTTTACCCCTTCTTCCTGGAGGGCATCGCGGGCGACCGTGCTCTGAACCAGGCGGATGGGCTCCACCCCACGGCCGAGGGCGTCACCGTCATCGTCCGCAACATCCTGCCGACGGTCGAGCGCTTCATCGCCACCCTGTCCGTCAGATCCTGATCCGTCCGCGGATTATCCGCGCGACGAATCCCCGATTCTTGCATCGCCGCCCGCCGGCCCCCGCTTCCGGAGTTGCTTCGCCATGGAATATCGCCGCCTCGGGCGCACCGATCTCAAGGTCTCGGTGATCTGCTTGGGAACCATGACCTGGGGAGAGCAGAATACGGAGGCCGAAGGCCACGCCCAGATGGACTACGCCGTCGAGCAGGGCATCAATTTCTTCGACACCGCCGAACTCTACTCGATCCCGCCGAAGCCGGAGACGCAAGGCTCGACCGAGCGGATCATCGGGAGCTGGTTCAAGGCCCGCGGCAACCGCGACAAGATCATCCTGGCGTCGAAGATCTGCGGGCGCGGCGGCAATACCTGGTTCCGCGACGACAAGAGCCCGACGCGGCTGACGCGCAAGCAGATCCTCGAAGCCGTCGACAAGAGCCTGCAGCGGCTGCAGACCGACTATATCGACCTCTATCAGCTGCATTTCCCGGAGCGGCCGATGCCCTGGGGCTCGAACCCGACGCGTTTTTCGAAGGCCGCCTATGAGAAGCCGGCCGACGAGACCTCGATCCCTGAGCAGCTCGACGCCTTCGGCGAACTGGTGAAGGCCGGCAAGATCCGCCATCTCGGCCTCTCAAACGAGAGCGCCTGGGGCACGATGCGCTTCGTGACGGATTCGGAGGCGCGCGRCACACCGCGCGTGCAGTCGATCCAGAACGCCTACAACCTGCTCAACCGCACCTTCGAAACGGCGCTCGCCGAGGTCGCGCTGCGCGACGATGTCGGGCTCCTCGCCTATTCGCCCCTGGCGCAGGGCTATCTCACCGGCAAATACCTCGACGGCGCACGCCCGGCGGGCGCACGCACGACGCTGTTCGATCGTGGCCAGCGCTATGAGGGCGCCGGTGCCGAGGATGCGATCAAGCGCTACATCGCGCTCGCCCGGGAGGCAGGCCTCGATCCGGCGCAGATGGCGCTGGCCTTCGTCAACAGCCGCTCCTTCGTGACGTCGAACATCATCGGCGCGACCTCGATGGAGCAGCTCAAGACCGATATCGCCTCGATCGACGTCAAGCTGTCGCCCGAAATCGAGGCGAAGATCGACGCGATCCATCAGCTCGTCGGCAATCCCTGCCCCTGACGGTGTGACGTCATTCCCGGGGCGAAGCGGAGCTTCGACCCGGGAAGCTCCGGACGCGACGGCGCCGCGAGCCTCTTCCGGCATGAGATGCTCGGGTCGAGCCCGAGCATGACGATGATGTCGCCGGTGCAATATCCGCAAAAACGGTTCCCTTGGGCCGGCTGCGCGCTTACCGTCTCGCCAGAGTCACAATTGCTTGGCAAGGGATTCACTCATGCCGAGGCTTTTCATCGCTCTGGAAATTCCCGCCGAGGTTGCAAGCGAGCTGACGCTGCATCGCGGCGGCCTGTCGGGGGCCCGCTGGATCGAGCCGTCCGACTACCACATCACCCTGCGCTTCCTGGGTGATGTCGACCGGCGCATGGCGAACGATGTCGACCACATGCTCTCCGATATCGGAGCTTATACCTTCGAGGTGACGCTCGACGCGCTCGGCAGCTTCGGCGGCGACAAGCCGCGCGCCGTCTTCGCCCGCGCAATGCCGGCGAAGGCGCTGACCGATCTGCAGGGCGAGATCGAGCGGCAGATGCGCCGCATCGGGCTGCCGGCGGAGGGCCGCAAATTCGTGCCCCATGTCACGCTGGCGCGGCTACGCGACACCATGCCGACCGAGGTCGCGCATTATCTCGGCCTGCATCCGATCATCAGGCCGATCAGCTTCACGGCGCGCCGCGTCGCGCTGATGTCATCGCGCGATTCGATCGGCGGTGGGCCCTATGTGCTGGAAGCCGCCTATCCGCTCGGCCCGTCCTACCCGAATCGCCTGCCCCGGGAGATTCGCCGATGACGAGACCGAAGCGGCTCTCTCCGGAGGCACAGGCCGAGGCGCTGGCAACGTTGACCGGCTGGAAGCTGGTGCAGGGGCGCGAGGCGATCACCCGGCGCTTCGTCTTCCGCGACTTCAGCGAGGCCTTCGGCTGGATGACGCGGGTCGCATTGCTGGCGGAAGCGATGAACCATCATCCCGAATGGTCGAACGTCTACCGGACGGTGGAAGTGACGCTCGCCACCCATGATGCTGGTGGATTGACGGAGTTTGACGTCAAGCTCGCCCGGGCGATCGACGCGCTGGCGAGTTGACGAGGGTTCACCCTCATTCTCGGGGCAAGCCCGAGCATGACGGCCAAGTCTTTGGGTCCAGGCCGTCAGGGACTGCTCCACCCGCAAGCCCGCAGCGCCGCCAGCATATGCGGGGGAGGCGGCGCCTCGACCTGGATCGGCTCGCGCTTGCGGTAGAGCGGCACGGTGATGGCGCGGGCATGAAGCTGAAGGCCCGGGCCGCCCTCGCGCGGCGCCGTGCCGTAGATCTCGTCGCCGAGCATCGGCCATCCGGAGGCCTGGCAATGGACGCGTAGCTGATGCGTGCGGCCGGTCAGCGGCTCCATGGCGAGCCAGGCGAGAGGGCCGCTATCGTCCTGCCCGCGCCCGAGCACACGATAGCGGGTCTGCGAGGGCAGGCCGGCGGGGTCGACCTTCATCCACCAGCCGCGCTCGGGCGAGCGGCGCGCCAGCGGCAGGTCGATCAGGCCTTCGTCCTCGGCTGGTTCGCCCTGGACGATCGCCCAGTAGGTCTTGCCGATCCGGCCATCGCGAAACATCTGGTTGAGCTCCGCCATGGCGCGGGGATGGCGGCCGAGCACGAGGCAGCCGGACGTGTCCTTGTCGAGCCGGTGCGCCGCTTCCGGCTTGCGCGGCAGGCCGAAGCGGAGCGCGTCGAGATAATCGGTCAGGACCGGGATGATCCGGCGCTTGGCCTGCGGGCCGCGATGCGAGGGCAAGCCGGCGGGCTTGTCGATCACGAGCATCATGGCGTCGCGATAGAGCAGCGGCACCGGCAGCTCGTCGTCGATCGGCCCGGGCGATTGCGAATTTTCTGGTCGGTCCGGCGTTGCCATGGCATTGCGCTAGCGAAGCCGGCCCGGCGGTGCAACCAAAGATGCCCGCCGAACCGAAGACAGGATGGCGATGAGCGAGACCGAACCGAAGAAACGCGGCTTCTTTTCGAGGCTGTTCGGGCGCGAGGAAGAGCCGGTCAAGCCGGCACAGGCGCCGGAGGCGGCGACCGAGCTGGCGGTCGAGCCTGTAGAGGAGCTGACGTCGGAAGTCGAAGAGATCGCTGCTCCGCCGGTTGCCGACGCGGAAGTGCCCTCTGTTGAGGTCCCCGCTCCCGAGCCCGCCGCACCACCGGCGCCGGTCGAAAGCGCTGCGCCTCCGATGGAGCAGGAACCGGAGCCCGAGGTCGCCGTCGCTCCGCAGCCAGAGCCCGTTGCGGTTCCGCAGCCCGCTTCCTCCCCTGCTCCGCAGCCGAAGCGGAGCTGGTGGCGGCGCCTGACCGAGGGCTTGTCGCGGACCTCGTCGGCGCTGACGACGGGGATCACCGACCTCTTTACCAAGCGCAAGCTCGATGCGGGCACGCTGGAGGATCTTGAGGACATCCTGATCCAGGCCGATCTCGGCCTCGCCACCTCGGCCCGCATCGCCAAAGCGGTCGGAGACGGGCGCTACGACAAGCAGATCGAGCCGAGCGAGGTAAAGGCGATCCTGGCCCGCGAGGTCGAGACGATCCTCATGCCTGTGGCGCAGCCGCTGGTGATCGATGCCACGAAAAAGCCGTTCGTGCTACTGATGGTCGGGGTCAATGGCTCCGGCAAGACCACGACGATCGGCAAGCTCGCTGCGAAATTCCGCGCCGAGGGGAAATCGGTGATGCTCGCCGCCGGCGATACCTTCCGCGCGGCCGCGATCGAGCAGCTGCGCGTGTGGGGCGAGCGCACCGGGGCTGAGGTCGTGTTCGGCCAGCAGGGCGCCGATGCCTCGGGCCTTGCCTTCGAGGCGCTGCAGAAGGCCAAGGCTGATGGCACCGACGTGCTGCTGATCGACACCGCCGGGCGGCTGCAGAACAAGCAGGGGCTGATGGACGAACTCGCCAAGGTCGTGCGCGTCATCCGCAAGCAAGATCCGAGCGCACCCCATGCCGCGCTGCTGGTGCTCGACGCGACCGTCGGCCAGAACGCGATCAGCCAGGTCGAGGCCTTCCGCGAAACGGCAGGCGTGACCGGGCTCGTGATGACCAAGCTCGACGGCACGGCGCGCGGCGGCATCCTGGTGGCGCTCGCGGCTCAGTTTGGCCTGCCCGTGCATTTCATCGGCGTCGGCGAGAGCGTCGAGGATCTGGAGCCGTTCTCGGCGCGCGACTTCGCCCGCGCCGTCGCGGGGTTGGGAGAGGCGGCGTGAGCGAGACGATGAGGCAGGCGGTGGACGCGGCGGGCAAGGGCAAGGCGGTGAATCCGCTGCTGAAACTGGCGCTCGAGTTCGGGCCGCTGGCAATCTTCTTCTTCGCGAATTCCTACGGCGACCGGCTGTTCCACGTTGCTGAGGACCGGCGCATCTTCGTCGCGACCGGCATCTTCATCGTGGCCTCGCTGGTGGCGCTGGCGCTGGCGCGGGTGCTGATGGGCTATCTGCCGCGCATGGCGATCGTGAACGCCATCGTCGTCACCGTCTTCGGCGGGCTGACACTGGCGCTGGACGATGCCTTCTTCATCAAGGTCAAGCCGACCATCGTGAACACACTGTTCGGCTGTGTGCTGCTCGGAGGGCTGTTTTTCGGGCGCTCGCTGCTCTCGCTGGTGCTGGAAACGGTGCTTCAGCTCGACGAGGAGGGCTGGCGCAAGCTGACCTTCCGCTGGGGCCTGTTCTTCTTCGTGTTGGCTGCGCTGAACGAGGTGGTCTGGCGCACGCAGACGCAGGATTTCTGGGTGGCCTTCAAGGTCTGGGGCGTGATGCCGCTGACCATGGCCTTCGCCCTGGCGCAGACACCGCTGATCCTGAAGCACGAGATCAAGCCTGCGAAGATCGAGGATAAGGTCTAACCGACCTCCGCGCCGTCATCCCCGGCAAGCGCCGAAGTCGCGCCGATCCGGGGTTCACGCGGAGCGCTCCCGATGAAGCTTAAGGCATGGATCCCGGGCCTTCCTTCGGTGCCCGGGATGATCACATCCTAAGCGGCCCTTGCCATTTGGCATCGCTATATCCATTTTATGCCAAATGGAGAGCGGTGCCATGGCAACCCTGCTGCGCGTCGAGACGGCCCAGCGCGACTTCGTCGCCGATCCGATCACGGACGAAGAGGCGGCCGCGATGTTCCGGGCTGCCGTGAACCTGTTCCGGCTCTGGCGCGTCACCGACGAGGAAGCGGCGGTGCTGATCGATCTGCCGGTCAGGAGCTACCGGCGCTGGAAAGCCGGCGAGATCGGCCGCATCTCGCGCGACGGCAAGGCACGGCTCTCCAACCTGATGGGCATCCACAAGGCGCTCCGGCTGATCTTCGTCGAACCGCAGCGCGGCTATGACTGGATCAAGCGGCCCAACAGTGATTTCGCCGGCAAATCGGCGCTGGATGCCATGCTCGGCGGCGAATTGACCGACCTGATGCGGGTGCGCCGCCTGCTCGACGCCGAGCGGGGCGCCTGGTGATCGATCCGGCGAGCCTGCCGGTCGTGGAGGTCGAATGGCGCGGGGCGGTGCGGATCATCCGCAGCATCTTCCCGCCGATCGACCTGTTCGAGGATATTGCCGACCCGGCCGACTGGTCGCTCCTGATCGCGGCCGAGCAGAAGACCAATCCGCGCCTGATGGAGACGATCGGCAACCTCGATCTGGTGCCGCCGGACCGGCGCGTATCGGGGCCGGGCGCGACCTGGCTGATGGCGCCCTTCACCCATGTCAGCCCCGATCGGCCGAGCCGTTTCAGCGACGGCGGCTTCGGCGTGCTCTATGCCGGCGACCGTTTCGAGGTCGCGTTGCTCGAGACGATCCATCACCATACCCGTTTCATGCTGGCCACAGTGCAGCCGCCGGGCTGGACTTCGCAATTCCGCGAGATCGTCCTGGAGATCGATGCCGCGCTGCATGATGTCCGGGCACTCGGGGCCGAAGGTTCCCCTCTGCTCGATCCGGCGGATTATGCCGCAAGTCAGGCTCTCGGCATCGGATTGCGGGAGATCGGCTCGGCAGGCGTCGTCTATCCCAGCGTGCGCTGTCCCGACGGCGAATGCGCCGGGCTGTTCTATCCCGATGGAGCCAGCCACCCGGTGCAGGGACGGCATCTCGACTATCACTGGAACGGCGAACGGGTGGATCTCTACCGGGACCGCGGTGCCGGCGAGGTCTACCGGATCGTCTGAAGGCGTCATTGCGAGGAGCGTCAGCGACGAAGCAATCCAGGGGCGGCAGAGTTCCACGCGCCCCTAGATTGCTTCGCTGCGCTCGCAATGACGACCCTATTTCGGCGCGAGGCGGATCGCGCCGTCGAGGCGGATCGTCGTGCCGTTCAGCATGTCGTTCTCGATGATGCTGCGGGCCAGCGCGGCGTATTCGGCCGGGCGGCCGAGGCGCGAGGGGTGCGGCACCGATACGGCAAGCGAGGCCTTGGCGTCCTCGGGGAGGCCGGCGAACATCGGGGTCTCGAACAGGCCGGGCATGATCGTGACGATGCGGATACCGACCCCAGCGAGATCGCGAGCAATTGGCAGGGTCATGCCGACGACGCCTGCCTTGGAGGCGCCATAGGCGGCCTGGCCGATCTGGCCGTCCTCAGCCGCCACGGAGGCGGTGCAGATGATGACGCCGCGGCTGCCATCGGCGGTAATCGGATCGAGCCCGGCCAGCGCCGCGGCGGATTTCGCGATGATGCGGAAGGTGCCGGTCAGGTTTATCGCGACCGCCTTCTCGAAGGTGGCGAGGTCGTGTGCGACGAGCTCGCCGGTGTCGCGCTTCTTCGACACGACGCGGCGGCCCGGCGCGATGCCGGCGCAGTTGACGATGATGCGGGCGACCCCATGGGCAGCGCGGGCCTTGGCCAGCGCCTCGTCGACGGAGGTTTCGCTGGTGACGTCGCAGCTGCAGAAGATGCCGCCGATCTCCTTCGCGATGGTCTCGCCGCGCTCGGCGTTGAGGTCGAGCAGCGCCACCTTGACGCCCTGGCCGGCGAGCATGCGTGCCGTCGCTTCGCCGAGGCCGGAGGCGCCGCCGGTGACGATGGCGGCGAGGGAGGAATCGAGTTTCATGGCGCGTTTCCCGTTCGTCTTGGTTTCAAATCCGGTTTAGAGGGCGTCGCAGCCTGCTCCAAGCGGGTTTTCCGGCAGGCCTCTTGTGCAGGATTGCGGCGGGGCCATCTTTCGACATGGCGGGCCCGGACGAGGCGCGCGACCATGAGCGTCACCGGACGCCAAGGAGCAGGACAGGAATGAGCGAAGGGTTCAGCGCAAGCTTCAGCCGCGAGGAGATGGAGGCGATCCGCAAGAGCCTGCGCGACGAGGCGAAGTTCGGCACCGATTTCATGGCCCGACTCAAGCGCGTCGCGAAGCGTGTACCGTTTGCCGAGGATCTGCTGGCTGCGTGGTTCTGCGCGCGCGATCCGGCAACGCCGCGGCGCGTGCGCATGACGCTGCTTGCCGCGCTCGGCTATTTCGTGCTGCCGGTGGACGCGATTCCCGACTTCATGCCGCTCATCGGCTTCACCGACGATGCGGCGGTCATCGCGGCCGCCATCGCAGCGGTGGCCGGCTCGATCACACCCGCACATCGCGAGCGGGCGAGGAACGCGCTGGCGGAGCTTTAGTGAGCTTTCACTGGAAATACGCGGTCATCCCGGACAAGCGGCGCAGCCGCGCTGATCCGGGATCCATGCCTGAACCATTCCGGAATGGATCCCGGGTCTCCCTGCGGTCGCCCGGGATGACGGCGCTGGGTGTCATCACGGCATTCTTGAAACTCAGCCGTCACAGCGTCAGGACGATCTTGCCCTTGGCCTTGCGGTCGCCGATCAGCGCATAGGCTTCCGTCCAGCGCTCCAGCGGGAAGGTGGCGTGGACATGGGCGCGGATATGGCCGCCTGCCGCCCATTCCAGCAGGCGCTCCATGTTGCGCCGATGCGCGGCCGGCTCGCGGGCGACGAACTCGCCCCAGAACACCCCGCGCAGGTCGCAGCCCTTGAGCAGAAGCAGGTTGAGCGGGATCTTCGGGATCTCGCCCCCGGCGAAGCCGACGACGAGGTAGCGCCCTTCCCAGGCCATCGACCGCAGGGCCGGCTCGGCGAACTCGCCGCCGACCGTATCGTAGAGCACATCGACGCCGCGCCCGTTGGTGAGCTTCTTCAGGGCGGCGCGGATGTCGTTCTGCGCATAGTCGACCTCCTCCTGCGCGCCGTGCTCGCGGGCGAGCGCGAGCTTGTCGGGCGAGGAGGCGCAGGCGATGACATGGGCGCCGAGGAGCGCGCCGATCTCGACCGCAGCAAGCCCTGCTCCGCCGGAAGCGCCGAGGATCGCCAGCGTCTCGCCCGCCTTCAGATGCGCGCGCTGGATCAGCCCGTGCATCGCGGTGCCATAGGTGACGAACAGGCTGGCGGCCTGCGCGTCGTCGAGCTTGTCCGGCACGCGAACCAGCGCCTCGGCCGGCACCGCGACCTTCTCGCGCGCTGCGCCATAGCCCATCCAGGCCGCAACGCGCTCACCGACGCGCCAGCCGGTGACACCTTCGCCCAAAGCGGCGATGGTGCCGGCGCATTCGGCCGAGGGAGAAAAGGGGAAGGCCGGCTTGGTCTGATAGCGACCCCGGATGATCAGCGTGTCGAAGAAATTGAGCGCAGCCGCCTTCACGGCGATGACGACCTCGCCGGGACCCGGTTTCGGCTCCGGCAAGGCGCGGATGACGAGTTCCTCGGCCGGTCCGAGGTGTTCGCAGAGCAAGGCCTTCATCGTCGATCCACCGTTGCCGCCCTGGGCGCCGGACTGTGCCATGGCCGCCCGGTGCGGGGAACCAGCCGGCAACGGCGCCGTTCGCATTTTCGCCAGGATCGTAACACTCTATTCCGCCGTCCAGCGCGATCTGCCCCGTCAGCACGTGGTAAACGCGGTATTAAGTTTTTTAGTGACTGATGGCGGTCCATGATCAAGTCCTTCTTCCGCACCCGCGACGCCGCATTTTTCCGCATCGCCGCCGCGCTCGGCCTGACGGCTGGATTGCTGGCTCTGGCCGGTCTGCCGGCTGAGGCTGCTCCGGCCAAGCCGAAGCCTGCCGCTACCGCCGCCGCCACGCCTGCCGCCAGTCCCGGACAGGGGCAGGCGATGCTGCTGGAGACGGCCGGCAAATGGCAGGCCTTCTCCTCGCAGCAGGGCCGTTCCAAGGTCTGCTATGCGCTGGCCAAGCCGGAAAGCCGCTTGCCGGTGAATCTCAAGGATGTCGAGGGCATGCTCTTCGTCTCCAGCCGGCCGGGTGAGGGCGTCCGCAACGAGATCAGCTTCGTGATGAACTTCGACGTCAAGGAAGGCGTCGAGCATCAGGCCCTCATCGGCAACGATCGCTTCGCGCTCGTCGCCAAGGGCCAGAACATGTGGCTGAAGAACCCGGCCGAGGAGCCGCGCATGCTCGACGCGATGCGCCGTGGCTCCGGGCTGGAGATCAAGGCTACCTCGAAGCGCGGCAACGCCACCGCGGACAAGTACTCTCTCGCGGGCATCAGCCAGATCGTGAAGCGCGCCGAAGACGCCTGCAAGTAAGGCGATCGGCACCATGACGCCGGCCGCGACCACAATGGAGCGCCGGCTGCGGGGGCGCTGCTATTGCGGGCAGTCGCGCTACGAGGTGGCGGACGCCTTTCGCTACGCCGCCAATTGCCATTGCTCGCAGTGCCGGCGCACCACCGGTTCGGCTTTCAAGCCCTTCGCCGGCATCGAGCGCGACAAGTTCTCCGTCATCGACGGAGCCGAAAGCCTGCTGATCGTCGGAGAGGTCCATAATCACGACGCGCATTGCGGGCGCTGCGGCTCGCTCCTGTTCTCCGTCGTTCGCGATGGAGCCTATGTCCATGTCGCGCTGGGCACGCTCGATGATGCGCCGGGCGTCCGGCCGGACCGGCATATCTTCGTCGGCTCGAAGGCGCCGTGGTTCGAGATCACCGACGATCTGCCGCAGTTCTGCGGACATTCAAGCTAGGCGCGCGCAGCACATATCTGTGACGATTTCCGGTTTTCCCGCATTTGTGCTAGGGAGCGGCGAAATCCCGCGCCTTCCCAGATGGGCGACGACAGAGCTCCGATGACCGTGTCCGTTTCCGCACCTGCCGCTCCGGCGGCCGAAACCGTTTCTCGACGCCCCTCGCTGGTGGGGCGTACCCGCGCCGGCCTCTCTGAGGCGCTTGCCGAGATCGGCGTTCCCGAGAAGGAGCGGCGCATGCGCGTCGGCCAGCTCTGGAACTGGATCTATCATTACGGGGTGCGTGAATTCGACGCGATGACGACGATCGGCAAGGGGCTGCGCGGGCAGCTGGCCGAGCATTTCTCGCTCGACCTGCCGACGGTCACTGCCGAGCAGGTCTCGACCGACGGCACGCGCAAATGGCTGATGCGCATGCCCTCGACCGGCCCGCACGACCGCGGCGCCGAGATCGAATGCGTCTATATCCCCGAGGTCGACCGCGGCACGCTCTGCGTCTCCAGCCAGGTCGGCTGCACGCTGACCTGCACCTTCTGCCATACCGGCACGCAGCGCCTGGTGCGCAATCTCACGACCGAGGAGATCGTCGCGCAGGTAATGGTGGCGCGCGACCGGCTCGGCGATTTCCCGAATCGGGCGGCGCCGGATGGCGCCTTCGTGCCGAATGATGGCGGGCGCTTCGTCTCGAACATCGTCTTCATGGGCATGGGCGAGCCGCTCTACAATTTCGACGGCGTGCGCGATGCGATCGCCGTGATCACCGACGATCAGGGCCTGTCGATCGGGCGCCGTCGCATCACCGTCTCGACCTCCGGCGTGGTGCCGCAGATCGGCCCGCTCGGCGAGGAGATGGGCACGATGCTGGCGATCTCGCTGCATGCGGTGCGCGACGATTTGCGCAACGAGCTGGTGCCGCTGAACAAGAAATACCCGATCAAGGACCTGCTCGAGGCCTGCCGGAACTATCCTGGCCTGTCGAACGCGAAACGGATCACGTTTGAGTACGTCATGCTCAAGGGCGTGAACGACTCCGACGCCGAGGCGCGGGAGCTGGTCCGGCTGCTCAAGGGCATCCCTGCCAAGATCAACCTGATCCCGTTCAATCCCTGGCCCGGCACGAAATACGAATGCTCGGACTGGGACCGGATCGAGCGCTTCTCCGAGATCGTCTTCCGCGCCGGCTATGCCTCGCCGGTCCGGACGCCGCGCGGGCGGGACATCCTGGCCGCCTGCGGCCAGCTCAAGAGCGAGACCGAGAAGCTCTCGGCCCGCGCCCGGCTGATGCTGGAGCAGGAAGAGGCGCAGTCTGCGCCGGCCGTCGCGGCGGAGTAAGCCTTGCTACGCTGGATTCTGCTGATCCCCTTCGCCTGCCTCGTCGCGATGGGGGCGGGGCTGTTCTTCCTGGCCATGGCGAGCGTGGCTTCGCCGGCGGTGGCGCTGCTGATCGGCGGCGGCATCGAACGGCTTGTCGACATCCTGTTCGGGCTGGCCGAAAGCGGCATCGACCCGGCACCTGCCGCGCAGGCGGCTTTCGGCCTGATCGGGCGGCTGGGGATGGCGATCATCGTCGCGCCGGTGGTGCTGGTCGCGATCGGCAGCGAGCTGTTCCGGCTGCGGAGTGGCCTGATCCAAGCCGGATTGACCGGGGCGCTGGCGGCGCTGCTGCCGCTCGCGATGCTGAGATTGTCACGCGCGCCGAGCCACGCAGAGATCCAGATCATCTCCGGGCTCTTCCTGGTCGGCGCTGCGACGGGCTTCGTCTACTGGCTGATCGCCGGACGCGGCGCCGGCGGCGAGCGCAATGCGGCCGCCGCCTCGCGTCATTGAGCGACGCTCAGAGCGCGCGCCGATCCAGATTGCAACGCAATCTGATCGGATCCGGCTCTTAGAGCCCGAGCACCTTCCGCAGTTCAGCCTTGGCGGCGGCGAACTCGGTTTGGAAGTCCGGCTGCTCCATGATCCGAGCGGCGATGACCGATCCGGCGATCCGGCCGGCTTCGATATCCGAGCGATAGTGAATCCCGCCGATCACGCGGTTCCAGCCATAGGCCCAGGCCCTGTCCATGATCTCGGTGCGCTTCTCCGGCACCATGTTGGACAACACGATGCCCATGAGTGTTCCGACGGTGGTGTGGCCGGACGGATAGGCGCCGGAATTGGAAATCTTCACCACCGGCTTCACCAGCGCGCTCGCCTGATGCGGGCGCGGGCGCTTCCAGCTGTCCTTGGCCGGATCGACCACGGCGCCTTCGGTCGAGACGACGCGATCGAAGAAGGCCGAGAACACCGGCAAGGATTCGGCCTTGAAGGCCGGACCCATGACGCCGGCGAAGCGCCAGATGTCCTCGACGGCATCGGCCTGAGCCTGCGCTTCCATCTCGGCTGAGCGGGTGACCTGGATGGTGAGAACTTCGCCGAGCTCGGCCTTGGTCTGAGCGGAGTCCTGGGCCGGCGGCGGCTTGAGGACGGCGCGCAGATCGATGGAGGCGGCTGTGGCGAAGGGCTTGGCTTCTTCGGCTCTTAGCGGCGGGGCAGAGAGCGCGAGCAGGGTCAGGAAGGCGAGAGCGACGGAGCGCATGAGAGTGGTCCTCGGTGGAGCGCGGGATGCACGCGCTCGCAAGATGACAGTGTCATGACGCAGCTCAGTCCCCGATCGCGACACCCTCCCGCCGTCCATCGGCGCCGCCAAGGAAACCCTCGGGCGTCTTGACGATGGCCTGGGTGCCGGAGGTCATCTCCAGCAGCCGGACCTCGTGGCCCTTCGCTTCCAGCGCGGCCTTCCAGGCCTCGGCCTCCGTGCCCCTTTCCAGCTCGGTCGGGCCGTTGCGGCTGCCGAAGTTGCCGAAGTCGACCGCCTGTTGCGGGTCCATCTTCCAGTCGAGCAGCGCGACCAGCGTCTTGGCGACATAGCCGATGATCTGGCTGCCGCCGGGCGAGCCGGTGACGGCGTAGAGCCGGCCGAAGGCGTCGAAGACCAGTGTCGGGGCCATCGAGGAGCGCGGCCGCTTGCCGGGCTCGACGCGGTTTGCGACAGGCTTGCCGTCTTCCTCCGGCGCGAAGTTGAAGTCGGTCAGCTCATTGTTGAGCAGGAAGCCGCCCTTGGTCATCAGGCGCGAGCCGAAGCCGTCCTCGATCGTCGTGGTCATGGCGACGGCGTTGCCGTCCGCGTCGACCACCGAGATATGGCTGGTGCCGTTCTCGATGCCATCGGAGGGAGCGAGGAGCTGCGCCCGCTTGTTCGGCGGATCGCCGGCCCTGGCCTTGCCCATCGATCGTTCCGGGCTGACGAGGCTGGCGCGGGAGCGGATATAGTCGCGGTCGATCAGGCCGCGCACGGGCACGCTGATGAAGGCGGGATCGGCGAGATAAAGCGCCCGGTCGGCGAAGGCGAGCCGGCCGGCTTCGCTGAACCAGTGCGCCGCCTCCGCGCCCGGACCGATCCGGCGCAAATCCTGTTCTTCCAGCACGCCCAGAATCTGCTGGATGGCGACGGCGCCCGAGCTCGGCGGCCCCATGCCGCAAAGGCGCCAGATGCGGTAGCTGCCGCAGACGGGCTCGCGCTCCTCGACCTTGTAGGCTGCGAGGTCGGAGAGCGTCATGTCGCCGGGATTGGTGGGGTGACCGGCGACGGTCGCGACGATGTCCTCCGCGATTGCGCCCTCATAGAACGCTTTCGCGCCCTGCGCGGCGATGGCGCGCAGCGTGGCCGCGAAGGCCGGATTCTTCAGGATAGTGCCTACGGCCTTCGGCTTGCCGTCCGGCTCGTAGAAATAAGCGGCGGCGAGAGCGTTCTTCGGCAGGTTGGGCTCGCCGGCGAGCAAGCCATTGAGGCGAGGCGAGATGGCAAAGCCCTCCTCTGCCAGCTTCAGCGCCGGCGCCACAACATCGGCCCAGGGCAGCTTGCCCCAGCGGCGATGCACCTCTTCCAGGAGCTTCAGCGTGCCGGGCACGCCGACCGAGCGGCCGCCGATGACGGCATCAACGAAACGCATCGGCTTGCCGTCCTTCATGAAGCGATCCGGCTTGGCAGCCGCCGGCGCTGTCTCGCGGCCGTCAAGGGTCGTCACTTTGCGAGCGGTCTCGTCCCAATAGACGAAGAAGGCGCCCCCACCGATGCCGGAGCTCTGCGGCTCGACCAGATTGAGCACGAGCTGGGTGGCGATAGCGGCGTCGGCCGCACTGCCGCCGGCGCGCAGAATGTCGCGCCCGGCTGCAGCAGCGAGCGGATTTGCGGCCGCGACCATGAAGCGCTGGGCGGTGCCAAGTGTCCTGATGCTACGCCCTGTGGCGGCTTCGGGCGCCGGGGCGAGCAACTGGGCGGTCGCGATCTGGGTGGTCAGCAGGGCTGCGGTCAGGGGCAGAAGGAGGGGTAGGCGCATGGCTCAACTCCGAGGATAGCGGGCAGAATAGGCCATTCGCCGCGGTCTGCCAGCTTGGACCGGCGCGTCGCGACAGGTAGAGTTCCGAATCGAGACCGTTGTGACGCTGCCAAAAGGGGTTTTCGGCATGTCGTTTTCCACCCATCTGCGCCGCCCGATCGCGTGGCTCGTGCTCGGCCTAATCGGCGTTGCGCTCGCCGGCTGCGGCTATAACAACGTGCCGACGCTGGAGGAGAAGGCGAAGGCGGCGTGGTCCGAGGTGCAGAATCAGTATCAGCGCCGGGCCGACCTGATTCCGAATCTCGTCGAGACGGTGAAGGGCTATGCCGCGCAGGAGCGCGACGTGTTGACCGCCGTGATCGAGGCCCGCGCCAAGGCGACGCAGGTCAAGGTCGATGCCTCGACCGTCAACGACCCCGTGAAGTTCAAGGAATTCCAGGATGCGCAGAACCAGCTCACCGGCGCGCTGGGGCGGCTGCTCGTCACGGTCGAGCGCTATCCGGATCTGAAGTCGAACCAGAACTTCCTCGCCCTGCAGTCGCAGCTGGAGGGTACAGAAAACCGGGTGGCGGTGGCACGGCGCGACTACATCCAGGCCGTGCAGGCCTTCAACACGGAGATCCGCACCTTCCCGGGCGTGATCTGGGCGAAGCTGTTCTGGGGCGCAAAGCCGATGGAGACCTTCACGGCCGCCACTGGTGCGGAGCGGCCGCCCGCGGTGAAGTTCTGAAGCGCATCGCGTGATGCTGGGCATCGCGTCATGCCCGGGCCTGACCCGGGCATCTCCTGCCAGAGATTCTCGGCTCTGCGCTTCGCTGCGCCCGAGAAAGACGCTCTGGCATGTCGCGCTGGCGCTGTCTCTCCTACTCTGGAGCGGCCTCGCGCACGCCGCCGAGCCGTCCTATCCCAACCTGACGGGCCGGGTCGTCGATGGCGCCAACCTGCTCGCCCCCGACGTCCGACAGCGGATCGAGGACAAGCTCAAGGCACATGAGGACAAAACCTCCGATCAGGTCGTCGTCGCGACGGTGCCGTCGCTTCAGGACGTCACGATCGAGGATTTCGCCAACGGCCTCTTCCGGCACTGGAAGCTCGGCGAGAAAGCCAAGAACAACGGCGTGCTGTTGATCGTCGCGCCGAAGGAGCGCAAGGTCCGCATCGAGGTCGGCTACGGTCTCGAAGGGGCGCTGACCGACGCGCTCTCCAAGGTCATCATCACCACGGCCATCGCGCCGAAGTTCAAGACCGGGGATTTCGCCGGCGGCATCGATGCCGGGGTGGATGCTATCCTAACGATCCTGGCCGGCGATGCGGAGGAATGGCAGCGCCGGGCCGAAGTGCGCTCGGACGAGAGCACATTGGGCGAGGACATCGCCGTTATCATCGCGATGCTCTTCATCTTCCTGTTCATCGTCGCCTTCCTGCGCAGTGTGAGCCAGCAGGGCGGGGCGCGGCGGCATCGCCTGCGCAACGGGCAGTGGGTAATCCTGCCCCCGAGCACAGGCTCCGGATCCGGCTGGAGCAGCGGTTCCGGCTGGGGCGGTGGCGGAGGCGGCTGGAGCTCGGGCGGCGGATTTTCGGGTGGCGGAGGCTCTTCCGGCGGTGGCGGGGCTTCGGGAGACTGGTGATGGATGCCGCTGACAGGGATGCGATCGCGGAGGCCGTGCGCCGGGCCGAATTGCAGACGGCAGGCGAGATCGTGGTCGTGATTGACCGGGCGGCTTCGAGCTACCGCAACGTCCCGGTGGTCATGGCGCTCACGCTCGCGCTGTTCGTGCCGTGGCCGCTGCTGTCACTGACGGCGTTGAGCGCTCAGCGCATCTTCATGATCCAGCTTTTCTGCGCCGCGCTGCTGCTGGCAGGGCTCCTTTGGTATGGGCGCGGCGGGCGCTTCGTCCCGGGCTTCGTCAAGCGCCGGCGGGCGCATGAGGCGGCGCTGCGCGAGTTCACGGCGCGGGGCCTGACGCGAACCAGGGCGCGCACTGGCGTGCTGCTCTATCTCGCGCTGCAGGAGCGCTATGCCGAAATCCTCGCCGACACCGGGATCGACGGGCTTGTGAACCAGGACACCTGGGGTGGCATCATCGAGCCGCTGCTGGCGGCGGCGCGCGAAGACAGGCTCACCGAGGGGCTGATCAAGGCGGTCGATGGCGTCGGCGTGGTGTTGGCACAGCACGTCCCGCCGGTTCCCGGCGATGTCGACGAGCTGTCGAACAAGGTCATCCTGCTCTGAGGCAATGCCTCGGCAGGGCGTTCAGCGCGTCGCCGGCCCCTTGGCTGCAGCCAGGATGGCGCCCGGCATCATGTAGCCATGCTTGCCCGGCCGGTCGGCCTGAATGACGACGACATAGCCATCGGCCTCCGGCGCCTGCGTCGCGGACAGCGGGGCGGTGACGGTCATCTCCTTGCCGTTCCAGTCGCCGACACGGACCATGCCGCGCACCACATTGGCGTAGGTCAGCGTCTTGCCCTGGTTCTCGCCGCGGATGATCGGCACGGTGGCCTGATGTGTCGTGGGCAATACCCAGATGCCGGCTGCTTCGTCGGTTGCAGAGGCAGTCGGCGCGATATTGATCTGGAGGCTGCCGTTCTCCTCCTTCAGCGCGAGCTTCGCGGCGAAGCCGGTGGCGGCGAACTGGTTGACCGCCTTCTCGATCTCCGCCTTCTCCGAGCCCACAGCATGGGAAGAGCCGCTGATGACGATCTGCGGGGTGTAGACCTGCCCGTCGCCGCGGGCCTTGGCATAGAGCTTCTGGCGCTTCGCGAAGGAGTCCTTGCCGAGCGTGTCCTTCCAGCCGAGATAGTCCCAATAGGTCACCGGCAGCGTCAGCGCGATCAGTGTCGGGTCCTTGGCCAGTTCGACGACCAGCGCATCGGCTGGCGGGCAGGACGAGCAACCCTGGCTGGTAAAGAGCTCGAGCACCGCCCTGGGCGCCTTCCCTGCCGTCTGCGCGAGGGCCGTCGTCACGCCGAACACGAGGACGGCGGCAGTCACAGCGGATTGGCGCAGGACAGGGAGCATGATCTCGACTTTGACGACGACTTATTTTCCGAAGGTTACCAAAGCCAGCAATTCATCGAAGAGGGAAATCACGTTGCCTTGAAAACGGGCATGGTCGCGCGGGCGTGATCGAATTTTGCCAGTGCGGCAGGCGAAATCATGTTGGGGCGCCAGCGGCGATGCATCCAGAGCCATTGTTCAGGGTACTCGCGCACCCAGCCTTCTACCACCGCCGTCATCATCGCCATGGCGCCCTGCACATCGATCTCGCCCGCGGCGTCGCGCGGCAGGTCGAGCGGCGGCGTCAGCTCCAGCCGGAAGCGAAGGTTCGGCAGCCGGATGACGCGGACGCCATGGACCGGACACTCGAAGCGGCGGGCGAACTTGCCCATGATCGGGTTGGTCAATGCCGGACGTCCGAAGAACGGTACGACGACGCCCCGGGTGAAATGCTGGTCGATCAGCATGCCGAGATGGCCGCCATTCTCGAGCACGCCCTGCATGGCAAAGGCCGCTCCCTGCTTGGCGGCGGCGAGGCCGCCCATGGCGCCGGAGCGGATCTCGTGCACGACGGCGGCAATCGCCGGGTCGTTGGGGGCGCGAAAGACGGCCGTCGTCTCGAGATCGTAGGCGGCGGCGCAGATCGCCGGCAATTCCCAATTGGCGAGATGGGTCGAGAAGATCAGGCCGGGTTTGCCGTCCTCCTTGAGCGCAATGAAGTGCTCGATGCCCTTGACCTCGATGCGCGAAGGCTTGTCCGGATTGTGGTAGTCGTAGTCGAACAGCGTCTTCAGATGGGCATATTCGCCGGCGACGCGGCCGAGATTCTCCCACGCGCCGCGTGCGATGCGCTTCACCTCCGCCTCGTCCTTCTCGGGAAAGGCGGCGCGGATATTGGCGAGGGCGACGCGGTTGACCGGGATGACCGGGCTCGCCGTGCGCAGCAGCCAGCCGCCGAGATTGCTGGCACGTTCTGGCCCGAGCAGGCGCAGGAACGCGAACAGCGTGCGGATCACGCCAATCATCACCGCCGCGCCGATGCGCGCGGCGATTGCTTTCAATCGTCTCAAGGTCGGTCCAGCCTCAATAGCCCGTGCCGAGAGCAAGACCGGGCCTGAAAGGCGCGATCTGGGGCAGGAATGCGCCGACGTCAAGTCTTGCGCCGGAGCAGGCGGCTTGCTCAGAAGGCGATGACGACCTTGCCGAAGACCTTGCGACCCTCGATGCGGGCGAGGCCCTTCTCGAATTCGGCGAGCGGGAACACCGAATCGATCACCGGCTTCATGCCGCCGGCCATCTTCTCCAGCGACTGCGCGATGTTCTCGATGCGGCAGCCGAACGAGCCGGTGATCCGGTATTGCTGCTGGAAGAGCTGCATCAGGTTGATCGTGGCGGAGGGGCCGGAGGTCGCGCCGCAGGTGACCAGCCGGCCGCCGCGCTTGAGGCAGAGCAGCGAACCGTTCCAGGTGTCCGCGCCGACATGCTCGAAGACGACATCGACGCCCTTCCGGCCGGTGAGCTTGCGGACGACGCCCTCGAAGCGGTCCTCGCGGTAGTTGATGACGTGGTCGGCGCCGAGGGCCTTGGCCTTGGCGCCCTTCTCGTCGTCGCCGACCGTCGTGTAGACCGTGCAGCCGATCGCCTTGGCCATCAGAATCGCCGCCGTGCCGATGCCGGAGCCGCCGGCATGGACCAGCACCGACTCGCCGGGCTCGAGCTTCGCATTGTCGAACAGCATGTGCTGGACCGTGCCGAAGCCGATCGGAGCGCAGGCGGCGTCCTCGAAGGAGACGCCCTTCGGTGCCTTGATGGTGAGGCGTGCTGGGCGGTTCAGCAGCTCACGGGCGAAGCCGTCGATATGGAAGCCCATGATGCCCGCGACATTCTCGCAGAGATTGTCGCGGCCCTCGCGGCAGGCCTTGCACTGGCCGCAGGTGTCGGCACCGTAGGCGGTGACGGTGTCGCCGGGCGCGAAGCCGGTGACGCCCTCGCCGACGCAGACGATCTCGCCAGCGGCCTCGACGCCGGCCGCCTGCGGCATCTTGCGCTTGGCGAAGGCCATGCCGCGGAAGCCCCAGAGGTCGAGATAGTTGAGCCCGACCGCCTTGATGCGGATCTGCACCTCACCCGGAGCAGGCGGCGGCGGCGGCTCGATCTCCTCGAGACGGAGGTCACGGTCGCCATGAAGCTGGAGGGAACGCATGAGGATTCGACGTCTTTCAGAGCTGGTCCGGCCATTGCCGGGAGGTGTGGAGAACCGCGAGGATTTCGACGCGGCCATCACTGACGCGGTAAGGCAGGATATAGGGCGTGCCGGGCACGACAAGTTCGCGGGTTCCGTCGCTCCGGCCCGGCCGCCCGATTTCCGGGTGGCTCACGAGTACGGCGGATCGCTTCTCGACCAGGTCGACCAACGCTGCAGCAGCAGATCGGCTATCCTTCGCGACGAACGCAAATATCTGGTCGAGTTCGCGCAGCGAGCGTTTCGTCCAGACGAGCTTCACTCGGCCGTGGCCTTGTATTTGCGGAACACGGACTCGACTTCTTCCTCAGTCGCGAACTCGCCGCGATCCGCCTCGGCGATGCCTTCCTTGATCCGTTGGATCTGCCAAGCATTCAGCTCGACATAGGATTCAATCGCTTTCGCGGCGATCCAGTTGCGCGAGCGGTCGGTGTCGGCGGCAAGCGCGTCGAGCTTGGCCAGCATCTCGTCGTCGAGGCGGATGGTGAAGGCTGCCGTCATGTCGGGTCACTCCGGTTCGAAGTGAACCGTATCACATGCGGCCACCTTGGTCGATTCAGCGATGCACGCCGAGCTGGGCGGTCAGGCCGCCGTCGATCGGCAGCACAGTGCCGCTGATATAGGCCGCGGGCTCGCTCATCAGGAAGGCGGCGAGGCCGGCAACCTCTTCGGGCTTGGCGAAGCGCCCGGCCGGGATCTGTGCCTGCATCTTGTCGCGATAGGCCGCGTAGGGCGCCATCATGTCGGTGTCGACAAAGCCCGGCGCGATCACGTTGACGGTGACGCCGCGCTTGCCGGTCTCGACCGCCAGCGTCTTGGCGTAGGAGATCAGCGCACCCTTGGACGCCGCATAGGCTGCATTGCCCGGATTGCCGCGCAAGGCCGCGACAGAGCCGATGGCAACGATGCGGCCGGCCCTGGCGCGGATCATGTTGCGCATCAGGCTCTTGGCGAGGCGGGCGAAGGCCCAGAAATTGACCTGCATCGCGGCTTCGGCCTTCGCCTGATCCATCATCGCGGCGAGGGAATCATAGGGCTGGCCGGCATTGTGGACGAGGCCGAAATAGCTCTCGCCCTCGCGCGCCTCGCAGAAGGCGTCGAGCGCGTCCTTGTCGGAGAGGTCGAGGGGCAGCGCGGCAACGCTGCGGCCGGGATGGCCCGCGGCGATCTCCTCAGCCAGCGCCTTCGCCTGCTCGGCGGAGGAGCGGAAGGTGAAGTCGACATCGTGGCCGGCCGCGGCGAGCGCGCGCACGATCGCGGCGCCGACGCCCTTGGCGCCGCCGGTGACGAGAACCTTGGTCATGCAGCCTCCGGAGGCGCCGTCAGCACGAGGCAGGTGTTCTGGCCGCCGAAGCCGAAGGAATTGGAAATCACCGTCCGCACCTTCGCCTTGCGTGCCGCGTTCGGCACGACGTCGAGCGCAATGGCAGGGTCGGGGTTCGTGTAGTTGATCGTCGGCGGGATGGTGCCGTTGGCAATCGTCAGGAAGGAAATCACTGCCTCGACCGCGCCGGCCGCCGTCAGCGTGTGCCCGATCATCGACTTGTTCGAGGAAATCGGCAGTTTCGCCATGCGCTCGCCGAAGACGGCGGCGCAGCTCATCGCCTCCATCTTGTCGTTCTCCGGCGTCGAGGTGCCGTGGGCGTTGATATAGTCGACATCGTCTGGCGTCAGTCCGGCATCGGCCAGCGCATCCTGCATGGCGAGGATGGCGGGCTTGCCGTCCGGGCTCGAACGCGTGCGATGGAAACCGTCGCCGCGCTCGCCACAGCCCGCGACGATGCCGAGGATGGTCGCGCCGCGCGCGAGCGCGTGGTCGTAGTCCTCCAGCACCAGCGCGCCGGCGCCCTCGCCCATGACGAAGCCGTCGCGGTTCTTCGAGAACGGCTTGGCGGCGCCTTCCGGCGGATCGTTCTGTGTCGAAAGGGCCGACAGCAGAGAAAAGCGGATCAGCGCCTCGGCATGGATCGAGCCGTCGGTGCCGATGCAGAGTGCAGCTTGCGTCTCGCCGCGGCGGATTGCCTCGACGCCCATCTGAATCGCGGTCGCGCCCGAGGAGCAGGCTGTCGAGAGCGAGATGGGCGAGCCCTTGGTGCCGAAGCGGTCGGCGATGTGGTCGGCGACGCCGCCGAAGACGAAGAGCTCGTGCATGGCCGCGAACTTGCGGGTCGCGGCAGCGCGCAGCAGGCCGTCATAATCGACCTCGCCATCGACCGCCTCGGCGAGTTCCTGCTTCTGCGGCCATTCCATCTCGACGGGCGGGACGGCCATGAACAGCTCGCCGGGAAAATCGCCGCGCTGGCCGAGGCCGCTCTGACCGACTGCCTCTTCAGCGGCGAGGGTCGCGAGCTTCTCGGAGAGCTGGGGGGCGGTGAAGGGGCCGTCGAAGAGGAAGTCGACCGTGCCGCCGATGGTGGTGCGCAGCCCTTCGGTCGGGAAGCGCTCGATGCGGTGGATGCCGGACTGGCCGGCGGTCAGCGCCTGCCAGTTGGCGTCCTTGCCCTGGCCCAGTGAAGTGACGACGCCGAGGCCGGTAACGGCGACGAGCGGACGGCCCTTGGCATCACGATGCGTGGTCATGGCTTCAACCTCTCACGCTTGGACCAGATGTGCGGCGCCCTCGCCACGCCAGTGGCCGGCCCCGGTAACGATCGCTTCCTTCGCCTGCCCGGCTGACAGGGCGATTGCCGCCAACGCCACCGAGACGGGGAAAGCGGCCTCGACACCATGGCCGACGAGATCGCCGACGGCGATGCGCCTGGCGGAGGGGGCAGTCGTCTGCAACGCAGCCGCCTCCTCGGCGGTGATGCCGGCGCAGCCGGTCGCGGCGGAGATGGCGAGGTTGTCAGGGCCGATCGAGCCGAAGGCACCCACGAGCTTCGTCAAGGCGGCCTCGACGGTGCCCGGCGCGCGGCGGCTGCGGGCGGCGCCGGTATGGCTGAGCCGCGCATGGACCTTGGCACCCCGCGCGGCGGCGCGCTCGGCCGATTCCAGCACGAGGAAGGCGCCGGCGCTTCCGGTGATCAGGCCCGGCGCCTCCTCGCGCTCGAACACGGGCGCAAAGCTGTCGCGGCGCAGATAGCCACCGAGTTCGAAGAGCAGCAGCATGTCGCGGCGCTCGGCATTGTAGGCGCCGCCGACGAGCATCAGGTCGGACTGGCCGGAAGCGATGCGGGCGTGCGCCGTGCGGATCGCGTCGACGCCGGCCTGTTCCTCGCCCATGAAAGTGCGCGACGGACCGGTGATGCCATGGACGATGGCGATGTTGCCGGCGAGCAGGTTGGAGAGCTGGGCCAGGAAGAGCGTGGGTCTCAGATCGCTCATCAGGTGCTCGTTGAGATAAGCGCCCGGCTGGTTCGCGCCGCGCAAACCGCTCAGGATGGCGGCGTCGACCGCGTGGTCGCGCTCGCCGCCGCCGGCCGCGACGATGACCTGCAGGGCGCTCTTGGCCTCGGCATCCTCTTTCAACCCTGCGGAATCGAGGGCGAGCCCGGCGGTATAGACGCCGAGGCGCTGCCAGGGCTCCATCTGGCGCTGGTCGGATTTCTTCGGGATTTGCCGATCCAGCTCCAGCGCCATCAGCGGGTGGACCGGATAGGGCTTGAAGGTCTCGGTGTCGACGACCGGCGGCCCGCCGGCGGCGAGCGCTGCGGCGTGGGTATCGATGCCTTCGCCGAGGCTGGAGGCGATGCCGATGCCGGTGATGACCACATCGCGCTTGGCAGTGGCGTTGGTCATGGCGCGGGCTCCGGCGTCAGGCCGATGGCTTCGATGCGGCTCTGCATCAGCGCGCGCATGTCGGCAGGGAAAGGCATCAGGCGGAAGCGGAGTTCGGCATCGCAGATCGGCTTGCCGCCGCTGGTCAGCTTCGCCTTGGTTGCCGCATAGCCCGAGCCCTCGATGACGAGCTCGGCGCTGGCTTCCAGCTCGGTGTTCGGCTCGACGAAGGTGCGGAAGCGCGCCTTGTCGACCGTCATGAGGAAGGGCATCTGGCTGAGGCCGTTGAGGCCGAGCAGCAGGTAGCCCGAGGCCTGCGCCATGGTCTCGGTCAGCAGGACGCCGGGCACCAGCGGGTGGCCCGGAAAGTGGCCCTCGAAGACCGGGCTTTCCGCGGGGACGGTAGAGCGCGTGACGATGCGCTTCTGCGACGGATCGAAGGTCACGACCCGGTCGATCATGTCGAAATATTCGAGGCGCATGCGATCCTTGGTCTGCTGGGCGCCAGAACGGCGCGAGGCCGCGGCACGGATCAGCTGATCCGCGCGACGGCCCCTATGCTCTATCGGGAGCGACGCTTCGGCTCAAGCCCGGCAAGCCTGCAGGCTTCGACCGAGGCTTTCACGCTTCCGTCGTCACGCCTTCTTGGCGGCGACGAGGTCGTCGATGCGCTTGCAGAGGTTCTCGAGCACGAAATACTGCTCGGCCGGGGCCTTGCCCTCGTTGACTTCCTGCGTCCACTGCTCGAGCGGCAGCTTGATGCCGAACGCCTTGTCGATCGCGAAGGCGATGTCGAGGAAGGCGAGGGAATCGATGCCGAGGTCGTCGATCGCGTGGCTCTGCGGTGTGATCTTCTCGCGCGGAATATCGCAGGTTTCGGAAATAATGCCGGCGACCGTCTCGAACGTGGCGGACATGCTGCGGGTGCTCCCGTCTGTTGTCGGTGATGGCGGACGACATCCGAGCGCCGGATTGTCGCCTGCGCTTGCCCCTAGTCGCCACCGAGGATGACTGAAACGCCCCCTTACACTGCGGCGGGCGCGAGGACAACCGGGGCAGGTCCTCAAAGCATCATGGCCGGCTTGCGCCGGCCATGACACGTTTTGGTGCTGGTATCCGGCTCAGGCGGCGAGGCCGCGCAGGACGTAGTGCAGGATGCCCGCGTTCTTGAAGTAGTCGATCTCGTCCAGCGTATCGATGCGGCAGAGGATCGGAACCTTCTTCACCGAGCCGTCGGCATAGGTGATCTCGGCTTCCATCATCTGGCGCGGCTTGACGTTGGCCAGGCCCTTGATGCTGACGAGCTCGTCGCCCTTGAGGTCCAGCGAGGCCCAGCTGGTGCCCTCCGCCAGGGTGAAGGGCACAACGCCCATGCCGACCAGGTTCGAGCGGTGGATGCGCTCGAAGCTCTGGGCGATCACCGCCTTGACGCCGAGCAGGTTCGTGCCCTTCGCCGCCCAGTCGCGCGAGGAGCCGTTGCCGTATTCGACGCCGGCGAAGATGACGAGCGGGACGTTCTCCTGCTTGTACTTCATTGCCGCGTCGTAGATCGGCAGCTCTTCCTTCGACGGGTAGTGGATGGTGTAGCCGCCCTCGCGGCCGTTCGGGCCGAGCATGTGGTTGCGGATGCGGATGTTGGCGAAGGTGCCCCGCATCATCACCTCATGGTTGCCGCGGCGCGTGCCGTACTGGTTGAAGTCGGCGACCGCGACGCCATGCTCGGTCAGATACGCGCCCGCCGGCGAGGCGGCCTTGATCGAACCGGCCGGGGAGATGTGGTCGGTGGTGATCTTGTCGCCGAAGAGGCCGAGGACGCGGGCACCCTTGATGTCGGTGATCGCATCCGGCTTCTGGTGCATGCCCTGGAAATAGGGCGGGTTCTGCACATAGGTCGAATCATCGTCCCAGGCATAGGTCTCGCTCTGCGGCGCATCGACTGCCTGCCAATGCGCGTCGCCCTTGAAGACGTCGGCGTATTTGGCCTCGAAGATGGCGCGCGTGACGTTCTGCTGGATGAAGCTCTGGATCTCCTTGTTGGAGGGCCAGATGTCCTTGAGATAGACGTCCTTGCCGTCAGAGCCCGTGCCGAGCGGCTGCGTGGTCAGGTCCATCTGGACCGAGCCGGCGAGCGCATAGGCGACGACCAGCGGCGGCGAGGCGAGGTAGTTCGCCTGCACGTCCGGCGAGACGCGGCCTTCGAAGTTGCGGTTGCCGGAGATGACGGCGCCCGCGATCAGGCCCTTCTCGTTGATCGTCTTCGAGATCGGCGCCGGCAGCGGGCCGGAATTGCCGATGCAGGTGGTGCAGCCGAAGCCGACCAGGTTGAAGCCGAGCTTGTCGAGATCGGTCTGCAGGCCGGACTTCGCCAGATATTCCGCGACGACCTGCGAACCGGGCGCCAGCGAGGTCTTCACCCAGGGCTTGACCTTGAGTCCCTTGGCGACGGCGTTGCGGGCAAGCAGGCCAGCCGCCATCAGCACCGACGGGTTCGAGGTGTTGGTGCAGGAGGTGATGGCGGCGATGACGACGTCGCCATGACCGAGGTCGAAGTCCTCGCCTTCGACCTGAACGCGGCGCGAAAGCTCGGCGCCCTTCTTGTAGTCGGTCTCCATCGCGGCGGCGAAGCCGGCCTTGACACCGGAGAGATCGACGCGGCCTTCAGGGCGCTTCGGGCCGGCCATCGAGGGCTGGACCGTCGAGAGATCGAGCGCGAGCGTGTCGGTGAAGACCGGATCGGCCGTCTCGGGGGTGGCGAAGAGGCCCTGAGCCTTGCTGTAGGCCTCGACCAGCGCGATGCGGTCCGCCTTGCGGCCGGTTGTGGTGAGATAGTCCAGCGTCTCGGTGTCGACCGGGAAGAAGCCGCAGGTCGCGCCGTATTCCGGGCCCATGTTGGCAATGGTCGCGCGATCGGCCAGCGTCAGGTTGTAGAGGCCGGGGCCGAAGAACTCGACGAACTTGCCGACCACGCCCTTCTTGCGCAGCATCTGGGTGACGGTGAGCACGAGGTCGGTGGCGGTGATGCCCTCCTTGAGCGAGCCGGTCAGCTTGAAGCCGATCACCTCCGGCAGCAGCATCGACTGCGGCTGGCCGAGCATGGCGGCCTCGGCCTCGATGCCACCGACGCCCCAGCCGAGAACGGCGAGGCCGTTGACCATGGTGGTGTGCGAGTCGGTGCCGACGACGGTGTCGGGATAGGCGACCTCGACCTCGGCGCCATCGATCGTCTCGTTGCGGGTCCAGACGGTCTGGGCGAGGTATTCGAGATTGACCTGGTGGCAGATGCCGGTGCCGGGCGGGACGACGCGGAAATTGTCGAAGGCGCCCTGGCCCCATTTGAGGAACTTGTAGCGCTCGGCATTGCGCTCGTATTCGAGCTCGACGTTCTGGGCGAGAGCCTTGGGCGTGCCGAACTCGTCGACGATGACCGAGTGGTCGATGACGAGATCAACGGGCACGAGCGGATTGATCTTCTGGGCGTCGCCGCCGAGCGCCTTGACGCCGTCGCGCATCGCGGCGAGGTCGACCACGGCCGGGACGCCGGTGAAGTCCTGCATCAGCACGCGGGCCGGGCGGAAGCCGATTTCCTTGCCGGCTGTGCCCTTGTCGTCGAGCCAGCCGACGAAATTCTCGATGTCCGCCTTGGTGACGGAGCGGCCGTCCTCGAAGCGCAGCAGGTTCTCGAGCAGCACCTTCATCGAGAAGGGCAGCCTCGAGATGCCGGGCAGGCCGTTCTTCTCGGCATCGGGGAGGGAATAATAGGTGTAGGTCTTGCCGCCGGCGGTCAGCGTCTTGCGGGCTTTGAAGGAGTCGAGCGAGGCCATTCGGGCTTGATCCTGATCAAGGGGTTGCGGTCGCGACCGGCACGCCCTTGCGGACGGCGCCGTTCGAAGGCCTAATGCGCATGACGCGCGCGCCGCCTCGGGAGTGCCCGAGCCCCGCGCCGGATCGGCGTGCGGCGTAGCCGCGGGTTCTATAGAGCAATTCCAAGAAGCGCGCTAGATAAACGAGATGTGGTCGAACCTATCGGCGGCAGCGCTGCCTTGACGCAAGCTCCATTCCCGCCGTCGCGCCTTTTCGCCGAGAATCTCGCCTGCCGCCGCGGTGGCCGGTTGATCTTCGAAGGGCTGAGCTTCGACCTCGGGTCCGGCGAGGCGATCGCTCTGACCGGCCGCAACGGCGCCGGCAAGTCGAGCCTCATCGCCATGCTGTGCGGGCGGCTGCAGCCGGATGGCGGCCTGATCCGGCTGGAGGGTGGCGAGGAGGAGGCGCATCTTGCCGAGGTTTCGCATCTCGTCGGCCATCGCGACGGGCTGAAGACGGCGCTGACGGCGCGGGAAAATCTCATCTTTGCGCAGTCCGTCCTCGGCGACGCGGCGCTCACACCGGAAGGGGCGCTGGCCGTGGTCGGGCTTGCCCATGCAGCGGAACTGCCGGTCGGCTATCTCTCGGCCGGGCAGAGGCGGCGGGTGGCGCTGGCGCGCCTTCTGGTTTCGCGCCGTCCTTACTGGCTGCTCGACGAGCCGATGTCGGCCCTCGATACCGCCTCCCAGGCCATGCTCGCCGGCCTGATGCGTGATCACCTGATGGCCGGCGGCGCGATCCTCGCCGCGACGCATGGCCCTCTCGGCCTCGACGGGGCACGCGAACTCAGGATCGGGCCGTGAATCACTTGTCTTCGGATCGCCCGCAAAGCCCAGAGGAGTGCTCGAAGAGTGCGCCTCCGGGGATACTTCGGATGTCCGCGGAGCCTCCTGGAACCTCCTTCGAGACGCCATTCCTGCCGGAATGGCTCCTCGGGATGAGGGCTGAGGAAGGCGCGCGGAGAGAGTTGGTCCCATGAGCCGGGCTTTCATCGCGATCCTGAAGCGCGATCTCGCGCTGGCATCACGCGCCGGTGGCGGCGGAGAACTGGCGCTTGTCTTCTTCCTGACGCTCGTCGTGCTCGTGCCGTTCGCGCTCGGGCCCGATCTCAACCTGCTCTCGCGAATCGGTCCCGCGATCCTCTGGCTCGGTGCGCTGCTCTCGGTGCTGATCGGGCTCGACCGGTTGTTCCAGAGCGACGAGGAGGACGGCTCTCTCGACCTGATCCGGGCATCGAGCTTGCCGCTGGAGCTCGCGGTGCTGGCCAAGGGGCTGGCGCATTGGCTGACGACGGGACTGCCGCTCGCACTGGTCTCGCCACTGCTCGGGCTGCTCGTCGCGCTGCCGGGTGAGGGCGTACTGCCGCTGGTCGCGACGCTGCTGGTCGGCACGCCGGCGCTGAGCTTCATCGGGGCGGGCGGGGCGGCTCTGGCGGCGAGCCTCAGGCGCGGCGGGCTGATCGTGCCGGTGCTGGTCGCGCCGCTGACGGTGCCGGTGCTGATCTTCGGGGTTTCGGCCGCCAATGCGGCGCTGGGCGGTACGGTGCCGTTCCTGACACCCTTCCTGATCCTGTGCGCGATCTCGCTCGCGGCGGTCGTCGTGGGGACGGTGGCTGCGGCCGCGGCCCTGCGTCAGGCCGACTGAACGCCGCCTTTGGCTCCCCCGAGCTCGACCGCGCAACCGCATTGGGCGGCGAGGCGTGCGACCGTGGCGACGATGGCGTCGAGATCGACCTCGCCGGAATCATGCCGGCCGCGGATCTCTTCGGCAGTGGCGTAGAGATCGATGACGAGGGACTGGCTGGCTTTCGAGCGGATCGTCTGCTCGACTTCGCGCTGGACCTCGTCGGATAGCTGAAGCCGCATCTTCATCCCCCGCATCCAGACGGGCAGGCTAAAGGAACGATCTGGGGCTTGCAAGAAGAGCGGGCAAAAACTGCAACTGCTTCAATGTGATAACGATTAGCCGGCATCCGTTCGCAGGTGCCGATCAAGGCGCAGACCCGCGAGCGATTGGAATTGCGCCGGTCCGACAACGGCTTGGATCGCCTGGCGCCACCGCGCATACGCGCAGGTTCGTGATGTCGCAGCCGGGCTGGGCGCATTGCTTGGAACCGGTCGAGATTGCTAAAGCATGCCGCCATGGCACCTGCGCCCGAGATGATACCGCCAGAACGATGGCCAGCCTGATCGAACTCGCCAATCCCACGCGCTTCATGCGTCTCTCGGCTGCGCTGCTGCCCTGGCTCGCGGCCGCCGCAGCGTTGCTCATCGTCGCCGGGCTCTATCTCGCCTGGTTCGCTCCGGCGGACTACCAGCAGGGTGAGACGATCCGGATCATGTTCATCCATGTCCCGGCAGCCTGGCTCGCCATGATGTTCTACTCGATGATGGCGCTCTCGGCGCTTGGCACGCTGGTCTGGCGCCATCCGCTCGCCGATGTCGCGCAGAAGGCTGCGGCACCGGTCGGGGCCTGCTTCGCGCTGGTCTGCCTGATCACCGGCGCGCTCTGGGGCAAGCCGATGTGGGGCACCTACTGGGTCTGGGATGCGCGGCTGACCTCGGTGCTGGTGCTGCTGCTGATCTATCTCGGCATCATCGCGCTCTGGCGCGTGCTGGACGAGCCGTCGCGGGCGGCGCGCGCCGTGGCGATCCTGACGCTGGTGGGCTTCGTCAACGTGCCGATCATCAAGTTCTCGGTCGATTGGTGGAACACGCTGCACCAGCCGGCTTCGGTGCTTCGCATGGGCGGGCCGACGATCCATTCCTCCATGCTCTGGCCGCTGCTGATCCTCGCCGTTGGCTTCACGCTCTTCGCCCTGTCGCTGCACATGCTGGCGATGCGGGCGGAGATCATGCGCCGGCGGGTGCGGACGCTGACGATCCTCGAAGCCGAGCGGCTCGACCGGCTCGCGGCACAGGGATTGCCGGCATGAGCGCGCTCATCGAAGGCATCGGGCCGCATGCCGGCTTCATCATCGCCTCCTACGGGGCGGCCGCGCTCATCCTGATTGGGCTGACGCTGGCGATCCTGCGCGATCACCGCGCCCAGAAGCTGGCGCTCGACGCGCTGGAGCGCCGCGGCGCCGGCCGCCGCTCTGGCCGGGAGACGTCATGAGCCAGACCGAAACTGCGCCGCGGCGGCGCTCGCCGCTGCTTTTCCTGGTGCCGCTGATGATCTTCGGCGCGCTTGCCATCGTCTTCGGCATCGGGCTGTTCTCTGGCGACAAAAGCACGGTGCCGTCCGCGCTGATCGGCCGGGCCGCGCCCGCGATCACGCTCGCGCCGCTGGAAGGGTTGCAGCGCGATGGCCAGCCCGTGCCGGCCTTCGGCAATGCCGATCTCGGTAGGGGACGGGCGACGCTGGTCAATGTCTGGGCGAGCTGGTGCGCGCCCTGCCGGGTCGAGCATCCCGTGCTGATGGGCCTCGCGGAAACCGACGCGGTGAAGCAGGGCAAGGTCGCGCTGGTCGGGATGAACTACAAGGACGAGCCTGAGAATGCCCGCCGGTTCCTCGGCGCGCTCGGCAATCCGTTCTCCGCCGTGGGTGTCGATCGCGCCGGCCGGTCGGCGATCGAGTGGGGCGTCTACGGCGTGCCCGAGACCTTCGTCATCGGGCCGGACGGCCGCATTGTCGAGAAACATGTCGGCCCGCTCGACCAGCAGGCTGCAGCCAAGCTCCTGCAGCAGGCGCTGAAGGCGCGGTGACCAGCGCGTCATGCTCGGGCCTGAACCGAGCATCTCCTGCCGAAAAGGGCGTTCTGTCCTGAAAGGGATTCTCGGGTCTGCGCTACGCTTTGCCCGAGAATGACGCGCTTCAGGCCGCGCGCTTTGCCGCGACGAGGCTTTCGAACAGGCCGCGTCCATCGGTGCCGCCGACCAGCGAATCAATCAGATTTTCCGGGTGCGGCATCAGGCCGAGCACGTTGAAGCCCGGCGAATAGATGCCGGCGATGTTGTTGAGCGAGCCGTTGGGGTTCGTTTCCGGCGTGACGTTGCCCTGTGCATCCGCATAGCGGAAGGCGACGAGGCCTTCGCCTTCGAGGCGGGCCAGCGTCTGCGCGTCGGTGATGTAGTTGCCCTCGCCATGGGCGACGCAGACGTCGATCGTCTGACCCGGGGCATAGGCGCGGGTATAGGGCGTGTCGTTGCGCTCGACCTTGAGGTGCTGGCGCTTGCACACGAACTTCAGATTGGCGTTGCGCACGAGGATGCCGGGCAGTAGCCCCGCTTCGCAGGCAATCTGGAAACCGTTGCAGATKCCGAGCACATAGCCGCCGCGGGCGGCATGCGCCCTCGTCGCGTCCATGATGTGGGCGCGGCCGGCGATGGCGCCGGTGCGCAGATAGTCGCCATAGGAAAAGCCGCCCGGCAGCACGACGAGGTCGACGCCCTTCGGCAGCTCGGTATCGGCATGCCAGACATGGGTGACTTCGGCGCCGGCCTGGTTCAGCGCCTTGGCGACGTCGCCGTCACGATTGGAGCCCGGAAAGGTGATGACGGCGGCCTTCATGGTTCAGGCTCCGATCTCGACGCGGTAGTTCTCGATCACCGTATTGGCGAGCAGCTTCTCGCAGGCTGCCTTCAGCGACGCCTCGGCCGCGGCCTTGTCCGAGCCCGAGAACTCGATGTCGAAGACCTTGCCCTGGCGCACGGAGTCGACACCGTCGATGCCGAGCGACTTCAGGGCACCTTCGATCGCCTTGCCCTGCGGATCGAGCACGCCGTTCTTCAGGGTGACGGTGACGCGGGCTTTCATGGGGTTCTCCGGACGAACGCTGTTGGGGCGTGCCTTAACGATGAATCGGGGCGGGCTCAACCATTTCCCGCCGTTTCACGTGAATCAGCGGCTGCGCCAGGCGGCCTCGGCGTCCCGGCGCGCGGCCTCGGCCGTATCGCTCACGCCGAGCGCGACCACAAGCCGGTTGGCCTCGCGGCCATAGAGAATGGCGGTCACGGCCTGACGCCCGGGCGTGTCGAGGGAACGGATCGTAACGAGGATGCCGCGTCCTTCCGCCGAATCGAACTTGGCGACATCGGTCGCGCTGCGGGCTGCTTTCGGCTCGGTTTTCTTTTTCTGGCTTCGCAGTGCCTTGCGGCGCTCGGCTGCTTTCGCGGCTGCCAGCCGGGCGAAAGCCTGTCCGAGCGAGGCCGGGCTTTCCGACAGAGCCCGTTCCATGTCCCTGGCCTGATCTCCTTCGAGGGCGATCACCGCGGCAAAACCCTGCTGGACGCAGGTCTCGTGCGGGCAGAAGACCATCGCGCGGGCTTCGAGGCCGTCGTTCAACACCCAGGAGCCGATCGGCAGCCGGTGCCAGCCTTCGGATGCGGGCAGCTCGGCGATCCCGGCGCCGAACTGGTTCGCGCAGCCGGCGAGCAGGAAAACGCCGGCGGCAAAAAAGGCCGTGACATGAAAACGGGAGCGCATGCGCTCCCGTTTCAGTGGCGATAATGGCCGGGCGATGGCGCTCACTGCACGAGGCGAGGGCCGGTCGGGCCGGGGTTCTCGTTCTCGCCGAGAATGCCGAGGCGGCGGGCGACTTCCGAATAGGCCTCGATCAGGCCGCCCATGTCGCGGCGGAAGCGATCCTTGTCCATCTTGTCCTTCGACTTGATGTCCCAGAGCCGGCAGGAATCCGGGCTGATCTCGTCGGCGACGACGATGCGCATCATCTCGCCTTCCCAGAGCCGGCCCGTCTCCATCTTGAAGTCGACGAGGCGGATGCCGGCGCCGAGGAAGAGACCGGAGAGGAAGTCGTTGACACGGATGGCGAGCGCCATGATGTCGTCGATCTCCTGCGGCGTCGCCCAGCCGAAGGCGGTGATGTGCTCTTCCGAGACCATCGGGTCGCCGAGCGCGTCGTTCTTGTAATAGAACTCGATGATCGAGCGCGGCAGCTGCGTGCCTTCCTCGAGACCGAGGCGGGTGGCGAGCGAGCCGGCGGCGACGTTGCGCACGACGACTTCGAGCGGGATGATCTCGACCTCGCGGATCAACTGCTCGCGCATGTTCAGCCGGCGGATGAAATGCGTGGGCACGCCGATGTCGTTCAAGTTCGAGAAGATGTGCTCGGAGATGCGGTTGTTGAGCACGCCCTTGCCGTCGATCACTTCATGCTTCTTGGCATTGAAGGCGGTGGCGTCGTCCTTGAAATGCTGGATGAGCGTACCGGGCTCGGGTCCCTCATAGAGGACCTTCGCCTTGCCTTCGTAGATGCGACGGCGGCGATTCATTGGGATGTACCGTGGCTTGAGGAAATCCAAAGGTCGGCCCTTCTCTGGACGCGATATGGTCGCGGCGGGATCTTGGCCCCTGGTCATGTCGGTCCTGCCGCACGGCCCGGCGATCCGGTCCGGATCGATCTTCGGGCCGGCGCAGACGCCGGTCGTGCACGGGGTGCCCGAGGACAACCACGCGCCTGCTATATGGAGCCTCTCGGCCGTAAACGCAACAAAACGCCTTTCGGCAGCGCGGGCAGGCTTAAGCGGGGCTGAATCGGAGCGATCAGGCTGGTTATCGGCGCCCCGGCATCCTATATGTTCAGGCAGTGCTAATTCCCGCCCGTGAGAGGACATGGACGCCGCATGACGACCTTCGATCAGCGCAAGGACGCCTTCGAAAACAAGTTCGCCCATGACGAGGAACTGCGCTTCAAGGCTACCGCCCGGCGCAACAAGCTGCTCGGGTTCTGGGCGGCCGAGAAACTCGGCAAGAGCGGCGCCGATGCCGAGGCCTATGCCAAGTCGGTCGTGGTCGCCGATTTCCAGGAAGCCGGCGACGAGGATGTGGTGCGCAAGGTCAAGAACGATTTCGCGCTGGCCAATATCAACACGTCCGACACCGAGATCCGCACCGTGATGACCGAACTGTTCATCAAGGCGGCCGAGGATATCCAGGCCGGGCGCTGACGTATCCCGGCAGACGCAGGACGTCTCTGAAACGGGCGCATGGGCGCCCGTTTGCATTTCCGGGCCGGCCCGGTCCAACGTGCGCAAGCCGCCGCTCCGACTGAAGGGCGGAGTTTCAAACGGATGAACGCACCATGGCCAAGCCCACCGTCCTCTCCTCCCTCGCCGATCGTTTCGCCAAGGGGGACAGCATCGTCTCGGCCTGGTGCGGACTGCCCGATCCCTCCATCTCGGCGATCCTGGCGCAGGAGGATTTCGATGCGATCACGCTCGACATGCAGCATGGGCCGATCACGCTGGGCGAGGTCATCCGCGCGATCCCGCTGATCAATGCCGCCGGCAAGCCGGCGATCGCGCGCATTCCGGTCGGCGAATTCCAGAATGTCTCGAAGCTGTTCGATGCCGGCGTCTCCGGCGTCATCGCGCCGATGATCAACACCATGGAGGATGCCCGGCGCTTTGCGGCCTACGCCAAATATCCGCCGATGGGCGAGCGCAGCTGGGGCAGCTATGGCGGCCTCGGGGCTTCCGGACTCGACCAGAACAGCTATCTCAAGGCCGCCAACGGCTTCTCGCTCACCTTCGCGATGATCGAGACGCGCGAAGCGATGGCGATCGTCGACGACATCCTGGCGCTGGACGGGATCGACGCCCTGTTCGTGGGGCCGTCCGACCTGTCGATCGCCTTGTCCGGCGGTGCACGAGTCGATGCGACCGCGCCTGAGGTCGACGAGGCGCTCAAGCATGTCGTCGCCCGGGCGTCCGCCGTCAACAAGCCGGTTGCGCTCTATGCGGCGACGGCCGAGCGCGCCAAGCAAGGCCTCGCCATGGGCGCGCGCATGGTCACGGTGATGAGCGATTCGGCTTTGCTGCGCGCGGGCACGCAGACGGCGCTCAAGATCGTGCGCAGCTAAAGCATAGGACCGAAAAGTGGACTCCACTTTTCGGGTGAAGCCGATGCCCGAACACGGAGGCAGATCGCACTTCGCGTCCGAATGGACGCGCGGCGGTCTGCCCGGTCAGGCGTTGATGCCCTCGCGGCGCTTCAGGATGGCGTAGTAGGCCCAGAGCAGCCGCGCGGCGACGCCGCGCCATGGCCGCCAAGCCTCGGCCATGGCCTGCAGCTCTGCCGCCTTCGGCCGCTCGCTGAGGCCGAAAGCGTGCCGGGCCGCTTCCTGGATCGCGAGATCGCCGGCGGCGAAGCCGTCACGGTGGCCAAGGCAGAACAGCAGATAGACATCGGCCGTCCAGGGGCCGATTCCGGAGATTGCCGTCATCTGCACATGAACGTCCTCGGGCGTCGCCTGTTCGAGGGCCTCGAAAACCAGGCGCTCCTCAACGAGTGCGGCTGAGAGCGCCAGCAAGGTGCGCTGCTTCGGGCGCGACAGGCCGGAAAGGCGCATGTCGTCATCCGTGGCGGCGAGCACGCGCTCCGGCGTCAGCGGGACAAAGACGCTCTCGAAGCGATTCCAGACCGCGCGAGCGCTGGCGACCGACAATTGCTGCGAGACGATGATCGAGGCGAGGCCAACGAAACCGCCCTCGCGCAACCTGAGCGGCGGCAGCCCGGTGCGCTCGACGATGGCTTGCCAGTGCGGATGCAGGGCAGCCAGCGCAGCCATGCCTTCTTCGAGATCGCTGTTGCAGGTGATTCGTTCGGTCATCGCATGAGCATTGATGAAGCAGGAGTTTGCTTGCGTCAGGAGCTGCGCGCGCTTGGCTGGTAGCAGCGAGCCTCCTAGACAGGAGCGATGGCATTCATACCACCCGATTCCGGCAAACCGGTCTTCCGCTTTGCGCCAAGTCCGAACGGGCGGCTGCATCTCGGCCATGCGCTGTCGGCGTTGGCCAACGAGGCATTGGCCGAAGGGATGGGCGGGCGTCTTCTGCTGCGGATCGAGGATATCGACCTCATCCGTTCGCGACAGGAGTTCGTCGCGGGGATTGTCGAGGATCTCGGCTGGCTCGGGATCGCATTCGAACCGGATATCCGCAGGCAGTCCGAGCATTTCGACGACTATGCCGTGGCTCTCCGTACCTTGCAGGAACGAGGGCTGGTCTATCCCTGCTTCTGTTCGCGGCAGGAGATTCGCGCCGAGGTGGCGGCGTATGAGGCTCGCTCGGGGCGTCCCTGGCCGCTCGATCCTGACGGGGCTCCGCTCTATCCCGGCCGCTGCAGGGCGCTCGAGCCGGCGGAGGCAATGCGGCGCATCGCTGCCGGCGAGCCACATGTCCTGCGTCTCGACATGGCCAGGGCGCTGATCGCTTCGGGAACGGCGCTGAGCTACGCCGTTTTCGATGCAGACGGTGCGACCCGGACCGTGGTGGCCAGGCCTGAGCGCTGGGGCGACGTCGTGCTGGCCCGAAAGGACGTGCCGACGAGCTATCATCTTGCCGTTGTCGTCGACGATGCCTTGCAGGGCGTGACGCATATCGTCCGCGGCCGCGACCTCGAAGCTGCCACAGACATCCATGTCGTGCTCCAGCGCCTGCTCGGGTTGCCGACGCCGCTCTATCACTTCCATCGCCTGCTGCTCGGCGAGGACGGGCGGAAGCTCGCCAAGAGCCGGCAATCGGAAAGCCTGTCGGAGCTAAGGGCAAATGGCGCCCGACCGGCCGATATCCGCCGGAAGTTGGGCTTCGCCTGAGGCCCTTGAGACGGATTCTCTAGCCGACGCCGAGGAAGGTCAGCCAGGCGGCGGTCGTGAACAGCGACAGCAGCGTCGATAGCGTAATCGCGCTCGAGGCGTCGGCCACGCCCTGCCGGTAGCGTTCGGCGAAGAGATAGGCGTTGATCCCGCAGGGGCAGGCCGCAAACAGCACGGCAACGCCGGACCAATGGGGCGGCATGTCGAAGACCTTGGTCGCGAGCCCGTAGACCAGGAGCGGGTGCAGCCCGAGCTTCAAGCCGCTCAGCACGGCCGGCAGGGCAAGCCCGGACTCCAGACCGTAGCGGCGCATGGCGATGCCGAGGCTGATGAGCGCGCAGGGAACGGCGGCTCCCGCCAGCAGATCGACCAGCGTCCAGGCCGGCTCCGGAATCTGGCCGACGAAGGGGCGCACGGCCGAGCCGAGCAGGATGCCGACAATGATCGGATGGGTGAAGAGCCGCTTGATCAGCTGTGGGATCGAGGCGGACCGGCCTTCGGCCAGGAGTGTCGCCACGGTCATCGTCACAGGCAGATGAATGGCGAGCAGCAGGCCGAGCGGGACGGCGCCGGCATCTCCATAGGCCTTCAGGATCATCGGCACCCCGACGAAGACCGTGTTCGACTGCGCGGCGGAGAAACCCGACACCACCAGCTCCGGCCCCTTCCGCGCGAAGAACTTGCTGGCGATCAGCATGGCCAAGGCCCAGACCACGGCGAGCCCGGCGAAATAGGCGATCCAGTAGCCCCAAGGCTGGGTCAAGGGGATGTCGGCCTTGGCGAGCGTGCGGAACAGGAGGCAGGGAACGGCCAGCACGAAGACGAAATCGGACAGGCCTTCGCCGGTCGTCTCACGCAGCAGCTTCGACCAGCGCGCGAAATAGCCGAGGCCGATCAGCCCGAAGACGGGCAGGACGACGAGAAGAGAGGCGAGCATCGGCCGGTGACATCACGAGAGAAAGCGCCTGTTCAGGCGGTGTCGTCTGAAGGCGGCGCTGTCAAGCGGCAGATGCCTAGCAGCGGCCCGATCGCCGAGCTGCCATGCGCTCAGCGCAATTGAGCGACCGTCCCACCGGCCTTCTCGATGAGGCCCCGGACTTCGTCGCGCTGACGTTTGAATTCGGCGAGCATCGGCCCCTGCAGCTCGCGCCCGCGCGGCACGCGAATCTTCATCGGATTGACGAAGTTGCCATTGACCAGCACCTCGTAGTGCAGATGCGGGCCGGTGGAGAGACCGGTCGAGCCGAGATAGCCGATGACCTGGCCCTGGCGGACCTTGGCGCCTGGCACGATGCCGGAAGCGAAGTTCGACTGGTGCGAATAGGTGGTGACGTAGCCGTTCGCGTGCTGGATCTCGGTGTGCTTGCCGTAGCCGGAGGACCAGCCTGCCTTGGTGACGACGCCGTTGCCGGCGGCGAGGATCGGCGTGCCGATCCGGTTGGCCCAGTCGATGCCGGTATGCATCTTCGAATAGCGCATGATCGGGTGGTAGCGCATGCCGAAGCCCGAGCGCAGCTCGCCATCGGCGATCGGCTTGCGCAGCAGGAACTTCTTCAGCGACTTCCCTTCCTCGTCAAAATACTCGATCAGCCCGTCGTCCGGGGACTGGTAGCGGAAGACCCGGCGGCTTTCGCCGTTCACGGTCAGGGTCGCGGAGAGGATCTCGCCGCGCTCACCCTCGTCGTCCTCGGTGAAGATCACCTCCAGATTGTCGCCGCCATGGACGCGCTGCTGGAAGTCGAGATCGTAGGAGAATATCCGCACGAGCTCGTCGATCAGCGGGCGCGGCAGATCATGGCGCGCGCCGGTCTCGTAGAGGCTCTCATAGAGGCGGGCGCCGCCGGTGCCCTCATCGTCGTCGTCCTCCTCCGTCTCCTGGCGCTGGGGCCGCTGGGGAGCAAGATTTTGACGCGGCAGATCGACGGTGACGAAGGCGCCCTTGTCGTTCATCGCGATCGTACCGTCTGGCTGGCCGTTGCTCAGCAGGGAGACACGCATGATCTGGCGCGCATCGCCGGGGCGCGGCCCGGGCGCGTAAAGCACCTGCAACACCTGGCCGTCGGGGAGGGCCGTGGTCCGAACCTTGCCGCCAAAGGCCGCCATCATCGCTCGGATCTGCTCGGGCGTGGCGCCGGCACCGCGCATGGCCTGCTCGAAATTCTCGCCGCGCTTGGCCATCACCAGCTTGTCCTCGACGAGCGGCTCGCGGGAGGCCGGGATCGGCGTCTTCGGCGCGTTGGTGACGTTTTCCGGGACGACGCGGACCTCGATGCCGGAGAAGCGCGTATCCGTCGCCGGCGCATAGGCCAGGATGTCGCCGCTGCCGGCGGCCGTGCCGGTCAGGGTGCGGCTGAGCATCAGCTGCGGCGGGATCGGCAGGGCGCGCTGGCGGCCGGAGTTGGCCAGATTGGCGCGCTCCTCTTCGACCTGGGAGGTGATGTCGTTGTCGCTCAGCTGCGGCTTGCCGGCGGGAATGACGATGTCGCCGAGGTCGCGCTTGACGATGGTGACGTCGGCATCGGGCATGTCCTGGGCCGGCTCGGCATAGCGCTCTTCGGGCTGTCCGCCTTCGGCGAAAAGCCGCAGCGGATTGAAGGGCGGGATATTGCTCGCATAGACGCCGGTGGTGAGCGAGAGGTCGGATGCGAGCCGGACGAAGGGACGGACGCGGATGACTTCGCGGTTCCCGACCTTCTGCGACATCGGCGCACGCAGCGTATGGCGCGCCGACATGATCGGCTGGTCGGCGACGAGCTTGTCGGCCTTCCGGGCCCCGCCGCCTTCACCGGCTGCCGACGAGCTGCGCACCGCGACGGTTTCGGGCTGCTCCGGGTAGCTTGTGTCGCCACGCATCGCGACGAGGATCGCCGCACCGAGCAGCGCGGCGCCGCAGGAGCCGACGAGCGCGCAGGCGAAGAGCCAGCGCAGCGACACGCCGCGCCGGTCGAGCGGCTGCTGGCGGGAATCGGCGGGCTGGATCGGTGGCTCGATCCCGAGATCGACCAGCAGAGCCGCAGCCTCGGGGGCGAGCGGTTCGACTGGCTGAGCGAACTCGGGATGGGCGTTCATATCGCGGGGGCTACTTCTTGCGGGCTGTTCTGCGTGCGGGGTGCTGGATACCTCGATGGCGAACTCCGCCGCAGCGAAGATGCCTGGAGCGCATTCTGACGAAAGCGCACCAAGACCATGCCCGTGCCGGAAGCGGGAATCAATCCGTTCAGCAGTGGACGATCTCCTGTGCGGAGAGATTGCGGCTGTTTTGGGAAGCGCAGCGCTCGCGCGCGAGCGCACCCCAGCGCTGCTATGGAGGCGCTGTTATGGATAGGCGGCCTCCGGGAATGCGGGCCGGTTGCGGCGCCGTGGGCCGATCCGGCATTCAGCTGCAGACAGGTGGGGCTGTCGCTGTCGATCCAGACCAAGAATGAGCCGGGCGCTTGGCGCAACGAAACGGGGATGGTGCCGCACTCTGCGAGGTGTCCAAAAACCCGCGAGAACGCCCCGTTTTGCGGGTTTCGGAAAAAAGAGAAGCGCTCCGTCAAAAAAGCTTCATGAGCGTGTTGACACGGGTTCTTTTGGTGTCCTATAAGCCACCCATCGAGACGGCGCCGCCGCTGAGCGGCGCCTCTTCTGCGCTTCCTGATGAGGCTGGGGCTGACGTCCGGGACACCGGGCGAGTTCCTGTCGGAATTTGTAGAGCGCACG
>NZ_JBFTKQ010000021.1:0-52240 GCF_056396025.1 Allobosea sp. 05T438
AAACTCAACGGCGTCGATCCGCAAGCCTACCTCGTCGACGTCATCACCCGTATCGTTGCCGGCCATCCCCAGAGCCAGATCGACAACCTGCTGCCATGGGCCTATGCGCCTCAGCCGCTCAAGGCCGTGGCCTGAGAACACCGCTTACCCTGGACCTTATCCCAAGCTAGCTCGAAGTCTTGAGCATCGGCAATTTCCATGACGACCCCGTTAGGTCTCACGACGATCGAAGAATTCCAATCTTACCTGAAATCCCGCGTCTTGACCCTAATCTCATCGATATGCCCGTAAGGATCGACGAGATTCCTCCCCTTTGGCATTGCACGCCGATCTGCCGTCGGCGATCCACGATGGAATTCGTCGCCGCGTCCGTGGGGAAGCGGCAAGCTGGCATCGCGTGATCCAACGCTGGCCAACTCGGCCGAGAGATCATGCAGCTGATGGGCGACGATATGGATAGGCACGCACACGTCTCGCCTCGCTATTGCACCACATTCAACTGGCGATGCCCGCAGTCTGTGAACGGGACGCACGGGAATTCTACCGGAAACGTTCTGGGCCTCAGAGAGGTCGACAAGCCCGAAGAACAGCGCTCACGTGGCGGAATGTGGTTTGAGAGCGGAAGCATCCAGCCTCATCTCGGCGAGGAGACGCCGTTTGTCCTGCAAAGCAAGCCCGGACGTTCAGAACGTGCAATGGGTCCGCTTCAATCCCGCGGCCTCGAATTTGGCTCTGTATGGATCTGCCGGGCATCAAACGACCCTATGTCGACGATCCGTTCGGGAATCGGATCGAAGTCCTCGAACTGGTGAAGCTCAACGACCTCTCGCGCCGAAAAGGCAGCCGGGAATCCCTCATTTTCCTCAATCTGAGCGCATATCGCCTCGGAAGACGGCCTCGATGTTGTTCCCATCGGGGTCATGGACGAAAGCGGCATAGTACCCTGGAGGATATCCGCCCGAGCGGATGCCTGGTACTCCGTTGTCGGTGCCTCCGGCGGCCACGGCCGCGCGATGGAAGGCGTCCACCTGCTCGCAGCTGCTCGCCCGGAATGCCGTATGCTGTCGCACCCCGCTCGGATGGAACGTATCGATCCAGAACACCGGGTAGTCGATGCCGAACGCGACACCAGCGAGATCCACGTCGTTTCGATCCGCGGGCTTCATGGTGCGCGAGATGCAGGAGACGACATGCGCTCCGAGAGGCTTCAGGGCCATCTCGTAGAAGTGCGCGGAGCGGGCGATGTCCGATACGCCGATGCCCGTGTGATCGACCAGCCAGTTGGACGCCTTGGTCATGGTTGGATTCCTTCTATGCCGTGCTCGCGCAACTCCCGCGTCCGGCGCGTCGCCGTCAGTTCAGGAAAGGCCACAACTCGCTCACGCACATAATCGAGTAGCGCGTGATCTTATTCGGCCGGCCAACCTGGCGCGGCCCATAGGCCGGCAGCTCCAGGCCCCGCTCGATATTTTTGCGGATCGCCTTGCGATAACGCCCCGTGCGACGCGTGATCGCCGTCGCGGACGGCCTTTGGCGGTGAAGATCCGGGATCATCATCCGTTCTCCAACCTAAGCCGGACCACCGCCGCCGCCCCCTTGGCGGGCATCATCGGCGACGGGTGGAACGCCTGAAGCAGCGGGTGGACCCGGCTGCTTCAGGCAAGGACGCTAGGCAGGGAATTTTCGGCGCCAACCGTCAGGGAGAACTCAACGCCTACTGACAAACACGCCCGGCTCACGGTCAAAAACGCAGTCCGACCCGGCGCGCTGAGGAACTCAGATAACCGCTGCTTGCAGCACCCAGTCCAACCCGGATCGACCTCACTTACCATAATTCTCATCAGAAAACGGCGATGAGGTGGGGGTCTGGATTTTGATGAAGCCGACCCCGCCGTGCGAATGGCAGCTATTGCAGGCCATTGTCAGCGCGGAATAAGCGCGCACGAATTTGCCGCTATCCTTGGCAGCGGCGGCCTGGCGCAGGGCGGTCACATGCTCAGCTGCAGCGTTGACCTCGTCGACCGGAATATTGACGTACAGAACTGCGGCTCGTCTCAGACTCTCGCTAATGCGATCAAGTTGATAGTTAACTAGATCCCAGTTCTTGGAGTTGCCCGCATACCAGAGCTTGATATGACGCAACTGAGTTACGCTCATGATGTCGCCCAGACTGACCAGATTCGAGATTTCTTGCTCTCCTTTCGGTGGCAGTGCAGCGAAAGGAACATCGTCACTCAATGCCATCGCCGTTGAGACGAGAATGAGTGCTGCGCTCAAGGCAGTTGCCCTCATGGGTCCCTCCGTCGGCAAGCTGATCGGACCCGCGTGTAAGCGAACCGTCAGGGCTCCCATTCGAAGTCACGATCAAATCACGAGAACCAGCCAAGGTGTTTGATCCAGCGCAAAATAACATTCGCGGTTCGGCGAGCCGCAACCCTGCCCCATGCTCAAAAGGGTCAGAACCTTCGCCTTCAGCGCCTGGGTCTACCGCCAACGGAACGCCGTCTGCGCCTACGACCTATGCGGCCTGGGCTGTGACAAGTGAGCGGAAGACGCAGCTGCCGATCGTGCCGCGACAATGCCGCAATATCGGAAAGCAGGTGCATCACGATCTAAAATCGCTAAACTGCGCAAATTGCGTCGCGGGCTAATGGCGACGGACTATGCCTACCGTGAGAGCCTATGATCTCCTGCCGACGCCGCGCCCTGCGCGAGACGACATCCTTCACCGCCCAATCCGTGCCCGCAACCGGCGTCATCGCCGCGGGGCTGTTGCATAAATGATGCCTTCGAGGAGCCGTGCCGTCGCCGCCAATACGCTATCGCGTTTGCGGGGTGCGCTGGTGGACAAAACGATGGTGAGCGGTCTGGCACTCGCCGTCGCTGCCACGGCTGTGATGGCCCCCGGCAAGGCGCATGCGGCGGACTGGCTGGGCGCCACCGGGGATTTCAACCTCGGTTCGAACTGGGCTGGCGGAGCGGTGCCGACAACGGCGACCTTCACGAACGGCCCCACGGCGGAGCGAAATGTCACCGCGTCCGGCGGTTCGCTCACGCTGCTCGAATACAACAACAACGCGCTCGCCTACACGTTGTCGACTGCCCCCAGCTCGGCTCTGGCTATCACCAACATCACCAATAATTCGACCTTCGAGCAGACACTGTTTGCTGGAGCGGCGGGCGGGTTCATTATCTCTGGCACGGTTACCGGCCCGATGGCGCTTATTGCGGGACCAGCCTCCGGCGTGATGCAATTCGGTGCCGGGAGTTCGGCGGCGGGCTCGCGATTTATCGGCCAGGGCGGATTACTGAATTTAATTATGGGCGCCGGTGATACGCTGTCGATCGGTTCGATCGAAGGCACCGGCATCATAAGAGCCCTTGGGGCGGCACAAACTCTGTCGGTTGGCGGACTGAATTCAAGCACCACTTATGCTGGTACAATTCAGGATATGGTCGCCCTCACCAAGGTCGGTACCGGCGGCCTGACCCTGTCCGGAGCGAACATCTATTCGGGTTTGACGACGGTTTCGGCCGGCACCCTCACGGTCTCCAACGCCAGTGGCCTCGGTGCGGTTTCCAGCGGCACGACGGTCGACTCGGGTGCGACGCTCGCCTTGACGGGTGGTATCAACGTCGGCGCCGAAGCTCTGACGCTTTCTGGGACTGGCGTGTCAGGGGGCGGCGCTCTCACCAGTTTGAATTCCGGCGTGAACACCTTCCAGGGCGCGATCACTCTGGCGGCAGCCAGTAGTATCAATGTTAATAACACGAGCTCGCTGTATCTTTCGGGCGGCATCACTGGATCCAACACGGATCTGACGCTTGGCGGCTCCAGCAACAACGGCGGCACCATCAGTGGGGTGATTGCCACGGGCTCCGGCTCAATCACGAAGTCCGGCAGCCAATGGACCCTGGCAGGCGCCAATACCTATTCCGGCCTCACCATCGTAAATTCGGGCCCCCTGTTTGTGACAAACAGTCTCGGTCTCGGCTCGACAGCGAACGGAACGGTGGTGGCATCGGGCGCGTCCCTTATACTCGGCGGCAGCGTCAACATTGTCGGGGAGGCGCTCACGCTCTCGGGCAGCGGCACAGGTGGTTTCGGCGCCCTGCAAGCGGGCGGCGGGACGAGCACCTATGGCGGAGACATCACTCTCGCCGCGGACAGCCAGATCAACGCCGGCCTTTTGACCTTTCCAAGTACCTTGACCGTCACCGGCGGCATTACCGGCTCTGGCCAAAATCTGACCCTAGCCGGCCCCGGGACAGGGACCGTATCCGGGGTGATCGCCACGGGGACAGGCGGGCTGACGAAGATAAACACAGGCACCTGGACGCTCACGGGCGCCAACACCTATACCGGCGCAACCACCATCAACGGCGGCACGCTGATCGTGAACGGCTCGCTGGCTTCGTCCAGCGTGAGCGTCGGCAGCGGCACGACGCTTGCCGGTTCGGGTTTGATCGCGGGAGCGGTGACGGTCGCCTCCGGCGGAACGCTGTCGGCCGGTAACAGCCCGGGCACGCTCACGGTAGGATCGCTGGCGATCAATGCCGGCTCGAACACCGTGTTCGAACTCGGCACCCCTGGAGTCGCGGGCGGCGCGACCAACGACCACATCATCATCAACGGCAGCGGGGCGACCGGAAACCTGACGCTCGGCGGCACGCTCACGGCCAATGTCGCTTCGGCCGGCTATTATCGCCTGTTCGACGTCACCGGCGGCGGCACGATCAGCGGCAGCTTCTCGTCGCTTGCACTGTCCGCGCCCAGCGTCGCAGGCGCGACCGGGACGGTCTACAGCATGCCTGCCGGCCTGCCGCCGCAAGTCAATCTTGCCGTGCTCGGGGCCGGCCAGATCCTGCAGTTCTGGGACGGCGCTGACCAGACCGGGAACGGTGCCGTCGATGGCGGCACGGGCACCTGGAATGGCGGCAACACCAACTGGGCGGTGGCGCCGGGCGAGGCGGGCTTCAATGCCCCGTGGCTGAGCTCTGTCGGCGTGTTCCAGGGCATAGCCGGCACGGTGACGGTGTCCGGCACGCAAAACTTCGACACGCTGCAGTTCACCAGCGACGGCTTTGTGCTGACCGGAGGCGCTCTCGGCCTCGGCGTCGCCGGGGGCGGCATTATCAACACGGCAGGCGGCGTCGCCGCTTCAATCGGCTCGGCCATCATCGATGGCGTCGGGACCAGCCTGACCAAGGTCGGCGCCGGCACGCTGGCGCTGTCCGGCGCCAATAGCTATTCCGGCGGCACGCTGCTCAACGCAGGCACCCTCGCCGTCGGATCGGCGAGCGCGCTCGGCACAGGCACGCTGCAGATGGCGAGTGGGACGACGCTTCGTGCCAACGCCCCTGCTCTCACGCTGGCCAACGCCGTGGCGTTGTCGAGCGGCACCGCCTTCATCGATACCGGTTCGTTGGATTTTGGCCTGGCCGGCGTCATCAGCGGCGGGGGCACGCTCTCCAAGACGGGCGCCGGGGTCCTGACGCTGTCGGGGATCAACACCTACTCAGGCGCCACCTGGATCCAGCAAGGCACGCTACGGATGGGCGGGTTGGGCGTCCTGCCGAACCAGACGGCGGTTCAGATTTCGGCCGGGGCGGTCTTCGATCTCAACGGCATCGCCCAGACGGTCGGCTCGCTGTCCGGCACGGGCGACGTGCTCCTGGGCGGCACGACGCTGAATGCCGGAGGTAACAACAGCAGCACGACCTTCTCCGGCACGATCTCGGGCGCGGGCTCGCTGCTCAAGACCGGTACCGGCACGCTGACGCTGAACGGAACGAACACCTACACGAGCGTGACCCAGGTGTTTGGTGGCAGCCTCGTCGTCGACGGCTCGGTCGCGACGCCGGTGATCGTACATGCGGGTGCGACGCTGGCTGGCTCCGGCTCGGTCGGCGCGACCACGATCGGCGGCACGCTTTCGCCGGGCAATTCACCGGGGACGCTGACCGTCAACGGCAGCCTCGTGATGGGCGTCGCATCGACCTATATCGCCGAGGTGCAAGGCACTGTCGCGGACCGGGTCAACGTCACCGGCACGGCCTCGCTGGCGGGTACGCTGCGGATCGTGCCGCTCGGCGGCGCCTACAGCTTCTCCGGCCCCTACACGCTGCTGTCGGCAGCGGGCGGGCTCGGAGGCACGCGCTTCGGCCCAGTCGACACGACCGGCTCCTTCGGCGACGGTGTCACCACTGCGGTGAGCTACACCGTCAACGACGTGCTGCTAACGTTGACACCGAAGCCGCTGGCGCCAATCGTGACACCGACGCTCGGCGTCACAGCGCCGCGCAACGCCGCCTCGGTCGCTTCGGCCATCGACAGTGCGGTGGCCAATCGCGTCGACCCGTCTGCCCTATTCGGGATCTACAACCTGCCGGCGGCGGCGATCCCAGCGGCTGTGAACTCGCTCTCGGGCGAGGTCCATACGACTGCGCCCGCGATGGCGCATGTCGCTTCAGACCAATTCCTGCGCACGATGCTGGACGGCTCGGGTAGCGGGCGGCTCTCAGGAGCGCCCGGCGGCCCTGCCGGCGTGGCCGGCTTCACAGCCGACCTGCCATCGAGGCAGGATGGGTCGGGACGCCCGACCTTCGATCCGGCGCGCTTCGCACTCTGGGGCGCGACTTTCGGCTCGACCGGACGAACCGACGGCGACCGCGTCGTGGGTTCGGCCAACCGAAACCTCTCCGATGCGCATGTCGCGTTCGGCGCCGACATCCGGTTGGGCTCCAGCACCGTCATCGGCGCTGCAGTCGCGGGTGGCCAGGCGCGAGACTCGCTCTCGGGCGGGCTCGGCAAGGCGGAGGCCGATGTCTTCCAGGCTGGTCTCTATGGCCGCACCACGCTTGGCTCGGTCAACCTCGCCGGCGCGCTCGGCTATGCCCGGCTCGACACCGACACCAGCCGCGCCATCCCGGCGCTGGGCCGCACCGGCGTGGCCGCCTCCTATGCGACGCAGGCCTGGTCCGGTCGAATCGAGGCGAGCCTACCAGTGGCAGGCTGGGGTGGCCTGACGCTCTCCCCGCTCGCCGCCTTCCAGGCGGTGCGGGCGAACAGCCCGGCTGCGGTCGAGCGCGACGCGATGGGCGCGACCGTCGGCATGCTGACGCTGCCGCGGCGCACCGGCATCACCAGCCGCAGCGAGCTCGGCCTGCAGCTCGACGCCAACCTGATCGCGGGCGCATCGCCCGTCACCGGCTTCGTCCGCGCCGCATGGGCGCATTACTACCAGCGCGACGTCGACCTCACCGCCGCGCTCAACGGCCTGCCCGGCGCGAGCTTCGCTGTGAGCGGTGCCAGGCCCGACCGCAATGCGGCGCTGCTCGCGGCAGGAGCCGATATCAAGCTTAGCCAAACCGTCAGCCTCGGCATGCGCGTCGACTCGGAGCTGTCCGGGAACACGCAACGTGTCGGCGGCACTGCGCAGCTCAGGGTGAATTTCTAAGAAACCCGCGACGGCGCCAGCGCCGATCGAGCGGCCGAGACGCGGCCGCGCGATGTTTTCCAGATGATCGCTTTGCCGCGCACGCCTTCCAGCACGATGCGGATTTTCTCTTCGGCTGAAAACTGCCGCCGCGTCGCTCGGCGGATGTCCTTCACGACCTGTTCTGCCGGTGCTTTCGACCAGTCCCAACCAGCGGCTCATCGCCAGTCTTGACGTCGCGCGCCGGCAGATGGAACTGGAGGGACACGGACTCGTGATGAACGCGATCTCGATCGCGCTTAAGATAAGGGCGGCGGTGAATAGCCACCCGCTGATCTCGAAATACTTCAAGGTTCTCGGCGCGGACGAGATGATTCCCGCGGAGTTCCGCAAGTCCGGCTTCGTCGACTTCCTGAAGCCCGGCACGAACTGGGGCGATATCGTCAAGGCGATGCGGGAGGACGAGTTCTACCTCGACCCAACTCGCATGACCATGGTCTGCGGCACCGCCGGCTTCGACGGCACGCAGTTCAAGGGCATCCTCGCCCAACCGGTTCAACATCCAGCTCAACAAGACCTCGCGCAACTCGATCCTGCTTCAGTCGAACATCAACAACACGCGAAGCGACATCGCCCACCTCATCCGGGTACTCGTCGCCATCTCGCGCGAGATCGAGGATGGGTTGCGCGATGGCGGCGAAGGCAGCCGCGCGGTCTTCGCGGCGCGCGTGAAATCGTTGATGGACGACGTGCCCGAACTCCCCAATTTCAGCCACTTCCACGACTCGTTCCGCAAGGATGCGGGCAAGAAAACGCGAGAAGGAGAGATGCGCACCGCGTTCTACGGCGCTTACGTCGAGGCCGAGTGCGAATACCTGCCCTTGGCCAGCCCAGAGGTGGACAAGCGGCTGAAGAATGGCCCCGAGTTCATCTCGGCCAACTTCGTCATCCCCTACCCTCCCGGCTTTCCGATCATGGTACCCGGGCAGGTTCTGACCGCCGAGACGGTCAACTTCATGCGTAAGCTCGATGTGAAGGAGATCCACGGCTACGAGGCGGCGAAGGGGCGCAAACTGCTGCGCCCCGACGTCCTCGCCGCCAAGTCGAAGTAACCCGAGCACCCACGATGCCAGCCATCCGGGGCTCGCGCATGCGAGCCCGCAATAGGCGCAGAAGGACCTTCGATCATGTCGAGCTTCTTCCAGTTCTTCGGTGCCAATGCGTTCATCCTGCTATTCCTCACCGTGGGCCTTGCGGTCTGGCTGGGGCGCCAGAGTGTCGGCGGCTACGGCCTAGGCATGGTCGCGGCCGCCATCATCGTCGGTTGCGCCAGATCCGTGTGGGGGTCGGCCTACGGGGTGAAGCTCGCGCTCGATAATTTCACCAAGTCGATGTTCTACTACCTGTTCATGTACGGCGTAGGGCTGCGCGTCGGCCCGGGACGCGTTTCTTGGCACGGTCGCCGCCATCGACGCGGATATGAAGCGCCTCGTTCGCGCCTCCGACACCTGCCGTCGGTTGATGACCATCCCCGGCGTGGGCCAGCTCACCGCGCTGGCCTTCACCGCCGCCATCGATGATCCGTCGCGCTTCCGGCGCTCGCGCGACCTTGGTGCCTATCTCGGTCTTGTTCCCCGTCGCTATCAGTCCGGCGAGATCGACTATGTCGGCAGCATCTCCAAGGTGGGCGACCAACGCAAGCGAACCCTGCTCTATGAAGCGGCCAACGTCATGCTCACCCGCTATAAGGGCAAACTGAAGCTGAAAGACTGGGCGCTCGCCATTGCCAGGCGCTCGACAATGCGTAAGGCGCGGATCGCGCTCGCCCGCCGTCTCGCGATCATCACGCACGCCATGCTTCGGCATGCCACCGAGTTCCGGCCCGCCTGACAATCAGAGCCAGGCAGAGGCAGACGAGACAGGAGGCCGCAACGAGCTCCCGAGCCGGAGCGACGCCCAAGGGAGGGAGCAGATGATGGCGCCGATTCCGTAGCATGCTGCCGACCAGGTCGGCCGACTGCGCTTTCAACCAAGCCACCTTGCACCCAGCTGACCCCATCAAGTGCCAATGAGCACGCAGAGAACGCAGGCACCCAACGGCATCAACCGCTCAGGACCAAACTGCCAGACCTTGACCCGTTAAAGAACACAATCGGTCGCAAGCTGACCTTTGCTCGATCCCTAGTACCGTGGGGGTCGCGCCATCCGGGGGACATGCGCGATGCCGTCTTCCGGCTGCTACGCCTTGGTCCTGGCGATCTGGCGCGAAATGGCAAGAACTCTCCGCTGGCGAGCTGTAGCCGAGAGGTGGCAGTCTGCCCCTCCGCGCTTTTCAGTGTGCGAGAGTGGCGAAGAACCGTAGCGTATCAAGGCTCGTTCAACCACGGAAAGAGAGTGTTCGATGCAAAAGCGATCGACCCGGAGTTCGCACATGCCAACGAAGCGCGATTTTCTGCGATCTGCCGCGTTGGCGACGATTGCGGCTACTGCCGCAAGTTCAAGCCAAGCCTGGGCTGAGTGGTCAGAGCGCCCGGGATTCTTCAAGGCCAAGGACATTGCCGAGGCCGGCTTCATTTATGGCCTACCGATGGTGATGGCCTATGGCGTCATGAATGAGTATGCGGTCGACAAGTCGTCGGGCCAGTACAAGGCGCCGTTCAATACGCTATACAACGACGCGCGCGTCTTCACATACGAAGACACCGCCGTCGTCACCCCCAACAGCGACACGCCGTACTCATTCGCATGGCTGGATCTGCGGGCCGAGCCTTTCGTCTTCTCGGTGCCGGCGATCGATCCCAAGCGCTACTACTCCCTGCAATTGATCGACCTTAACACCTACAATTTTGGTTATGTCGGCTCGCGCGCCACCGGCAGCGATGCTGGCAGCTACATGGTCGTTGGCCCGCGATGGACCGGCGTGACACCGGCCGGCATTAAGAAAGTGTTCCGGTCGACTACCGATTTCTGCCTGTCACTTCTCCGGACGCAGTTGTTCGACGCGGCCGATATCGAGGCCGTCAAGAAGGTTCAGGCCGGCTACAAGGCGCAAACGCTGTCCAGCTATCTGAACCAGCCCACACCCGCGCCCGCGCCCGCGCTTTCGTTCCCCAAATTCGAGAAGGACCTGGTCCGCACCGAGTTCTTCGAATACCTGGATTTCGTGCTTCAATTCGCCCCGGCGCTGCCGGAGGATCGCTGGATCCGCGAGCAACTGGCGCGGATCGGCGTCGGGCCGGGCAAGAGCTTTGATTTCCGTAGCCTGTCGCTGGAGGATAAGGCCGAGATCCTGCTCGGCATGAAGGAAGGCGAGCGTAAGATCACCGCGGCCGTTGCAACCCTCGGCAACGAGATCAACGGCTGGCGCATCAGCTCGGCGTTCGGCGATGCCGCATTCTATCATGGCGATTGGCTCTTGCGCGCGGCAGCCGCGAAGGCCGGCATCTTTGGCAACGATGCCGTGGAGGCCATGTACCCTCTGACCAAGATGGACGCCGATGGCAGGGAACTCGATTGCTCGAAATCGAACTACACACTGACCTTCCCGGCCGGGCAATTGCCGCCGATCAACGCCTTCTGGTCGGTGACGATGTATGACGGCAAGTCGCAGCTTTTGGTGAAGAATCCGATCAACCGCTACCTGATCAACTCGCCAATGCTGCCAAACATGAAGCTTGGCGCTGACGGCTCGCTGACGCTCTACGTCCAGAACAAGTCGCCCGGAGCCGACAAGGAGGCCAACTGGCTGCCGGCGCCGGATGGTCCGATCTATGTGGTCATGCGCCTGTACTGGCCGAAGACCACACCACCATCGATTCTGCCGCCGGGCGAGGGGATGTGGAAGCCTCCGGGCTTCAAGCGCGTGTCCTAGTGCCCAATTTCATGTCGGCAAGATGTCCCCCGATGCCAGCGCGAAAGGGAAGCATCCGGCCGATACGGACGCGCCAGCGGTCACGCGGAGGTCCAATGACGGCCTCTCTTCTTTGAGAACGTCACCTATTGGCCCTGCGCGATCGGCTTCGACGCGGATCGCACGAAGGCGACGGGCGGCACGCCCGAGGCTGTCGCGTGTCTCCAATTTGCGGGTAAGACTCCCGCGCCGGTTGAGCGCAGGCGCAGGGTGGGCGGGGACGATGTGTAATCTCTTGTCTGATTGCGGTTGCTGGCGCAAACCGTTCTGCCAAGCGCGTTGAACCGCCCTCCTCCGCTCAGGTCGAAATGCGCCGATTGTGTTGAAAAAGTCCGGCTAGCGCCAAATTCGTTTGAGAACGGCGCTAGACGGAGAGGAATTTTCTTCACGAGTCAGGAAAATGCCCTTCGCGTCCGAACCATTGCGTCAGCGTAGAGATGAAATTTCTACCTTCGGCCGGGTAAACCGGCGCGAAGTATTGCAGCCGACTTTTTCAACATAATCCACCCGCTCCAGACATCGAATTACGGCCTCGAAGCGGACGTTTGGCGCATCATCGGCCGGCCGCGCGAGTTCGGTTTTAGAGCTTCGGGTCCAAAGCGTCCCGCAGCCCGTCGCCTATGAAGTTGAACGAAGTTACCGCGAGCGTTATGGCGGCGCCGGGGATGATCGCGAGCCAGGGCGCGCTGGTGAGGTAGCTCTGGGCGCTTTCGAGCATGTTGCCCCAGCTCGGCGTTGGCGGCTGGATGCCGAAGCCGAGGAAAGAGATATAGCTCTCGGCGAGGATGGCATGTGCCACGTTGAGTGTCGCCGCGACGACGATGGGCGCCACAGCATTCGGCAATAACTCGCGCAGCATGATGCGTCGGCTGCTGGCGCCGAAGGAGATGGCTGCCTGGGCGAATTCGCGGGTTTTGAGGGAGCGGATCTGGGCCTCGACCACCCGCGCGACCTCCATCCAGGACGTCATCGCGATCAGAAGCACGATCGACGGCACCGAAGGCGAGACCAGCGCTGAAATGGCCAGCAGCAGGAAGATCGACGGAAAGCAGAGCATCGCGTCCACGAAGCGCATGAGCGCGGCGCCGAGAGCCCCCTCGTAGAAGCCTGCGACCATCCCGACGGCGATGCCGATGCCCATGGCGATCAGCATGGCGGAGAAGCCGACTGCAAGCGAGATACGGCCCGCCATCAGAAGACGGGCGAGGATATCGCGGCCGAGCGGATCGGTCCCGAGAATGTGCGGGCCGGAGAAGGGCGCGGCAAAGCGGGAGCGAATATCGATGAAAGTATCCGTATAAGGCAGCAGCATCGGCCCGAATACACAGGCGAGTGTCAGCAGCACGATGCTGCAGCTGCCGAAGACCGCAAGCTTGTGGCGGCGAAATCGCCGGAACCCTGGGCTGTTCCAGAACCCTGGAGCCGGTCCGATCGAAACCCCGCTCATGAATGGCGCATCGCTCATCAGCGACTCCCGAAAATGCGGGGGTCGGCTACCCCGTAGAGCAGGTCGGCGATCAAGGAACCCAGCAGGACGAGGACGGCCGAGAACATCAGGATGCCCATCACGACGGGATAGTCGCGATAGCTGATTGAATCGAGGAACAGGCGGCCCATCCCTGGCCAGGTGAAGACGGTTTCCGTCACGAGGGCGCCCGAGAGCAGCGTGGGAACGTGCAGGCCGGTGATGGTGATCATCGGCAAGAGCGCGTTGCGGAGCGCATGCCGAAGCAGGATCTGGCGCTCGGGGACGCCTTTCGCACGAGCCGTGCGGATGTAGTCCTGGTTGACGACGTCCAGCATCGAGGAGCGCATGTACCGGCTCCAGACCGCGGTCGAAACCAGGGCCAGCACGATGCAGGGCCCGATCAAGTGATGTAGCTGGTTGAGCAGGGAGCCGTCACCGACCGTGTAGCGGTTGCCGGCCGGCAGCCAGCCGAGCCCGACGGAAAAGACGTAGATCACGACGAGGCCGAACCAGAAGGTCGGGATCGAAAGAGCCACCATCGCACCGACGGTCGCCAGCGCATCGAAAAGCGAATAGCGCTTGATGGCTCCGAGGATGCCGACCCAGGCGCCGATCGCCATGGCGATCAGCGTGGAGGTCAGCATCAGTTCGAGCGTGGCGCCCAGATGCGACGCGATGACATGAATCACCGGCTGCTGATCGCGGTAGGAGCGGCCCCAATCGCCGCTCAGCATGCGCCAGAGCCACTCGACATACTGGATCGGCAGCGGGCGGTTCAGGCCGAGCTGTTCCGCTATCCGGTCCAGATCGGCCTGGGTCATGTCGCCGCCCGCAGCGAACTGCGAAAGCGGGCCGCCTGGTGCCAGATGCAGGATCGCGAAACCGATCATCGAGACGATGAGCAGCAGCAACAGCGACTGGCCCAGTCGGCGGATAAGGAACCCGATCAAGACATCGCTCTCCCGATCTTCTTCATGAAGTCACGTCGGACCGGCTTACTTCGCCCAGTACCAGCTGCCCATGTTCCAGGCATTCTGGCGCTGGTTGATGTTGGGGCGGTATCCGACGAGCCCTTCCTTGACGCCTTCGATCGGGGCGTACTGGAAAATCGGAAGGATCGGCAGCTCCTCGCGGACAATCTCCTGCAGCTTGAAATAGATCGCCTTGCGCTTTTCCCGGTCGAAGATTTCCTGGCCCTGTTTCATCAGGGCGTCTGCCTCCGAGTTTTCCCACTGCATGTAGTTGCCCCCGCTGCCGCCCTTCACCGGGATCGCATCGGAGGCGAAGCGTGAGGCCGGATCGGGATCGACGCCCGTGCGGAAAGTGGTCCCGACCAGCAGGGACTCGAATTTCGAGCGAACGTAGAACTCGCCCCAGATAACGGCCGCCGGCATATTGTTGATCGTCATCTTCGCGCCGATCTGCTGCCAGTCCTGTTGCAGCAGCTGCTGGCACTGCTCGCGCAGCTGGTTGCCGGTCGTGGTCGAGACCGCGAATTCTAGCGGAGTGCCGTTCTTGATGCGGACGCCTGAACTCGAGCGCTTCCAGCCGGCATCGTCGAGCAGCTTGTTGGCCCGATCCAAGTCACGCTTCTGAGCCGGCAGGTTGGGATTGAACGCCCAGGATTCCCGCGGCGCGAAGGACTCGGTCGGTTTCGGAACGCCGTAATAGATCGCGTCGATGATGGCCTGCTTATCCATCGCCGCGTAGAGCGCGTGACGCACCGCTTTGTCGGCGAAGGCCTTGTTGCCGAGGTTCGGCATGATGATCTCGAGGTTGCCGCTCGGCGCAACCGCAACCTTTCGACCCGGCAGCTTGATCGCTTCCTGATAGAAATTGGCGGGAATGCCCGAGATGATGACGAGGTCGACTTGCCCAGTGCGGAATTGGGCGTACAGCGCCGTCATGTCCGGCACGTATTTGAGGACGGCCTTTTCGAGATAGGGGCCGTCGCCGTGATAGTTCTCATTCGCGACGAGCGTGATGTTGTCGCCCGGCTGACGTGTACCCCAGCGGAAAGGGCCTGTTCCAACGGGAGCGTTGTTGAACGGCGCCGTGTTCGGGTCCCCCGCCCTACCAAGAATATGCTTCGGCACGATGTGCGTGTTGGCCAGCATCGCCAGATAGGGCGCATAGGCCTTCTCCATCCGCCAGCTGATCTCGTGCGGTCCCTTGACTACGATGTCTTTGACGAAGGCGTGGCCGACTCGTGTGCGTGCCTTGAAGCCGGCAGTGTTGATCAGTTCCAGCGAGTACTTGACGTCTTCCGCCGTAAACGGCGTGCCATCATGCCATTTGACGTCGTTGCGCAGCTTCACTGTCCAGGAGAGGCCGCCCTCCGCGATGCCGCCATTGGCTTCGCTGGGGACCTCGACCGCGAGGTCGGGCTTCAGGCTGCCATCGGGCTCCGCGACCCACAGCGAGTTGAAGACGCTCGTCCAGACGACCTCGTCGACTTCAACGCCAGGCATCAGCGGATTGAACGCGACCGGCTCTTGAGAAAGACCAACGACGACCACGCCTTTTGGCTTGGCGGGAGGCGGCGGATTGGGCTTGCCTGCAGACTGAGCATGAGCGCCGAAGCTTGTGGCGGCGGCCAGAGCCCCCGCACCGAGCCCGAATAGATCACGGCGATTGAGGTCGAACGGCCATCCGGCGCGGTTACTCGTCATGTTTGTATCTCCCCTTCCCAAGCGCCCCGCGGCCGCTTTCGGCCATTGATCAAACATCAGAATATTGAAACTATTAGCGAGAGTTGCCGCACGCTTGGTTCACTTTGGCCGAAAATTTTCATCATAACCGGCTGCCGTCAAGCTGAATTTGGGCTCGAACGTCGTTCGATCGGGCGTAAAAACCTTTTAACTATCTGATATTAAATATCTTTCTCCGCCAAACATCATATTTTCAGTATAATGGTTGCATCCGTTCACTCCTCATCATATCGTTCACTGAACTTACACAGCCGCGAGCCCCCATGTCGGACACCACTCAGACTGCCGAAAGCCTCGAACCCGAGACCGAAGAGCAGTTGGAGAATCAAAGGATCGGCCGACGCCTTCGCGCTCTGCGCACCGAGCGCGGCATGACCATTCTTGAGATGGCGGCGAAGGCTGGAGTGTCGGCCGGCAGCATCAGCCAGATCGAGCGCGGCGCGACAAACCCCTCGATCAGCACCCTGCAGAAGCTGCGCGCTGCGCTCGGTGTGACGCTGTGGTCTTTCCTAGAGAGCGAGGCGGAAGCTCCGCGCGAGAACCCATACGTTCGACGCCCTGGCGAGCGACCCAAGATCGTTGTTGGCGGCAGCCATTTCACCAAAGAGCTGCTTTCTCCCCGCGACAACAATCAGCTCCGCTTCATGATCCTCACCGTGCCGCCAGGTGCCCAAAGCATGGATGTGCTTACTGGGCCGGGCGACAAGGCGGGCTACGTGACGTCGGGCAATGTTGATCTGACGGTGGGAGAAGAGGTCTTTCAGCTCGCGGAAGGCGACAGCTTCCAGTTTCCAAGCACGATCCCGCATTACCTCACCAACCGCTCTGACGGTGAGGCTAGGCTGATCTGGATCATCAACATCCGGGAATCGCACCTCTAGGGCGATAGCGTCGGGCCGCGTGAGGCTGCCCATTCTTCTAAACTGTCACGAGGAATCATGATTACGCGTCACGAAGTCACCGGCCGCCTCAGCAAGGTGCTGGTTGCGAACGGGTTCGCTTTCCTGTCCGGCCTGACCGCCAAGGACCGCAGCGGCGGCGTCAAGGAGCAGACCGCAGACATCCTCGCCCAGATCGACAATTACCTGGCGATGGCCGGCACCGACAAAACGCGCATTGTTGTCGGGAACATCTGGCTGAAGGACGTGAGCACCTTCAACGAAATGAACCAGGCCTGGGAAGCCTGGGTCGACCCCAAGCAGCCCCCGGCTCGCGCCACGGTGGAGTCGAAGTTGGCTGCCGACGACATCCTCGTCGAGATCCAGGTTCAGGCGCTGGTCTGAGCCCGATAGCCCTCCGCCCTCCTGCGCGGCGGAGGGCATCGATCTTCCGTTTCGTTTCACCTCGCCAGCCCGGTGCACAGCCATGTCGCAGCCATCCGTTTATCCATCGGTTTGCCCCGGTGATCCTTCCTGGTGGTTCAGCGATGCGCTTCGCGCCGAGGCCGGCGAAAACCCCTCTCCTTCGCTCTCCGGCCAGATCACTGTCGACGTCGCGATCGTCGGCGGAGGATTCACCGGGCTCTGGACAGCTCTAGCTTTGCGCGAGCGCGCGCCTCAGCTCTCGATCGCCCTCGTCGAAGCCTCGCTATGCGGCTCCGGCGCGAGCGGCAAAAATGGCGGCAAGGTCCACGGATATTGGGCCTCGCTCGCTGGTATGGCTGCTAACATTGGTGCGGATGGCGCACTCGCCGTAGCGAGGGCAGGCACACGCGCTCAAGACGCCATTCGGGCTTTCGCGACGGCCCCCGGGCGGGACGTCTGGTGGCGCGAGTCCGGCAATGTCCGCGTTTCGGCAGCACCCGCTCAGGATGCTAAGATCCAGCTTTACGTCGAAACCGCAAAGCGCCTCGGCGTGCCGGACACCGCGCAGGCGCTGACGCCCGAGCAGGTCGCCGACTATTGTCGCTCGCCGGTGTTCCGCGGCGGCCTGTATCTGCCCGAAGGCGCGAATGTGCATCCGGCTCGTTTGGCGCGGGCACTCCGCAAAGCTGCTATTGAGGCGGGCGTCGCTGTTTACGAGAATTCCCCGATGACGGGGCTTGCCGCCGGCTCGCCGAACCAGATCTCAACGCCGGCCGGCGAAATCATCGCCCGTGAGGTCGTCCTCGCCACGAACATCGAATTGGCGAAACGTCCCGAAGTCAGCCCGCATGTCAGCGTGTTTTCGTCTTATGCGCTGATGACGGCCCCCGCACCCGACAAGCTGGCTGCGATGGGCTGGATCCGCGACCAGGGCCTCGCGGACCTGCGCATGTTCGTCCACTATTTCCGCAAGACAGTGGACGGCCGCATCCTCATGGGGTCTGGTTCCGGCCCAATCAGCTTTGGGGGAAACACAAAAAACCCGGCATTGACCACCGACCGCGCCTCGGCGGCGAGGGCCGAGAAAGGGCTGCGCAGGCTCCTGCCTGGTTTGGCTGATGTCCCCGTTGAAAAGATTTGGGGCGGCGGCATCGACGTTTCATCCGACCGGCTCCCCTTCTTCCGCACTGTAGCCGGGACACGCGTCCATTACGGAGCCGGCTACTCAGGCCACGGCGTCAACCCGACCTATATGGGAGGACAGTGCCTGGCATCGCTCGTTCTGGGCGTGAAGGATGAATGGTCGACGTTGCCGCTTTGCACACGCGATGTACCGAAGTTGCCACCGGAACCCTTCCGCGCGGTCGGCGGCAGGCTAGTGCGATGGGGCATTATTGGATGCGAGGAGGCGGAGGAGAAAAGCGAGCGTGCCGGTCTCTTCATGCGGGGCGCAGCGGGGATCCCAAAGGCCTTTGGCTTGAGAATCGGAACGCGCTGACTGACATCCGCTTATGTTCGCAGGGTGGTACGAAACAAGGGTTGGAGCTGGCGGTTAGCTCCCGCCAGCATCTGAGCGCGAGTTCGCGCCTGCCAGTCCGAGTCACATCGTGACGCGCAGGCCGGAGGGTAGATATCCCAGTCTATTTCCGGCTAGCGCGAAGACAGCGACGCGCCAGAAGCCGACCTTGACTGACCACCCGCAAGCCGACATCCGCAGGCCAGATGCCGCGATCACAACTTCATCCTCAAGGCCGCCCATGGTGCGCGCCCCGTAGTTCCCGTCGCGCTGGAGCCGCGGCAGAACGCGAACCCGACTTCCTCCCCGAAGACATGATTGAACCTCATCAATGTCGTGCCGGGGTTGGCCGGTCGTGATATCTAGGGTTGCGGTAGCAGTCGGTTGTCGGTCTCTCGGGAGAGTACCATGGACGACACTCCCCACGCCGCTTCGCCCCTTGCGCCGCCGGCGGCACCGCGGGAGCTTCCCCCGCATGTCACCCTGATCCAGATGGCGACGGCCGCTTGGGTTTCGCGCCTGGTCTACGCAGCGGCGAAGCTCGACCTGGCCGACCACTTGGCCACCGGCCCTCGCAGTGCCGAGGACCTGGCCGGCCCGCTGGGGCTCCATGCGCCCTCGCTCCATCGCTTCCTGCGCTGCCTCGCCAGCCTTGGCATGTTCGCAGAGCAGGTCGGCCAGCGCTTTGCCCTGACGGAGCTGGGGGAGGCGCTGAAGACGGGCGCGCCCGGTTCGGCGCGGGCCGCCATCCTCACCGTCGGCAGCCCCTGGTTCGCGGGGGCCTTCGACGAAATCGTCTATTCGCTGCAGACCGGCAGGACGGCGTTCGAGAAGGCGCAGGGCGCGCCGGTCTTCGACTATCTCGGCCGGCATCCGGACGAGGCCTCGCTGTTCAGCGAGACGATGATCGGCTTCCACGGCCGGGAGCCGCCTGCTGTCGCGGAGGCCTACGACTTTTCGGCCTTCCGCACCGTCGTCGACGTAGGAGGCGCCACCGGCAACCTGCTTGCGGCGATCCTGGCGCGGCACGATGGGCCGCGCGGCATCCTGTTCGACCGGCCCCATGTGGTGGCCGACGCGCCGGCCTTGCTGGCGGAACGGCGCGTGCAAGCGCGCGTGGCGATCGAGGCAGGCGACTTCTTCGAGATGGTTCCCGCCGGCGGCGACGCTTATGTGCTGTCCCACGTCATCCACGACTGGAGCGAGAAGCATTGCCTCACCATCCTCGGCCATGTCCGCAAGGCCATGCAGCCCGACGGGCGGCTGCTGCTCGTGGAGATGGTGCTGCCCGCCGGCGACACGCCCCATCCCGGCAAGGTGCTCGACATGGTGATGCTGGTGCTGCCCGGCGGCCAGGAGCGAACCGAGGAGGAATACCGCCAGCTCCTCGCCAAGGCCGGCTTCCGCCTGACGCGGGCGATCCCCACCAGTTCCGATGTGAGCGTCCTCGAAGCGATGCAGGAGGCGTAATCAGGGATGTGATTGATTAGTGTGCGCCTGAAGCTGCTGATTCTGGATAATATCGGCTGCGCGATTGCGGGCGCACGGCTGAAACCGATTCGGCTGCTTCTCGAGCATTTGCCGGAGATCAGCGGTCGAGGCGGCGCAAACGTTCCTGGCGACGACATATCGCTTCCGGCCTCCCATGCCGGCTATGCGAATTCATACGCAGCCTGTCTTCTGAGCTTCGACGACTCTCATGTTCACTTGGGACATCTCGGCACAGCAATTATCCCCGGTGCCTTGGCCGTCGCGCAAGAACTCGGGCTATCCGGGCGCGAGGTCGTAACGGCCTTAACAGCCGGTTATGAAATGGCATTGCGGTTGGGAGAAGCTATCCGTCCGACGCCGGCCAAGGCCGCGCAGGTGCAATCGCGCCAGCCAGCGCTCGGCAGATTGCGGAACTGGTCGGCACCCTCCAGCTGGGCGGTTACGTCGTCGCGAGCCAGCTCCCGGAAGACCGTCGAGCTTTGCGGCTGAGCCCTTCGATGGCGCTGCTTCAGGAAATCGGCCGCTCACCCTTGGCTTTTCTTGAAGCCTCCGAGCACTTGGATCCGGCTGCGTCGCCAATGGCTGCGACGTTTCGCTTGGACGCTGGCGGGATGGGCGATTGGCTGGAGGCATCCTACGAGATGTTTCTGCAGGAGGACCTCTACTTCGCTCCCTTTTCCAGCGTCGTCGAGTTCACGGGGTACGATTGCGGCTACCCTGTGCTGTCGGCCGTTCTTGCTGCGCACTATGCCGCGCTCGCCGGCGTCGCTGCGCCGGCGCCTCTCTCCTATGGCGGGCTGGCCGAGCGATTTCGAGTCTCACGACAGCACGTCGGCAATATCCTCGCGAGCGCGGAACGACGCGGCTATTTCAGCGTCGACCGTGGAGGTCGCGGCGTCACGATTTCGGCTGACTTTCTATCAGAGTTCGAGACTTGGGTGGCACGCCAGATGGAACATTCCCGCCTACTCGCCGAGCGCGTCTTCAGCACGCTCCGCTGAATCGTTCGCTCGGCTGCCGCGTCCCACTCGTCACGCCAACATGCGGACATTCGGCTCGCGAGCCCATTGCCGCGTGCGCGCCCGCGGCAGGAGCGCTTTGGCGCCCTTGTCGAGCGCGACGATGCCGTCATCCGGCTCCACTCCGGCCTTGTCGAGAAGCGGCTTAGCCTCGCCACTGTATCCGATCGCCTTGAGATGCCCGTAGGCGTCCTTGGCGAAATCGATCGCCGCACTTTCGTTCATCAATGCGGCGCAGCCGGCCTCGGAGAGAATGATGGCGACGGCGTCGAAGAGCACGGACGGCGAGCCAGCGAGCTGACCATCGGCCTTGAGCATTTTCCCGTCCTTAAGTTTCACGCCGCCGATCTTCGGCGCGACGAACTTGACGGCTCCGCCATCGCCTTCGACGGCGGCCTTGACGGCGGCGATCAGGGATCCGTCCGCCCCATCCGAGACCAATATGCCGACAGCCCGGCCCTTCAGTGTCTCGGGGTACTTGCCGACGATCCGGAGCGCCGGCGACGGCTCCATGTCGACCGGCGCTACCGTCGGCTTGGAAGCCTTCGGCAAGGGCATGGCGAGCCCGTCCGCCACGCGCTGCGCCAAGCTCTCGTCGACATTGATGAGGTTCGACATCACGCGGTTGCGGACATGCTCCAGCGTGACTTTCGACAGCTCGAAAACGAGAGCGCTGGCGAGATGAGCCTGCTCGATCTCGCTCTGCGAGCGAAAAAACAATCGTGCGTGGCTGTAATGATCCGCGAAGCTCTCCGCGCGCAGTCGCACTTTGTGCTCTTCCAGCGGAATTGCAGCCGTCCGGAACCCACCGACCGGATCCTCACGCGGACCGCCAGCCTCGCCTGCCTCGCTGAGGCTGTTGGGCTCGTAATTCGCCCGGCCGGTAAAGACCTGAGTCTGCATATGTCCGTCACGTTGGAGATTCTGGAAGGGGCAGCCCTTGGCCCGATTGATTGGGATCTGGTGGAAGTTCACGGTCCCGAGCCGGGAGAGCTGCGTGTCCTGATAGGAGAACAGGCGCCCCTGAAGAAGCGGGTCCTCCGAGACGTCGATCCCGGGCGGCATGTTGGTCGGCATGAACGCCGCCTGCTCGGTCTCGGCGAAGAAATTGTCCGGGTTGCGGTTCAATACCATGCGGCCGATCATGCGGATCGGAACCAACTCCTCGGGGATCACCTTGGTCGCGTCGAGAATGTCGAAGGGCAGCGCGTCAGCTTCGTCCTGGCTGAGGAGTTGCACGCCGAATTCCCATTCCGGGAAATCGCCCTTGGCGATAGCTTCATGCAGATCGCGGCGATGGTAGTCGGGATCGACGCCGGCGATCTTCACCGCCTCGTCCCAGCAGGTCGACTGCGTGCCGAGCTTGGGGCGCCAGTGGAACTTGACGAAGGTCGGCTCGTCCTTGTCGTTGAGCAGGCGGAAGGTGTTGACGCCGAAGCCCTCAATCATCCGCAGCGAGCGCGGGATAGCGCGGTCGGACATCGCCCACATGATCATATGGGTCGACTCTGGCATCAGGCCGACGAAGTCCCAGAAGGTGTCGTGCGCGCTGGCTGCCTGCGGATAGCCGCGATCGGCCTCCATCTTCACGGCATGGATCAGGTCGGGAAACTTGATCGCGTCCTGGATAAAGAAGACGGGAATGTTGTTGCCGACGAGGTCCCAATTACCTTCTTTGGTGTAGAATTTCACCGCGAAGCCGCGCACGTCGCGGGGCGTGTCGACGGAGCCAGCGCCACCGGCGACAGTCGAGAAGCGCGTGAAGACCTCAGTCCTGACCCCGATCTCGGTCAGCACCTTCGCGCGGGTGAATTCGCCGAGGGACTCCGTCAGTTCAAAAAAGCCGTGGGCGGCCGAACCGCGCGCATGGACAATGCGCTCCGGAATTCTCTCGTGATCGAAATGCTGGATCTTCTCGCGCAGAACGAAGTCTTCGAGCAGCGTCGGTCCGCGATTGCCTGCCCTCAACGAATTCTGGTTGTCGCTAACGGGGACACCGTGATTGGTGGTGATCCGCGTGTCGGGCGCAGAGGCTGTCTGGTGCAGTTCGCCGCCATTGCCGATCGTGGCATTGGAATTGGAGGTGTCGTGGCGGGGAGAGCGGGCCATGGATCTTTCTCCTTGATGTGCTGACGCGTCAGCCGCCGATCCGCGTGCCGCCGATGTCGCGATCGTGTCGAGCGGCTCGAGGCGCAGCTGGATCGGTTCGGTGACGAGGGAGTGTCGATATCTCCGCACTCGCGGAGTGCTCACAGAACGAAGTGGAACGGTTCTGAGTTCCAGCGTCCGCTGGTAGGGGCCTTACTGTTCGACTGATGCCTGGCTTCGTCGAGAATGCCTCAGCGGCGGCTTCGATGCCGAAGTCGAACCATCCTCGAACTGGCGCAAGGTAGTTCTCTCCGACCCAATCGCGTTGCAAGTTCCGGTCGACAAACTGCGGGACATCGAAAGGGTCCGATGCGGAGCTGGGTGATTGTCAGACCCCTGAGGCTGTATCTGGCCAACGAGGCGGCGGGCGGCGGATTTGATGTCGAAGACGTGCTCGCGGAACTGGCCGGTATCGTTTCCCGGAGCCGGATCGCTTGTTGACCTCCTAGCGTCAGCATCGAAATTTGGGGAGCCGCTTAAGCATTAGACAATCCTCGGCTCGCGAGCGGTTGAGCACTGTTTGGCTTCTGCCGCGTCCGACCAGGCCCAGATTTCCTGCTCCCGGCCGACGCCCTAGGTGGCGGCGGTGGAGTTACATTCTTCGCCTCACGGGCACGAACATCTTGGTTCCAGCGGTGGAATCCATAACCGATGGCTCCTGCCAGGAGAACGGGAGTCGGAATGCACGTGGCCAGCAGCGTTAGCCGGACAGCGAGTTTCTCAGGGATGTCACCCCTTTCGACGTTCCGTGCGATCCAGGCTCCGGCCAGGCCCGAGAATGCGGCTCTGATCATTTCTGTTTCTCTGCCGCCCCTGGCGTGACGGGTACTTGCTCGGCCACAGGGTCGCTTGCGGGAAATGTATCTTTGAGCGCCCGTTCCAATTTCTGGTCAGGCGTCATTTCGCGCTCTTCTTGTCGTTGAGTTTTTTGCTCTTGCTTGAGGCTTTCGACCGCCGGACTCTTCTCTTGCGCCATTTTAGCCTCCACATGTTGCCTATGCGCAGCGGAGGAGGAACGCCGAGAGCGGGTCTGCCGTTCCCCTCCATCGAAAACGGTTTTGTACGGCGTTGCTGGGAACAAGCAGGGCGCGCATCTCGTTGTCAGCGCGGCATCACGAGATGCCTGAATGCTCTCCAGTTGGATGCGTTGCCGCCGGTCGCAACCGAGAGGAGGGCAAAGCCAGTTTCCCGGCGACGCCGGAACCACGTAGTCCTGACTGAAGTCAGAGGCCCGTCGCTTCCCCAAGCGGCGGGCTTATCACTTTTGGCCGGCCAGACGCCGGATGCTCTGCGATGGTCGGCCCGGGTCGGCTTTGTGTCGGTCGAACTGTGCCGTTCGGTGAAGAAGTGCGGAAGTTGCTTGGGGTCAGGAACGAGCCAGGCGGGCGAGGGTTAAAAAATCTTCTTGGGAGAAGCGGCCATGCCGAAGATGATCGTGACAGCCTTGCGCTTCGAGCCGCGCAACTTTCGCTCAAAGGCCGTGGCGATCTCTCGATGACATCGAGGACATCGGCGGATGCGCAACGCAATGGAATTCAAAGGCGCCGCCATCGCTGGCGCACGCCGTTGCAAACTCTCTCGGAACGGTGGAGCAGGCCGGCAAGATGCCACAATGTAAGAAGTCGCCTTCGCTCGCGTTCACGATCTCATTTGACCCGCGTCCATGCCCCATCGAAGGCCGCCTGGGCGCGCGCAAGATCTGCCGGCGATATGGCGATGACAATGGCACGGAGCCCAGCCTGGAGAGGTTGCCCCATGCGCGCACCGTCATGAGAGACCCCGCGAGCTCCGCTGACGGGGCCGATTGTAATAGAGAAGCGTTGGGTCTTGCTTCTGGATGACGAAGTGAGGCGATGGAGGGAGCGGGCGCGAGCGCGTCGTTGTGCTCATTGGTCCGCCATTTCGCTCGCAATTACGGTCGATCGGTGCATACCCTTTGTTGCCGGAGCAACGCTGCCGCGATCCAATCGTTTCCGTGGACCGCAAAAACGCCCGGCTCCAAGCGGAGCCGGGCTACGCAGGCGCAATCAATCAGAGCGTTGGATCGACCCGTAGGTTCTCGTCGCGATGCTCTCCGCCGAGCGTCGCCGCCCAGGCCGCGGCGGCAGCCCCCACCAGGAGCGCAGCCGCCGTGAGAAAAGCCGTGAGGACCGCAATCTTGCGCGCCCGCTCCGCCGCCTGCTTGGCGGTTTCTCTGGCCTGCGAGAGCCGGGCATAGGCATCGTCGATGCGCTTCTGCGCATCCTGCTCACTGATGCCGGATCGCGCGGCGAGCCGCGATGCGAGATAATCCCGGTCGCTCTGTTCGATCTTGTCGTTCTTGAGCGCGCTGACGAAAATCCGCGAGGCTTCGTCACGTTCCTGGGCCGTCGGCGGCTGCTGACCGTTGGCGCGCATGACGTTGTCGAGCGTCATCGCGAGCGGATCGACATTCTGCGAGACCAGCGATGCCAGCCCGGAGCTGGCGCTGGCGACGCCGCTGGCCGCCGTCTTCGCCGCGCCGAACAGCGATGAGGTCGCGACCACGGTGATCAGAAGCGCACCGGTCGCCCAGACGAGTAGACCATGGGTCGCATCGCGCACCTTGCGCTCCTCGCCATTGGCATCAAAGTTCGGCTGGCGCATTCGCCCTGCGAGATAGCCGCCAGCCATCGTGGCCGAAGCCATGACCCAGAGCGCCCACAAAGCGCCTGCAATCGCCAGCGCCGTGGCACTGGAGCTCTTTTCGAAATCGACGGAGACCATCGACAGGCCAATCGCGGATCCGAAGACCGTCATGATGGTCGAGATGGCAGTCGCGATGACCGCGCCACCGAGGATCGGACCCCATTGCACATAGGAGCGGTTCTCCTTGTTGACGGTCACGGGGGCGACGACGACGTCCGTTCCAGACATGGACATGGCGCTTTCCTATCGAAGACCGAGGAACGACAGGATGGCCATGATGACCACCACGAGACCGACGAGATAAATGATGCTGTCCATGAGCCCCTCCTGCTCGTGAGCGAAAGTGAGGGCGAAACGGCTGGCACTGCGGATAGGTTCCTGAACTGCTTACTTCTGGATACTTTCTGGTCGTGCCAGCAACCTGTCGCCCTGTGCGCTATTGACGATGGGGCATCGCTAGGCTACCAGTCTCTCATCGAGATCGGGGGGTGGAGCGTTATCTGATCGCCGTGCCCATGCTGTTCAGACGATCCTCCCGACCGTCGCTGAGGAGCGCCAGAGGGCGAGCCGCTGGCTGGAAATCCATGAAATCGCTTCTGCCGTGAGGAAGGCACCCGGCGGGAAGCAAAAGGGTGTCGCCCTCTGCTGGCTCTGAGCCTATTCGCGGGACAAGACACCGACTAATCTGCGCAGCGGCCCCGGCTTCCGCGAAAACCTATCGAATCTATAGGAGCAGCGGCTCCTTCATCGATGTCGTCGCGACGCTGCCGGATGGACGACCTCGCGCTTCCTGGGCGTCGCGGAGGCTGCAACGCTGCGCAAGCCTTATAGCCTCGCCTCGCTCGAAGGCGCGCGGCGTAACCTTGTTGGTGCCGGCTAGGGCCTGCTGACTTGATGCGAAAACGCATAGTCATCCCGGGCTAGACCCGGGACCCATCGTAGAGCGCTACGTCCTTCGATGGATTCCGGGTCGGCGCCGCTGACACGGCTTGCCGGAATGACGACGCATTTCTGCGACAGTGAAGCACGCTCTTGCTTTCGAGTTTTCGATGCGGTTCAGGCCATCTCGGAGATGGGAGGCGCGAGTCCGGCTAGGGACAGGTCCATGACGGCATGGGTACCGCGTCCGCCCGTATCCTCGTAGCGCAGTTCGGCGGCGAGGCTTTTGGCCATCGCACGCACGATCTTGCTGCCGAGGCCGGTGCCCTTGATCGTGCCCGTCCCGGTCCAGCCGATGCCGTCGTCGAGGACCTTCAGGGTTACCTTGTCTCCCTCGCTGGAAAGGATGACCCGCACTTCGCCGGTGCCGTTCGGGTAGGCGTATTTCAGCGCATTGGTGACGAGCTCCGTCGCGATCAGCCCGATCGAGATGGCCTTGTCGGTTTTCGCCAGGACCGGCACCGCCTCGAAGCGGATCGTCGGCATTTGGCCGGAGCCGGTCAACGACTGCGCGAAATCCTCCATCAGGGAGCGAAGATAGCCGGCGAGATCCACGAAGCGGACATCGTCGGAGGTGTAGAGGCTGCGATGGAGGTTGCCGATCGCGGTGATGCGGGCCTGCGTCTCGGCGAGCGCCGCCTTGGCGCCGGGGTCCTTGAGGGAATTGGCCTGCATCCGGACGAGCGAGCCGACCAGCGACAGGCTGTTGGCGACGCGGTGATTGACCTCGGCCAGCAGCGTCACCGCCCGGTCGCGCGCGGCCCGTACTTCCTGTTCCGCCTGTTCGCGGGCGCGCGTCAACCGCGTCTTCACCACGGCATGTTCCAGCGCCGCCCGCAGCAGGATCTCGAAATCCTCGCCGACGGTCTTGACGACATAATCCATGGCACCGGCTTTCAAGGCGGTCACCGCGATCGACAGCTCCGAGGAAGCCGTCACGTAGATGACCGCGGGGGCGGCGGCATCGGCGGAAAGCGCCGAGAGGACATCGAGCCCGGATGCCGTTCCGAGATCATGATCGAGGATGATGACGTCGATCCCGCCCGCTTGTGCCCGGGAGAGGCCTGCCTCGTCGGTCGCGACGTGCTCGACGACATAGTTGTGGCGCGCAAGCATGCGCTGCACGAGGCGCCCCAGCGTGGCGTCGTCGTCGATATAGAGGACGTTGATCGGCCGGTTCGGCATCAGCGGCGGCCCCGCAAGCCGGTCATGGCGTTTCCGGAACCTGGATGACGGAGAAGAACAGCCCGAGCTGGCGGATCGCATTGGCGAAGCCGTCATAGTCCACGGGCTTGGTGATGTAGACGTTGGCGCCGAGGTCGTAGCAGCGCTGGATCTCGCGGCTATCATCGGTCGTGGTCAGCACGACGACCGGCGAGCGCTTGGTGTGGATGTTCCCCTTCACCTTTTCGAGGATGTCGACGCCGCCCATGTCAGGCAGGTTGAGATCGAGCAGGATAAGGAGTTGGCGGCCGGCGCTGACGGCGCCGGTGCCGTCGGCGCCGAAGAGATAGGCCAGCGCATCATTCCCAGTGACGAAGGGAATGATTTCGTTGCTGACACCGGCGCGGCGGATGTTCTTCTCGATGAGGCGGGCATGGCCTTCATCGTCCTCGATCATGATGATCGAAACGGGCTTTCCATTGGTCACGCTTCGGCACTCCGTCTGTAGGCCGCAAGGTCGGGTGGCAGGGTCACGGTAAAGGTCGTGCCCTTTCCAAGTTCTGAGCGCACGGTGATGTCGCCGCCGAGATTGCGCACCAAGGTGCGGACATGGGCGAGGCCGATGCCTTCGCCCGCGGTGTTCTGTGTACCGGCCCGGCGGAACAGCTCGAAAATGCGCTCGTGGTCGCTCGCCGCGATGCCGCGGCCATTATCCTCGATCTCGATCTTCACCCAGCCGTGGCGCTCCCGCCGTGTCCGGACGGCTATCCGGATCGGCCGATCCGGCGCCCGGTACTTGATGGCATTGTCCAGGAGATTGCCCATGACCTGGTCGAGCGACAGCCGATCGCTGACGACGCGAGGGACTTGCGCGTTGATCTCGATCCCGCCGCCCTCCTCCGCGCTGGCCTGGTGATGGACCGCCGCCGCAGCGGTCTCGATCAGCGCGGTGAGATCGAGGCTCTCGGGCCGCAACTCGCGCCGGCCCTCTCGGGAGATCTTGAGGATCGCGTTGATGAGCCCGTCCATCTTGCGCGTCGACGAGCGGATGAAGCCGATCGCCTCGGCTACATCGACGCGCAGCGCTTCCTCGGCCGCAGCCTTCTGTTCCGGAGAGGCGACGGCTCCGGCACCGACATAGGTGTCGATCGGCTTGAACATCGCCTCCAGCTCGCTGGTGAAGCCCATGATGTTCACCAGCGGCGCCCGAAGATCATGCGTCACGATATAGGCGAAGCGCTGAACCTCCTCATTCGCTTTGACGAGTGCATCGGTGCGCTGGCGTACGCGCTCCTCAAGTCCGATATTGAGCCCCTCGACCTCCCGGCGCGTCTCGACGAGCTCGCGCGTGTAGCTGATGATCGTCCAGCTCGCCGCCCCGGCCATTGCCAGAAGCAGGATTGCGCCGATGATCGTCGTCCAGCGCAGCCTGGCCGAGGCCGTGACCTGCGCGTCTATCGCTTCCCTGAGCTCCGTTTCCGAAATGGCGAGAATCGCGTTCAGGTCGGCTCGCAATTCATCCATGAGCCGCTTGCCGGCGCCGCTGCGGACTAGGTTCATCGTCGCCTCGGTATCGCCCTTGCGCGTCGTCTCGACCGTTGCGGCGAGCTCCGCCATCTTTTGGTCGAGTACGCGGTTGACGCGCTGCAGGATCGGGCCGATCTCGCGCAGCCGGGCCGCGGCCCGTTCAAGTCTGGCGCGCTGTTCCGGAAGCCTCGAGACCGCAGCGTTATAGGGAGCGAGATAGCTTTCATCGCGCGTCAGCAGATAGCCGCGCTGGCCGGTCTCCGCGTCCTGCACGAGCGACAGCAGATCAGCGGAAGAGCTGCGTACCGCGCGGGCCGCGGTCACCTCGCCGAAATAGCGTTCGCTGGCCGTCGTCAGCCAGAGCGACGTGGCCACGATGACGACCAGCACCGCGATGCCGACGGCCAAAAGCAGGGCGTTAGAGCGTTGGAAGAACGCCTGGGAGATAGGCATGCAGAGGACCGGTTGGTGGGATAAACCTCTTCTGCGCCAATCAAAGCTTCCCGAGCAACAGCAAAAGACATTGCTACGCGCTTGTCCCTGTGCAGGGCGGCGAAAGACTTATCCGCTGGATTGCCACGATGCGGCATTGGCTGAGTGCGGCTGCGCGCTGGGCCTACCTTCAACTTTTTCTGTTGGGATTTGACGACGGAAGGCCGTCCAAACGCAAATTGGCTACGTAGATCTCTGTCCCTTGCGCGTTCTGCACCGTGACCGAAAGCGACATATGATCGCCATTGGGCAGCTTTTCACGGTTCAAAGCAGCGAGCAGTTCCTTGGCTGCATTTCGCGCGCTTTGGTCATCGGGCAAATCCGTGCCCTCCTCGTCGATCTCGAGCTTCTCTCCGTCGCGCGTATGAAAGAAGTAGCTGGGCATGCCAGCCTAATGCCCTCGGGGCCCAACCTGTTCCTCAATCGCTCTCGATTTTCGCGGCGCCAGGCTGGAGATGCAGATAGTCCGGATCGAAGCCCGCCAAATGGCAGAGCCCCTTCCAGTCCAGAACCGTCAGGCGGTTGGCTCGAATCCGAACGAGTTTGGCCTCCCGGATTTCTCGAAGTTTCTTGTTCATGTGGACCGTGGACAGCCCCAATGCGTCGGCGATTTCGGGCTGCGTCAAAGGCAGGTTGCAGGTCACGCCATCGGACAGGCCAATCGCCGTCATCTTGGTGATGAACTCGCAGAACAAGTGGGCGATCCGACTGGGCGCCGAGCGGCGCCCAATGCCCACCATCCATTCGCGGTAAATCGAGGCTTCAATGAGCGTTTCTCGCCAGAACGCTTCGGAAATTCGGTAGGATGCCCTTGTGAGTGCGCGAACGGCATCGTGAGGAATCAAGCCAACCACTGCCGGCGTCAGGGCCCCCAGGCAATGATCCATGCGCTCGATGAGCAGCGAGTGGATATCTGGAATGTCGCCGGGAAGATGAAGCGACAGGATCTGTCGGGCGCCATCGCCCACGATCTTGTAGCGGCAAACGAGCCCTTCGGCGACCAAGCAGCACTGCTTCGTGATCTCTCCCTCGCGGACAATGTCCTGGCCGGCTTCGAAACGCTTCAAGGTAAGTGGCAAATCCAGCAGCTTCTCCCGCTCGGCAGGCGGCAGAGGAATATGGGTTTCGAGCTTGAGAACGAGACGCTCCAGATAAAGCTGCTTATCCATTCGTTCCCTGCCGTTCAGGTGGCGCGATGCCAGGACATGTCATCCAGTTCCATGCGCACTTCAAATGCCATGCCAGCAGAACGCAACTATACCCCTTCGATGTCATCGCCACATGCCGCGCATCTTGGCCCTGACATCAACCTTTGGTCCTCCCGGCGAAGCCCGAGGGCCGTCTGCGGCTGAGATGGGCCGGGCCGTCCGCTCACACTGCCCGCGAAGCGCATTCGGAATGAAGCGGGTCCGGTTATCCACCCGCGGTCTGTTCGAGCTCAACCAGATCGGCTTTCAGCGAGGAGAAGAAGCCCTCTATCGCGGCATTGTCCCAGACATTGCCCGAGCGGCTCATCGAGCAGGTGACGCCTTGTCGGCCATGAGCTTCTGGAACTGTCGGCATACTGGGCGGATTCAACCGGTCGTCGCGACGGGGCATTGATTGGCAGATTGTACGTGACGAAGCCGATCAGGTGCGTGTCATAGCCAAGAAGGTGCTGGAGAACCGCGAAGGCCGATCGACGCTGAAACAGCAGGCGGTCCTGTTCCGGGCGTCACATCACAGCGGCCCGCTTGAAATCGAGCTCACGCGCCGGAACATACCGTTTGTCAAATTCGGCGGGCTGAAGTTCCTCGATAGCGCCCATATCAAGGACCTGCTGGCCCTACTGCGCTTCGTCGAGAACCCGCGCGACAAGGTCTCTGGCTTCCGGTGCTGCAGCTGCTGCCCGGTGTCGGCCCGACCTCGGCGCAGCGCGTCCTTGAGCATGTCGCGCAGGCTTCGGCACCCATTGAAGCATTCGAGAACGCTCCGGCTCCACCGAGGGCCGGCGATGACTGGTCGTCATTCGTTTCCGCGGTCAACGAGCTGCGCGCCGACACGGCCGGTTGGCCGGCCGAGATCGAACGTGCCCGGCGCTGGTACGAACCTCATCTAGAGCGCATTCATGAGGATGCCAGCACTCGGCAAACCGAGCGGATCAGAGGCAGAGTCTACCGGACACGCGACGACGCTCGTGATGTTCGACTAAATCGAACGGTTCTACAACGCCGTTCGCAGGCACTCGACCATCGGCTACATCAGCCCGGTCGAGTTCGAAAAGAAGGTGGGATTGGCCTAACCCTCTGTCCACAGAACCAGCAGCAGGCCAGTTGAAACGTTCGTGTCTTTGATCCTTGGTTGCGTCTCCTGACCGATCGTCGAGAGCGCGCAGCACCGGGCGCCGAGCAAGCGCCGTGAAGGTCGTTTGGGGGCGCGGGCTTCTGGGTCTGGAATAGGTCTGAGGCGAGGCTTACGGAGTCGGGCAAGCCAGGTCGTGTTCTTGGACCAGTTCCGCATAATTAGCTCGGTCCGCGGGGGAGCGCCCCCGCCCTTTCAAAGGAACCGAACTTCAATCCTTTGTCGCATCCGGGAGCCGCGCGTGGGTCACTGCTTTTGTGCAGATGCGCAATCATCGCGCCGGAACATCGGGTCTTTCTGCACGGCGATTCGCGTGCGAGTCGATGAATCGACGTGACGATTCATTTGAATCGCTGCTTGAAACGTCTCGCCTTCGTCATGTGCACAGAATGGGTTCAAACTCCCGTTTCCTTCGGGGTCAAACGTAAGATATTGAAGTGATTACAAAAAATGTGGGTTGATCAGGGCCCGCCTCTGCCTGCGCTAAGGAGTCGTTAACCACTAATTTCTTGCCTGCGAGCGGCTCATTGGTATCGTCACGGTTAAATGAGCGAACGGCTCGATTTTCCGTGACGAAAGAATCAAAGCGTGAGCGTTTCCGTAGACCATTCGCGTATTGTGATCGACGGCGTCGATGAGACGATCGGCGAGCAGGCGGAATTGCTCAGCTCCCAACTTCAGGCGATGAGCGAAGCGCTCTTCCCGCCAATGGCCAGGAAGATGCTGCGTCGCTTCACCTCCGGCGAGGCTGCGCGCCTGATCGGCATCTCGGACTCCACCCTGCGCAAAATGACGTTGGCTGGCGAAGGCCCAATGCCGGAGACCAGCAGCAATGGGCGGCGGCTTTACACGCTCGCTCAGATCAACGAAGTTCGACACGTGCTCGCCAGTTCGGCGCGAGGGCGCGAGAGCTTCGAGTTCCTGCCCCATCGGCGACCTGGAGAGCACCTCCAGGTCATCGCGGTTACGAATTTCAAAGGCGGCTCGGGAAAGACGACGACCTCCGCGCATCTGGCTCAGCACCTGGCGCTGCAGGGCTATCGGGTTCTTGCGGTGGATCTCGACCCTCAGGCGAGTCTCTCCGCCCTGCTCGGCTTTTTGCCTGAAACAGATGTTGCCGCGAACCAGACCCTCTATGCTGCGATCCGCTACGACGAAGACAAGCGCCCCCTGAGCGAGGTTATTCGATCGACCTATTTCGATGGGCTCGATCTCGTTCCGGGAAATCTGGAACTCATGGAATTCGAGCACGCGACGCCGAAGGCGTTGATTGCCAAGGATCGGACCAGCGACGGGCTTTTTTTTACACGTATAGCGCGGGCACTTGATGAAGTTGCAGATCGCTATGACGTGGTGGTCATCGACTGCCCCCCTCAGTTGGGGTTCCTGACGCTCAGCGGCCTCTGCGCGGCTACGGCGATGATCGTCACCATCCATCCGCAGATGTTAGATATTGCGTCGATGAGTCAGTTTCTACTTATGACTCGTGATCTGCTCGGCGTGGTGCGCGAGGCAGGTGGCGAGCTGAAGTATGATTTCCTGCGGTACTTGTTGACACGCTATGAGCCGCAGGACGCACCCCAGACCAAGGTCGCAGCGCTACTTCGCAATCTGTTCGACGACTTCGTTTTGACCAATGCAATGGTGAAGTCAGCTGCGATTTCGGACGCAGGTCTCACCAAGCAAACGCTTTACGAGATCGGGCGGGAGAACCTGACGCGCACCACCTACGATAGGGCCATGGAGTCTCTCGACGCGGTCAATCGAGAAGTCGAAGGCCTGATCAAATCCGCCTGGGGGAGGCGTCCGTGATGCCTCGGACCTACCTCACGGCACCCCGCTTTATCTCGTTGCATTTCGTTTTCGGGAGCGGCGAGCGGCGGCGTCCAATGCACCGGTGTGTTGGGAGCTCCCAACACGCTTCTGCCCATTCCAGTTCCTGGTCGAGGTTGGGAGCTCCCAACAACCTTCGATCTGCTGCCTTTGAGGAGGCGCCTCGACCAAGCTACGCAGCCCCCGTTTGGAAAGGAGGACGAGCATGAGCCGCCGAGATCAGGTGAATTCGCTGTTCTTCAAGAAGCCGGAGGCGGTAGGACCCTCGCCTGCCAAACCGGCCGAGCGTGTCAGGACCGGTGCAGTCGCAGCGATGGGGGCATCGCTCCAAGAATTGTCCGAGAACGCCAAGACTGTTGACAAACTACGGCAGCAACTGGCCGCGGGCGACACCGTCATAGCGCTGAGTGCCAGCCAGGTTGAAGGTTCTACGATCGCGGACCGCATCCCAGTCGAGGTGGACCGCGGCTTCGAACGGCTTATGGCAAGCATCGCGGAGAACGGGCAGCAAGTACCAATTTTGGTGCGCCCTCACCCGCGGGAATCTGGCCGCTTTCAAATCGCCTATGGCCGACGCCGGCTTCGCGCAGCCGCCGCCCTGGGGCGTGAGGTCAAAGCGATCGTTCGCGAACTCACGGACGCTGAGCTGATTGTCGCCCAGGGCCGCGAGAACCTCGATCGCGAGGACCTGTCGTTCATCGAGAAGGCACTATTCGCCAAACGCTTGGAAGATGCAGGGTATGACCGGCACACGCTTGTCGCAGCGTTGGCGACGGACAAGGCCGATCTTAGTCGCTACATCACGATTGCTCGGCGCATTCCTGAAGCCATCATTCACCGGATTGGCCCGGCTCCAAAGACAGGCCGTGCGCGCTGGCTTGGCCTAGCCGAGAAACTGGAAGACGCCAAACTGCGGGCGTCTGTGGAGGCGGTACTGAATGAGGATCGACTGAAGTCATTCGATAGCGACGAACGATTCAAAGCGGCCTGGTTGGCCGTCGACAAGGTGGGCAGCCGCCAGGTCAGAAGCAGTGAGAAGTTGGATCTCCGCACTCCGGAAGGACGACGATTGGGCCAAGCTACGTTTGCGCGCGGTGAAGTGCGCCTGGTCGTAGACGCCAAGTCCGCAGCGGCTTTCGCCGTTTTCATGAAATCGGAGTTGGCCGAGTTGATGCAACGGTTTGCTGATCACTCTGGCGACTGATCGATCACAGTCGAGAACGAAGGGAGGGCAGATGCATAGTCGCCGCAGGAACTGAGAGCTTGCTCTCAGTGTCGTAGGCTTTTCAATAATCCAGCAAAAGAAAAAGGCCCCCGAAACGGTGTCCCGGAAGCCCTTCTCGTAGTTCGCACCTTGAGAATCGCACTTCCTCGAATCGCCGTCAAGAGTCTCTTGGAGACGAAGCGCCTTTTCGGCGAGCGGACGTCTTTTGCCTAATCACAGGTAAGGAAACGTGGTTAATCACGCCGCAACGACGCCCTTTGGGCGGCGGACGCTGACGCTCGCCCATGTAGCAAGCCAAGCGCTCGCGAAAGAACGACTGCCCGAGAAGGCCGTCCACAAATGGAATCTATTTCGGGATATCTGCACGGCCAAGGCTCGGCTCCGCGTGAATGAACGCGCCTTGGCGGTGCTCGACGCTCTGCTCACATTTCATCCGGAGACGGTTCTGACTGGCGAGCAACTCGTCGTCTTCCCGTCGAACCAGCAGCTGGCCCTTAGGGCGCACGGGATGTCCCCGGCGACGCTACGGCGCCATCTTGCGGTGCTCGTTGACTCGGGTCTCATCATCCGCCGCGATAGCCCCAACGGGAAGCGCTACGCGCGGAAGGGGAGGACAGGGGATATCGAGCTTGCCTTCGGCTTCGATCTGTCTCCCTTGGTTGTTCGATCCGCCGAGATCGAGAGCGCGGCCGAGGACGTCAGGCTCGAGGAGCGAGCCCTGAAGCTCGCGCGGGAGCGCATCACCATCTGCCGGCGGGACATCGCCAAGATGATAGCCACAGCGATGGAGGAAGGCGTCCCGGCTCACCAGGCGGGGCAGGGGCCTTCAACCTGGCAGGAGATCCACGCGCTCTACCGGTCGATCGTTGACCGGATTCCGCGCACGGCCCCGCGGGAGGTTCTCGAGCCAATTGCCGAAGAGCTATCGATGCTGGCCGACGAAATCCTCAACCTGCTGGAACTCCATGCAAAAAATCAGAATATAAGCGGCAATGAGTCTCATTCTGAGCGGCACAAACAGAATTCAAATACACAACCACCTATTGATCTTGAACCTAGCTTTCCAGAAAGCAGGGCGGTCAAAGTCGAGATTGATCCTGAACCCGTGAGGAAGGCAGAACGGCCGTTCCCGCTGGGAATGGTCCTCGATGCCTGCCCGGATATCATCGATTACGCCCGCGGCGGAATTTCCAGCTGGCGAGACTTCCTGGCGACGGCGGCTATGGTGCGATCGATGCTCGGAATAAGCCCGAGCGCCTGGTTGGACGCGCAGAATGCGATGGGCGAAACGGAGGCCTCGATTGTCGTGGCCGCAATCATGCAGCGGGGCGAGGCGATTTCCAGCGCCGGCGGATATCTGCGCGGCCTGACACGGAAAGCCGAGGCTAACGAATTCTCAATCGGACCGATGCTGATGGCGCTGATCGGAAGCCGCCGGCGCGAGCCAAAACGGGCGTAGCTTGCCTGTAGATTGCTGGCATACGCAGGCCATTGGCGACAAAAATCGGGTACAACGGGTCTTTAGTGATGAGGTTCGCGCGATGAATTGGAAGCCGCCTGCGCCGATCGATGCCAGTCCGGAAAACCGGGCCCGGGTGAGTGGACCTGGCTTACGGACGCTCCTCAATGTCGCGCGCGTCTGGGAGCTCGACGTTGCCGAGATTCAAACGCTCCTGGGTATGCCCACATCGGACGAATTTCAGACCTGGTATGATGCTGCCCGCGCCGACGAGCCTCTGACCCTTGAAACCGACGTCCTATTGCGGATTTCGGCGGTGCTCGGGATTTATAAATCCCTCCGTCTGTTGGAGGGGACTGACGACGAGAGCTCGAAATGGCTCCGAGGCATCAATCGTGAAAGCCCCTTCAATGGGAAAGCGCCGATGGAGCTGATGCTGTCCGGCTTCGAACCTGGGCTGATGGATGTCCGTGGCTACTTGCTCGCCAAGGAGTACTGCGGTGGCACCGCCCCTAACGAGGTCGACCGCAACTTCAAGCCTTTTACCGACGCCAATTTGATCTGGGTCTGATATCGCCTCGGATGACCTCTTGTGTTGCAAGGCGGTCGATTCGATATCGGCGCCGCCAGCTCCCCTGAACGATGCGGCTGAGGCGGGCTCTTGATGCTGCAGTTTCGGCGTTTCAAAGGAATAGACGTGTTTCAGATCAAGGCCACGATCCGGGGTAGCAAGGTCAAGGAAGCGGCCCCTTCTGCCACCGACGCGCTTCGCCGATACCGGGATATGCAATCACGTCCGGGTGTAACCGCTTGTTCGGTGATGAAGGGCGGTGTCCTGGTGGGCCAAGCCGAGCTCGTGAGCGCGGCGACGGTCGAGGACCTGCGCGCCAAATCCGGGATCTAACCTCGCGGCGAGGGCGAGGTTCTGCAGGACGCCTCGCGGTTCATCAACGCTGTGAATCGTCAGCACGGAATTGATTCATCCTTTGCGTTGGACGGGTGCATGCCATGGGCGCGAGATGCGCGCATGGACAGCTCCTTCGCCAAAGATGCGCCGCGCTTGCAAATGTTGGTGTTGGACCGATCTGATCCAGCGCAGAATATGGCGCGGTTCTATGTGCTCGCGATTGAGCCAACACTGTTTGGCGATGTCGCGCTCGTACGCGAATGGGGGCGCCGGGGCTGTTTCGGCCGGCGGCGGCTCGATCTCTACGGGGATCAAGAAACTGCAGCCGAGGCACTGCAGGATTGGCTGCTCAGGAAGACCCGGCGTGGCTACCGCGTCGTTGCGACTTCGATCGAAAATGAGGGACCATAAGCGGAAGAGCGTTCGGACACTCCGTTGTTGGGACGGCCAACCGTTTTGAGAGCCTAGCGGGCCGGACTCGAACCACACCGGCGCTGTTATGAGCAGCCAGCACCGGCGCGGTCGGCGTGCATCATTTTGCGCGACGAGCAAACAAGGAAGGCTGAGAGTTCGTTCCTCAACTGAAACGGAAATGAGCCTTCGATCTTCCGGACAGGCTGGCCCGCTCAGCCCACGAGCGGATCGTCCGGAGGACGGGGACTGGCTGCGTGGCTGCTTGGCCACACAAGAGGAGAGTCTGACGGTTCGCAAACGGTCGCGATTGCATGAGGTAGTGATGAGTCCGAAGCTGGCCTGAGAGGGAGGCGAAGTGATGCGTACACCTGACAGCTCGGAAGCCTCTATGGCTCGGATCAACGGCATCCTCATTCGCAGTGCCATCGTCGTGGCGATCGCCGCAGCCACCGTGCTGCCGCTGTTGCGCTAGGTTGTGCTGACTCTAGCTGCGCGTATACAGCCAGAGCCGAAAAAATCGACCTCGTAGGAAGGCCGCTGAGGGCCCTTCGTGCGTGTGCGGGCAGGGGTGATGAGGCGAAGCATCAAAGAGCCGCCAGTGGTCATTTATGCGGCTTTCGGATCTGCCGGCGAGATCGCAAATCTTGGTACTCATGATGCTCATCGCCGTGATGCACCTTTAGGCTTGCATTCTGCAAGGATTTTCCTTACTGTAAGGGGTTTCCTTACGAGGTTCGGCATGATTACGAGCAAGCTGACAAGCAAGGCACAAACGACGATTCCGCAACCCATCCGGGCAGCGCTACAGCTGCGGGAAGGCGACGAAATTGCTTATAGCATCGAAGGCGGGACCGTCGTGATCCGCAAGGCGCCGGTGTCGGTCGTGGTCGAGGATCCGTTCGGCACGTTCGGCGAGTGGGACAGCGAAGCCGATCGGAGGGCCTATGCCGACCTCTGATTTCCAGCAGGGCGACGTTGTCCGGGTGCCTTTCCCCTATACCGACCGCAACACCCGGCAACACCGTCCGGCGCTCGTCGTCAGCAACGGCGCGATCGGGGAGGGGGGTGCCCTGTTGTGGGTCGCCATGATCACCAGCGCCGAGAATCGGCCATGGGTCGGAGACGTATCGCTGGGACGGCTTTATGAAGAGGCCGGCTTGCCGGCGCCGAGTGTGATCCGTCCCGTCAAGATCGCGACAATCGAGGCAGCCCACGCTCAGAAGCTCGGCCGTATCACACCCCCGCTGATGGCTGAGGTGAGTGATCAGCTCAAGAAACATATGGGTGTCTAACGGCGTCGACCATCCGTGAGCCTTCGCTGACGATTCTTCAAAGCCCCGCCGCCTTGGTGAGATTGACCCTGAACCGGTCACGCCGACGCTGGTAGCGACGGGTCATTTCAGCGGAGGCATGACCGAGTTGCTTCTGAACATGGCGCTCGTCGACTTCGGCCGAGGAAGCGAGCCCGGCGCGCAGCGAGTGGCCTGCGAATTTATCCGCTCGTTCTCCCTCGGAGAGATCGCCGCGCACGCCGGCGGCGAGCGCCGTGCGCTTGACCAGACGCGCGACCTCCCGGTCGTTCAGGCGCTCGGGACCGACGGACTGGCCCTGGCCGGTGACGCGCCGAAACAGAGGGCCGTGTACGATCCTGGCGAGCTTCAGCCAGGTTTGCAGTGCTACGACGGGGCAGGTGGCGTCAGCGGAGCCGCGGCCGATCTCGACCTCACGCCAGCCGGTCTTGCCGCGTAAAGTCACGACCAGCCCCAAATCGAGGATCTCGATCCAGCCGCGGCCGTCCTCGGTCTGGTCGCGACCGACGTCGAGTCCGACGATCTCGGACCGTCGCAGGCCGCCGGCAAAACCGATCAGCAGCATGGCTCGATCCCTGAGGCCGCGGAGAGTGCCGCGATCGAGCGTCTCGAGCATTGCGATGACGTCCTCGGGCAACACCGCTTCCTTCTGCACCGGCGGGCGGCCGTGGCTGTTGCGGATGCCGGCCATCACTGTGGCGATGTGACGATCCGTGCGATCGAGGATCTGGCCACGCTGCGCAAAATTCCAGGCGAGCGCGGAGAGCCGGCGTTCGATCGTGCTGACAGAAGAGGGCTTACGGTTTGGCGTGGTTGCCCCAGAGGCCAGGGCCGCAACGTACAGCCCGACGATCTGCGGATCAGGGGGGAGGGCGGCAAGGTTCTGGCGTCGGCACCAGGCCTGAAACTGGCTCCAGTCGGACGCGTAGGCCCGCCGGGTATTGGCTGAGCTGGCGGCTTCAACGTAACCGCGCGCGCGGTCAGCGAGGCCCTCGAGATGGGCGGGGAGCGTGCCAGGCGCTGGGCGCGCGCTCCCCGCTACGGGAAGGGGAGGGGGGAGCTGCTCGTCATCGCCGTGCATCGGATCGCTATACCGGGTCACGTCGCGCCGCCCTGCCGAGGTCTGCGAAAGCCGGCTGAATCGCGCGGGCGAATCCGCTACGCGACCCTCTGCGGCGTTGCCGCGCGCTCGTGCCGTTCGCCGTAGTGCGCATCAATCGAGGTCCCAGGGGGTGATCACTGAAGCGCCGGTATCGTCGAAATCGACGACATTGCGTGTGACGACGATCAAATCATGCACGATCGCGGTGGCAGCGATCAGCCCGTCAGCATCGCCGCGCGGCCGCTGGGCCGCGACACGACCCCATTCGACCGCGATCTGGTCGGTAATCGGCAGGATCCGATCGGCGTGGTCATACCGGAGCTTGCGCAGCCATTCGCCGAGATGCCCGGCCGCTTTCGGATCGATCTTCTGCTTCAGCATGATCCCGCGCATCACCTCTCCAAGGGTTATGACGCTGAGATGGACGCTGAGCGGATCTACGGAGCGCAGCCAGGCGATCGCTTCGGGTGTGCCGCGCCGAGCTTCCGAGACGATGTTGGTGTCGATGAGATACATCAGAAAGCGGGATCGCGGCTCGGGGTCTTGGCCCGGGCGTCAACGGCGTCAGTGAGGTCGTCGTCCCAGGCGGGACCAGCTAGGAGGTCGTCGACGAGGCTCGGCCGGCCGGCCCGCAGGGCGTCGTAATCCCGGGCGGACAGGACAACAGCGGCTCGTTCGCCGCGCAGCGTCACGACCTGCGGTCCTTCACTGCGGGCTCGCTGCACAACCTTGGAAAAGTGGTTCTTGGCATCCTGCAGCGGCCAATCCATCATGTCTCTCCTAGCTAGACTAGCTAGCTATATAGAATGGCGATCGGGGACCCGTCAAAGGATGACGCCTCGGCGCCGCGAAAGGTCACCGCGTGTCCCTTGCCAGAGCTGCATTTCGGAGGCCGGGAAGCGGCGCGAGTGACGGTCTCTCTATCAAGAATAGAATATCCGATAATGCAAGATTATCGGTCATTATTTGTTTTCGACGCAGTGTGCGCTTTGACTTAAAAATCATGGTACCAAGCGCACAGTCGGTCTATCCTTCGCTCGATGCTCGGTCCCGATTCAACGCCCTCCGCCGTCTGGAGGCCGCCTGCCGTACCAGGCTGGGCGGTTCCGCGCGGGCTCGTGACAAGCGATGCCGAAGCCGCGTTTCTGGCTGGTTCGGCCTTGAATTCCCTGGATCATCTGGTGCGTGCGGCGCCACCCTGGGCCGGCGCCTGGCGCCAGCGGCTGGCTCTGAAATCTGCTGCCGAAGCTGTCGTGCTGGCCGGACGGACCGAGACCGAAACGCAATTGCGCGACGCCTGGCTCCTGCGTATGCCGGGCGCCGATCCCGGCCCGGCCGGCAACCTGCTTGCCGCCTGGAAAAGCCTGGCCGAGCGCTCGCCCAACGTCTCTCCCGACCGTTTGCGCAGGGCAGTGAATCGGCTCGGCCTGCGCTGGAGTGACAACCTCGTCTCCCTGGTGGACCAACTCGAGGACCTCGCGCGCTCCGGCCAGCCCGCGCCTTTGGCCGCTGCGGCGATCGCAGCCGAGGTCCAACGGCTGCGACCGGACACCGGCCTGCTCGGCTGGTGGCTCGCTGATCAGGTCTTGGCCCGGCGCATGCGCTGGCCGGAGACCGTGCCCTTGCTGGTGACGCAGGCGCACGGGGCTGCCTTCCGCAGCCTCAAGGATCGCGGTCGCGTGCGTGCGGGAGGGGAGGGGTTCGAGCGCGCGATCTGCGTGGCAGTCGCCTTGGCAGCGGCGCAGGCCTGCTGGCTTGCCGGCGAGATCGCGCCGCGGGCGGCACGGCTCATCGAGGTGACGCCGAAGCTGCGCGCCAAGGGGGCAGGGGAGGTGATCCAGCTTTTGCTCGATAGCGATGCCGTGTCTGGCACGCTGCAGACCACCCATCTGACCCGCTGGGGTTCGCGTCGGCTGTTCGAGCGCTTGGTCAGTTTCGGGGCTGTGCGTGAGCTCTCCGGGCGTGCCAGCTTTCGGCTTTACGGGCTCTAGAGCATGGCCAAACGAGCCCAGACGGAGGAACTTTTCGACGCCGAGCTGGCGGATCTGCCGCCGGAGATGCGGTGGCGTGAATGGATGGGGCGCGTTGAAGCCGTCATCTTCGCGTCGCCGGAACCGGTCGGCCGACAGGCCCTGGCGCGCGTCGTCGGCCGCGACTGCAGTATCGATCTGCTGATCGCTGACATCCGCGATGAGTTGGCCGGCCGACCCTACGAGCTCGTTTCTGTCGCCGGCGGCTGGCAGCACCGGACGAAGAAGGGATTCGCGGTCGCGATCCGGACGGCGACCGGGCTTGGCGAGCGCTGCGACAAGGCCTTGTCGCAGTCCGAGAGCTTGGTGCTGTTGTGTATCGGCTATTTCCAGCCGATCACCCGCGCCGAGCTTGGCCAGGTTTTTGGTAAGGAGGTCAGCCGCGACACGATCGGCCATTTGCGCAAACTCGGCTTCATCGCCGCAGGACCGCGCAGCCCGCAGCCCGGCGCGCCCTATACCTATGTGACGACGCCAGCGTTCCTGTCGCAGTTCGGTTTCGAGACCCTGCGCGATCTGCCGGATTTCGAGCGGCTCGAGGATGCCGGACTTTTGAGCAAGGACAGGTTGCTTGCTGGCGCGATTCCGCTCGCCGCCATCGGTGAGAAGGACGATCCGCCGTCCCCGGATGAGCCCGACGGCGATGCGTAGCCTTCGAGCCGTTTCTACAGGGCTTGCAGTTGCTCGGCTGAGGTCCGACCGGAGCGCTTGTCTTGAGCAGGCTCGTAGGAAACCTTCTGACCGTCGCGCAGCTCGCGCAAACCAGCCCGTTCCACGGCGCTGATATGGACGAAGACATCCTGGCCGCCATCGTCAGGCTGGATGAAGCCAAAACCCTTCGTCGCGTTGAACCACTTCACGGTACCGATCGCCATAGTCGCGTCTCCTGAAAACAGCGCATCATTTCCCCCGGCTGTCGAGTTGGCAACCTGCAGCGTGGAAGGGCGCTTCGTCGAGCTCTTGTCAGCAGCCACCAACGGGCAAAGCTGGCCCAATGCCGACGTCTGGAGCGTCCGCTACTGGGCAGCCTGCTGGGGTTGGCAGTCAAGCAGCCGTAGGTGGCCCGCTTTCACCCCTGGGAATGTCCGCTTACTGGGCAAGCCGGTTGGCAGGGCTTGCACCAGCCATTGGATGGGGAGGTCGGGCTCATTGCCAGCGTTGACAGGGGCCATTTTCGGGTTGCCTGCCTGAACTCAGCGCGGAAGCGAGGCTGGGCCCATCCCAGCCTCATGGCAAAGGAAGCTGGCAGTAACGGCGCAGCTACACCTCTCGGACAATTGCCAGGCAATCCCCTACTGTTCCTTCTTGAACATGTTCTGGAAGATCAGTGCGCCCCAGACGGAGCCGCGGGCGTGAACCAGCGCGCCGCCCTCGTCGAACCGGCCCAGATTGACGGGGGCGAAGCCGAGCTGTTTGGCCAGGGCCGCCACGGGTGCGGCCGCGCCCTCGTCGTCACTCGACAGGAACACGACCCGGTGACCGCCCGCCACGACCGGGTCCATTGCCAGAGCCGTGGCGCCCAGGTGGTTGAACCCCTTGACGACCTTGGCGCCGGCATAGAGCCTCGCCACGAACGCGGAAGACAGGAGGCCGTCCATGTCCTCCAGCGGCGCCTGGGAGTTGGTCGCATCGACGAGGGTCTTGTGTTCCCAGCTTGGCAGAGCCTTGGCGAGAGCCGGATGCGACTCGGACCTGATGGCCAGGAAGATCGTATCGGCCTTGAGGGCCTCTTGCAGGGTCTTGGCGACGACCTTGGGACCGATCGCCCGGGCCTGCGGAGCACGCGCCTCGGGCGGGTGGCGGCTGGCGACGGCCACCTCGATGTTCCTGCGGGCGAAGGCGTGGGCCAGGGCCTGGCCGATCTTGCCGAAGCCGATGATCGCGTAGCTCATGATGGTCTCCGATAGCGGGGAGGGATGGCCCGGCCTTCAACAGCGCAGCCGTCCGGTCTCTGTGAATGAGGTTTTTGGGCAACGCCCTCAGATGGCCGAGAAGCCGCCGTCGACGGACAGCTCCATGCCGTTGACGAAGCTGGAGTCCCTGGACGCCAGAAACAGCGCGGCTCCCGCTATCTCCTCGGGAAGGCCCATCGTCCCTCGCGGGATCAGGGACTCGAACATCTTCTTCGCCTCCTCGGTCAGAACCTCGTCCTGCATCGGGGTGGCGATCGGTCCCGGGTGCAGCACGTTCACCCGGATGTTTCTGCCCTTCAGCTCGTTGAGCCACCCTCGCGCGAAGGCGTGCAGCGTCGCCTTGCTCGCCGCGTAGACGCTGTAGCCGGGAAAGCCCTTCAGTGAGGCCACCGAGCCAGTCATGAAGATCGACCCGCCGTCGTTGAACAGCGGCAGCGCCTTCTGCACTGTGAACAGCGTGCCGCGCGCGTTGAGGCCGAAGGTCTTGTCGAAGAGCTCTTCCGTGATCTCGCCCAGCGGCGCCGCCTCGCCGATGCCGGCGCTAGCGTAGAGGACGTCGATCCTGCCCTTCTCCTGCTTCACTGTGTCGAACAGCCGATCGAGGTCGTCCAGATTGGCCATGTCGCCTTGCACGGCGGTGACGTTACGGCCGATCTGCTTGACCGCCTCGTCGAGCCCCTGTTGCCGCCGACCGGTGATGAAGACATAGGCGCCTTCGTCGACAAACCGCTTGGCGCTCGCCAGCGCCATGCCGCTCGATCCGCCCGTAATGACCGCGACCTTACCGTCCAGCTTACCCATGATCGTCTCCTTTGGGTTCCTTCGTGGTCGTTCGATGACGACCCGAGAGCCTCGAGATGGCCCTGACGGCACGCGACGGTGAGTGCGGAGGTATGAACATCGGTGGTGCGAAAACGATCCACTTAAAATGGGCGATGCTATCGAACTAGCGCACAAGGGCTTTGAAGAAGCGCCAATCCGGTGCAGGATTGCGCCATGATCGATTGGGACGACGTTCGCTATTTCCTGGCCGTCGCGCGGGCCGGCTCAGTGCGGGCCGCCGCCGAGCGCCTCGCTGTCAATCACGCAACCGTGCTGCGGCGCCTCGCTCAGCTGGAGCAGCGGCTCGGAGCGCAGGTGTTCGAGAAATTGCCGTCGGGCTACCGCCTGACGGCGGCAGGCGAGGAGGTTTTGGAGTTCGCCGAGCAGATGGAGGCCTCGTCACACCAGTTGGAGACGCGCGTATTCGGGCGCGACCAGAGCGCGCGCGGCCTCTTGCGGCTGACGCTGCCGCCCTTCCTCGCGACGCATCTATTTATGCCGGACCTCTCTGATTTCGCGCGCCTGCATCCGGACATCGAGATGGAGATCCGGTCGACCGGGGAGGTCGCGAACCTGACCAATCGAGAGGCCGACGTGGCGATCCGCTTCGTCGTCGACCGCAAGACCCTCCCGCTCAATCTCCACGGCCTGATGGGACCGGAGCTGGCCAGCGGGGTCTACCTGTCCCGCGACCTGCTGGCGGCGTGGCGGGCGGGTGCGCAGAGGCCCATCCGGCCGATCGTCATTAACGATCACGGCATCCCGGACTGGGCCCGGGCGGGCGAGATCCGAACTGCCGACGTCCCTTTCAGGACCCCGGACGCCGAGGCGCAAATCGCCGCGGTTCGCCAAGGGATCGGACTGACCAGGCTGCCGTGCTTTGTCGGCGACTCCGATCCCCAGCTGACCCGAGCGCCAGGCATCCTGCCGCAGCGGAACGGCGTGCTCTGGCTCCTCACCCATGGCGAGACGCGCAAAACCAAGCGCGTGCGGCTGTTCATGGAATTCGCTTCCCACAGGTTCGCCGTCTACGCATCGTTGCTTGCGGGGCTGTCCGTATCGAGCAACTGACGCGGCAAGTCTCCCGCGACAGTGTGGAGCATACCAACCCCTAAATGTACCCGGTCGTCGCGTTGGAACTAAGTGGCGGGCGCAACATCGCGTCGCGCAGAATGTCCAATTTATGGAGCGCAGCTAAGTTCCGCATTTGGCGCCCAACAAATGGCTCCGTATTACGTCACTGAGGAGGATTCCGAGCTGGTGCTCGTCAGGCCGAGTTCAGCCGCCATGCGAGGAAAAGCCGGGAGGATAATGTTCGTCGCCAGCGTGCCGAGGGCGGCCAGACCCGCGAGAAGTAGTACGGTGAGACGGCTGACTTCGTTGACCTCGGGTCGAACCGGATCGACGCCCGCTTGCGAAGCCAGCCGGGGTCCGCCGAGCGCGGTTTCGGCCGCGCTCATTGCGCGCGCTCCTGCTCGCCGTTGGTCGTCCTCGCACGGCCGTCAATCTGGGAGCCGGCTGCGTTCAGGATCTGGCGTGCCAGCGCCTCGTCGTTGACCGTTCTCGACAGCAGGACGGCTCCGACCATCATCGACAGCCTCGCCAGAAGAGCGTCACGATCCTCTCCAGCGGACAAGCTTGCGATCATGTCGAGGTTAGCGCGGATGCCGGCCTCAAACTCGGCCTTCACCGCCGGACCCTGTCGCGCTGCGTCAGACGCGAGCGCGACGAAAGGGCATCCTTCGGCGCGTTCCGCGACGTGCTCCGTGCTGAGGTAGAATTCCGCCACGGCCGACAGCGGATCATCCGGCCGAGAGGCGGCTGCGGACGACCAGCGCTCGGCCGAACTGGCAATTGCGCGCCGCGATGCCAGCGCCGTCAGCTCGTCCTTCGAGGCGAACTGCTTGTAGAAGCCGCCCTGCGTCAGGCCGGCACCTGCCATCAGGTCCTTGAGGCCGATGCCGTCGAAGCCGTGCTCGCGAAAGAGCCTGCTCGCCGTCTCAATCACCCGCTCCTTATTCTGCGCCGCTTGCTCCCGCGAGACCCGCATGCCGTGCTCCAAAAATAGATTGCGTTCACACTCTATAACGGACATAGATGTCGGACGCAATCTATTTGGTAAGCACCATGACAAGGAAATCCCGGTTCGCCCTGCTCGCAGTCGGGGGCATCGTGGTCGCCGCCGGGATCGGGGGGGCCGTTATGCTGATCGGGCACAAGTCCGCTCCTTTGGCGGCCATCGACCCCCGACAGGAACCGCCGATCGTACGCGTGTCGACGGCAAGCCCGGTCACAGGCGCCGACCGGCGCTTTACGGGCGTCATCGCGGCACGCGTCCAGAGCAATCTCGGGTTTCGTGTCCCGGGCAAGGTCGTTGAGCGGCTCGTCAATATCGGCCAGTCCGTGAAGACGGGACAACCGCTTCTGCGGGTTGACGAGACCGATCTGCGGCTGGCGCTCACCGCTAAGAGCAACGCGGCCATCGCCGCTCGGGCTGTGCTGACGCAGACGGCGGCAGACGAGGCGCGCTACGCGGTGCTCGTGAAGAACGGCTTCGCCGCCAGCCCCCAGCGCTATGAGCAGGCCAAGGCCGCGCTCGACACCGCGAAGGCTCAGGCCGCCGCCGCGGAGGCCGCGGCCAATGTCGCGGAAAACGAGCTCAACTATGCCGTGCTCGCGGCCGACGCGGACGGGATCATCGTCGACACCCTCGCGGAGCCTGGGCTGGTGGTCGCCGCGGGGCAACTGGTCGTGCGCCTCGCGCAGACGGGCCCGCGAGAGGCGTTGGTGGTCCTGCCCGAAACGGTCAGGCCCCAGATTGGCTCCGCCGCGCAGGCGACGCTCTACGGCGTCGCGGGACGCAGCTTCCGCGCCACTCTGCGCCAGCTGTCCGACTCGGCCGATCCGCAGACCCGGACCTATGAGGCCCGCTATGTCCTCGAAAGCGAGGCCGCCCTGGCGCCCTTGGGTGCGACCGTTACGGTCCGCTTGTCCGATATGGCGACTGACGCCGAGACGGAGATTCCGCTCGGATCAGTTCTCGACGATGGACAGAAGACCGGCGTCTGGGTCCTCGACGATGCGGGCTCCGCCGTGACGTTCCAACCGGTGCGTCTCGTTCGCGTCACAAGCGAGACGGCGGTCGTCTCGGGGCTGCAGGCCGGCCGGCCGATCGTGTCGCTCGGGGCGCATCTCCTGCGCGAAGGCCAGCCGGTCCGGGCTTCCTCGAACGTCAAGGCGGCCTCGCGATGAGCTTCAATCTCTCGGCCATCGCGGTCCGCGAACGCGCCGTCACCCTCTTCACGATCCTCCTGCTCGTCGCGGCCGGCGCTTACGCCTTCGTCAAGCTCGGGCGTGCCGAGGATCCGAGCTTCACCATCAAGACGCTGACGGTCACCTCCGTCTGGCCCGGCGCGACGGCCCGCGAGATGCAGGACCTCGTCGCCGAGCCGCTGGAGAAGCGGCTTCAGGAGCTCGCCTGGTACGATCGCGTCGAGACTACGACACGGCCGGGCTATGCCTACCTTACGGTCAACCTGAAGGACGCCACGCCGCCCTCCAAGGTGCAGGAGGAATTCTATCAGGCGAGGAAGAAGCTCACCGACGAGGCGCGCAACCTGCCGCCCGGCGTGCTCGGCCCCTTCGTCAACGACGAGTACTCCGACGTCAGTTTCGCGCTCTACGCGCTGAAGGCGCAGGGCCTGCCCATGCGGGAACTGGTGCGGCAGGCCGAAACCATCCGTCAGGATCTCCTGCACGTTCCCGGCGTCAAGAAGGTCAACATCCTCGGCGAGCGCCCCCAGCAGATCTTCGTCGAGTTCTCCTATGCGAAGCTCGCGACGCTGGGCGTTTCCGCCCAGGACATCGTCACCGCCCTGCAGCGTCAGAATACGGTCACGGCGGCGGGCTCGGTCGACACTAAGGGCCCGCGCGTCTTCATCCGGGTCGACGGCGCCTATGAGGGCGTCCAGGCCATTGCCGACACGCCGATCGTCGGCGGAGGCCGGACCCTCAAGCTGTCCGATATCGCGGACGTCCGCCGCGGCTACGAGGACCCGCCGAGCTTCATCATCCGGCATCAGGGCGAGCCCAGTCTCATGCTCGCGGCGGTGATGCAGGACGGCTGGAACGGGCTGACGCTCGGGAAGGATCTTGAGAATAAGACCGCCGCGATCGGCCGGACATTGCCGCTCGGCATGTCGCTCGAAAAGGTAACGGACCAGGCGGTCAACATCGCCGCTTCCGTCGACGAGTTCATGATGAAGTTCGCGATGGCGCTCGGCGTGGTGCTGCTCGTCAGCCTGCTCAGCCTCGGCTGGCGCGTCGGTATCGTGGTTGCAGCGGCGATCCCCATCACGCTCGCGGCCGTGTTTTTCATCATGCTGGAGACCGGCCGGTTCTTCGACCGGATCACGCTCGGCGCGCTGATCCTGGCGCTCGGCCTCCTCGTCGACGACGCCATCATCGCCATCGAGGTCATGGTCGTGAAGATGGAAGAGGGCATGGACCGCATCAAGGCGGCTGCATATGCCTGGAGCCATACCGCCGCGCCCATGCTCTCGGGCACGCTGGTGACGATCGCGGGCTTCCTGCCCGTCGGCTTCGCCTCCTCCACGGCCGGCGAATACGCCGGCAACATCTTCTGGGTCGTCGGCTTTGCGCTGATCGTGTCCTGGATCGTGGCGGTGGTGTTCACGCCCTATCTCGGCGTCAAGATGCTGCCGGAGATCAAGCCGATCGACGGCGGTACGCACACGATCTACGACACGCCGAATTATCGGCGTCTGCGGCGCCTCATCACCTTCGCGGTCGACCACAAGTTCCTGACCTGCGCGATCGTCGGCATCGCCTTCGCTCTTTCGGGCGTCGGCATGGGCGGGCTGAAGCAGCAGTTCTTCCCCACTTCTGACCGGCCCGAGGTGCTCGTCGAAATCCGCCTGCCGGAAGGCAGCAGCATCGAGACCACGACCGCCGCGGTCCAAAAGGTCGAGCGCTGGCTCGAACGGCAGCCCGAAGCTAAGATCGTCACCAGCTATGTCGGCCAGGGCGCGCCGCGCTTCTTCCTCGCGCTTTCGCCGGAGCTGCCCGATCCGGCTTTCGCCAAGATCGTCGTGCTGACGCCGGACGCCCATGCGCGTGAAGAGCTCAAGCTTCGGCTGCGAGAGGAGATCTCGAACGGGCTCGCGCCCGAGGCCTATGTCCGCGCCACACAATTCGTCTTCGGGCCTCCCTCGGTATTCCCCGTCGAGTTCCGCATCGTCGGTCCCGACCAGGCGGAACTCTACAAGATCTCCGAACAGGCCCTGCAGGTCATGCGGGGCATCTCCGATGTCCGGGAAGCGAACCGAGACTGGGGCAACCGCACGCCGGTCCTGCGCTTCGTGCCGGACCAGGATCGCCTCAACCTGATCGGCCTGTCGCCGGCGCAGGTCGGCCAGCAGCTCCAGTTCCTGCTGAGCGGGGTGCCGGTCACGCAGGTCCGGGAAGACATCCGCAACGTGCCGGTCATCGCCCGCAGCGCAGGTGCCGAACGTCTCGACCCGACGCGTCTCGCCGACTTCTCCCTGATGAGCCGGGACGGGCGGCAGATCCCCCTCGACCAGATCGGACACTCCGAGATCCGCTACGAGGAGCCGATGCTGAAGCGGCGGGATCGGATGACGACGATCACGGTCCGCTCGGAGCTCAACGAGGCGACGCAGCCTCCGGAGGTCTCCAAGCAGGTGCGGGCCGCGCTCCAGCCGCTGATCGCCGCGCTGCCGGCCGGCTATCGCATCGACATGGGCGGCTCGATCGAGGAGGCGGCCAAGGCGAACGATGCTCTCGGCAAGATTTTTCCGCTGATGATCGCCGTGACCCTGATCGTCGTCATGGTCCAGGTGCGGTCGTTTTCGATGATGACGATGGTGCTGTTCACAGCCCCGCTCGGCCTGATCGGCGTTGTGCCGACGCTGCTGGCCTTCAACCAGCCCTTCGGCTTCAACGCCATCTTGGGCCTCATTGGGCTGGCGGGCATCCTGATGCGCAACACGTTGATCCTGACCGACCAGATCAAGGAGAACCGGATCGCGGGTCTGGACGACTATCATGCCGTCATCGAGGCGACGGTTCAGCGCACGCGGCCGGTCATCCTGACGGCGCTCGCCGCGGTTCTGGCCTTCATCCCCCTGACCCACTCGGTCTTCTGGGGTTCGATGGCCTATACGCTGATCGGCGGCACGGCGGTCGGGACGGTGCTCATCCTGCTCTTCCTGCCGGCGCTCTATGCTGCGTGGTTCCGGATCAAGCCGACATCGGACGCGGCCGACAAGGCCGGCGCCCCATCGAGTGGCGCAACTTCGCCAATCGCCTTCGCGGAGGCGGCGGAGTGAGCCAAAGGACAGACTCCCAAGCTCGGGCTATGCCGCCTCCACCGGGCTTACGGCTTCGATCCTGCGTGCTGCCAGGGTTATGTCCCGGAAAGCCGACCCGGCTCTTTGGGGTCTCGATCTTAACGCCGGGCAACTGATCCTACTCAGCTGCCTCGACTCGGATGCGCCGCCATCTATCGGTGAGGTCGCCGCTGCTCTAGGCGCGGACCGGACCACCGTCGCCGCGAGCCTCAAGCCACTCCTCCGTCGGCGGCTGGTCGCCTTCCTTACCGATCCGAAAGATGCCCGACTGAGGCGACTGTCTTTGACAAGGGAAGGCTGCTTGCTGCTCTCCCGCGGCCTTCCGGTCATACAAGATATCGATCTTTCAACCGCAGGGGTCACCCAACACTGTAAGCAGTTTCAATCCGATCTGGAGCGGCTGATCAGGAGCATCCAGGTCTAAAGATTGCACGCCGTTGGCACTCGGCCCCGGCGGCCTCAAAGCAATGTCCGCTACCAGGCGGTGATCCAAGGTCAGCTGTTGGCGCAAACAACGGGTTGCGTGGCGCGAATGTTTGACCAAGCTCCGCCCACTTCTGCTACGAGTGCGGAATGCCGCCGATGTCTCGTCAAAATAGGAGCATATCGTGACCGAGCGTTTCGAACGGCACCGCCAACCCTGGACATCAGAGGAGCTCCAGAAGCTCAAGCTACTTGCTGGGAAGGGCATGGCGCTC
>NZ_JBFTKQ010000022.1:0-53625 GCF_056396025.1 Allobosea sp. 05T438
ATCACGCCGCCCAAGCTCGTCGATGGCGTCAGCCAGGATCAGCTCGACGGCACCAGCATGACCTATTCCTTCGCGTCCCCGACTGAGCCGGATCGCAAGAAGGAGCAGTATTTCGAGGTCATGGGCAGCCGCTCTTACTACAAGGACGGCTGGATCGCTTCGGCATTCGGGCCGCGCGTACCCTGGCAAGCGGGCGTCGATCCCTCGATCATGACATGGTCGCCGAAGAACGATGTCTGGGAGCTCTACGAGCTCAACAAGGATTTCTCGCAGGCGAAGGACGTCGCCGCCGCTCATCCCGGCAAGCTCGACGAGCTGAAGAAGGCTTTCGAGCTGAGCGCGAAAGATAATAAGGTCTATCCGGTCGGCGGCGCGCTATGGTCCGCGATCTTCCACCCGGAGGATGCTCCGTCCAACCCCGCCAAGTCGTTCAGCTTCACGCAGGAGGTCGTCGGCGTCCCCGAGTTTACCGCGCCGAAGCTCGGATCACGCAGCAACCTCGTCACCATCGATGCGGATTTGCAGCCTGGCTCGAAAGGCGTGCTCTACGCGCTTGGTGCCGTCTCGGGCGGCATCGCACTGTGGGTCGAGGAAGGGAAGCTCAACTACGAGTACAACCTGTTCGAGATCGATCGGACGCGGCTGGAGACGACCGCACCGCTCCCGACCGGGAAGGTCAAGATCGAGGTCGAAACAACGCGTAAGGCCAGCGGCGCCCGCCCCGCGTCTCTCGACATCGTCATCCGCGTCGACGGCAAGGAAGTCAGCAAGGGCCGTGTCCCACGCTCGGCATCGGGTAGCTTTACCGCCAATGATGCCTTCGACGTTGGCCGGGACAGCTATTCCCCCGTCTCACTTGCGTATTTCGACCGCAAGCCCTTCGCCTTCAACGGCAAGATTCGGCATCTGACGGTCGATTACCTGGACTGAGCGCCGACCAACCGGAGGCGGCGAGCACGATCCTCGCCGCCTCCTTCTTAATTTCGACGGCGTGGAAACGTCTCTCCTTCGAGCCGGAGGGGGCACGTGTCGGTCGAATGCACTGCCGAATTGAAAAAAAGGGAAACTTCATGTTGAAACGACTTGCTCTTGTTCTTGTTGCCGCGGCCGTGATGCCGTTGATCCCGGCTCAGGCCCAAACGGAACTGAGCGCCTATGCCGATAAGAATGGCTACATCAATGTCCAGAAACTGACCTGCGGACAGCTCGCCGGAACGTTCCAGGAAGACGCGAACTTTCTCGGCATCTGGTACAGCGGCTGGTATAACGGACTCGGGAAGAAGTCTTCCGTCAATCTGCCCAGGGTCAAAGAAGGCGTCCATGAGCTGATCGTCTATTGCAAGGCGAATCAAGGATCGACGATCATCAAAGCTATCGATGTACTTTTGAAGGCCGAAAAAGCTCGCCGCGCCGAATGAGGCGACGGTCCGTGTCTGGCAGACTCGGGCACGGACCGTCCTTCATGAGTCATTCGACTGCGTTTCCTCGCAGGGCCGACGCCTCCCAATGCGTTTCGCCAAGGTTCATTTGCCGCTCTTCGGCTCTCCGATCCGTTGGCCCCGCGTCGGCTCTGATGGGAGCCTTCGTGAATGCCGAATTCATCACAGGGGCGCATCTCCTCGTCCGGATTACTTCTTTCTGCGCTTCGGAGCTGCAAGTGACTGTCTCCGAAAGCGTTCCCATAGGATGAAACAGTCATGTCCCTTCTTGACATCTTCGCATGGATCGTACTGGTCGTGCTGGTCTTCAGCATGATCGCCGTCGTGGTCTTCCTCGCCATGCTTCCGGGCATGATAGCCCGGAAGCGCAACCATCCCTGGGTCGAGGCTGTCGCCGCAGGCGGATGGGTAACATTCATCCTCGGCTTCGTGCTGTGGCCAGCCGTCCTGATCTGGGCTTTTGTCGATTGGCCGGCCAAGCCGCGCCTCGGCTCGGGCGGTGAGGCGACTGCGCCGTGATCCTGGTTCTCCTCAATGTCTATCTCGCCCTGCTCTTCATCCTGGTGAAGCTCGGGATCATTCGCTTCAACCTGTTCTGGAAGGTCTCGCCGGCCGTTGTCTTCGTGCTCTTGCTGGTCGGCCTGTTCGTGCCGATGAACTGGGGCGCTCCGCAAGGGGCGGCGCTGGTCGTCCGGAATTCGGTAGCCATCGTGCCTGATGTCGCGGGTGAGGTCGTCGACGTGCCGGTCCGGCCGAACCAGCCGCTCAAGGCGGGCGACGTGCTGTTCCGGATCGATCCGGTTCCGTTCCAGTCACAGGTCGATGCCCTCGCCGCGCAGCTCAAGTTTCAGGAGACGAGGTTGGCCGAGATGACCCAGTTGCAGACGCACGGCACGGGACGCGCCTTCGACGTCGAGCAGCGCCAGGCCGAGGTCGAACAGCTGAAAGCTCAACTCGCGGCGGCCCAGTGGAACCTCGACAAAACCGTGGTTCGCGCGCCCACCGACGGCTACGTCACCAATGTCGCGCTGCGAAAGGGAGCTCGTGTCGCGAATCTCCCGCTGGCGCCGGTGATGGCCTTCATCGACACCTCCGAGACGGCCATCGGTGTGGAAATCGCTCAGATCGACGCACGCTATCTCGCTCCCGGCCAGCAAGTCGAACTCACCTTCAAGATGTTCCCGGGCAGGGTACTAACAGGCAAGGTCGAGAGCCTCGTGCAGGCGATTGCCACAGGCCAGGTTCAGGTTTCCGGCGTAGCCGTTGCGCCAAAGGCAATCGCATCAGCGCCCTTCGTCGTGCGCGTCAAGCTTGACGATGAAACCTTTGCCGGGTCGCTGCCTGCCGGGAGCACAGGCGAGGCTGCGATCTTCACGGATCAGGTCAAGCCGACGCATCTGATCCGTAGGGTGCTGCTGCGTCAGGTCGCGATCACCAATTATATTAACCCATTTTGAAGAAGGTTTGTTCTTCCGGTTGCCCCAGTCAGAGGCGCGTCAGGTCCTGCCCTCAATTGTTCGGCAGGAGCAATCCCGGTGTTGTTTTCCGCTATTCAGGGGAGAGACACCTTGAGCCAATTTGGCTGCTCGGCAGCCTGATTATATTTCGAAATGGAATAGGAAGCGACCAGAATGCTCGTGAGAATTGTTATGGCCTCGATGAGCGTCACGTTCCTCGCCCTGACATCGTTTGGGGCGCAGGCCATGCCGACGTCATCCGCCCTGTCGCAGACAAGGACATACGACGTCACAAAGGTCGCGGGCGGATGCGGTGTCGGCTTCTATCGCGGGCCTCTCGGCGGCTGCGTCCGAGGCGGCGGGAGCGTCGTCGTTGCACCGCGCCCCGTTGTTGTCGCTCCCCGGCCTGTTGTGGTCGCTCCTCGGCCAGTCGTTCGGCCGCGTCCCGTCGTCATTGATCGACGGCCAATTGTGATCCGTTAAGCCCTGCGGCGCCCGAGTATCCGAGGTCTCCGAATCCGACGGGACCGCATCACCCGTTCGATCAGGGCAATAAGGGCTCGCAGCCGAGAAGCATAAAGCAGACCCGGCAGATAGCTCCGGAGATGCCCGGGCCGCCAGGCCGAGCGGAACGATCAGGTTGGTCCGGGGTGACTGATCGCCCTGAGTTCTCGTTCTCTGGAGGCGCGCGCACTGGGTCCAAGCGGGTACGTCGATCGAACTGATCGTCGGGAAAGCACGGCTTGGTATCGACGGTTAGGAGAGCCGGTTGGTGCTAGCCGGCGGCGGCGTGCTCGATAACCCGTCCATGAGGTTGGCAAGTGCCGTTTGCTGAGAATCCGGCGGCCCGTTGACAGGCGTGCACGACTGGATTTCCGAAACCGCGTTCGAGTTTGCATTTCCGCACTTTGTTTTAAGGCGGGGAACATCTTGCCCCGCTCCAGCTTCAATGCTTGGCAGGAGTGCAGTCATGCAAATGCAAAAGGAAAGTCCGGCCCGCCTCGACGATGATAGGCTCCTGACTACACCGCAAGAAAGCCCTCTAGCGGCGGATTCGGTTCAGACCGGGCGGCGTGTGAGCCATCAGACCAAGGTGCATGACGAGGGCAGTGAGGCTAACGACACGCCAGACGGATTGACCGAGATCGAGGAAGCCACGAGACACGCGTCCTAAGACATTCCGACCGGTCAAGGCCCGGAAGGCCTGTTGAATCCGTTCCTGTCTTTGATCGAGGCGGATTGCCTCCGAAGATATGTGGATCGCGCACGGCACAGCGACGCCAGTGCGCACCAACACGATCCCAGCTGGCTTTCCAAGGGAGATCCCAATGGAAATTGCCGACTCCCATGCCTTCGAGCGAGCTTGGGATAGGGTCCAGGAACTGACGGACGCGATCGAAGATAGCCTTGAAGAAAAGGAACTGGTCGAGCTCATCAACGCCATGGAAGAGTACGAGCGGGAACACGCCTTTTAGGGATGACCGCTCAAGCTCTCAGGGCCGATTGTGCCAACTGGATCTGTCATCGGGCAATTTTCCGTCCGGATCGTTCACCTCGACCTTGCTGTCGCCCTTCAGCTGCTCGTTGAAAACGACGACATTGACGCCGCCTGGATTGGCCACGCTCGGAAAGATAATGCCCGTGTGGCCAGCGCCCAGAACCAGATCACCGAGCACCCACGTCGGAGGCTCGATATGCAGGTCGAACTTCAGGTGTCGCCAATCTTCCTGCCAGCTATGCCAGAGATCATCCCACGGTTCCCCGTGGCTCAGTTGTCGGAGATCGACGAGTTTCTGCAACGACACGGTGTAGGAACAGATCGTGCAAGGCGGCAGGAAGGGAGACGTCTGCTGGTACTCCCGCAACGCCGTCGCTTCGTCGAGCGACATATAGAGCGCCTCGACACCCTCCCGATTGAAGCGGCCGCCCTTGAGCGCGGCCCCAGCGCCACTTGTTGGCCGGCTAGCCCACTCCGGTGTGTGAGCCCGGAACAGCAACGTGCCGGCCGGAAAATCCTTGAGGATCACCCGACATACCCCGAGCTCACGGACTCGAGGTAGTCGATTGCATCATTGGTTCGTCCTTCCGCGACTAACTGCAAGATTGTCTTATGTCGGAAGGCTGGAATCGGAGCGTTCTTGATAAGAAAAAGCGCCCGATCCTGGTTGGGCTGCACTGTAGATGCAGCGGACAGAACCCGCATCAGATCACGGAGAACCGCCTGCAGTTTGGGCGTATTGGGATGTGTCCGGATCGTGTTGCGGTGAACTGCCGCGATCGCGGCGAGATCCTGGAGCTGAAGACCAAACAGGCCGGCAACGCCGGGCGCCGAAAGATCAGAGGTTCCGGGCTGATGCACCGACTCCAGCACGTCGGGCAGCGCGAGCGCAGACATGGGTTTCTCCTGGCAAAAGAGCACCCGCACAATCTATGCACAGTATGCGCACTTTTCAAGCAATGACAAAGCTGCCCCCCCGTGCCATGTCCCCGTCTCGGCGATGTGAGTTTCGTCACCGTGACGCGAGCGCGTGAACGCCTCGCGATAACTCGCATCGTTGTAGAGCGGAACTCCCATACGCTCGCGTTCGCCGGCCACGAGCGTCAACTGCATCTCTAACGCGGCACATTTAGGACATGGGGTCAGTCGGCCCTAACCGTTCGAGCTATGGTTCGAAGCGGATCGACCTCTCTCAAAGCGATGCGACCAAAAGCAGCGGAAATTTCCCGCGTACCGGCAAGGTGTCGATTCCGGGGGGCGGTGTCGGCGCAGGGAACAGCTACGGGCGGTTGATCGATTCCTTATATCTTCGTGGGTGCTTTCAGTAGACCCTCGTCAATCGGCGTGACAGAGGTTAACTACCACCGTTGGCGCCATGAGTTTGGCGTTTACTTTGCGGGCCCGAATGCTGGCAACCCCACTAAAACCGTCGAAAAATAGACATCCGATTTGACGTAGGTCATGTCTTTTGACGGGCCATCGGCCTATATTTTATGCTTCTCTTCCCTGCTACGACTACGCCGGCCCGTCTTGAACCACTTTTAGTTGCGTGGGGCCACCATGAGGTCAGATCTAAGTCGCGAAAATCTCACTTCGAGCTATGACCAATGTATGGTTTTCTTGAAAAGTGCATTCCTTTGCGCAATCGGCGAAAAGGAAGAAGATCTACGTCTGAGAGATTCCATTCGGAACGCATTTGACAATCTAGATGCGGCACGAAGCGCCGCCAATTCTTCGAATATCGTCCCATTTCGCCCCAAAGCAGTGAAGGCCCTCGATTAACAGTGTGTCGCGCGCGCATGAGTCCTCATAGGATTTTTGGGTGATAGGGACGTGCTCGATTTTTCGCTTCGTGGCCCCTTGAGGCTCCGATTGCCAACAGACCACCTGCTGGAAGCTTGCTATGACTTTGTTGGCCGGCACGACGACGTGAAATCCAGTTGATGGTGCCGTTACCGATGATGCGGGAACCCCGACACTTTACCGGCGTTCTAAATCTGCTCGACCGAAGCCAGATCGGCAGCGGTTCTTCGGCTTGGGGGCAGCATTGTACGAACCGTCTCGCCGTGCGATTCTCGCTCTGCTCTCCAGCACCTGCCTGCTTGCGAGCCGCGCCCAGGCTCAGGCGCCCGCAGGCCCAGCGAAGAGCTTCGACTATAAGGATGTCATCGAGCGGGCGACGGCCTTAGCAAAGCAGCCTTTCGATGCCGAAAGCGCCAAAATTCCAGCCGAACTGTCGAAGCTGACCTATGACGGCTATCGCGAAATCCGATTTCGCCGGGACAAGGCGTTTTGGCGCGATGGCGGGTCGGATTTCCGCCTGCTGCCCTTCCATCTCGGCTTTCTGCACGACAAGCCAGTCCAAGTTCACATCATCAACCACGGCAACGCGATCCCGATCCCTTTCACGACCGGCCTCTTCGAATACGGCAAGGTCCCCGTCCCGAAAGGCCTCTCGCCGGCGCTGGGCTTCGCGGGTTTCGCCGTAACGACCAACCTGAACAGCCCGAAGGTGCAGGACGAGGTCATTTCGTTCCTGGGCGCGAGCTATTTCCGGTTGATCGGGCGAGGACATCGCTACGGGCTTTCGGCGCGTTCGCTGGCTTTGGATGTCGGAGGCAAGCAGCCCGAGGAGTTCCCATTCATGCGGGCGCTCTGGGTGGAGGAGCCGTCGCGCGACACGACCGAGCTCGTCATCTACGCCCTGCTAGACTCTCCGTCGGTCGCCGGAGCCTATCGCTACGCCGTCAGCCCGGGCCGCGACACCTATATGGACGTCACCGCGACGATCTTCCCGCGCAAGGAGATCGAGCGGATCGGCATCGCACCGCTAACGTCAATGTTTCAGGCCGGTGAAGGCGATCTCGGTCAGCGGGCAGATTTCCGGCCGGAAATCCATGATTCGGACGGGCTAATGATGCAGTCCGGCAGCGGAGAATGGATCTGGCGACCCATTCGAAATCCTAAGGCGCTGCGCATATCGAGCTTCAGCGACAAGAACCCGCGCGGCTTCGGTTTGATGCAACGCGACCGTAACTTCGGCAGCTATCAGGATCTCGAAGCACGCTACGATGCCAGGCCGGGCTACTGGGTTCAGCCTCAGGGCGACTGGGGCGAGGGCCGGATCGACCTGATTGAAATCCCGACGGTGAACGAGGCGTTCGACAACATCGTCGCGTGCTGGACCCCGAACGCGCCGTTGCCCCCCGGAAAAGCGGCGGAGTTCCGCTACCGAATCTCGGCGAACTCGACGACCTGGCACCTGCATCCCTACGCGCAGGTGCAACAGACCTTCAACGGCTCGGACATCGAAGACGGCGTCGTCGACTGGAACGGCACCAAGCGCTTCATCGTCGATTTCGCCGGTGGCGATCTCGCCTATTACCAAAGCGAGCTTGATCGCCTGGAGCTGGTCGCGACCACAACAAGCGGCACGATCTCGTCCAAGATCCTCGCGTTCAATGCCCCCTTGAAAGGCGTGCGCGCCACCGTCGATGCGACGCTCCCCGACGGTCAGTCGGCCGAGCTTCGCATGTTTCTTAGAGCGCGAAATCGAACCCTGAGCGAGACGTGGACGGCGACCTGGTCCGTTCCGTCCGGCGATTCCACCCGGCCCCAGCCGTCAAAGAAATGACTTCCGACGACGGCCGATCTTCCGTCGACGGATTAACGCCGGCGTCAAGATTGAAGGAAACCGAAAGATGCCCGCGATCGAGGCTTCATCCACTGTCGCGAGTCCAGCGGTAAGATCACCTATCGACGGCGTCGCGAATGCGGCCCTCGGAGCTTTCATTGTTGCCGCGCTATATTTCGGGCGTGAGGTTTTCGTCCCCGGGGCACTCGCAATCCTGCTCAGCTTCGTGTTGGCGCCGCTGGTCAAAGGACTGCAGAAGCTACGTGTGCCGCGAGCACTGGCGGTTTTTACGGTTGTCCTGATTGCATTCGCGACGTTGGCTGCCTTGGCGATGGCTATGATTGGACAGGCGACACAATTGGCAAGTGAGCTGCCAACCTATCAGAGCACCATGCGGGCCAAGATTGCCGCGTTGAAGGGTTCGGAGGCCGGGAGCGGGGTTTTGAGCCGCGCTGCGGATATCCTGCAAGACTTGGGCAAAGAACTCGACCGCCCCAAGGCAGAGCCTCATGCTCCGAGTGAAACGCCCGGCTTTGCGCGAGAGGGACGCCCGATACCGGTTGAAGTCCATCAACCGAAACCTGGCGCGATCGAAACGCTGCAGGCGTTTCTGTCGCCGCTGATCCATCCTCTGACTACGACGGGTATCGTGCTGATCTTCGTGGTTTTCATCCTGCTAAAGCGCGAAGATCTTCGAAACCGGTTCATCCGTTTGACCGGCACTTACGACCTGCAGAAGACAACGGCTGCGTTCGATGATGCGGCCAGACGTCTCAGCCGCCTATTCCTCACGCAGCTCATCGTCAACGCCGGCTTCGGAGTGGTGATTGGTTGCGGTCTCTGGGCCATTGGCGTTCCCAGCGCGCTGCTTTGGGGCATCCTGGCCGCAATCCTGCGGTTCATACCTTATCTCGGGGCGGTGCTGTCAGCCGTCTTTCCGATGGTGATCGCCGCATCGGTCGATCCCGGTTGGATGATGCTCGCATTGACAGCCGGTTTGTTCGTGATCGCAGAACCGCTTGCCGGGCATGTGATCGAGCCGTTGGCCTATGGCCGCTCTACCGGGCTATCGCCTGTCGCCATTGTGGTCGCCGCGACATTCTGGACCTGGCTATGGGGCCCCATCGGGCTGGTCTTGGCGACACCTTTGACTGTGTGCCTCGTAGTTCTCGGTCGGCACGTCGAAAGACTCGAATTTCTGGACGTCATGCTGGGGGATCGACCTCCACTTTCGGCTGCGGAGATATTCTATCAGCGGATTCTCGCGGGAGATCCCGCGGAGGCAGCCGACAAGGCCGAGGAAGTACTGAAGGAACGCTCCCTATCCGCCTATTACGACGAGGTCGCGCTCGAAGGTTTGCGGCTCGCCGCTGCGGATGAGGCGCGCGGTGTTCTCGATGCACCTCGGCGAAACCAAATCCTCGCGACGATCCGCGAGGTCGTCGAGGATTTGTCCGACCGTGACGACGGCCGCCCCTCGCTCGGCGCAGCAACGACGGATCCCGAGTCCGAGGCTGCCGTTGAACAGACCAACGAAAGCGAAGGCACCTCCGATCTGCCGGTGCTCGCCGAGGCTGAGCTGAGCGAGAGGTTTCGGGGCCGAGATCGCGTGGTCTGCATAGGCGCGCGATCGCAGCTCGATGAGGCGGCCGCGCTGATGCTGAGCCAGATCTTGGAAAAGCATGGATTGGCGGCGGATGCGTTACCGCCGACCACGCTGTCGACCACCGGAATGGAGCGCCTTGCCGAGCGAGGCCCGGCTCTGATCTGTCTTTGCTATATCGGCCCGCACAATGCTGCTCACGTGAAGTATGCCCTGAGGCGCCTTCGTCGCCGCGTGCCGATGGCGATCCTCGTCTTTGGGCAGCTGTCGGAAGTCTCCAGTTCCCTGGCGGATATCCAGGGCCCCTTGCTTGCTGACGAAGTGGAAACTTCCTTTCGAAGCATCTGCCGGGTCTGTCTGAAATTTGCGGAGAAAGGGGACTCGGCATGATCGGAGACCGAAGATACTCACGCCGGATCCTCTCCACAGCCGCAAGCCCCTATTTCTAAGTTGGCAATGAACCTCCAACGACATCCCTTCATGATCGGATTATTCTCGGCCGCCCTTGGCGTCGCGGGCTGCCTCCTGGTAGGCAACCTGCTGCCGGAGCCGCAGGAGCTAAGGCAACCGCTTCCGCATAATCTGGCCTCGTCGGATCGCCAGCTCAAGACGTCCATGGGCGCGCTTTTCGGGTCGAACTATGTGCCCGGGAACCAAGTGGAGACGCTCGTAAACGGTGTACAGATTTTCCCTTCGATGCTGCGCGCCATCCGCGAGGCGCGGCAGACGATCAGTTTCGAGACCTACATCTATTGGCGTGGCGCTATCGCCGAGGAGTTCGCCGATGCGCTCTCGATCAAGGCCCGGGAGGGGCTGAGCGTGAAGGTGCTGCTCGACTGGGCGGGCAGCCTCCCGATGGACGAGCGGCTGATCAAGCGGATGCAGGATGCGGGCGTCGAGGTCGTGCGGTTCCGTCCGGTCGCCTGGTACACGATCGATCGGGTGAACAACCGAACCCATCGGAAACTGCTAATCGTCGATGGGCGCGTGGGCTTCACCGGTGGTGTCGGCATCGCCGATGAGTGGAACGGCGACGCGCGCTCGCCAAACGAATGGCGTGACAATCACTACCGCGTGGAAGGGCCGGCTGCAGCGGAGTTCCAGGCGGCGTTCGCGGAGCACTGGATCGAGGCGACCGGCGAACTGCTGCTCGGCGATCGTTTCTTCCCCGAGATTGGGCCGGCGGGTGATAGCGCCACTCAGGTCGTGATCAGTTCGAACCTCCAGCGCAATGTCATGCATCTGATGCTGATGACCGCGCTCGCCGCCGCGCAGAAAAACATCCGCATCGCTACACCCTACTTCGTTCCCGACGAACTGACGCGCCAGCAACTTCTTGAGGCTCGCAAGCGTGGCGTCGACATTCAGATCATTGTCCCCGGCCCCCAGACCGACGCGCGCATTGTCAGAAAGGCGTCCCGGCATCTGTGGGGGGAGCTGCTTCAGGCAGGCGTGAAGATCAGCGAGTATCAGCCCACGTTMTTCCACTGCAAGCTGGTGATCGTAGACGATATCTGGACCTCGGTGGGCTCGACGAACATCGACGACCGCGCCTTACGACTTAACGACGAAGCCAACATCAATCTGTTCGATCAGAAATTTGCCAGCACCCAAATGGCCCTGTTCGAGAAGGATGCGGCAGCCTCTCGGCCCTACAGTTTTTCGGATTGGCAAAACCGCTCGGCCAGCGAAAAGGTCTCGGACTGGGTATCCAGTCTCGCTCGGTCGCAGATTTGACCACCGAACAAAAACTGGTTTCATCGCGATGACTGACCCGCAACGCTGACGCCGCGATGTTCGGATCGCTGCCGTGTAGCCCGATTGGCCGTCGTTTTCTCCATATAATCGCGCGGTGAAGCTCGATTTATAGTTGTACGTGGTCGTTTACGGGGCGAGATACTGCACCGCCCCCGCTCCAACTCGTCCGTCGCTTCGGCGGACGACGTCAGCGCACTTAAAGGTTCGTCCGTTCGCGCTCAGCGCAACAGCGGTCGAGAACCTGCGGAGCAGGCCTGTGATCACCGGCCAAGTAGCCGGCGTTCAAGCAAAGCCTGCATGTCGCGGCGGCCATTGGCGATGACGAAGATGACGACTCTACTGCCAATGACGCGGTAGATTAGGCGATACGGATCGAGCAGAATCTGCCGGAATTCCCGAACACCTAACGCCTCAAGCTCCTTGGGAAAGCTGCCCCGTTCCGGGTAACGCTCCAGTGTGGAGATCTTCTCGATGAATGCATCGAGCAACGACTCGGCCGCTTCCATCGAACGGTGCTGAGCAAGGTAGGCGTGAATGGCTTCGAGATCGTCCTCCGCGCCTTGCGTCAGCTCGACCTCAAAGCCGCCCTCCTTCACCTGCGATCGGCCGCTTTTCCGCGCATTCTTTCGACGACAGCGCGAGCTGGCTTGGTCTTGCCTGCCTCGACGTCCTGATTTCCGAGGGCCAGCAGCTTCAACAGCGCGAGCGTCTCTTGCGTCTGCTCAAAGGAGGCAACATCCTGCAGCACCGCCTTGGCCTCGCCATTCTGCGTGATCACCAGAGGCTCTCGCCTTTCGGCGAGGTTGAGGAGGATTTCCGCTGCGTTGGCCTTCAGATAACTGATCGGCTTGACTTGGGCAGAATACCGCAAAGCGACCTCGCGAACTAAATTCGGCCCGAATATAGTCCAGGCGTCAGCGCGGTGCAAACTGCCTAGGCAGCAGCCTCTAACGAAGCCGACCATTGAGCGAGACGAACGTATCGGATACCCGCCATGAGGGGCGAGGCTCGGCGGATGAGATCCAGCGCGCGCTCGCGTTGAGCTCTGTGCTTGGGCGGTTCCGATACGTCACTGTCAGTGAAAGACCATCGACGCTGCCGCGGCTGCCATTACCAGCGTTGCACTCCAGCCCAGGAGGCGCACGAACCTGTTCGTCACGAAGCGGCCCATATTCCCGCCTCCGGCCCAGCGCCAGATGGCCAAGCGCGCCGGTTCAACCGTCATCGAGACCAAGGGCAGCCACGCCGTTTACGTCTCAAAGCCCAAGGTCGTCGCGGAATTCATCGAACACGCCGCTAGCCAGAAGTGAACGGCGCGGTCGGCAAGCTCGCACCGCCGCATCGATCAGACAGGCCGGGTTCGATCAGAGCCCGGCTTTCGCACGAACGCTCCCATCAAAGCCGCGCCATTACGGTTCGACATGAACGGCCCGGCCGGCAAACCAGCCATTGACTGCGGTGCCCACCCCCAGAAGCACGAAGAGCACCGCGCTCCAGGCGAAGCTGCCGGCCCAGCCATGGATCAGGCCGACGACGAGCGGGCCGATGGCGGCCAGCAGATAACCGACGCATTGCGCCATGCTGGAAAGCTGGGCCGCGACATGCGCGTCGTGAGCGCGCAGGACGATCAACGTCAGTGCCACGGCGATCAGGCCGCCCTGCCCGACGCCTTGCAGCACCGCCCAGAACCAGATCGACCAGAGCGGCGCGAACAGGAGACCGAGGAGAGCCACGACGGCCAATCCGCTGAGCGCGACGTTGATGGCCCGCTGGTCCCGGCCGCGCACGGCGATATGCGGCGCGATCAGGCAGGCAGCTGCCTGCATCATCACCGACACGGAGACGATCGCCCCGGCCGTGACGCCGTCCAGGCCGCGTTCGCGCAGGATCGGCACCAGCCAGCCGAAGACGCAATAGGCTAGCGCCGACTGCAGCCCCATGAACAAGGTGACGTGCCAGGCCAGCCTGTTCCGCCACAAGCCCTGCACGTTCGGCCGAGCCCCCGTGACCTGGAAGCGKCTCGAAAGCACCTGGGGCAGCCAGAGCAGGCCCGCCACCAAGGCAGGAAGCGCCCAGGACGCGAGCGCCCCGCCCAGCGACAACTGGAGCGACTGTTTGAGGGGCAAGGTCAGGCCGGCAGCGCCGGCCGCCCCCGCACAGAGCGCCATCGTGTACCAGCCCGTCATCAGCGCCGCTCGATCGGGGAAGTCCCGCTTCACGACACCCGGAAGCAGCACGTTGCCGATGGCGATGCATGCTCCGGCAAGGGCCGTGCCCAGGAAAAGCAGCGGAATCGATGCAAAGCCGCGCAGTGCTGTGCCGCAAGCGAGCAGTAGCACGGCCACGAGCAGGGTCCGCTCCGTGCCGATCCAGCGCGACAGGCGCGGCGCCAAGGGCGAGAACAACCCGAGACAGACCACGGGAAGCGTCGTCAGGACGCTGGCTCCCAGCGAGGAAAGGCCCAGCGTGCTGCTGATCTCCGGCAGCATGGTCGAAGCGCTGGAGAACACTGGCCGCAGATTGAACGCGATGAGCACCAGGCTGGCGCCGAGGAGAAATCGCGAAAGCGCGGTCGAGGTCGTGCCCGAGGCAATGGCGGCTGGCTGGCTCATGACAGCAGCGCCTTGTCGAGTGCAGCCAGAACGGGCGCCATGAAGCGACGCACGGCCGCGTCAGCTCGGTCGGGATCGCCGGCTTCGATGGCGTCCACGATTGCGCGATGCGCCGCCATGTCCGGCTCGGGCAGATCGTCTTCCAGCGTCGCCGCGATCGTTTCCGCGATCAGCCGCGAGGAGAAATCGTACAGTCCCGTCAGCACGCTGTTGCGGGATGCCGCGATCACCGCCCGGTGGAAGGCGAAGTCGCGGGCGACGAAAGCGGCCTTCTCACCACCGGCATACTCTCCGCGTTCCGCCAGGAGCGTACGAAGCCGCTCCACATCGACAGGGGAACAGCGCAATGCCGCCAGGCGCGCCGCCTCGACATCGAGCGCCAGCCGCGCCTCGAACTGCTCTCGAAGACCGGCTCGCTTCGCCGTGGCGAGCGACAGGCTCGTTCCGGTCGTCGACAGCACATAGGTGCCGGAACCCTGCCGGGTTTCGAGGATGCCCTGCGACGCGAGGACCCGCACGGCCTCGCGCACGGTGCCGCGGCTGACCGCAAGCGCGGTCGACAAGGCCGCCTCGTTCGGCAATTTCTCACCGATTTCCCATCGCCGAGCGAGGATTTCGCCACGGATCGCTTCGACGGCCGTTTCGGCCAGGCTCGGCCTGGTCAGCGCACGCATGCAAATTCACCAAATCACTAGATGACTTGGCGAATACCGCATCGTGCCTGCTACGTCAAAACTGGGCGGCTCGACGCAGCGCGAGTGCGAAGCCTGCTCCGGGAGACCCCACCGGCAATCGCGCGATAGCCCGACTACATCCGTCACGTCAGCGCGAAAACAGGCCGGGCCAATAGTGTCCGTCCGAGGTGGGACGTTTGCCGAAGATGGCCTAGCCGACGCGAACGACCGTCGCGTCTTCCTCGATCGCTTCCTCGAAATCTCCGGTCATGCCCATCGACAATTCGGTCAGGCCGGGATGGAGCCTGGCCGCTTCGTTGCGCAACGATCGCAGCAGGACGAAGCAGGGCCGCACCTTGGCCATGTCGGTGCTGAAGAGCGCCAATGTCATCAGGCCGCGCGGTCGTAGGCGCGGAAACTGTCCGAGAATCTCGACGAAGGGCAGGAGCGCATCCGGATGCAGCGCGAATTTGCTGTCCTCGCCCGACGTGTTGACCTGCACAAAGACGTCGAGGAAGCGTTGCGCCCTCAAGAATGAGAACATTATTAGAACCATCACCTTCGAGGCGCCTCGGCGAAGTATTCGAGCGTGAAGCACCCATTGCTCCAGACGCTGCCGATCAGCAGGAAGCACAGCGGGAAAACCACGAGCACGAAGAGTGCGAGGATCGCCGCGCCCATGACGACTCGTTCCAACGTGAAAATGCGCGGCCAGCCGGGTCCGCCTTGAAAAGGCTTCCGTACGGAGGCTGTTTTTCCCGCCACTGCCGCCCTGGGAGGCGATCCCGAAGTGGCGCGGATGATCGGCGAGGACGTTCGGTTTCACAGCGAGCAGGAACCGGGCCGGCGCTTCGTCTTCCTCGGCAAGACCGCCATTTACTACGCCGGCGCGACCTTAATGAGCTTCTTCGCTCGCCCGAACCGCTATCTGACGCGCGGTACGGCTCATGATCCACGAGCGCAAGCTCCAGGCCAATGTCATCCTCGATTGCCCCTTGACCATGTGCATCGCCAATCTGAAAGCCAAGCTGAACGAGATCGAGCATTCGATCCAGATCCAGAACGAGGGGTTCCAGAATCTCATCGCCGGCTCGGCGGTGACCATGGAGCAGGTGCTGAGGCTGGCGCCGGAAAATTGGTACATAGAAGCCAATGAGGCCCATAATCTCGGGCTTATCGAAGGCGTGATATAGCTCTGTCTGCCTTGACCGGCATGCTGACTGGCAAAGCATCTGCCGGCGGCAACCAAGACGCAGCGCTGCTGTTCGCTTCGCTGCAGACGCCACCTCCGGCTTCATGAAACACCTAACCTCGGTGCCCCCGAAACCGGCAGCAGGCCAGACGGCGAAAAACCTAGTCCCAACGCCCTTTGAGCTGCGCAGATGTTAATTTGCGATGCATCTGAAGCGGCAAACCCCGCCATGGGGTGGCGGGGCTCACTTGGGCCTCCAGCCCATTGCTCGGCCTGAGATCGAGCACTTCTCTGAAATCCGGCTTGGAAACGCGACCTAGCGACGTTAGTTCCGAAATGAAAGGCCTTGCCCCCACCGAAGCGGGCGCGCGGCAGGCGGAAAGTATCAGCGTCCTAGCGGCGAGCCTCTGCGCGATCAATTGATTACCGTTCGCGCGCGATCTAGCGCCCTCACATCGCGCTCGATCTCGGCCCTGTTACCAACGCAAAAACGTCATCGCCCGCCGCGCGCGCCTAGCGAACTCGATGCTCGCAGCCTGCGAGATAGCGACTGATACTGAGCTCAAGCTCTGCCCTCTCGCGCCCTCTGGGAGAGTCTTCAGCCTCGCATTCAAGGAACCGCAAGCGCTCAAGAGCCTCGCGGAACTGTTCGGGAGTTTCGATAAGTTCTGCGGCCGGGAATGTGCGGTTTTTTGTCAGGTACGGCATCGTCATCCTCCAGCGAGGACACGGCATTTGGCAGTCCGGCGAGCTTACGACTGCCGCAGGCCAAGAACTGTTTCTCGTTAAAGAAGTTCCAGCTTGCGACACGTTCGGCACTTCGAAAGCTAACCTCGGCTGAACCTGCTACCTGCACATGGCGAACTAGTCAGCGCCTCCACGACGTCCCATGAACGCTAACTGTGACCGCGCCATCACAGCGTGGGACGGATGCTGTCAGAGTGGGGCCAGAAAGTTGCACTGCCGTCACAGATCAGCAAAGCTCGGTCTTAGGAGGGCTTGTCATGCGTGCGCCCAATACCTCAGAGGCCTCAATGGCCCGCATCCACGGCGTTTTGATCCGGGCGGCTATCGTGGTTGTTCTAGCCGCGGTTGTGGTGCTGCCCCTGGCTCTTCGCTGATAGCTATCTGACACGCCGCGACACCAGAAAATAGCCCGGCCCCGCCGAGGCGAGACCGGGCCTTTCATCTAATCGATGAAGAGATGGGGAATGCCGGAAGGGGCGTGCTCTAACAGGCAGAGGCAACACAATATTCGAGCACGTGGGCTGGTGGTCTCTGAGGTGGAGCCTGGGGTGGCACACAGCGGGACATTTTGGCCATCTGCGGGATGGATTGGTGGATGGTGCGCTCGCGCTCGGCGCGGCGGTGGCCGCTGAGGTAGCCAGCGCGAGTGGGTTTCGCATGGGCCTTACAGCGGCGGCGCGGAACCGCTTCATCCATCGGCCGTTCATCTCCCGGAGGCCACTTTGGCCAGCACCGTGACGAATCCAAGGGGAGCAACCATGAACCGGCGAGGTTTCCTGAGTGCCCTGATAGGCGGAACCCTTACGAGCGCGGTGGCGGCGGGGACTGTGTATGCGCAGTACTACGTGCCCTCCGAGCCTCCCTCCCGTGAGTGGAACGACCGCAGGGACCGCTACGACCGCTACCTTAGGGATCGCTACAATCGTGAGCGGGAATGGGAGAGGGAGCGGAGGCGCCGCTATTATAATCGTCGCTGGCAGGACGACGAAGATGATGATGGCTGATCGGGGCGCCAATAGGTCCCTTGCGAGAACCTGCGGACTTTGCTGTGTTGTGCGGCGTGGAGCAATAAAGACCCCGCCAGCCTGAGCTGACGGGGCCGATATCATGCGGCGGCAGATTGCCGGTATCGCTCGATGGCCCGTCGTGTCAGGTCATCTTCGTCTTCGGCGACATGCACCAAGGCCGCCACGATGTAGGCCAGCCGGATGCGCTCCTGCTCCTCACACGCGTGGGGAATGATCGATCTGACTTCGTCCCAAGCGGAATCCAAGGCCCCCTGCGCCCGGGCGAGATCAACGGGGTCACTAAGCGATGAGAACGGCATAGATCCCACCTCCGTAAGGAAATACCGGACGGGGAAAATTAGCGCGCTGGTACGACATGGCAATGTCAAATCTTAAGCCGCCCCCTTTCGGAGGCCAGGCCGGGAACGTCGGCTCCCGACTCATCTAAGACATTGCCGGCCACCCGGCTGCATCGCTTCGCTAACCTGCCTTGAAGATGCTTTTGCCCTGACCCTGCCGTCGCGGCGCGCGGCCGCTGCGCGACATATTGAGTTCCTTCTGGCGCTCGGCAATGTAGGCCAGCGTCGCACCTAGCCGCTTGTTCTCGACGATCGCGGCCTGATCGACCTGCTGGACCTTGTCGAAAGTTCGATAGGGCAGGTCGAGGCCCTGGTGCCGGATCGCAAACCGACCATCCGGATAGTCGTAGATCGTGACACGTTGACGGGCGAGGGGACATGTCACCGACGTTGGCTCGAGGATGAACAGCATCTTGTCGTATTGCAGTGTCAGGCTCTGCGAGACCGTGCGTTCCTCCTTCCCGGCGAAGGCCTCGTCGATGTCGTCGTTGCTGGCTAGCGGGCGGTGTAGATCCTTGTCGTCGAAGGGAACCTTGGCGAAGCGCCGGTTGAAGTACTCCATGAAGCCCCGCAGGAAGGCGTTGCCCGCCTCGATCGAAGAGATTCCTTCAAGCCGCAGTTCCTTCACCAGCCGATCCTGCAGCGTGCCATTGGCGCGCTCGACCCGGCCTTTGGCCTGCGGAACGTTGGCGCAGATGATGTCGATGTTGAGTTGGTCCAGCGCCCGGCCGAACCGCGTCATGCCGTTGCCRCCGGTCGCGCCGACCTTGTTGACCCGGAATGTCGCGTGCTTGTCCCAGTAGAACGCCACCGGCTTGCCGTGGCGCTGCAGATAGCTCCGCGTCGCAGCAAAATAGTCGAAGGTCGACTCCGCCGTGACAAACTGCAGGTGCATCAGCCGGCTGGTCGCATCGTCGATGAAGACGAGCAAGGTGCATTGTGGGCCGCGGTCCTCGAAACGCTGCATCGGTTTCCGCGCCTGAGGCCGCGTGGCCTGATGACGCTGGCGCTGTTCAGCACCGATATGGCCAAGGTGCGGCCCTGCTTCGTCCTGCTGCGATCATTGCGCGACGAAGCGATGAGGCTCCATCCCGGCTTGACCGAATTGTCGATGGGCATGACCGGAGATTTCGAGGAAGTGATCGAGGAAGGCGCCACCGTCGTCCGCGTCGGCCAGGCCATCTTCGGCAAGCGGCCTACCCCGGACGGGTACTATTGGCCGGGCCTGTTTTCACGCTGACTTGACCGGTGCAGTCGCGTTTCTGGCACGATGCCAGTCGGGGTAAGCGTCATCCTCCCATCGCAGCCGCTCACCTTCAAAGGCGCGATCCCCTTTCGTAGCACGCACACGAAAGCGGGTCCTTTCGGGCCCGCGCGATCGTTGCATCCGATGGATCGGATGGGATGTACCTCCCGCGTCACTTCTGGTTAGCGGCTTGTTCGATGAACTCCGCGACGACCTTGGGCTTGGAGACGTAAACGGCATGGCTGCCCTTGGTCTCAGCTACGGTCGCACCGGCGCGCTTGGCCATCTGGCGCTGGGCGGGGGGCGGAATCATGTGGTCGTCGGTGGCGACGAGATAATAGCTCGGCTTGACCTTCCAGGCCGGGCTGGTGACGGTGCCGCCGGCAGCCGCGACGTTCCACGGCACCTGCGAGTCGGCCATGAAGGCGGCGGTCCTGGCGTCGACATCGGCGGCGAAGGAGGCGGCGAACTTCGCCTTGTCGAGCATGAGGAAGCCCTCGACCGGCGGCAGGATCGGCGGGACGGGCGCGCCTGCGGGCGGGTTGGCGATCAGCGACATCACGGACTCGCCGGCATCGGCCGCGAAGGCGGCGATATAGACCACCGACTTCACCTTAGGATCGGTGCCGGCCTCGCTGACCACGACGCCGCCATAGGAATGGCCGACGAGCACGACCGGGCCGTCCTGCTGCGCAATGGCGCGCTTGGTGAAGGCGACGTCGTCGGCAAGCGAGGTAGTCGGGTTCTGGACGATGGTGACGTTGTAGCCCTTGGCCTTGAGGGCATTGTAGACACCCTGCCAGCCGGAACCGTCGACGAAGCCGCCATGGACGAGGACGACGTTCTTGACGGCGGGGGCGGCTTGGGCCGGGATGGCGGAGACGGTGGCGGAGAGAGCAAGGGCGGCAGCGGCGAGGATGGACTTGGTCATGGCGGGCTCCTTGGGTTAACTTGGGCGCGACAATCATTATTGCGATAATCAATTCATACTCACCCCCTCGGGGCTTGTAAAGCGCTTTCTTTATCGCGATATTGTTTTTCTCGACATCGACCCGCCAGCCGATTCCGGAGACCGTTATGACCGACGCCCAGAAGCCTTCCGCCGCGCCTGCGCCTGCGCCTGCGGGGCCGACCTTGCCGCTCGACGGCCAGCTCTGTTTCTCAATCTATTCGGCCTCGCTGGCGATCCAGCGGGTCTACAAGCCGATGCTCGACGGGCTCGGCGTGACCTATACGCAGTATCTCGCCCTAAGCACGCTTTGGGAAAAGGACGGGCTGACGATCGGGGCCATCGCTGAACGGCTCGCGCTGGAGCCGAGCACGATCACGCCCGCCGTCAAGCGACTGGAGGCGGCAGGATTTCTTAGTCGCCGGCGCAGTACCACGGACGAGCGCCTGGTCGAGGTGCATCTTACCGAGAAGGGTAGGAAGCTCCATCCCCAAACCGGCTGCCTCACCGACGCGCTATTGCGCCATTCCGGTTTCGAAGTGCCCCAGATGATCGAACTCAACCAGCTTGTCCAGGCGCTGAGACGGGGCATGCGGAACGCCGTGAGCCCGGACGACCCCACAAAAGCCGACGCTACTGAGTGAAACCGGGTTGGCCGCGATGGAAGTCCGCCATTGTTGGTTATGACGGTGTCTTCAATGGTCTCGACATTGGTACGAGGCCTATGATGACGCCGCTAGAAGCTCGGATCATGTGCTCCTTGAGGCATATCTATGGCTAGCCAAGACTGCCGGCAAATTTCTCGGCGAGCCGCTGGCGCCGAAACGCGTCAGCGACGAAATCGACAAAGACACGGGTCTTTGATGGGAGCAGGGTGCGGCTTGCGTAGTAGATCGAGATCGGCCCTTCGTCGATGTACCACTGCGGCAGCAGGCGGACGAGCGCGCCGCTCTCCAGATGCGGCAGCACGTGGCACACGGCATTCAACGTTACGCCGAGACCGAGCAGCGCCGCGCGGCAGGTCGCTTCCGGGTCGTCGAGGACGATCGTCTCCTTGAGCTTGACCGGAATTTCGGTGCCTTCGATGTCGCGCATGATGCGTTCGCGGATTCGGCCGGTCCGCGATGAACGCCATGCAATCCCATCGAACGCGGAAAGCTGCGCGGGGTCGGTCGGAGGCCTGCGCTTCTTCATGTATCGGGGCGAAGCCACCGCAATGAGGTGCAGCGGCGCGAGCGTGCGCGAGATGATACCGGGTCCCCGCTCGATGCCGCCGCCGATCGCGGCATCGAAGCCCTCGGCGATCAAATCGGTCTGTCGGGTCGTGAATTGCCAGTCGGGCCGGATGCCGGGGTAGCGGGCTAGGAACGCCGGCAGCATCGGCAGAATATAGTCGGCCCCAAAATTGAGGCCCATACTTACCTTGAGCACGCCGGCCGGTTCTCCGCCGTTCGTTGCCACACTCGAAATGGACTGCTGGAGTCCTTCGAGATTGTCCCGGATCTCCAACAGGAAACGCTCTCCGGCGTCGGTTAGCGTCAGCTTGCGCGTACTGCGATGAAATAGCCGGACACCGAGATTGTGTTCGAGCGTCGCGACGTTGCGGCTGACCGCGGCCGGGGTCAGGGAAAGCCTCCGCGCCGCAACCGAGAAGCTGCTGGCTTCCGCGCTGCGGACGAAGGATTCGAGATTAGCCAGTGTCTCCAAGCGCCTTCCTTCAAGTGATGCTTGTAAGACTTACCTATCATTGCCGACTAATCCTAGGCGAATAAACGCGCGATTGCTGTGAGGCGGACAACGCAGAACCAATCGGAGAAACGCCCATGGCTACCCAGTCCACCGCCCCGAAGAACGGCCTCAAGGCCCTGCTGACCCCGGAAGAGTCGGTGCTGGTGCTGATCGACCACCAGCCCTTCCAGTTCGCCAATCTGCACAGCCACGAGCCAACGATGATCGTGAACAACGTCATCGCTTTGGCCAAGACGGCCAAGCTCTTCGGCGTGCCGACGATCCTGACCACCGTCCTCGAGGACCGCGGCGGCAAGCTGATCAAGGGCCTGCAGGATGTCTTCCCCGAGCAGAAGCCGATCGACCGCACCTTCATCAACACCTGGGAAGATGCGCGCGTCGTCGATGCCGTGAAGAAGACGGGCCGCAAGAAGCTCATCATCGCGGCGCTCTGGTCCGAGATCTGCCTGGCCATGCCGGCCATCCAGGCGGCGGGCGAAGGCTACGAGGTCTATGCGGTCACCGATGCGTCGGGCGGCGTGAGCGCAGAAGCGCACGACATGGCGGTGCGCCGCATGGTGATGGCGGGCGTCGTTCCGATCACCTGGATGGCGGTCGCCGGCGAGCTGCAGCGCGACTGGGCTCGCGAAGAGACGGTCGGGAAGGGCGGGGAGATCTTCATAGAGCATGGCGGCGGCACCGGCATCGCGCTCGCCTGGGAACTGCAACTGCTGGGGCAGGCGGCCGGCGGCAAGGCGTGAGCCGCCCTCGCGAGCAACCGTAGCCCAGACCTCTCAACTCATCGGAGCGTGTCATGACCAGCAGCAACCCAAGCGAAGCCGCCAAGGCGGTCGTTCGCCGCAATACCGAAGAAGTACAGGGCGGAGGCAATTTCGCGGTGTTCGAGGAATTGTTCGCCGACGATTTCCTCGACCACACGCCGCAGCCGGGTCGCACCCCGGACAAGGCCGGTGCGAGGGAATTGTACAAGGTGCTTCGCACCGCCTTTCCCGATTTCCACGCCGAGATCCATTGGCAGCTCGCCGATGGCGACCGTGTGACGACCTACAAGACCTATCACGGCACGCATCGGGGAGAGCTCTTCGGGATCAAGCCGACGGGCCGAAAAATCCAGTTCGAGACCGTCGACGTCATGCGCGTCCGTGAAGGGAAGATCGCGGAGCACTGGGGCGTCGCCAACCTCTTCTCGCTGATGCAGCAACTCGGAGCTGCACCAGCCGTCTGACACCGATCGTGACATCAAGCGCGCCGGCACGCTGACTGCCGCCGGCGCCGACCCTGAAGGAACATCACATGACCATTGGCATCATCGGCTCGGGCGCGATCGGCACGGCCTTCGCCCGGACGCTGGCACGCGCAGGCATCGAGGCCGGCATCTCGAACAGCCGCGGTCCGGATTCTCTCGTAGATCTGGTCCGCGAGCTCGGGCCATCCATCACGGCGGTCAGCCGCGAGGAAGCGGCGCGCGCCGACATCGTCTTCGTCGCCGTCAACTGGACCAAGCTCCCGGCCGCGCTGGCGAGACTTCCTGCCTGGAAAGGGCGGATCGTCATCGACGCCAACAATGCGATCGAAGCGCCTCTGTTCAAGCCTGTAGAGCTCGGTGGCAGAGCATCGAGCGAGGTCGTTGCCGATCTCGTTCCGGAAGCCCGCGTCGTGAAGGCTTTCAACCATCTTCGCGCGGAGCTGCTGGCCACCAATCCCCGCTCGGATGGCGGGCGGCGCGTGCTGTTCTACTCCGGCAACGACGCCGCAGCTAAATCCGAGGTTGCTGCCCTGATCGAGCGCCTCGGGTTCGCCGGAATCGACCTCGGTTCGCTCGCGGTCGGCGGCAAGCTCGCGCAGTTCCCCGGCGGTCCTCTGCCGAACCAGAACCTCATCAAGGTCGGGTGAGAGCCAGGACGAGTGCCGTCACCGAGCACGTGGTGCCGATCCGGGCCGGTGCACAACGGAGTCTGTCAGAACGGCATCTTACAATCCTTGCCATAGGCGTCGGGCAGGCCCTCGACAATCTTGCGATCGATCTCGGTGGCGTAGCTGCCGTCATCGCGCTTCGTCACCGCGACGAGGTAATAATCCTGGATCGGGAACTGGTTTGTGCCGATCTCGAAGCGCCCGCGCACGGATTCGAATTTTGTCTTGCGCAGGGCGTCGATCAGCTTCGCCCGGTCGGCGATCTCGCCTCTCGATGCGGTTACCGCAGCGTTCAGCCACATCGCGGCATCGTAGGCGTGCGCTGCATAGTTGGCGGGCGTGTATTTGTACTCGGCCCTGAAGGCCTCGACGAAGGCGCGGCTTGCCGGCACATCCAGCGCAGGTGACCAGTTGGTCACGCCCGAAGTTCCGACCGCCGCTTCCTGCAGCGCGGGTAGGTTGGTCTCGTCGATGGTGTGGGCAGACAGCATCGGCAGCGCGACGCCCGCTTGCCTCCACTGCTTGACGAAGGTGACGCCGAGGCCGCCGGGCATGAAGACGAAGGCGGCATCTGCGCCCGACGACACGACCTTGGCGAGGTCGCTGGAAAAATCTGGCTGCGCCAGCGGCACAAAGATCTCGTCGACGATCTCGCCTTTGTATTCCCGTTTGAAGCCTGCGACGACGTCCTTGCCAGCCTGGTAGTTGGGGGCGACGACCACGATCTTGCGGTAGCCCCTGCTGGTGGCGTGGCGCCCCATCGCCTCAGCGTTCTGGTCGTTCTGATACGCGGCCGAGAAGAGATACGGGCTGCAGTTCCGGCCGGCCAGCGGCGAGGGGCCGGCATTGGTGCCGATGAAGACGGTCTTGCTGTCGACCATGCGCCGGGCCGTCGCCATCAGGATGTTGGAGAAGACGATGCCGACGATGGCGTCGACCTTTTCGCGCTCGATCAGGTATTCCACGCGCTGGATGCCGATCTCGGGCTTCAGTTCGTCATCGACAACCACGACTTCTGCCGGAATGCCGCCGATCTTGCCGCCGAGCTGCTTGATCGCGAGCTGGAAGCCGTCGCGGGTGTGCTGGCCGAGTACGGCGGGCGGGCCGGTCAGGGTGCTGACCAGGCCGATTTTCACTGATTTAACCGGCTCGGCCGAGGCTGGGGCTGATAGTGCTGCGAGCAGCGCAAGCGCCGTCGGAGCAATCCTTGTGGTCCTGTGCATGCTGCTTCCCCTCATTGCTTCGTTCGAAATCAGCCGATGCCGTAGCGTCCGGGCGCGATGACGCCGGCCGGATCGAGCGTGGCCTTGATTGCCGTGCAGCTCTCGCGAAAGGCCGGCATGGCCTGGCCCATATGCAGCGCGTGATAATCGAGCGGCGCGCGGCCGACGAAGATGCCCCGCTCGGCATAGGCACGCGCCAGCGCCTCGTAGCAGGCATTGGCACGGGCGTTCTCGTCGGGGTTCTCGCGATCGAAGGCGATGACGTGCAGCCCGCGCGCAAAGCGGGCGCTGCAGACGTTCATGATCATGTAGTCCATGCCGTGCTCGGCATAGATGCGGCGCGCCATGCGCTGGCAGTCATTGGCGACGCTGCCGACCATCGGCGTGCCCGGCAGGAACCAGAGATTGCCGCCGCCAGGGCGCCATTTCAGCAAGCCGAGCTCGCCGACGCCGGGAACGCCCGAGCAGGCGTCCATGGCTACTCGTAGGGCGTGGAAGGACGATGCGTCCTCATGCGGGATGTAGGTCGCCTTGCCTGACTTGCCGAAGGCGGCGCGCACGCGCTCGATCTGCGGTTCGAGCGCGGCCATGCTGGGGCCGTAGAAGGCGCCCGAGACCGTCCAGGCGCCGAGCCCGTCCTTCTCCCGCAACGCGCGTCGGGCCTCATCGGAGATCGAGGCGCGGCTGCCCGGGCGATAATCCGGGCTCGGATGCTCGGAGCCGCACAGATAGGTGTCGTTGGCGACGCGCAGCAATGTCGGCACGAAGTTCGAGAGCTTGAGCGCGCGGCAGATGTCGACGATCTCGGCAAGATCGTCCTCGTCCGGATAGGTGAAGTGGAAGCTGCGGATCGCCGGTGGACGTGGCAGCAGCCAGATGCCCATGCGGGTGACGATGCCGAAATTCGACTGGGCGAACAGACCGTCGAGGATCGGGCCGAAGCTGTATTTGCTGACATGCCAGTTCGGCAGTTCGGAGCCTTGCAAGGCACCGTCGCCGGTGCGCAGCACCTCGCCATTGCCGAGCACGATCTCCATGCCGCAGGAGAAGCCGAAATGGTCGAAGTAGGGGCCATAGCCGGCGCCCTTGTCGAGCGCATTGCCGAGCATGCCGCCCTGGGGCGGACCTGAGGTGACGTCGACCATGAGCTTGTCGCCGCGCCGGACGAGCTCGTCATACATCGCCTGATAGCTGACGCCCGGCTCGACCACGGCGAAGGCCAGCGTTTCGTCAATGTCGAGGATTCGGTTCATCCTGCGTCCGAGGTCGACGACGACCTGGCCCGCATGCACCGCGGAGCGGCTGCCGAGGCCGATGTTGTTGCCGGTGCTGACCGGGTAGAGCGCGACGCCATGGCGGTTCGCCGCCTTCACGATCGCCTGCACTTCGGCCGTGCTGCCGGGATAGACCACGCCGAGCGGGCGCCGATCGCCACCGGGCATCGTGTTCTCTCCGTAGCGGCGTAGCGTCTCCTCGCTGCGGTTGATCCATTCGGCCCCGATCGCTGCCGCGACCTCGTTGAAGAATGCTTCCGCCATGCCGGCTCTCCCTTCTGCCATCCGTTCCTGCATTCGTCTCACCAGAAGCCCGCATCGTCGCTCGCCGGTGGGGCGGTCGACACGAGATTGGCCGGCGCCTCCTCCCGCTCCGGGGCGGGCCGGCTCGTTAGCGCCGCACCGGCCAGGGCCGGCGGCAGAGGACCGCCCGTCGCCCAGTCCAGAAGCTCGGCGGTGTGCGCCATCGGCGCCGCGACATAGCGCCTGAGCTGCGTGAGGCAGCCGATATTGCCGGCCGCCACGACGTCCGGCGCGGTGCTATCGATATGACCCGCCTTTCGCCGGCCCAAGATTTCGGCCGTGGCGGGCTGGAGCAGGTTGTAGGTTCCGGCGGAGCCACAGCAGAAATGCTTCTCCGGCACGTCCGCGACCTCGAACCCGGCGGCGCGCAGCAGGTCCCGCGGCGGCCGCGTTACGCGCTGGCCGTGCTGCATCGAGCAGGCGTCGTGATAGGCGATACGCAGGCGGGGACGCTCGGCCGCCGGCGGCAGCAGCCCGATACCGGCGATGAATTCGGTGACGTCGCGCGCGATGCCGGCAATCTCCTTCGCTTCGGCCGCGCGTTCGGCCCCGGCGAGGAGATGGCCGTAATTCTTGACCGTGGTGCCGCAACCGGAAGCGTTGACGATCACCGCGTCGAGCCCCTCGCCGCGGCGCTCGCGCATCCAGGCCCGGACATTGGCGGCAGCGGCCTTAGCGGCCTGCGCCTCGCGGCCCATATGCAGCGTCAGCGAACCGCAGCAGCCGGCTCCGGCGGTGACGACGACCTCGCAGCCATGCCGGGTCAGCAAGCGGWTCGTCGCGGCGTTGATGTTGCCGTCGAGAGCCTGCTGGGCGCAGCCGGCGAGCAGCGCCACGCGCGCGCGCCTTTCGCCCTGCGCGGGGAAGACCTGCGGCGTCAGGATCTCGGCCTGCGTGCGCTCCGGGATCATCGCGAGCAGGGGCCGGAGCTGCTGCGGCAGCATCCGCTGCATCGATCGCCCGAGACGACCGAACCCCAGCGCCGCACGGAACAATCGCGGGCGCGGCAGGACGAAGGCGAGCAGGGCTCGCAGGGCGCGATCGGCGGCGGGCCGGCGATGATGGCGCTCGACATGGATCCGGGCCCGGTCGATCAGATGCGCGTAATCGACCTTCGCCGCGCAGGTCGTCATGCAGGACAGGCAGGAGAGGCAGCTGTCGAGATGCGCGACGGTCTGCGCCTTCGGCGGCGCCGTGCTCTCCAGCATCTCGCGGATCAGGTCGATGCGGCCGCGCGGGGATTCGTTTTCGTCGCGGCTGAGCACATAGGTCGGGCAGGTATTGGTGCAGAAGCCGTAATGCACGCAGGTGTCGAGGATGTCGGCGGCTTCCCGGATCGCTGGATCGCGCAGCTGGTCGGCGCTGAAATTCGTCTGCATTCCCGTCTGCCCTCCGACTGGAAAGCTAGGGACCCAGGCCGCGCGAGGTCTCGGCGCTGCGTGCAGAAAAATCCGGCTTTGAGTGCAAACCATTCTTATGAAAAGCTGGCCGCGCCCCGGGATGTTCTGTCGGCTGCGGGGTGGAGAGGGGCATGGGGACCATCGTCTGGCGCACAGAAGGCCTGGAGCCCGATTCCGGTTTCGACTACTGGCGCGAAACCGTGTGCCGCGCCGTGCTCGGCGTTTCGACCGAAGCGCCCGACCCGCAGGAGGCATTCCACGGTTCCCTCGTCGGGCGCAGTTTCGGCGATGTCAGGATCGCGAGCTTCCGCTCCTCGCGGCACGACGTCGTGCGCACCCCGCGCCATGTTGCCCAAGGCGATGACAGCGTTCTGGTCAGCCTGCAGGAATGTGGCGAATGTCGGCTCTCTCAGGGCGACGAGCGGCTGCTGCTCCAGCCCGGCGAGATCGGACTTGTCGACGGCGCGCGGCCATTTCGCTTGTCATTCTCGGAGGAAGTTCGGCGCGTCGTTGCCGTGCTGCCGCGTCGGACGCTTTTGCTCAAGGCGCCCTGGCTTGTGCGCGGCCGCCCGCACCGAATTCCGCTCGCATCCCGGTTCATCTCGCTCGCGCGGCAGCACATCCTGGAACTGGCCCGGCACGGCGAGGTCCTCGACGACATGTCGGCGAGCCTGCTTACCGACAATCTTTGCAATCTAATTGGGCTTTCCAGCGACGCCGCCGGCCACAGCCGAGACAACCTCCATGAGGCGATCCTCGCTTTCTGTCGCGGGCGCCTCGGCGACGAGACGCTCTCGCCAGGCACCGTCGCGGCGCATTTCAACATCTCGCTGCGTACGTTGCATGCGCGGTTCGCCGCAACCGGTCAGAGCTTCGGCCGCTGGCTCTTGGCCACGCGGCTGGAGGAGAGCCGGCGCGCACTGCTCGATCCCCGCCGCACCGGCGAGAGCATCGCCTCCATCGCCTACTCAGTCGGGTTCGGCGACCTGTCGGTATTCAACCGGGCCTTTCGCAATCGGTTCGGTGCCGCCCCGCGCCAGCATCGGGGTAGATGCGACACTTAGGCAATTCAAATCCGAACCACAGATCGCTGGCTTCCTCCGTACGTGGGAGCGGGATCGGCGAATGTCTGCAATCAGGATCCGAGCAGGTGCTCACGAGGACAGAGGCGGCGGATTGGAATGAATACATGCGACGGCATGGCCGTCGGCCGTCCGGGTAAGCACGGGCATGGCTTCGGCGCAGGCTGCCGTCGCCATCGGACAGCGTGTCCTGAAGCCGCAGCCCGATGGAGGGTTGGCAGGGTTCGGGATTTCGCCTTTCAGGCCTTTGATGCGGTCAGTGCGTTTCAGCGAAGGGCTCGCATCAAGCAACACCCGCGTATAGGGATGTCGAGGCGCTTCAAAGACCTGCCGGGATGTGCCTTCCTCGACGATACGGCCGAGATACATGACGACGATCCGGTCGCAGAGATGCTTCACCACATGGAGGTCGTGGCTGATGAACAGCATCGAGACCCCCATTTTCACCCGCATATCGTCGAGCAGGTTCACGACCTGTGCCTGGATCGACACGTCAAGCGCGGCGATCGGCTCGTCGGCGATGATCAGGTCGGGGTAGGGAGCGAGAGCACGCGCGATGGCAATGCGCTGGCGCTGACCTCCCGAGAACTCGTGAGGCCGCCGAATTGCATGTTCCGTTGACAGACCGACCTGGGCAAGAAGCTCCGCAACGCGCGTCGCGCGTGCCTTGGCGTCGAGCAGCTTGTGGACCTTCAAGGCGTCGGCGATCTGCTCGCCGACACGCCGCTTGGGATCGAGGCTTCCGAACGGATCTTGAAAGATCATCTGCATCCTCTTGCGGAGAGGCCGCAATTGTCTTTCGCCCATGTTCGAAATGTTGTGTCCCGCGAAGTCGATCGTGCCCGACGTCGGCGCCAACAGTCTCAGGATGACGCGGCCAAGAGTGCTCTTCCCGCAACCTGACTCGCCCACGATCCCGACTGCCTCACCGCGACGCACCGTCATATCAATGTCGCGAATGGCGTAGAAACTCGTCGAGCGCCCCGGCCACCAACTGCGCTTCCCAAAGCGGCGAGACAGCCCTTTGACGGAGACGAGGACGTCACTCTCCCCGGGCGACACATCAGATCGTTGCCCTCTAAAATCGAGCGGCTCAGGATCGGCGCCCTTTCCCCATAAGTCTCCGCCGCGCGGTCTCGGGACAAGAGGTCTTCCACAGATGCGGCTTGCATTGAGATGGCTCCCCGAGGCGCTCGCATCGAACCTGCGTTCGGCGATCTGCCTCAATCATTCGGATGTTGGCGTTTTAGGGGGATCTGCAGGAGAGCCGCACTCCGCTTCCTGCTCTCAAAACTCTTGAGAGAGTTTCGGGCAGAATCTCCGGGCAGGCGATACAGTCATCAGCCAACCAATCGTCGGACGGATGGCGCACGGTGCGAAGAAATTTGGTGCAACAGCGGTAGCATTGATCGAGCTGCGGGCATTTTCTGCCACATTGATATCGCGTATCACCGATTGCGCCGGATTATTCGGGCGCTGAACGGTGAGTCGCCGGCCCTCAATATTTCCAGGAGCAGATTGTGCTTGAAGAAGACCAGAACCTCATCGGCCTGGTTGCCGATATCGTGTCGGCCTACGTCTCTAACAACAGCGTTCCGGCGGCTGACCTTCCCGGTCTGATCGCCACCACCCATGCGGCAATGACGCGCCTCGGTACTGCTCCCACGCCCGTCGCCGAAGAGAAGCCGGCACCGGCGGTATCTGTGAAGAAGTCGATCACGCCCGACTTCCTGATCTGCCTCGAGGACGGAAAGAAGTTCAAGTCGCTGAAACGCCATCTGCGCACGGCTTACGACATGACGCCGGAGGACTACCGCGCGCGCTGGAGTCTCCCGCCGGATTATCCGATGGTTGCTCCCGCTTACGCCGAGGCTCGTTCCAACCTTGCCAAGAAAATGGGACTGGGCCAGCAGCGCCGGAAGACGCCTGCGCGTGGGAAGGCTGCAAAAGCCAACTGAGCGCCAATTGAGTTCTCAATCAAACAGGAGCGAACGATGACCAAGAACGAGTTGATTGCGGCGATCGCGGAAGATGCAGCCAAGTCCAAAGCCGATGTGTCGGCTGTATTGACCGCGCTTGCCGGTGCGGTTTCGAAGACGCTGAAGACGGGTGGAGACGTAACCCTCGGAGGCGTCGGCAAGCTCTCCTCAGCAAAGCGCGAAGCACGTCAGGCCCGCAATCCCTCCACCGGCGCCATGATTGACGTTCCCGCGAAGACGGTCGTGAAGTTCAAGGTGGCGAAGGATCTCGCGGACGCGGTCGCCTGAAGTCGCGCGGGGCCGTTGGATTTGTTCGCGGCCCCCTAAGCCTTGCGAATTGCGCGCGCACTTCGCTCGGTGAGCTAGATCGGGTCACGCAGCACGGTGGATCTCAAAACTTCTCGTTGCTCTGGCGACCTCTATCGGAGGGCGGGCAGCCGCGGTCATGAATCCGACACCGCGTTCAAGCGCGGGTTCGGCAGCAGCCCGGGCTGCTAACGGCCACAAATGGCCCCGGCCGTATAACGGCCCGGGGCCTCATAGATCAGCCCATGATCGCCTTGGCCTCAAGATGGGCTTCGAGCCCGAACACGCCGTTCTCGCGGCCGATGCCGGAATGCTTGAAGCCACCGAACGGTGCCGACATCTCCATCGGGGCGGCGTTGATGATGATCCGGCCGGCGACGATCTGGTCGGCGACGGCACGGGCGCGGGTTTCGTCGCCGCCCGCGACATAGGCGTGGAGCCCGTAGTCGGTATCGTTGGCGATCGCGATCGCCTCCTCGTCCGAGCCGTACGGGATGATCGTCAGGACGGGGCCGAATATCTCGTCTCGCGCAATCGCCATGTCGTTGCGTGCGTTCGTGAAGATCGTCGGCTTCACGAACCAGCCATCGGCGGTGCCCTCGGGCAGACCTTCGCCGCCGGCGAGCAGCACTGCACCTTCCTCGGTGCCCTTGCGGATATAGGACTGGACCCGCTCCCACTGCCGCTGGCTGACCATCGGGCCGATGGCCGTATCAGGATCGCGCGGGTCGCCTGAGCGGATCGTGGCGACGGCCGCCTTGATACCGGCCTCGAACTCGGCAAGCCGGCTTGCGGGCACCAGGATGCGCGTGCCCGCGATACAGGCCTGGCCGCTGTTCATGTAGCCGGAGCCGAGCGCGAACGGGATCGCCTGCGCGAAATCGGCATCGTCGAGGATCACCATCGGCGATTTGCCGCCGAGCTCCAGCGTAACGCGCTTGAACGTCTCGGCACTCGCGCGGAGGATCGCGCGGCCGGTCGCGGTTGAGCCGGTGAAGGAGATCTTGGCGACATCGGGATGGCTGCTGAGCTCGGCGCCGACCACGTCGCCGCGACCATTGACGATGTTGAACACGCCCGCCGGCAGGCCGGCTTCGTGCAGAGCCTCCGTCACGATCTGTGTCTGCGTCGCGCTCATCTCGCTCGGCTTGATGACGCAGGTCGAGCCCGACGCGACCACCATCGCGAGCTTGCTGGCGATGAAGCCCGGATTGGCATTCCAGGGCGTGATCAGCCCGACGACGCCATGAGGCTCCATCGTCACGCGCGCCGTGCCGACCTGGCGCGTGAACTCGTAGTCGGCGAGGGTCTGGGCCGCGAGCCGGAAGGCGCCGACGGCATAATCCGCCATCCAGGACGAGCGCGACATGGGGGCGCCATATTCCGCGATCACCGCCTCGATCAGGTCGGCCGAACGCGCTTCGAGCGCGTCGGCAAGGCGGTTCAGCATGGCAATCCGCTCAGCCTTGGATGTCTGTGAAAATGCGGGGAAGGCGCGCTTGGCCACGGAGATGGCGGTGCGCGCGTCGATCGCATCGCCGAGCCGGACCTGCCCGATCACCCTGGCGACCGCGGGATTGTACAGGTCGAACAGCTCAGTGCCGTGGGGGGTCACGAACGCGCCGTCGATATAGATCTTGTCGATGGTTTTCATGGTCGGTCTCCTGATGGGATGACCGTAATCTAGGGCGGTGATATTATATCGATAAGTCGGATAGATTGTCATGAAGTGATGCAGAGATCGGGACAATTATGAAGTCCAGCCTTACCGAGTTCGACGCCGTCGTGGCGGTTGCACGGCTCGGCAGTTTCCGGGCCGCCGCGACCGAACTGGGCATGTCGACCTCGGCACTCAGCCATGCGGTCGCGGCACTAGAGGGGCGCCTCGGAGCCCGCCTGTTCAATCGCACGACGCGCAGCGTCTCGCCGACCGATGCCGGTGCGCAGTTCATCGCGCGCATCGCTCCGGCGCTCGCGGATATCGGCGGCGCGATCGAAGGGATCAACAGCCATCGCGACACGCCCGCAGGAACGCTCCGCATCAACACCTCGGCCGGGGCCGCGCGCATGATCCTGACGCCGATCATCCTGGAATATCTGCACCGTTACCCGGACATGAACGTCGTGCTGGTGACGGAGGGCCGGCTGATCGATGTCGTCGGGCAAGGCTTCGATGCCGGCATCCGCATCGCGGAAGCCGTTCCGCAGGACATGATCGCGGTGCCGATTGGCGGGGATATCCGCATGATGGTCGTCGGCGCTCCGGCTTATTTTGAAGGGCGCGAGCGCCCTCGCGCACCGGCAGACCTGCACCAGCACCGCTGCATTCGCGCCCGCATGGCGACCGGCGCGGTCTGGCGATGGGAGTTTGAGCAGCGCGGCGAGGTCGTCGAAATCGACGTGCCGGGCGCGCTGACGCTCGATGAGATGTCACTGATGCTGGAAGCGACACTGGCAGGCACGGGCCTTGCCTATCTGAGCGAATGGTCGGTGCGCGACCATGTTGCGGCCGGGCGGCTGATCGCGGTTCTGGAAGACTGGAGTCCCCCTTATCCGGGGCTATGCCTGTATTACCCCGGCCGTCGCCATGTTCCGGCGGGACTGCGGGCGCTCATTGACCTCATTCGGGAACAGAACAAGCGCCCAGATCAATGAGGGAAGTGGCAGTACACACCACGCCGCTGAACCGACCAACGATAGGGCAATGGCGGCCGCCCCTTGGCGATTTACGGGGGCTCGCCCCCTTGGTTTGAGGAAATGCCATGTCTCATTTGAACGGGGGGTAAGAGCAAATGAGGTGCTCCGCTTCGTCCCTGCCGGTCAAAACTCGACGAAGCGTGGGATCGGTCCGTTCTGCGGCGTTGTGCGATCGCCGAGATCGATGAATACCTCGTCGACATAGCACCATCCCCAGCCTTCCGGCGGGTCATAGCCCTCGATGATCGGATGGCCGGTCGCATGAAAATGCCTAGTGGCGTGGCGATTGGGTGAATCGTCGCAGCAGCCGACATGGCCGCAGGTCCGGCAAAGCCGAAGATGCACCCACGGCGATCCGGTCTTCAGGCAGTCCTCGCAGCCGAGCGCGCTCGGCGTGACGTCGCGGATGCCCCTGGTGTGCCGGCATTCGTCCATCACGGTCTCCTCGCCGATTCGGAGGTAACGGCGTGGTCGCTATTCTCAGCCAGGCAGGCATGCAGCGCCGCCACCACCTGAGCACCTTCGCCGACGGCGGCGGCGACGCGCTTGACCGAGCCGCAGCGAACATCGCCGATCGCAAAGACCCCGCTGTGGTTGGTTTCCAACAAGCCACGGTTCGGCGCGAGATCCGGCCCGGTGCGCACGAAGCCCTTGCCGTCGAGCGCGATGTCGCAATTCGCAAGCCAGTCCGTATTGGGGTCGGCACCGATGAACAGGAAGACGTGCCGGATGGGACGCCGGGTTTCGGCATCGGTCGAACGGTTACGCCAGCGGACCTGTTCGAGCTTGCCGTCTTTGCCTTCCAGCGCCGTGATCTCGGTTTCGGTCAGCACCTCGATGTTCGGTTGGGCCTTGATGCGCTCGACAAGATAACGCGACATCGTCGCATCGAGACTGTCGCGTCGCGCCAGCAGCGTGACCTTCTTCACCTGCGTGGCCAGGTAGACTGCCGCCTGGCCGGCCGAATTGCCGGCACCGACCAGCGCCACCTCCTGGTCCTCGCACAGCTGAGCTTCGATCGGGGAGGCCCAGTAATGCACCGATGTCCCTTCGAACTCCGCGAGGTTCGCGAGGTCGAGGCGGCGATAGCGTGCGCCGCTCGCGATCACGACCGTGCGCGTCTGCACGGTCTCGCCATCACCGACGGCAAGCGCGTAGCGGCCGCCGGATCGGTCCGCTGCGGCGCCAAGCAGCTTCACCTCGTCGGGGATCGCCATGTCGGCGCCGAATTTCTGTGCCTGATTATAGGCTCGCGCCATTAGCGCCATTCCCGAAATACCGGTCGGAAAGCCAAGATAGTTCTCGATGCGCGAGGAGGCCCCAGCCTGCCCGCCGAAGGCCCGGCAATCCAGCACGATCGTCGAAAGCCCTTCCGACGCTGCATAAACGGCCGCAGCCAGCCCCGCGGGCCCGGCGCCGACGATCGCCACGTCATAGACCTTGCCGGCATCAATGGGCCGCAGCAGGCCGACGCAGCGTGCGAGCTCGCTGTCGCCGGGATTGTGCAGGAGCTTGCCGCTCGGGCACAGGACGATCGGCAGATGGTGCCGATCGACTTGGAAACGCTCCACCAGAGTCATGCCGCAAGAGTCGGCATCGGAATCGAGGGCACGATGCGGGATGCCGTTGCGGGCGAGAAGGCCCTGCAGCCGCAGGACGTCGCCGTTACCGGAGGGGCCGATGATGATCGGCCCGCTGACGCCGCTCTCCAGCAGGCCGACCCGGCGCAGGATCAACGCGCGCATTACGCGCTCGCCGAGGTTCGCCTCCTGCACCATCAGGTCTCGGAGCCGCGGCGAGGCGATGATGATCGACCGCACCGGCGAGATGGCCTGCGCATTGACCAGGGAAGGCCTGCTCGACAACTGGGCCAATTCGCCGATGAAGTGGCCGGGGCCGTAGGTGGTGATCGTCTCGCTCTGGCCGAGGCCGCCGGACTGCGTGATGTCGACCTTGCCCGAGAGGATGACGACCAGGCCGGGCGAGATCTCGCCGGCCCTGACGATCAGGTCGCCGGCAGCATAGGCGCGCTCCTCGCCGAAGCGCCGCGCGCGCTCGATATCCGCCTCTGCGAGGATCGGAAACATCTGATCGCGGCGTGCGGTCAGGGTCGAGCTGATGATCGGAGCCATCGGCTGATCGTATTCCCGTTGGCCGAAGGTTTGAAGTGGTGCGTTGAACGTCGCGCCGCCATCGATCTGGCCCCATGCAAGCACAGGAGGCGAGCCAGCCGGATAAGTTATTGGGCGTGCCGAAAACCGTCGGCGCGCCGCTAACGGAGCAGCCCTTCCGCGGCGAATTCCTCCCAACCTTCAAGTTGGGCTTCGGATATCTCATCCCGGGCGGCAGGATCGGCTGTCGACTTTGCCTGCCGCTTTCCCGCACGCGTCAGGGCGGCTTTGCCTGCGGCGCGCCGGCGGTTCTCGGCTGAAGTGGCAATATCCTCCGCGCGCCAGATTTCGGGCAGATTGCTGTCGAGAAAATGCTCGATATGTCGTGGGTCGAATACATGGAAGGTCACCGGCTTGGAGCGCCCACGAAGTTTCACTGTTCTCATTCCGGCGCTTTGGAGTCGACCGTCGCCCATCCACTTGTGCCGCTCGCGGGATGAGATCGAGAGTATGTCCTCGGCTTCGCTTGGCAGCACGAGCAAGCTTGGAATGTCGAGGAGCGCTTGATCTATCATCGCGGCAGCGGCCTCAAAATCCTCGCTGGTCGCAGGCATGGCCAAGGCGACGTGCCCGCCCTCGACCGTTAGGGACTTCTTTTTCCCCCACGGCAGCTTTCGCCGGAGTTCGCGTTCGATCCCCGTTGCACGGACCGACGAGCCGAGCGTGACCGTTGAGGGGAGAAACCACTCAGCCGTCAATGTCGAAGTTAAATTCATGGGTCACGGGCCCAGGATGGCGAACATCGATTCAACGAGCCTCAAAGAGGTCCGTTTCGATTCCTCTAAATCTAGCCGCCCAACTTGATCCCGATAGAATATATCCAATGGGCCACGTTGCCGGCGCGGACACGGTCGAGCAGTGCTTCGAGGCGGCCCTCGCATATCAGTCGAAAACCACTCGCCCGCGCGGCGGCCAAAGCCATTTGGATGTCGTAAAGTCCAGCGTGAGGGTCATCGTAGCCCAACAGATCGAGAACGGCGGTACGTTCTATGACCTGGATTACGTGCCGGATCGGCAAACTCCGAAGAACCGGCGGGGTGGCGGGAACATTTTCCACGCCAAACTGCGCGAGGAGCCAGCGGTCGAGTTCGACAACTTCGCTGTCCGCTTCTTCAAAGGCTACCGCGGCGACATCCCCGTCATCGCATGCGAAGCACCGGGCGAGCAGACCGTCCTTCCAGCTTAGATGATGCCCGCAGCTGCAGTGCGAAACCAACCGGCGCTTGTGCCGCGGACAGGTGTCGATGAAAGCCAAGTCCCACCAGAAGCGATGATGATGAGATTCTTCGAGGCAGTCGGGACAGCACCGCCGCGACGATTTCAGCACGTTGTCTCTGGAATCCAATATGTGCTCACGCACACGGATTGCGCGACCCGATCCACCTCTGAAAGCGCTTTGTTCAAGATCGGCCACCGGGCATTTGGATATCTCGGCGAGCGCATGCAGATCATGGCTGTTCCAAGTCCTCTCGCACCGCACTCCGGTCAGGGTTCGCATCATGGCGCTCCTGGCGAGGCCGTTGATATTGCACAGGCGAAGGTACAAACCATGCGGCGGCTCTTCCGGGTGCAGCCGCGGCGCCGAGCGGGGTGGCATCCAAGTGGGGATGTTGGTGGCCCTCACCGGCCGCGAGCTCCGAAGGCGGTGCGGTCTCGCTTCCCCTGCGAGCGTCGCTTTTCGGCATCGACGATACGATTCTTGCGAGCTGCGGCCACCAGAGCTGGAAGCTTTTTCAACTCCTCGGAGGTCATCCGGAATGGATTTTCTTGATCGGCGACCTAGAGCTTATCGCGCAGGTAGTTTTCGAGGACCAAGCGGTTGAGGCATGGATGCTTGCGCTGGATCGCGTAGCGCGTCGCCAAGCGCACGATCGTGGCGATGCGGCCTTATTAGCCATCGCAGTACGTGCCGAGCGGCAGAAAAACGTCAGGTTTGCCGAGCGCGCTCGGTGTATCGAAAGGCAATTCCGCGTTCAGTGTAGCGCAATATTTTGCAAGCGGAGACTCAAGCTACGCCGTAATGTCGTACGGCCCGACGACGTGCACCTCGCCGCCAAGCCACTCGGCTTGAGGATTCCTCGCGCGCGAGGACATCGAGGTAAGCTCGCGCTAACAGGTCGCGGCGAGCGCTAGGCGCGGAAGTGGGTGAGGGGGGCTTGGACGTAGTTCGAGACATGACGACCTCTCCGGGTGCGTGGACCGGCGCTTGTTCGGTTCGGGACGAAGGGAAACAGCCTGTCGAGCGCGCGCGAAAAGCGAGCGCTGCTCAGGCGAAGCCGAGGAAACCAGCGATCAGAGCTGGTTTGTTAGCTGCAGCAGAACCTCTGGACTGCAATCTAGCTCGTCGAACTCATCATCGATCAGATCGGTAGGAGCGGCAGACAGTGCCGCGCATGATCGAGCTCATCTCTATGCTGAAGCCAGCGGCGTGCCCCACTGCTCAGTCATTGTCGTCGTAATCCATCTTGGGTTCGTCGAAGTGGACCTGGAGCCTGGCTGCGGGCCGACATTCTTCGTCGTAACTCGCCTCGAGGTCGTCGAGCGTGATGGCGTCTGGATCGCCGTCGTCGGGACTTAGCTGCGTGTGATACCATTCTTCGACCATTTTTAAGAGGAACGCCCTAGTCTCTCGATCAGCGTCCTCGACATGGCGGAGAATCGTGGCTCGATCCATCCTCACGTACTCGCTAGCGCCCTTTGGATAGCCGGTGCGATCTTCGCCGTAAGCGAGGGTGGATTTGAAATCCGGGAACGCCACCAGCCCGATATCGGCGAGGAAATCCAAAACCAGTTGCTCAAGGCGACCTTCGCTATAGGTGTCGCCGCCATCACCGCCACGTTTGGGATGCTCCGCGATCTCGTCTCCGCAGCAAAAGAAGATCGACATGTGGGGATCGCTTTGAAATCGCTTCGAGATGTCTTCGGTGCATCCAATCTTGATATATTCGGGGAAGTTTGCATCGATCGCGGCGTAGCAGAATCCATCTTTGAAGCTGGTCATGGGCGTATCACTTCACCGGCCTGGAGGCATTCCCTAAGACGATGTGACCCGACCTTACCTCAGGGCCGCACGATCGATCGGAAACCTCACATGAGCGGGCGATGTCACTTCGCTTTTTGCACACCTTCGATCTGGCGGCGTCCCAGCTACGCTTGAGGGGCGGCCAGATCAATGCTCCGCCTTAGCAGGACGGTGAGCCGCTAATACGAGTGCTCGCGTAGAGAGCTGTGGAGCGGCAGGATACCCGGCTGACGAACTAAGCGACATCTCGGCGAGACGTCCGATCATCGGGAGAGGCAATCTGCCCGCCTATCAGCACGGTGCTTGGCGTCGCCATCAGCACGTCCTGGACCGCGCGGCAAATCGTGCGACGTCCAATCGGGCTACACGACACACGGTGAGACATTCTAACTTTGCGCCTACACGATCTGGTTCGCATAAGCTATCTTATGGAACAGTCGTGCGGTTTTATGGCCGTTGCATTTCACCCCCGAGGTCATGACTATTTTGCTGTTCACGCGACGGACCGTCCGCGCCTATCTCCTCGCTGAGCGCGCCCCAGGTCCTGCGCCCTAACAGGCTCGGTGCAAGCGACTGCCAAGCGTCCCGAGGTTGTTTGTGACTATCTCGCAATCGCTTCGAGCGTCGACGCGGCGCGTATTTATGCCAGTCTCCGATTGGCTGACGCCGCGACAAGGCGCCAGACTGGAGCTGGCCCATTGCGGACGCCTAGAGCGTCCGCTTTCCGGCGGGCTGGCTGAGATACTCTTGAACCGCCAAAACTGGCCCATTAGCTCGCGCTCGGAATGTCGGTTTAGTGGCGCGCTATTGAGGTCGGTAGCTGCGGAGGCGGAACCAATGATAAGGCGTTCGCGCGCCAGCGGGGAATTGCTGCAAGCGCGGGCGCTCTGAGGCTAGGCAAAAGCCGACGAAGAAGAATCTGGCGGCAATTCGGGCTTCCGCTGGCCGAAAGCAGGGGACAGGCTTTTTGCCCAATCCGACCATCACCATGAAAACGCCGACCTCAACCTTTTCGGCTTCAGCCGCAGATTACCATGATAAGGACCCGCTCGCTTTTCCCGATAATCTTCAATTATCGGCACTTTATCGACCTGTCGTTGAAGTCCCAAGCGCGCACCGCCGAGCCGGACCTCGCCGCACCGCTGGGCAACGTCTCCTCGGGCTCACATGGGGAAGGCGGGCGCCTATAGGCATGGACCTTCCGCTCCTGGATCTAAGCCGAGCGCTTACGAACCGGAAAGGCTTCGAGGGTCCCACCGACGCCACAGGTCGTAGAACGGACCCCTGCGTAGATGACTGCTCGCGGCGCCCGGTCCGTAACTTCGCGCAGCGCATCGACGTCTCCGAGGCCATGATCCACGTCGCAATGGTCAGCCTCTTACGTGTCAGCGACAGAGCTCAATCTCAAGCGGAGTCTGAGGTGGCCGAAGCGCCTTGTCGTCAGGGCAAGGCGCCCGGCGGCAGCGGCGGCTCCGCATTGAGCAGCGTGATCGTCACCCGTCGGTTCGACGGGTTGTAGGGGTCATCGACGAAGAGCGGCTCGGTGTCGGCGTGTCCCACCACGGAAGCGAAGCGGTTGCTGGGGAGCCCGGCACCAGACAGGATCTCGCGCACGGCGAGCGCGCGCCCGGCGGTGAGGCTCCAGGAATCGGCGGCCTGCACCGAGCCCGGGCGCGCGGCGGCCGTGTGGCCGGCTACAGACAGTTGGTTGGGCAGCCGGCGCAGGGTGGGCGCGAGCGCTTCCAGCACGAGACGGGTGCGGTCGTAGGGCTGGACCGAGCCCTCGGGGAACATGGAGCGGCCGTACTCGTCCACGAGGGAAACGTTCAACCCCTCCTTGGTCGGCTCAATCACGATGTTGCGCGACAGCTCGGAAATTTCGGGCATTTTCTGGAGCGCCTGCCGGAGGCTGGCTATGGCGCTGTAGCTGGCCTCAACGCCGGCGGCCGGGCGGCTGACCTCGCGGTCGCTGCGGCCCGAGCTGGGTGGGCGCGCCTTGTCCTCCTGCCCGTTAGTGCCCCTCGCCGCGTCGCGGGGCGCCGACGGCCTGCTGCCTGACTTGTCCAGGGCGGTGCCCATCATGACACCGCCAGCGCCACTGGTTGTAAGACTTGGAGCCGCCGGCGCGAAGTATTCCGCCAAGCCGATCTTCTGCTCCTGCGTCGTCATGCTGATCAGCCACATCAGCAGAAAGAACGCCATCATGGCGGTCACGAAGTCCGCATAGGCGATCTTCCAGGCCCCGCCGTGGTGCGCATGAGCGGCCTTCTTGACCTTCTTGACGATAATCGGCTGGGTGGGCTTGGTCATCGAGGGCCTGCTGGAGATTGGGTCAGATCTAGGCGGGCAGACCGGCGGTTGCCGCTTCCACTTCGCTGAAGGTCGGGCGGACGTCGCTCATCAGAGCCTTGCGGGCAAATTCTACCGCCATCACCGGCGGCTGGCCGCTGATATGGGCGAGGAGACCCGCCTTGAGTGAAAGGTAGTATTTGGATTCCGCTTCATAGATGCCCTTGAGCGACTGCGCCATGGGCCCGAAGAAGCCGTAGGCGACGAAGACGCCGAAGAAGGTGCCTACGAGCGCGCCGCCGATCAGATGTCCCAGCACCTCCGGCGGCTCGGTGATCGCCCCCATCGTCTTGATCACGCCGAGCACGGCGGCGACGATGCCGAGCGCCGGTGTTCCGTCGGCGAGCGACTGCATGGCCGCAACGACACGCTCCTGCTCCTGGTGGTGCGTTTCCAGTTCCTCGTCCATGAGAGCGTCCATCTCGTGGACGTTGTTGGCGCCCATCGTCAACATGCGCATGTAGTCGCAGACGAACTCGACCGCATGATGGTTCGCTGCAAAAGTCGGGAAGGCGTTGAACAGCGTCGACTCGCTCGGATTTTCAATGTGCTGCTCGACCGCGAGCATGCCCTTCTGCTTCACAAGCTTATACAATGAATACTGCATCCCCAGGAGTTCGACATAGCATTCCTGCTTGTACTTGGGGCCCTTCATGAGCGTGCCGAGCATGGCGGGCACCGCCTTGAGCACCGGCGCGGGGTTGCCGATGACGAAGGCACCGATCGCTGCGCCGAGGATGATAACAAACTCGAACGGCTGCCAAAGCACCTCGAGGTGGCCGCCCATCGCCGCGTAGCTGCCGAAGACGCAGACGAAGACGATGATTGTGCCGACGATCAGCCGCATGGTTTGCCACCCTCGCGCCGCAGCAGGTACAGCCCGCGCGAAGCCACTAACTAGTCCGACGAAATGACCGATCGAGGTTAAGGGCGAGTTTATGGCCGCTGGCCCGCAGGTTTGTAAGCGTCGTCCTCCGGCCGCGGCTTTGAGGCTTGGGGCGGCAGGGTAGGCCAGAGAAGAAATCGGGGTGCGATGAGTCTCCGCCAATTCCGGTGATCGGCGTCCAATAGGGAACCGTTTCCCGGGATCATCTGCGCTGCGCCGCTTTGCTGTGGCGCGGCTGAGGATGACGCGGGTGAGAACCAGGAGGGCAACGTGTGCGAGCGCTGCTTCGCGCCGACGCCGCGCTTCGCAAGCTACAGGGAGCTGAACGCCCGGCTTGTGGACCGCTGCGTCAAGCACTCTAAGGCGATGGCTCCCCCTCGGTTCCGTGGACCATCTGGCATGCCTCTGACTGCGTTCTCTCGCCGGCGCCAATCCAACCTCCGGACAACGCTATCGAGTCGCAGGAAAGCTGACCAAGAAGGTTGACCGAATATCGGACTTTTAGCCGATGCTTGCTGAGTGCGCAGAACCGGACTGTCACGTCCGCTTGGGGCGCCAGCTGGCACTGGCGCAACGAGGAGTGTCCGGATTTGAGCGAGCTCCCAATGTCTGGTTGTGGCGCGAAGCCAGCAGAGGGATGCCACCTGCAGAGGCCTTTCAACAGAGATTMAGAATGTCAATTCGTTCAACGGAAGGTCCTTCTGATCAACACTTGCATGACGAAATAGGGAGCATGCCCGGAAGCCCATAGCCCCGCGCGAAAATTCGTCCAAGGCTCACCGGGCGCCTTTGCAAGCCACGAGGCAAAGGAGTTGGAAGAGCATCTGCGCCGCCACTTGCGCCGTATTCGTGGTCGGGTCGTATTGCGGTGCGACCTCGACGACGTCACCACCGATGATATCGACTCCCGCGACGCCACGCAGGATTTCCAGCACTTCGCGTGGCAAGAGCCCTCCGACTTCGGGCGTTCCGGTGCCGGGGGCAAAGCCCGGGTCGAGGCTGTCGACGTCGAAGGAAACATAGACCGGTTCGGAGCCGACGACGGTCTTCGCCTTCTCGATCACTGCCGGCAGCCCCATGGCGCCGACCTCCTCGGCATGGATCACGGTCATTCCGGACTCGAAGGAGAACTCCCAGAGATATTCGCCGCCGCCGCGGATACCAATCTGGATCGTCCGGGTCGGATCGAGCACGCCGGCCAGGACGGCTTCCCGGAAGGGGCCGCCATGGTGGAACTTCGAGCCCTCATAGGGGCCGGCCGTGTCGCAATGCGCGTCGATATGGATCATGCCGACCGGGCGGCTGGCTCCCAGCCCCTTGAGGATCGAGCCGGTGATCGAATGATCGCCGCCGACCGAAAGCGGGATCGTCGTGGTTTCGCTGATCATGCGGTAGCGGGCCTCGATATCCGCGTGGCAATCGGCCAGGCTGTAGCGGCTGCTCAGCGCGACATCGCCGACGTCGGCGACACGCAACGTCCCGAGCGGGGCGATGCCCAGGACATGCTCGTAGGGCCCGATCCGCTCGACGGCCCGTACGGCGCGGGGCCCGAGCCGCGCGCCGGCGCGATTGGTGACGCCCAGGTCCATCGGCACGCCGATCAGGGCGACATCGAGCCCGGCAAGCCCGTTGACCGAGAGCCCATCAGGTCGAAACGGAGCGTCGAGGAAAGTAGCAGGATCGGCAAACGGCCATTTGCGCCGGTCCGAACCCTGGAAGATGGTGTCTGCGACGGCCTTGAAATGCGGATCGTGCATCTCGCCGCCGCCGGCCGAGGCGTAGCGTTGGCGCAAACGGTCGAGAGCAACGGCGTCAAAGGGCATGGCAACCTGCGGGGAATGGTGTGGAGCCCGCAGGCTGGCATCGACCCTGGATCGCCGGAACGACGAAAATTCACGCGGCCCTATAAACGAAACTGAACGGTGCCCCAACGAAAGGCAGGTCGGAGAAGCGGCAGCAAACTTGCCGGCATGGCTGTCCAGGACGGCCACCAATGCTATGGTGCGGGCCGGATGCTGGAGCTCGATCCCTATCTGCTGCGTGCGTTCCTGACCGTTGCCGAAGTCGGAACGGTGAATGGTGCCGCCTTGTCGCTGAACCGCACGCAAGCGGCCGTCAGCATGCAGATCCGCAAGCTGGAGGAATTGCTCGGCGGCAACCTGTTCGAGCGCTCGTCGAAGGGGCTCGATCTGACCAATGACGGCGTCCTGCTCGTTCCCTACGCCCGCGAGATCCTCAGGCTCAACAGCGAGATCGAAAAGCGCCTCAACGGAAAGATGATCGAAGGGCGGGTTCGCCTCGGCGTCGTCGAGGACTTCGCCGCGACGCGCCTGATCGAGATCCTGAAAGCCTTTCGCGACCAGAACCCCAAGGTCGACATCGACATCATCGTCGAACCGAACAAGCGGCTTGCCGCGATGTTCGAGAACGACAAGCTCGACATAGCGGTCTGCGACACCACCCGGCTCAATCGCAAGCCGACGCTCGTCTGGTGCGACAGGCTTCTCTGGGTCGTGCGCTCGGACATCGTGATCTCGGCGAGCGCGCCACTGCCGATCATCATGTTCGAGGAATCCTGCCCCTGGCGGACGCCGGCGCTGACCGCGCTGTCGGGGCATGACCTGCAATGGAAGATCGTCTGCGAAGCTTCGACGCTGGTCGCGATGGCGACCGCCGTGCGTGTCGGCATCGGCATCGGCCCGATGATCGCGGCGACCATCCCCGAGGACTGCCGGGTGCTCGACCATGCCGCCGGCCTGCCCGAACCGGTGGAGGTCAGCATCGGCCTCTATTCCCGGACGGGCGCGCCGAGCGAGGCGCGCTACCTGGCGGATTTCATCGCGCAGCAAAGCGACCTGCGGCGCCTCTGAGCCGTCGCGGCGTTCACGTCCGCTTATAGCCGGACAAGGATTTTCCCCCTACCTCAGCGCCCCCCTTCTGAGTGCAATCGTGCCCGTGAACGGCTCGGGAGCCTGATCGCCTCATGCGATCGGCACAGCCCGCGGCCCCTCGACCCTTTGGCGCGAAGGACCTGATGCCATGACGATGACACGCCGGAACGTTCTATCCCTGATCGGCGCGAGCGGCGCGGTCGGGTTGGCTGGCCCTCTTCTGGGCAGAGCCCAGGCGGCCACGGGCCTCACCGCTGCCGAATGGGGCGGCGACGTCGTCGAGGCAATGAAGCAGATCGCGGCCAAGCAGAATGGGGCGCAGTTCAACTGGGTGCTGCACCAGGGCGGCGCCGGCGCCATTCTGCCGAAGATCAAGGCGGCCTGGCCCAAGGTCGATTACGACTACATCGCCGGCTGGGAAGGCTCCTTCAACAGCATGATCGCCGAGGATTGGGTCGAGACCATCACGGCTGCCGACGTCCCCAATCTCGCGGACATCCCCGAGAAGATCATGATGCGGGACGCCAAGGGCAATGTGAAAGCGGTGCCCCGCGCTGTCGGCGGCATGTATTTCGGCTACCGCACCGACACCGCCCCCTTCGCCATCAGCAAGATCGACGATCTCTTCGACAAGCGTCTCAAGGGCGCGATCTGCTGGCCCGGGCCGACCCAGAGCATGATGCTCCAGATCGTCGCGCTCGCTCTGCAGGGCGGGGGCAATGAATCCAACATGGAGCCCGGCTGGAAGCTTATGAAGGATCTGGCGAAATCCGGCAATATCGGCCGCATCGCCGTGACCGACGTCGATTTCACTAATTCCTTCACCTCCGGCGAGACCTCCGCCGGCTTCTTTGCCGAGCCGAGCTGGGCCGCCGTCGCGAAGAACTTCAAGATCACCCGCCTGACCAAGCAGGCCGGCATGGCGACCTTCCTCTACCAGAGCGGCTTCGCCGTGATGAAGAACCGGCCGAATCGCAAGGCGACCTGCGATTTCATCAATTTCGCCATCAGCCCGGAAATGAGCGCTCTCTACGCGAAGATCGCCGGCGAAGCGCCGCTGAACGGCAAGGCCGCGATACCGCCGGAGCTGGCCCATCTCGCCTTCACGCCGAAGGAATTCGAGAGCTTCGTCCATGTGCCCGACTACAAGGTCGTGCTCAGCCAGCAGGACGCCTGGGCCAAGCGCTGGGAATCCGACATCGCGCCGCTGCTATGAGCGCGGTGACCGCCGTCCGAACGCAGGAGCCGGCAATCCCGGCCCCGACCCCGGCGCGCATGTCGCTCGTGCTGCTTGCGCCCGGCCTGCTCATCCTGCTCGGTATCTTCGCCTTGCCCTTGCTCGGGCTCGTGCTGGAAAGCCTCAAGCAATATGTGCCGGGCCGGATCGGCTCGGCCGTCGACGCGCCGCTGACGCTGGAGAATTATAGCGAGCTCGCGACGCCTTCCTTCGCCGGCGTGCTGTACGAGACCTTCAAGCTCAGCGCGGCGGCTTCGCTGGCCGGGCTGCTGGCAGCCTTTCCGCTGGCCTATTGCATCGTGCGGCGCTTCTCGCCGCGTCAGCGTGCCGCCTGCATCGGCCTTCTGGTGATGCTCGTGCTCCTCAGCATGCTGGTGCGCACCTATGCGCTGGAGCTCGCCTTCGGTTCGGTGGGGATCGCGCGGCCGCTGTTGCTGGCGCTGGGGATTTCGCCGACGAGCCGCGGCTATATCGAGGTTCTGGTCGGCGCCGGCCTGCTGCATGCCGTGATGCCGATCTGCACGCTGACCCTGCTGGGCACGATCCAGAACATCGATCCGCGGCTCTGCGACGCCGCGCAATCGCTCGGCGCCCCGGCCTGGAAGGCGCATCTCGGCATCACTGTGCCGCTCGCCCTGCCGGGGCTGGTCTCGGCCTTCCTGATCGCCATGACCTTCGCGATCAGCGCCTTTGTCATTCCGATGGTGCTGGGCAAGGGCCGGGTGCTGTTCCTGTCGAACACGATCTACACGCGCTTCAGCGACGTCGCGAACTACCCCAGCGGCGCTGCCGTCTCGATCGCGATGCTCGTCATCTCGCTCTTGGTCCTGTCGTTGGCTTCGCTGGCGCAGCGGCGCAAGGGAGCCCGCTCATGAACGGCACGATGAAACGGCTGAGCGACCGCATCCTCGGCGGCGCGATGGTTGCGACGCTCACGCTGATGCTCGCCTTCCTGGTGACGCCGCTGCTGGTCACCTGCCTGCTCGCCTTCGATTCACGCAGCTTTCTCGGACCGCTGCCGCCGCCGGCCCTGTCCCTGCGCTGGTTCGAGAAGCTGGCCTCGCTGGACTATGTCGCCACCGGCCTGGCAACGAGCCTGAAGATCGCCGTGCTGGCGACGACGATCGACGTGCTGGTCGGGACCGCCGCCGCGGTCGCGCTCGACCGAGGCGACTTCCGCGGGCGCGGTCTTCTGATGGCGGCCTTTCTCTCGCCGCTCGTCGTGCCGGCGGTGGTGATCGGCCTCGGATTGCTGCTGTTCCTGTCGCGGATCGGCATCGTCGACGGCTTCACCCGCCTGCTCTGCGGGCATGTCGTGATCACCTTGCCCTATGTCGTGCGCACCGTGCTCGCCAGCCTTGCCGGCCGCGACAGGCGCTTGACCGAGGCCGCCCTGGTGCTGGGTGCGACCGAGCGCCAGGCCTTCTGGACCGTCACCTTGCCCTTGATCCGCAGCGGCATGGTCACCGGTGCCGTCTTCGCCTTCGCCGTCTCCCTGGACGATGTCGCGGTCAGCATGTTCCTGACCGACCCGTCGACCTACACGCTCCCCGTCGCGCTCGTCAGCAGCATGCGCGCCTCCTTCGATCTTTCGATCGCCGCGGCGGCTGTCCTGCTGATGGCTGTCACCGCCATTCTCATCATCGTCCTGGAGCGCTTCGTCGGTTTCGACCGGCTGCTGGGCCAGGGCCTGTTTTGTTCATAGGGGGGAGCCGTGAGCAACGCCGTCGAGTTTCACGGAATACGCCGACGCTTCGGCACTGTTACGGCCGTCGATGACGTCTCCTTCTCGATCGCCGCCGGGGAAACCGTCGCCCTGCTGGGGCCGAGCGGCTGCGGCAAGACCACCATCCTGCGGATCATCGCCGGCTTCGAACGCCCCGACCACGGCACGGTCAGCATCGGCGGGCGGGACGTCACCGCGCTCAAGCCCTATGAGCGCAATGTCGGGCTGCTGTTCCAGCACTATGCCCTGTTCCCGCACATGACCGTGGCGGAGAACATTGCTTACGGGCTGCGCCATCGCGGCACCGACAAGCGCGAGATCCCCGACCGTGTCGAGGAGATGCTGGCGCTGGTCAGGCTGCAAGGCTTCGGCGCGCGCCGGCCGCAGCAGCTCAGCGGCGGCCAGCAGCAGCGCGTCGCCCTGGCCCGCGCCCTGGCGACGCGGCCGGGCCTGGTCCTGCTCGACGAGCCGCTCTCGGCGCTCGACGCCAAGCTGCGGCAGGATCTGCGTGCCGAGCTCAAGCAGGTTCTGGCGGCGGTCAATTCGACGGCGATGGTCGTCACCCATGACCAGGAGGAGGCGATGAGCCTCGGCGAGCGCGTCTTCCTGATGCAGTCCGGCCGCATCGTCCAGGTCGGCACCCCGTCGGACGTCTATGGCCGCCCGGGCTCGCGCTTCGCCGCCGATTTCATGGGGCGCGCCAACTGGATCGAGGCCCGGGTCACGCGGTGCGAGACCGGCCTCGCCCAGGCCGTCAGCCGTTCGGGCCTGTCGCTCACCGTGCCCCATTGCGATGCGGAGGCGATCGATATCTGCGTCCGGCCGGAGAACATCGTCCTCAGCGCGGCCGATAACTCTGGCCCGGACGGCATGGTCAACAGCGCGAAGGGGCGGATTCTCAACGTCGCCCTGCTCGGCGCGACCCGCCAGATCCTCGTCGAGACCAGTGGCGGCGACCAGCTCCTCGTCATGCAGGCCAATCGCGTCGGGGACGGTCTCGATCCGGGCAAGGCTGTGACGATCGGCTTTCCGGTCGACGCCTGCATCACGCTGCCGGCCGGCAACCGGGCCGCATCTCAGGCTTCACTCTAGCGTTCTCAGGAAAGGATGAACGACATGACCACGACCGCCTCGCTCAAGACATCGCTGCTGGCATTCGGCCTGCTGGCCGGGATCGGCCTTGCCACCGCATCGGCGCGTGCCGACGCCCTCGACGACATCACCAAGGCCGGCACGCTCAAGGTCGGCGTCTTCGCCGATTTCCCGCCCTTCTCGTCGGCCACTCCGGACATGAGCCTCAAGGGCTACGATATCGACGTCGCCGAGATCATCGCCAGCGCCCTGAAGGTGAAGCTGAGCCTGGTCAGCGTGACCGGTCAGAACCGCATCCCCTTCCTGACCGAGCGTCGCGTCGATATCCTGCTCAGCGTCGGCCACAGTGCCGAGCGTGAGAAGGTGATCGATTTCACGGCCGCCTACGCTCCCTACTACATCGCGGTCATCGGCCCGCAGGCCGTGAAGGTCGAGGGCAAGGCCGATCTCGCCGGCAAGTCGATCGCGGTGAGCCGCGGCACGCTGGAGGACACCTCGCTGACCGAGGCCGCTCCGCCCTCGGCCGACATCAAGCGCTTCGACAGCTACAATTCCGTCATCCAGGCCTTCATCTCCGGTCAGGCGCAATTGATGGCCGTCGGCAACGATGTCGGCTCCCAGGTGCTGTCGCGCCAGACGACACTGAAACCCGAGCAGAAGTTCCAGCTCATGACCTCGCCGGACCATATCGCGCTCAACAAGAACGAGCCGCGCCTCAAGCAGGCGCTCAACGAGATCGTCGCCAAGCTGCTCGCCGACGGCACGCTCAACAAGGCTTCGATCAAATGGCTCGGCAAGCCGCTCGATCCCAAGGATCTGTAAGACTTGGCCTATAACCTCAACTTCGACTGGCTGAGCCAGGCCGCCGAACCCATCGCGCGCGGCGCGGTGGCGACGGTGGGGTTGATCGCCGTCACGGCGGTGCTCGGAACCGTCTGTAGCGTATTGGGGGCGGCGGCAATACGCAGCCGCTCCCCCCGGCTGCGCCGCGCAGTTGGCAGCTATGTCGAGTTGATCCGGAATACGCCGTTCCTGGCCCAGCTGTTCTTCATCTTCTTCGGTCTGCCCAGCCTGGGCCTGCGGCTCGACCCCGCCGTCGCCGCAATCCTGGCGATGACGATCAACCTGTCAGCCTATGGGACGGAGATCGTTGCGGCGGGACTCGATGCCGTCCCCAAGGGGCAGAGGGAGGCCGGGCATGCGCTCGGCCTGCGGCCCATGCTAGTCTTCGTCAAGATCGTCCTACCGCAGGCGCTGAAGGTGATCTTCCCTGCCTTGCAAGGCCAGATCATCATCATGATGCTGGAATCGGCCGCCGTATCGCAGATCTCGGTGCGCGAGCTGACCTATGAGGCGGACATGCTGCAGGCCCGCAGCTTCCGTGCCTTCGAGACCTATTTCATCGTCACCATGGTCTATCTGGCGCTGAGCATCGCGCTGCGCCGGATCCTGCATCTCTCCGGGCGGAAATACCTGATCGGAGGAGCGCCGTGATGGATTTCACCTTTTGGGATATTCTGCGCAACCTGCTGCTGGCGACGCGCTGGACGATCCTGCTCTCGGCCGTCGCCTTCGTCGGCGGTGCCGTCCTCGGCATGGCGGTGCTGCTGGCACGGGTCTCGGGGCGTGACTGGCTGCGTCGCTTCGCGGAATCCTATATCGGGCTGTTCCAGGGCACGCCGCTGCTGATGCAGCTATTCCTGGTTTTCTTCGGCTTGCCCTTACTCGGCTTGCGCATCGAGCCTTGGCTCGCCGCCGTCGTCGCCCTGTCGCTCAGCGCCAGCGCCTATCTTGCGGATATTTGGCGCGGTGGGGTCGAGGCCCTGCCGAAAGGTCAGTGGGATGCCGCCAGGAGCCTCGGCCTGCATTATCCCTACCAGATGCGGCTCGTGATCCTGCCGCAAGCCTTCGCGATCACCAGGGCGCCGATCGTCGGTTACCTCGTGCAGCTCGTCAAAAGCACGGCGCTGACCTCGATCATCGGCTTCGACGAATTGATGCGAACCTCGAACGCCATCTCGAACGCGACCTTCGAGCCGCTGACGGTCTATGGCCTGGTCGCCCTGATCTACTTCGTCATCTGCCTGCCGCTGACCCGCTACGCCCGTCATCTGCAGGCACTCAAGCCGGCCTGAGGAGCAAATCCCGGCTGGCCACTCTGGCTGAAAGATCCGCTGGGTTGCGCTCTGTTCAGATGAATCTGTCCCTATGCTCAGCGTCTCCGGAACCCTTGTGGTTCGAAGGGGCTGTCGGCCACCTCCTCGGCGTTCCTCTCGACCAGGCGAACAATCAACTCCGCCGCATGTCGAGGCATATCTTCAGCGACGCTGGGGTCACCCTTTCGGAGCGAGCGTGTGCACCCGGCATGGTGGCGCAAAATGTCCGCTTCCTGGCGACAGCCCAATGTCCGGAAATGGCGCAAACAACGGGTTGCGTGGCGCGAATGTTTGACCAAGCTCTGCCCACTTCTGCTACGAGTGCGGAATGCCGCCGATGTCTCGTCAAAATAGGAGCATATCGTGACCGAGCGTTTCGAACGGCACCGCCAACCCTGGACATCAGAGGAGCTCCAGAAGCTCAAGCTACTTGCTGGGAAGGGCATGGCGCTCGAAGCCGCCCCAAGTCCGAAACATCTGAAACAATCTGGCCGCAATCCAACAGCAAGTGGGCCCTCATCCTTCTCCGCTTGCAGATCCGCGCGATTGGCCTGCTGCCGGTTTCGCGGACACCGAACATTTCGGATGAACTCTTCGAAGAGCCTAACGCCGAGCTAGCCCAGTACGAACGCGAGGGCGATAGTTCGTGACTTCACGTCGATATACGGGCTCCGTTGGCCGAAATGTGTGAGTAAGCACCGAAGTCTGACCCCTCAGAAACCTCCCTTAACTCACTGACTTAAATGACATATCTTCGTTCGGCGAGGGGTCACGATCGGCGCCGATCGTGACCCCTCGCGAAATGAAGATAATTGTTCATATTCAATATTTACTCACAATTTATGGCGGGGTCACGCTTGGGAGCTGAGTCACACTGAAGGCGCCACATCTGGGCGATCAGGACACGGCTGCAGCACAAACATTGCGTGCGAGACTTGGCGATGTTCAATCTCGCAATCGACAACAAGCTACGTGGCTGCGATCTCGTCCGGCTTCGTGTGGCCGACGTCGTGCTCGCCGGAACCATTAGGCTGAGCACCTGCTCGGCGTCGCCGGTCGTATCGACAGCGCCGCGAAACTGATCCTCGAAGTCAACTCGCGGCATGCGGGGGGCATGGCTCTGGCCGGAGTGGTAGATAGGACATTGCGTGGTGAGGTCGCCCATCTTCTCCTCGAGGCTTCCGGCGTCCTGGACGGCGAGCACCTTTACCGACGGGCTGAGCCGCCTCGTGACAAGAAGCCTGGGTAAAGGCTGATCGGCCTGGGCGAGCGGAATAATTTCCCGCGGAGCCATCAGAGCAGAGTGATTTTCCCGTTCGCCAATTCGTAATGGGCGCCGACCACCTTGACCTTCCCGCTCCTCACGAAATCCGCGAGGATCGGCTTGGCCGTTTCGAGGCGCCGCACGCCCCGGCGGACATTCTCTGCAATCGCCGCAGCGAGAACATCGTCCGGCTTGTCGGCTTTGGCAGCTTTGACGGCGGGCCTGATTTCGCGGACCATTTCCTGGAGATGGCCCGGCAGGGCCGCCCCGTCCCGCACGACCTTGATCGCGGCATCGATGGCGCCGCAGCGCGAATGGCCAAGGACCATAACGAGCGGCGTGTTGAGGAACTTCACTGCATATTCGAGGCTCGCCAGCCCGTCATCGTTGACGAAATTGCCAGCGAGGCGAACCACGAACAGGTCGCCGGGTCCCTGATCGAAGGCGAGCTCCGGTGCAACGCGTGAATCCGCGCAACTCAGGATCGCAGCGATCGGGTGCTGGACCGTGACCCGCGCGGCCCGGCCGGCCGAATAATCCAGATTGGCCGAGGTATTGGCCGCATAGCGCGCATTGCCATCCATCAACCGCTTCAGCGCCTCGTCTGGCGTGATCGCATTCTGTGGTGCAGTCTGGGCAAAGACCTGGGGTGAAAGCGTTGCGGCGGCGGTTAAGGCTGCCATGCCAGAAAAAAGGCCGCGGCGGGACAATCCGAATGCGGGCCGGGCA
>NZ_JBFTKQ010000023.1:0-51756 GCF_056396025.1 Allobosea sp. 05T438
TCGCCGCGCGGCGAGCTCGAGATCACCGACGTCAACCGCATCTATCTCGAACGCGGCGAGCTTTCGGTCGAATGCATGGGCCGCGGCTTCGCCTGGCTCGACACCGGCACCCCCGACAGCATGCTCGAGGCCGGCGAGTTCGTCCGCACCCTCGAAGCCAGGCAAGGCCTGCGCATCGCCTGCCCCGAAGAGATCGCCTATCGCCAGGGATGGATCTCGAACGCCCAGTTGACCACCCTCGGCCAGAAGATCGCAAAAAGCGATTATGGTCAGTATGTACTGCGCGTAGCGCAAGAGTTGGCCGGCTAACGTTTGGCCGACGGTTCCCCCCAGAAGTGAGGCGTGGGCCTGCGTCCCTGCGCTTCCTGGGTAGGGCCCTTATTCAAGGACACGCCCGTCTAGGTCGCGGACAAGGAAATCGTCGGCCCGTGCGGCAATTGTAAAGCAGCGTTCGATCGCATGATGGAGGGTGCCGTCGAGCTGCCGCTCCTCGGGCTCGAAGTCCTCGATCGACAGCCGGAGCTGCCGCAGGCGTGCGAGCGCGGCCGGGCGGAACCAGAACATCGACCCCTCGAAGAAACCCAGACGAACCGCTTCCTTTGGCGCACACATTTGTGCCGTGATCATCCTGACGCGCGCCTCGTTGCCCATCCAGTATGGTGGTGCTTCACGATAGCAGTCCCTCCAACCGACGATGCCCGTGTCGGGCTTTTCGAACGTGACAAGCGTCCTCCACGTCGCGTTACGCTCTCCCGCCAGCATCGTGAAAAGGAGCTTACGCCGGATCTCACCGTCCAGCAGGTGCGGGCTGCGCTTGGTGTGAAGCTTCAGGACAGCATCGTAGGCGTCAAACACCCCGGCATTGAGCAGCGCAATGAAAGGAGCGATGTCGCGGCCCCGATTTTCGCACGGGTGGATGATCACGTCGGGAATGTCCCATACCAGCCGCCGCACCTGCTCGACTCGGTCGGTTGGAACAGTGAGGTGCAGTTTCGCGCCATTGGGGAGCATCGCGCGACAATCGAGAACCTCGGGCAAAAGGTCGAGATAGAACAGATGCGCGACGAGCGCCGCTCTCACATCTGGCTGGGGCGTGGGCGTTCTGAAACGCGCCGCCAATCGTCGTAGGCGTCGCCCAGCCGGCGACACGAAAGCCGCGCCGATCGTGAGCGCTGCAATCTTCTGATAGACGTGGCGGGCATAGGCGCGAGAGCGAAACCCGAGACGGCCGATCGCGGTCAAGCGCGCGGGCAAGGCCATAACACGAGCCTCATTCCGAATAAGGCGCAACTTCGTCGAAGGGCGTGCATGCGTGCTCAATAAGCATGTTTTTGGAGAATTCCAAGGCATTTACCGCGTTCAGACCCTACGTATCACGCGGTACATGATGGCCATCATTGATCCGCCGATTCTCATCACAAAATCAACTCGGGCCTGGCAATTTGCAGACGAGGCGCTCGCCTGCCCCGTGTCGCCAACTCAAGTGAAGATGGTTCGGCGCCCTCTCATATAGGGCGTTTCAACGACCCAAGCTGAGGCCGTACCCTGGCTCACGCGCCGAGCTAACTGATCGAACCCACTCGCGGCGGAATGCACGAAGTCTCTTTCAAGGTATTCGTTGAGCGCAGTCTGTTCGGGCTGGCCATCCTACGCCGCATGAATTAAATGCCTCGTGACTATAGAAGGCAGATTTCGCCTGTGACGAACGAGACTGCACGGACTGCCGCACGGTCGCATGAGGTATGTAAAATGAGCAGCTCGAATAGAGTAGCGTTGATTACGGGAATAACGGGACAGGATGGCGCCTATCTTGCTGAACTGCTCCTTGCAAAGGGCTACACTGTTCACGGCATAAAGCGGCGCGCATCGCTCTTTAATACTGCCCGTATCGATCATATTTTTCGCGACCCTCACGAGACGGACAGCAATTTTTATCTCCATTACGGAGACATGACAGATTCAACTAATATCATTAGAATAATTCAACAATGCAAACCTGACGAGATTTATAATCTCGCAGCTCAAAGTCACGTCCATGTCAGCTTCGATACGCCCGAGTATACGGCCAATGCGGACGCTATCGGGCCGCTGCGTATCCTGGAAGCCATCCGAATACTCGGCATCGAGCGGCGATGCCGCTTTTATCAAGCATCTACATCCGAGCTGTATGGAAAGGTCCAGGAGATCCCGCAGCGCGAGAGTACCCCTTTTTATCCCCGGTCCCCTTATGCCGCTGCGAAGCTCTATGCCTACTGGATCACGGTCAATTATCGCGAGGCTTATGGAATGCATGCCTCGAACGGGATCCTGTTCAATCACGAGAGCCCCATCCGAGGCGAAACGTTTGTGACTCGCAAGATCACGCGAGCAGTCGCCGCGATCGCGCTCGGCCAGCAGGAAACGTTGTTCTTGGGCAACCTTGATGCAAAGCGCGACTGGGGCCATGCCCGGGATTACGTCGAGGGCATGTGGCGCATTCTGCAGCAGGACGAACCCGACGATTACGTGCTGGCGACCGGGGAAACGAAATCGGTGCGGGAGTTCGTCGAGAAATCCTTTGCCCATGCCGGGTTTACGATCGCGTGGCGCGGCGAAGGCGTTGACGAAGTCGGCGTCGATACCAAGACCGGGAAGACGGTCGTGCGTGTCGATGAGCATTACTTCAGGCCGACGGAGGTCGATCTTCTCATCGGCGACGCATCGAAGGCCCGTCAGCGGCTCGGCTGGAAGCCGACGACAAGCTTCGAGCAACTCGTGGAGGAAATGACGCTGGCCGACCTCGCCCAGGCTCGGAAGGCGAAGCAGCTTGGCGACATGCCGTGAAGGTCCTGCTCACGGGAGGCAATGGCCTCGTCGGAAAGGCCATCAGGCGTGTCGCCGCAGAGCTGCAGCTTGATTGGGAGTTGGAGGCGCCCTCGCGCAACGAGATTGACTTCGGCAGCCAAGCGGCTGTAGCGGACTGGTTCGGCGCCCACAGATATGACGCTGTCATCCACGCGGCAGCCCGTGTTGGCGGGATCAAGGCGAACATAACCTACCCGACGGCGTTCCTCGCCGAAAACGCGCTCATCAACACGCTCGTCATCGAGGCGGCGCGCTCTCAGGGCATCGCAAATCTTCTGTTCGTCGGAAGCTCGTGCATGTACCCCAAGGATCTGGACAAGAAGCTTGAGGAGACAGACATCCTCACGGCTCCGCTGGAGCCGACCAATGAAGGCTATGCCTTGGCGAAGATCCTCGGCGCGCGCCATTGCAGCGCCATTTCAAGCGAGTTCGGACTGAACTACCGGACCATCATTCCGTGCAACCTGTATGGCCCGGATGACCATTTTGACCTGGAAAAGGGGCACCTCATCGCATCGGCCCTGCGCAAGATCACGACGGCAAGGGACGAGGCGCTGCCGTCGGTAGAGATATGGGGCGACGGGACGGCGCGGCGGGAGTTCATGTTCGTCGACGATCTCGCGCGCTTCGTGATTGATTGGCTGCCGCGTCTCGGGGAATTGCCCCAGATGATCAACGTCGGTATCGGCCACGACCATAGTGTCAACGACTACTACCGGATTGCCGCCGATGTGGTGGGCTACGCAGGCAGCTTCGCACACAACACCGCGCTGCCGGCCGGCATGCGCCGGAAGCTCATGGACGTGGGCATGTCTAACAGCCTCGGCTGGCAGGCCACAACAGCCCTGAGCGAGGGCATGCGGAAGGCCTATCTGGGCATGCTACGCCAAGACGGGCAGGTCTCAAGGAAGGTATGACAGATATGAGCGTTTCCTTTCCCCTCGCATCGACGACCTGGGACGACGAAGAGCGCGCAGCACTGCAACGCGTCATCGACAGCGGCCGCTTTACCATGGGCCAGGAAGTGCGGACCTTCGAGGAGCAGTTCGCCACGTTCTTCGGCAGCAAATATGCCGTGATGGTCAATTCGGGCTCGTCCGCCAACCTCCTGGGCCTCGCGGCCGCGTTCTATCATCCGGACCTCGGGTTGCAGCCCGGCGACGAAGTCATCGTGCCCGCCGTCTCCTGGAGCACGACCTACTATCCAGTGCACCAGTGCCGCCTGTCGCTTCGATTTGTCGACGTCGATCGCAGGACGCTGAACCTCGACCCCGATCTCGTCGAAGCTGCGATCACACCGCGCACCAAGGCCATTTTCGCCGTCAACCTCCTGGGCAATGCCTGCGACTTCGCCAGGCTCCGGGAGATCGCGGAACGACACTCGCTCCTTCTGTTCGAAGACAACTGCGAATCGATGGGGGCCCTCTTCGACAAGCGACAGGCGGGCACTCTGGGCTTATTCGGGACGTTCTCAACCTTTTTCTCCCATCATATCTGCACAATGGAAGGGGGGGTCGTCGTCACGGACGACCGCAAACTTTACCATACCATGCTCAGCATACGCGCTCACGGATGGATGCGAGAACAGCCGCAGGACAGCCATCTCGCCGGCGACACGGATGAATTCAAACGCCTGTTCCGGTTCGTTCTGCCTGGCTACAACCTGCGCCCACTCGAAATGGAGGGCGCGCTGGGCCAGACCCAATTGCGTAAGCTTCCGGGTTTCGTCGCGGAGCGGCGCGCCAATGCCGCGCGTTTCACAAACGCTTTTGGCAACCTGCCGGGCGTCCGCATCCAGCAGGAGACGGGCGAAAGCTCCTGGTTCGGATTCGCCATCATCCTGGAGGGAAAGCTCGCCGGCAAGCGTGGCGAGCTGGTGCAGAGGCTCCAGCAGGAAGGCGTGGAGTGCCGCCCCATCGTCGCGGGGAACTTCACGGCCAATCCCGTGCTCGCACATCTCGACCACACGATCGCCGGCCCGCTGCCGGTCGCCGAGGAGATCGACGCCAACGGCTTTTTCATCGGCAACCACCACTATGAAACAGGGGACAAGATCGAGGCCATCGCCGATCTGGTCCGCGATTTCGCGCTGAGGCACGCAGCATGACGACCGCCCCGGACAAAGCCCCCCGCAGTTGCGCGCTCTTCGAGCGGCCCACAGCGAATTACGTCGTTCCCGACGAGGTGATCGGCGGCATTCTCGCGGATCCGGCGCAGCCTCTTGCGCGCATCGCGAAGATCATCCCACCTGAAGCGAGCGTCCTCGACGTCGGCTGCGGCAACGGTAACCTGGGCCGAGTGCTGAAGCGCGCGGGCCGGACGGCCGCCATAGATGGGGTCGAGCCCAACGGATTCGCCGCAAATCTCGCACGTGAGCACTACCGGCAAGTCTACGAGAGCGGCATCGCCGAACTCATCGCTGACGGCACTTTGGGCGACTACGACTTTCTCATCCTCGCGGACGTGATCGAGCACGTGCCGAATCCGTTCGACTTCCTGAGCGGCATCGCTCCACTCGTCCAGCGCGGAACGCGCGTGCTGCTGTCAGTGCCCAACGTCTCCTTCGGCGCGGTGCGGCTTTCGCTGCTGAACGGCTATTTCGATTACGTCGATTCCGGCCTGCTGGAGAAGACGCATCTGCGCTTCCTGACACTGAAGACGCTGCTCCAGCTCTTCTCGGACCTCGGCTGGGGGGTCGAGAAGGTCGTGCGGCTGCAGCGCAGCTTCTTCAACGTAGAATTCGACCGGAAGACGATCGCCGCCGAAGAGTCGGTTCTCCGGCGACTAGCCGCAGACCAGGAGGCACGGACCTACCAGCATCTCTTCATGGTGTCGGCTCGCAGCGACGTTGCTCCGCAGTATGAGGAATACGGCGCCAGCGAAGCCGATATCATGGCCCAGATTCCCGACGCCGCTATTATTCCCGAGGGCGACGGGCGGCCTTTTCCTCGCCCGAGCCTCCTCGGGAAGCTTCTGGGACGTTGATGGTGCGCCGGGGCGACGATCGTTTCGACGCCTCGCGCATTTCTGGCAAAGCCGAGACAATGACCAAAGTTTCCATTTGTATTCCAGCGTACAAGCAGGTTGAATTCCTGAGGGCCACGCTTGCTTCGATCGCCGAGCAGCACTTCCAAGGCTACGAGATAATCGTTTCCGACGACTCTCCGAACGACGAGGTCGAAAGGCTGATCGGCGAGTTCGACTTCGGCGGGCGGCTTCGGTACGTGCGGAATAGCGAAGCGCTCGGTTCACCACGCAACTGGAATGCCGCCCTGGCTCACGCACAGGGCGAATACCTCAAGATCCTGCATCACGACGATCACTTCTCCCACCCCGACGCGCTGGGGCGGTTCGTCGCGCTTCTGGATGAGAATCCGCAGGCGCTCTTCGCGTTTTCGGGCACGACCGTAGAGCACGTCGGGGACGGCTCCAAGCGCCACCATCACATAACCGACGCTCAGGCGCGCTCGCTCGCGCTGTTCCCGGAGCAGCTGTTCATGGGCAACGTGATCGGCGCGCCCTCCGCGACGATCGTGAGGCGGTCGCTCGGCATCGCGTACGATACGCGCATGAAATGGCTGGTCGACCTCGATTACTACATTCGCGCCTTGCGGGTCTGCGCCATCTTCGCCTACACGCCGGACCCGCTCATCACAACACCGACCAGCGCCGCCCACCAGGTGACGGAACTGGTGCGCGACGATGCCGCCGTCGATATCGGCGAGGCGCTGATGCTGTTTGAAAAGTGCCTCGATCGTCTCAACACCACGCCCGACGCTCAGGAAATCTGGATCAGGCTGCTGAGGAAGTACAAGATCCGCTCTGCAGACGACCTCGCTCGTTTCGGGCGCGTATCCGTAGCAATGCAGAGCTATTTCAAGGAACTCTACCGGACACCGCGCCTCCGCCCCGTCAGTTCGGCCCTTGTCGATGCCGCCAGAAACATATTGCCACACAGGGCAAGCCGAAGCCTTTTCGCTTCGATCCGCTATGGCCGCCATGTGTTGCGGATGACGCGAAATACCGCGATTAGGACCGCCTCGCGCGTCTATTTCTCCTTACCCCCCGGCTTCAGAGATACCTGGCGCAACTTCAAGCGGAACCTCGGAGGGCATCCGGATTGATTTTCCGATCTCCGCGATCACCTCTTTCGCCTGATCGAAATCCTGTTCCCACCATTTCGACCGGCGGATGATGTCCTGCGTTTCGGCGTCGAAGCGAAACTTGATCAGTCGCGCGGGCGCTCCGACCACAATCGCGAAATCCGGAACATCCGCATTGACAAAGGAATTTGCGCCGACAACGGCGCCGTTCCCGATCTTTACACCGCGGCGAATAACCGAATTTGCGCCGATCCAGACGTCGTGCCCGACAGTGCAAGGTGCAGCCGTCAACTCACGATACACGTCATTCATGAAGATAGAATTCGTCGAGACAGCGCCCAGCGCATGCTCGCCGGGGCCGATGGATACGTTGTTTGCTATCGAGCAGTAGCGCCCCACAGTCGCATTCGATATCAGGCAATTATACCCGATATAGCTATAATCGCCCACAAAACTCTCATCGGAGATGATAGAGTTTTTCATGGCCTCGACATGTTTTCCTTCGAAAATTTTACTTTCAAACTCAGATGAGATTATCGAACGACCCAAAGGCATCGACGTTATCTTTGAATTCAACATTTCCAAATAAAGATCGCCGATGGAATCTCTTATCCCAAATTCAACCGTCCTGAATCCAAATCTCAGCAAATCGACCATTTCTTTGTTGTAGTTATTCTCCATCTTCTCCCGCAATAGGTCTCCGGTAAGCCCCTCCCTGACGACCTTCGCGGCAAATTCCCCCATTATCATCTCCGCCTTCACTCGCGAGAGGACAGCAGAATGATCGCCACGCTCGAAAAAATGACGCTCTACCAATTCGGAAAAGATACTATCGTCGATAGTCTTCACTACAAATTCACGGCTCATCAGCCTTGACAGAATACCGGCAAGCTTTCTCTCAATCTTTTTCTTGACCGCGATTTTCAGCTTAGTAATCAGCGCCTCGCTCCCATTCCCTTACTTCGCGATCAGGCTCTTGATGCGTCGCTTGAGCGCTTGGCGGACATGTCCGGCGAAAGTCTCGCGAGCAGCGACTCCGCCGGCGCCTGGCGCCGGCAATTCCTTCGCGTCGCCTTCCACGTTCCAGGTTGTAACGGCGGAAAGCGCATGCGCCCGGTAATAGGCCTCCTCCTCGTCGACGACGGCGCTGTTGGTGTACCAGGGTAGATGGCGCGCCTGATAACGCCCCATCGTTCGCAGGGCGGGCCCGTAGCAATAGGGCACGCCCGGCCGGTAGAGCGCGAAGGTGGTGTCGATGTCAGCCTCGAACACATCGGGCTCGACCTGGCGGCCGTACAGGCCGCTTTCCCAGGATACGACGCGGTTCTTGAGATGGTAGTGATCAGGCAGGTCGTCGATGCGCAGTCCGAAGCCCGCCTTGAGGATATGCGGATAGGACTGCATGAGCCGCCTGAATCGGAAAACGGCGTCGAGCGGCACCTCCTCGGAGGGAATCACGTCCGGGTCGGTATAGACGAACCACTCCGACATGATCACGGGGTGAAGTTCGGGAAGCTTCCAGAGCGAAGTGTGCCCGAGATTATGGGGAGAGCGGATGACACGATGCCTGGTGGCCTCCAGATAGGCCAGGAGCGGCGGATAGGTCGAGGCGTTGTCGATGATCGTGATGTTCTCGTGGCCGGCGCGCTCCAGCCACTCCAGGAGGCGCCGCAGGCAAGCCACCCGATCGCGGGTATTGATGAAGACCGGCACCGACCTGACGAAGGCGGCAGCCTCGTTCGCCGGCGCCGCCCCGGCATCTGCCGGGATCGATCGTGCGTTGCCTTCGCGGCGCATCAGCGGGCGCAACGACGAGACGGCCTTGTTCAGAGCCCTGTCGAGACCCTGGCTGCCGCTCCGGAAGACTTTTCCATATTCTGCGATCCGACCACGAAGGTCGGCGATCTCGGTGCCCGACACTCCGAGCCGCGGCTCCGCCACCGCCAGCAAATCCTCGAGCTTCTGGACCTCCATGCCATCCCCTGGCCTTGCGGGCAGGGCATTTCCCGTGATGACGGCGTGCGCGACCTGTTGAAAGCGCGGCTCCAGCCACGGCCCCAGCTTTTGTGTTCCAGCCGTATAGTGTGCGAGCTGACGCAGTGCGGTCGAGCGTGCGACGCGTTCATGGGCAGCCGCGCGAACATTGCTGTCCGAACTCGGATGAACGCGATAACGCACCAGCGCCTCGGGAATGTTATCTCCTTTCGCGCCGCAATTGAGCATCCTGGCCCACAGGTCGTAATCCTGCGCAGGCATTTCATGATAGCGAAGCTGGTGAGCGTCCAGAAAGTCCCGGCGCATCATCACCGCCGGGTGGGCGAAAGGCGTCCCGACCATGGAATGCAGGGCGACCGCTGCAGCGCCGAGAGGTTCGCGATGCAAGCCGGTTGGATTGCCCTCTTGATCCATCATCTCGATGAACGAGCCGAGAATCGCGTGATCAGGATGAGCAGACAGCCACTCGACCTGCCGCGCGAGCCGGTGCGGCAATGCGATATCGTCCGCATCCAGGCGCGCTATCAGCGTGCCGCGCGCCTCGCCGAGGCCGAGATTGAGCGCATGCGACAGTCCAGGAGCGCCTCCACTGCGCCGCAGCACCCTGACGCGCGAATCCGTCGCCGCGAAACGGCGCAGGATCGTGGGAGATTCGTCAGTAGACAGGTCGTCCACCACCAGAAGCTCGAAGTCGGCGAAGGTCTGAGCGAGCACCGATATCAAAGTCTGCTCAAGATAGCGCTCCGCGTTGTGTACCGGCACGAGCACAGACACGAGCGGGGAAGCCTGCGGATGAGAGTCCATGTGCGATCAATACCTGACGAGATCCAACATCAGCACGTTACGGCGCTGTGGCCAAGCTCGACCTGCAGCCTGTTCCAGCGCGCTGGAATGAGGTCGGTGGCGTCCATTCCGGGATCGGCGAACCACCGAGCGGGTGCAATCACCCTCGCGTCCGGGCGCGGGTCGAGCCAGGCGCCCCACCAGCTGAACGTGCTGTTGGCGATCACATGGTGCCGACATGCGGCCATGATCCGCATGTCTTCGTAGGCCTTGTCGGCGGCATTGCCCTCGACATGCACCATCTCGATCGGCAGGCGGATGTTCTCGCGCGTCCACGCGTGATCGTCCGAAAAGACGAAACCGACCATGTCGGAGCCGCACTCCTCCATCAGCGTTGCGATCGCCTTCTCGTAATAGGCCGGAGAGCAGGTGCCGTGCACCGCGAGCGCGTTCGGGTTGCTTACGTAGTCCCCGCGCCGGATATGGATCGAAACGGTGTTGTCCGCCGCCGCCCGCTTCACGAACTCCGCATTCGCCGGAGACGGAGCATGGCGAAACTGAAAATCCCTTCTCAATGCATCCGCGAAGTCGGCAAAGTACCGCTCGCTCTGCCAATATCCATCAAGATAGACATTGCCAGATTGCGAAGCCACCGCTGGATCGAAGCGCAGCCCTTTCTCCACGACGTGCCGGACAGGACGGCGCCAAGGAAGCAAGCGGGTCCAGCGGCTGTCCGCTCCGAGGGGCACTGCCAGGCCGGCCGGCGCATCGGGGACTTCCAAAACGAAAAAATCCAGCGCATAGGCATGCACATTGTAGTCGGCGAATGCTTGGCGATCGATTGCTAGGCTGTCACGGTTCCTCAATGCCAGCGCGCGACCAGCTGCATACTGGAACATCTGGTTTCCGAGGCCGCCGATGATGCGGGTCGTTATCATGCTATCGTTGCTTTCCGCCGATCGACGACAAGGCGTCACGTAACGCAGACAGGAGACCACCTCGCGGATCAGCCCGAGGACCTTCGGCTTCAGCCGTCGATGGCCTGTCAGTCGCAGATTCGGGCAAGCTCGCCTCCGGAGCGGGGGCAACCGCTTGGCTGCGCGCGGCCTCTTCGGCGAGGAACTCGCTATTGGGCCGTATCGTGATCATCTCGGGCGGCTTCCGGCTCAATCCGACGATGATCTCCAGTGCGCCCGCCAGGTTTCCGAAGAACTGCCAGCGTGTCAGATAGTCCTGCCGCGCCGCCACCACGGCCGGAAGGCAAGTACCGTAGCCGGTCTCGTCTGCGAGCAAGCTACCAATCCGAGCGATCGCCGCTTCCGGCTCTGCGATATCGATGCGCGTGAACGCGTCGGGCGACGCATATCTCTCCGCATTGACGCTGCCGGAGTAAATCGGATGACAAAAGGCTAGCCACGCATCGGGCATCTTCTCGGTAACGAAATCCCGCTCGTCGCTGTTTTCCAGAACGAGCGTATATCGGTAGGGCAACAGGGTGTCCCACTTGCTTTCAAAAGGTCGAATTCCTCGCCCGAAGATATCGATCGCAGGATGCACTTGCCGCAAACGTTCGAGGAAATCGAGTCGCCGCCTGTGCCCTTCGGTAAAGGCTTTGTCGGATATCAGGACGCAGATGTCCCGGCTTTTGGCTGGCGGGGGCATCACCAGCAGTTCGTCGAGATCGCGCTCCACAAACCAGGGATGAGCGGGCTGAAGGTAGATCTGGCGGGGGTGAGACAGATCGTTGCGGCCACTGATGACATAGCCGAACTGAGCGAGAAACTCAGGATGATACCGGCCAATGTCACTTGGCTCTCCGGTGATGAACACTGTGCGATCCGGCGGACAGAAAACATCGGCTCGCGTCTCGAGCGACTCGAAGACGGCCCACGCCTCGCAATGCTTGAGCGCCTCGTCGACACTGAACCGAAAGCTTCCCCAACGGCCCGAGCGCCCTGGTGTCTGGCGCAACCAAGGCCACCGCGGCGCACAAGTATCCAGCCGGACCAACCGTGTCATATGCGCTGCATCTGCCACTGGGGATCGATATGGACATAGCCGAAGGGCTGCTCGCCCTTGTGTTGGACGTTGTAGTCCTTGGCTTCCGCGACTCGGAACGAGAGTTGCCCCGCCTCGCCGAAATAATCGCAGATCCCGAAACGGCTGGCGTGTACCTCAAAAATATATTCGCCGTGAACAAGAAGGTTAGCGGGGATGACGCCCTCCAGGACAAAATGCCCGATCGGGAACCGCGACTTTTCAGCATCCCAGTCGTCGAAAAGCGCCCGTGCGATCACATGACCGTCGATGGTCTTGACATAGAATCCGAGCCGAAGGTCGTCGATCGGCGTCAGAATCTCGACTTCGATCGAAACCGCAATCTGCTCTTCCCCGACGAAATCCATCAGGTTCCGCGTATCCTGACGGACGTTCATATCGACGAGAATGATATCGTCCGTGATGATCGGCAAGGACGCCGTCCGTCTCGTTATGGTACTGTTCAGGTATTTCCGGACGGCGCTTTCGACGGCCTGCTTCGGGCCGGCCCTGCCGGCCTCGAGCAGAAGGGCAGTATCGCACACGCCCCGCACCGCAGCCATGGAATGGCTAACGAACAGGACCGTCCGCCCTTCATGGGCCAAGGCGTCAAGCTTCTTCTGAGACTTGGCCTGGAAGCCCGAGTCGCCCACCGCCATGACCTCGTCGAGGATGAGAATATCCGGCTCCAGATGCGCGGCGACGCCGAAAGCGAGACGGACATACATGCCGCTCGAATAGCGCTTGACGGGCGTATCCAGAAACTTGGCGATTTCGGAGAAATCGACGATCTCATCGAACCGTCGCTTCACCTCGGCCTGCTTCATGCCGAGAACGGCGCCGCTAAGAAAGATATTCTCCCGCCCGGTCAACTCCGGATGAAACCCGGTGCCGACCTCGAGCAAGCTGCTGAGCCGCCCACGCACACTGACCTTGCCGCTGGTCGGCGCCATGACGCGCGACAGCACCTTTAGCAGCGTCGATTTCCCGGAACCGTTTCGGCCAATGACCGCCATGCGTTCGCCGGGCTCGACCTCGAAGCTGATATCCCGCAGGGCCCAAAAATCGGTACTCTCGTCGTCCTCGCCTGAAGGGCGCAACGAATGGAGCATGCGACCGACCGTGTCGCGCAAGCTCCCACTCTCGGAGTCGCTGGCTCGGCCGATCCGGAAACGCTTCGATAGGCCTTCGGCAATAATGGCTTTTTTCATCGTTTTTATAGGTCGTCGCAGAAACGACTTTCCGATTTCATGAAGAACCGCACGCCCGGAATCAGGCAAACTACGGTAAAGACGACCGCTACGCTGAAGCTGAATTTCGGAAACGGTGTTCCGGCGTCCAACAACGACCAGCGAAACCCATCGATGATGCCGACCATCGGGTTGAGCGCGAAGACCATACCCCACTTGCCGGGCACAACGCTGCTGGCGTAACCGACAGGGGACATGTAGGCGCCCAGCTGCAGAACGACCGGCAGAAGATACCTGAAATCGCGGTAACGGACATTAAGCGCCGCGACCCAGGTGCCGCAGGCCATGACGAACAAACACAACAACAATATACAGACTGGCAAGAATAAAACATTAATTCCAGGAGGATGCCTAAAATAGATCGCCAGCAAAAAATAGATAAAGAAAGATATTACGAAATCAACAACACCAACAAATATGCAACTGACTGGCAATATAATCTTAGGAAAATAAACTTTTGACACGATCGGCGTGTTCGCAATGACGCTATTGCCCGCCTCGGAAAAGGTCGTCGCGAAAAACATCCAGGGGAGGAGGCCCGTGAAAACGAGGAGTGCGTAGGGTGAGTCATTGGACGGCAGCTTCGCGAACCCGCCGAAGACGATCGTGAACACAATCATCATCGTCAGCGGGCGAATGACGGACCAGCTGAAACCAATAAGCGTCTGCTTGTATCGAACGACGAGATCGCGCCATACCAGCAATTGAAAAAGTTCACGGTGTTGCCAAACGTCGCGCCAATAGTTCGGATTCTGCGCGTCGGCCGTAATCTCGATCACTGCTTGATTGCCATCGGGCGCCGATTTGCCCTGTTCGGCAATAAGATACGCCATTAACCGATCATCCTGTGAAATTTCGCACGTTCGCGATGAAGCTGGTAGTGCAAATCCGCGCGCGTTTCTAGCCCGCATGGAGACGCAGCCCCGCCCCGCCTGTTGCGCTGATCGCACTGGCATCACCGACAATAACACTTCACGCGATGAGGCGGCTCTCTCGCCTTGTACAGGATCCCGCACTCAAAGCACACGGCTCAAATACTCGGCTCCAGCATCCCACGGGATCTGCCAAGCTTGCTCGGCACTCTGGAAGGGTAATAGACCGGATAATCCATGACCGAGCCACGACCACTGCCGTCCGAGCTGGGGTAGAGCGACTGAGGGCTCGTCTCAAAGAGGGCCGTTTGATGCGCTCCGAGCCGGAAGACTTTTGAGCGTTGATGCAAACGCGAACGCGTGGTGGAAAGCCATCAAATAGGAGACTTAGTGGGGAAACAACAAGCGTCGAAGCGGCTGCATTCCCAGCCCGAGCTGTTTGCGCCAGCGCATTATCGGTCGCTCGAAAGCGATATGCAGCACAATCCGAACAGCTACGGCGGAAGAAGCAGTTAGCGTGAGCCTGAGCGGCCGCGGAGCGCTAGCGGCGCCAGCAATTTCGCGACTGTAGCTATCATCCCTGCCCGAACCAGATGGATCGCGTAACTGCCTAACCAATGAAACGAAGAACGCGAGATGCAATCCCCAGTGAACACCATCTGGACCTGCTCACCGCGCATCACGACGACGTAAGCCGCCCGGTTGCGGGCGTCCCCGCACAGGATACGGTGTTCGCCGAGCAGCCACAGATCGCCACGACGGCTGACAGCAGTGGCCGCCAGCTCCGGCAGCGCATCGGCCGGATCCACCTTCGCCTGCAATGTGCACCTGTCCAGTCGGCCCGAGATGGCCCGGGCAAACGACAGGCACTTTGCTGATACCCAGCAGCCCGGCCGCCTCGTACCGATCGTGACCGGCGACGATCTCGCCGGCCTTGTCGACCATGATGGGCGCCACGAAACCAAACGCCTCGATGCTCTCCGCGATCAGGTGGATCTGTTTAAGCGCATGCGTATGTGCGTTGCGCGGCGACAGCTCGGACAACTCACGTTCGACGATCCGCAGCGCTAGTTGCGCTATCGCCCGGTCAAAGGCGGGTTGTCACCAACGCCGGTGCGACGCTGACGCGTCCGCGCGCGCGGGTGTCTCCCTTCCCACCACCGGTTGTTCCCAGCTACCTCAAAAGCAGTTCCCTGCTTGCGATCAGTTGAAATTCCTGCTGATTCAGGGGTCTTCATCGCCCGGCGTGTCTTGAAGATCTTCGCGTTTTCCGAATTCTGGAAGGTCAACGAGGCACTTTTCATCACGGAATTCCCTGATGTTTCCTGGCTAGCAGGGAGATGGCGCCCCACCGCCGAGGTTGATTTTCACCCCGCGCAGCATCGGCTCGGACATCGAGAAGCTTGTGCCATTTTGGCCGACGCCATAGACGATCTATAACGAGGAGTGCGCCACAGATGGTCTTGAAGATAATCCCGGTCGTGATGTGTGGCGGTGCGGGAACGCGTCTTTGGCCAGTCTCGCGGGACACGATGCCGAAGCAGTTCATCCCGCTGCTGGGGCAGGGATCGACCTTTCAGCGGGCGATGCAGCTGCTGTCCGATCAGGCCGTCTTCGCCGAGCCGATCGTGATCACCAACGAGGCCTACCGCTTCACTGTTCTCGAACAGTTGCAGGCCGTCGGGTTGTCCGCGCAGATCGTGCTGGAGCCGATGCGCCGTGACTCCGCTGCTGCAGTGGCTGTGGCGACCGAACTGGCTTTGGCGCGCGACGAGCAGGCCGTGGTCGGCGTCTTTGCCGCCGACCATATCGTTCAGGATGGCGCGCTTTTCGTCGAGACCTGCCGCAAGGCCGGCGCCGTTGCGGCACAGGGCCGGATCGTGACGATCGGCATCCCGCCGAGCCATCCTGCGACCGGCTACGGCTATATCCATCCCGGCGAGGAGATTGCCGGGGGCGCCCGACAGGTCGCGGCCTTCGTCGAAAAGCCTGACGCGCAGCGCGCCGCGCGATACCTGCTGGACGGCTATCTCTGGAACTCCGGCAACTTTATATTCGACGCCGCGACGATGCGCGGCGAGTTGGAGGCCTTCGAGCCGCAGGTCCTTGAGCCCGTGATCGCGGCTGTCGCCAAGGCCAAGCCCGATCTGGACTTCCTGCTGCTCGATGCCGAGGCCTTCGGGCAGGCCAGGACGATCTCGATCGATTACGCCGTGATGGAGCGGACGAAGAAGGCGGCTGTCGTCGCCGGCAATTTCGGCTGGTCGGATGTCGGCGGCTGGTCGGCGGTCTGGGACCTTGCGGAGAAGGACGCCAGCGGCAACGTCATCGAGGGCCGTGGCTATGTGCTCGACGGCTCGAACAATCTTGTCCGGTCCGAAGATGCGCTCGTGGCGGTGATCGGCCTCGACGATGTCGCGGTGATCTCGACGCGCGACGCCGTGCTCGTGGCGCCGAAGGCCAAGGCCGACAAGGTCAAGGAGATGGTCGCGCTCATCGCCGCCAGGGGCGAGTCGGAAGCCGGAGCCCATCGCGAGATTCAGCGCCCTTGGGGCAAATATCTCTCGGTCGACATCGGCTCCCGCTATCAGGTGAAGCGCATCACCGTGAAGCCGGGCGGCGTTCTTTCCCTGCAGAAGCACTATCACCGTGCCGAACACTGGGTCGTCGTGCGCGGCACCGCCGAGGTGACGCGCAACCACGAGACCATCGTCGTGCACGAGACCGAATCAATCTATCTGCCGATCGGCTGCGTCCACCGAATGGCCAATCCTGGCAAGATTCCGCTCGAGCTGATCGAGGTCCAGGTCGGGTCGTATCTGGGTGAGGACGACATTATTCGGATAGAAGATATCTACCGGCGCAGTTAGGGCCGGCCATGCATTGGATTGAAGCTGGCCACTCGATCGGGGCCGCACAACGATCCGGGCAGGGAGAGCACCGATGCGTGCTCGCGCCCAGGTCGAAATGGGAGTGCCTGTCGGGTTCGGGCTCGGCGCCAAAACGGCCTGTATGCGCAACCGAAACCACTGGCCGACGTGATTTCGGAGATCGAGTTACCAACGCCGACGCTTATGCTGGGGAATACGTCCCTCTTGCGAACGGGGCACTGAAAGCGGTCATTCGGCAGGACGGAGCGGGTCGGCAGGGGGCGGCCCACGCTGATTGTCATTGGCCAGAGCCAGGGCGATCGCGCCGCAATAGTTTGCCCACGTCGCGATGAACGCGCCGCATCGGCCGCAGAGGACTTCGCTCTCAGACTTGAGAACGCGCGGAGCTGAAACATGCGGAGAGCCACATGTTTCGCATCGGAACTCGTTCTGATCCATGTCGAAACACCCGGACTAATGTCCGTCTGTCGCGGCAAGTTCCGTGCCGGTTCATCCTCTGCCACGATAGACGCCGGAGCGCGCCTTGATCGAATGCCGCCAGCCGAGCGGCGATCCGAAGCACAAAGGCGGTGAGACGGCCGGTGCCGGGGCTGCCCGAGCGGCGCGATGGGCCGCTGTTCGAATGCAACGTTCCCCCGATGCGGACAGGTTCGACCTTCTCCACCTGCAAGCCATGAACCGGACCAGGGCGGCCCATGATCGACGCCTGGAGCGCCTGCTTGCAGGTGCGGCTCGCGCTCAATGCCCGCTGAAGACCAGCGCCTGGATCGGGAGCACCACCGCCTGGATCCGCAGCAGCAGGGCATGCACCAGGGCCACTGCGTCGACGGCATGGAGAACGAATTTTCGCCCGGTCGAGAGCTTGCCCGATACAATCAGGTCGTGGTTGCTCGAATAGGCGTTGGCGATGCAGCTGCTGCCCGGCGTCACTCCATCAAGCCCGTCGGGATAGAGAGGCTCGAGGTAGGCCAGCAGTGTCCCCGGCTTTGCAACCTGCTGGACGTCGACCAATTGATCCCCAGCCCGCACCTGGCCTGTGGCGATGAAGTCCTGAACGCCCGTCACCACCATCGGGATGATCACCCAGGGCTTCGACATACAAGTTACCTCGGCGACCATGCCGACCTTCATCACCTGTCCCTCGACCTGCGAGAAGCCGGCCTGAAGATAATTCCGCCCCGCCTCCTCCGGGATCAGGACGCCGGCCGGCCGCATGATGGGCGTGACGATGTCGCCGACGCGCAGCGTGAACTGCTCGACGCGGCCGTTCACGCCGGCGCGCACGACGGTCTTGTCGAGATCGGCCTGCGCTTGTGCGAGGGCAGCCTCCGCGCTGGCCTTCTCGGCCGGCAGCAAGGTCGAAATGCGGATCTCCGCGGTGGACTTCGCAGCAACGACAGCTGCCAGAGCAGCCTCGCGCCCGGCCGTCAGATTCTCGAGCCGTTCGATCTCGCGCCGCGCAACGATATCGTCGTTGCGGCGCCGCAGCTCCTGCTTTGTCTCCAATTCGTCGAGGGCTTGCTTATGGGCGCTTGCGGCCTCGAGAATGCGGCTCTCGTCGGTGAGAAGTTCGGCCTTGGCAACGGCGATGGCGGCCTCCGTTTCCGCGATCTTGCGCCGGGCCGTTTCAACCGCCGCCTCCTCCCTGGAGCTGTCCAGACGAAAGATCGGACTGCCCTTTGTGACGGGACCGCTGACTCCGAGGTAAACCTGCGCGACGCGTCCGGTACCCTCCGAAATGATCGGGACGGTCCGGAACATCACGGTCGCGTTCGTCGTCGCCGGGTGATTGTAGAAGATCACCGTGATCAGGCCGATCGTCAGCATGAGGCAGGAGATGATGCCCCATCGCAGCTCGAACCACACCGAATAGAAGGTGATTTCCTTGCCGAGCCGCTTGCCCTGCCCGTACCGCCGGTAAAGGTAGTCGGGCAGGAGCGTCAGCATGGAGCAGAACAGAAGCTCAAGCATGACCGCCCTCCACCTTCTGGAGTGCGTTGGGATCGCCCGCGCCAGATCCCGCCACCGGCTCCGCTGCCGCCGCGTCGTCAGCTCTTGTCGGCCGCCTCGGCGCTATCCCGGCAATGCGTTCGAGCGCATGTGCCATTCTGCCGAACAGCCCCGAGAAATCGGGGATATCGATCAAAGCGAGCAGTAGCCCGGCGACCCAGAACAAATGCACATGGGTGAACAGCGCGAGCAGCCCGAGGACCGCAACGATCTCGAACTGGAGCTTCTGGGATTTATGCGCCATGCGCTCCGGCAGGGTGTGCAGCCGAAGGAAGATCAAACCGACGCTCAGCACCGCCAGAAACAGGATCACGGCCGATACGACCATGAGAACGTCTGTCTCTCCCGGCGCAGTGATGAAGGCCGGCAGGGAGTGCGGTGCGAGCGGGTGAAGTTCGGCTGCCATAAACGCACTCCAGTCTCGAATCAGCCGATCCAATTCCGTGCGAAATCGGCTTCCTCATAGTCATCAGGCTTCTGCCGTTTGGGCAACTTGATCTTTTCCCGTGACGGCGCCTTGTAAGGGACGGAGCTGAGGATGTGGGAGATGATGTTGAGCCGGGCCTGGCGCTTATCGTCGGAGCGTACCGCATACCATGGCGCCCAAGTCGTATCGCTGGCGCGAAACATCTCGTCGCGGGCCCGCGAGTAATCGTACCAGCGCGAGTATGATTTCAGATCCATGGGAGACAGTTTCCAGATCTTTCGCGGATCGTTGATGCGCTCCTCCATCCGCCGCGTCTGTTCGTCCTGGCCGACTTCCAGCCAGTATTTCAGAAGGAGGGCGCCGGAATCGACTATCGCCTTCTCGACGCCCGGGACGACCTGCAGGAACCCTTTGGCCTGCTCCTCAGTGCAGAAGCCCATGACCCGCTCGACGCCGGCCCGATTGTACCAGCTACGATCGAAGATCACGATTTCGCCAGCCGCGGGAAGATGCGGCAGATAACGCTGCACATACATTTGCGATTTCTCGCGCTCCGTCGGCGGCGGCAGCGCCACCACMCGGAAGATCCGGGGACTGACGCGCTCCGTGATCGCCTTGATGACGCCGCCCTTGCCGGCGCCATCCCGCCCTTCGAAGACGATGCAGACCTTTGCGCCCGCATGCTTCGCCCATTCCTGGAGATTGACCAGCTCCGCGTGAAGATCGCGCAGCTTCCGCTCGTAGGGCTTTCGTTTCAGAGGCTCGCTACCCTTGGCTTTCATCGTCGGCGCCCTCCCCCTAGGACCAGCTCAAGAAGAACGCGACGTCGCCGGGCAGCCCGCTCGGCCAGTCGATGATCAAGGCGCGAAGCTTGTACTTGGCCGGCTGGAGATGCTCCTTCCAGAATTCATAGGCTTGCCGCGGCCGGCCGGTGAGCGTGGTCGGCCAGTCGGCTTCAGCGTTGTTGATGGCCCTGCCCCGATCCGTGCAGAGCTGGCTCGGGAAGCGCATGACGAGGACCTCGGTCTCACCCCGGCCGGCCGCCGCGCGGGTCTTTGCCGCGAGACTTTGCTTGATTTCCTCGATCTTCTCCGGGGTGACGGCAATTTCCTCCCGCAGAGTGGCAGCAAGCTTGCTCTGCGCTTCCTCAGCCTTGCTCATGGCGCCCGCCAGCTTGGACGCCCTCGCCATTTCGAGATCGGCCATGTAGGACCGAAGATCGTCGGCCGACATGAAGCTCTCGTCGGCGAGCGTGCCTGCGTTCGGACTTTGACTTGCGGGCGACATCGTTCGCATCTCCTTCAACGATCGCAACCAGCGTTCTCGACGCGGGGTCGAGCCGGCGAATTCAATATTTCTGGATGTAGACGGCCTCGGCGAAGGTCAGGTCGATCATGTCGCCGCGCCGCATGCGCCGGAGATCGTCCTTGATCCCGGGGTCGGCCACCGTAAGGCTGCGCGGCCCGGCCGGCCCGACGAAGTCCACGACGCCCGTGGCCGGATCGAACCTCTCGAAACGCGCGGTGATCGTCAGCGACCGCGTGACGAATTTGTCGGGCAGGTTGTTGAAGGACGGCGCGCCGACGGTATCGGTATAGACGATGCCCGGCCGGGCCCCCTTCCTTGCGCGCCTGGCGCCTAGGATCACCCCTTCGGCGCGCTGGATCTCCAGCCTGTCGCCAACGCGAATGCCCTGCAGGTCGCCAAACACCTCCGGAACTGCGACGTCCCAGACGAAACGTCCTTGCCGTACGGAGACGATGCGCGCGGCCGGGTCGACTCCGGCGACTTCGACATTGATCCGCTCGATCTCCACGGGCCCGACACCGGCCACGACGATGGTCGTGCTGGTGACCGTGGGCGCGCAAGCGGCGGCGCCCAAGGCCAACGAGATCGCCAGAGCCCAGTATGCATGCTTTGACATCGTCACTCTCCACCCTGAGTTGAAGTCACCGCTTGTTATTCCTTGATCGCCCCTTCGGACCGGACCTGCCACTCGCCTATCGACTGCCGAAGCTCGGACTCGAGGCCGTCGATCAGATGCCGATATTCGATGCATCGCGCAGCCCTGGCGGGAGCGTCGGAAGCCTCCCAACGCCGCAGGGCCTGCTCTGCGTCGGCGAGGTCCGCGCACAACGACCGGAAGCTCTGACTCCCCAGCACCAGCGCCTCGATCGCCTTCTTATGCTTCGGCAGCAGCCGAATGGCAGCCAGAACGCCCGGGTCCATTGGAGCGCGCCCCCTGCGAAACTGAATAATTATGTGGTCGCCCGACTGGATTGGGAGTAAATAACCGTAGATTACACAGAGAGCGCACCCTTTTTCTTGAAATTTTTACGTGGTTTTCTGGCTTGCGGGAGCCGATTCCATGGAGAATTGTCGTCTTTTTGAGCACGGAAATTTCGAAAACCATCCGGAAGCCGAGCTTCAGGACAGTGAAATTCGCGCTCAATTGGACAAGGTCATCGCCAGCACCGAGTTCAACGTGCCCGAGCGCGTGCGGCAGTTCTTGATCTATGTGATCAACCAGACCCTCTCGGGTCATGCGGACCGGATCAAAGCTTATTCCGTCGCGGTTGAAGTCTTCGGTCGCGATGCGAATTTTGACATTCAGAACGATCCGGTCGTTCGGATCGAAGCCGGCCGCCTCCGGCGCGCGCTGGAGCGCTACTATCTGCTGGCCGGAAGCTCGGACCCGATCCTGATCGAGATCCCCAAGGGCGGCTACGTGCCGCGCTTCCAGCGGCGAGAGGCTCCGCCGACCCACATCGAAAGTCCCGCGCTTATCCCTGCTCCGGAGAAGCAGGATTTGGCGGGAAGAGGCGACGCGTGGTGGGGAAGCCGGCGGTTCGCCTGGGCTATCGTTATGGCAGCGCTGTGCCTTGCCCTCCCGCTTTTGTGGTTAGCCATCCTGCCGGCGCCGGCGCCCCCCGCTAGGGAGCCGCCGCGACCGCAAGGCCCTTCCCTGATCGTCAGGCCGCTCTCGAATTTGTCGGGGCAGCCGGAGGTCAACGTCTATATCGCCGGTCTCGGAGAGGAACTGCTGACGCAGCTCTCGCGCTTCAAGGAGCTGACGGTTTTCGGGGGGGAAAACTCCGCCGCCGTATCGCCCCGCGTCTCGGCCTCGGAGCTCACAAGCCAGTTCGGCAACCGTTACATTCTTGAGGGTGGCATCCGTCTTTCCGACGGCAAGCTGCGGGTCACGATCCGCGTCCTGGATGGGGAGAGTTCCGCCATAATCTGGTCGGGAACCTATGACGCCGACCCGCGCGCCGCCGACATCGTCGGCGTTGAAACGATGATAGCCTCGAAGGTCGCGACGGCGGTCGCCCAGCCCTATGGAATCATTTTCAGCGCCCCACCGCGGCCCACGCAATCGGGCGGCGTCCAAAATCTCGAAACCTATCAATGCACCTATCGGTTCTATCGCTACCGCGCGGTGCTCGATCAAACCGAGCATGCGGCGACGCGCGCGTGCCTCGAGAATGTCACGGCACGCTACCCGGACTTTTCGACCGGTTGGGCGATGCTGTCCTACCTCTATCTCGACGAGGACCGTTTCCAGTTGAACAAGCGGCTAGGCTCGCCGCCGCCGCTGGAGCGGGCGAGGACGGCAGCCGAGCGCGCAGTTCATCTCGATCCGGAGAACATCCGCGCCCTTCAGGCGCTGATGACCGTCCTGTATTTCAGCAGAGAAGCCACCGAGGCGCTGCGGATCGGCTCTCAGGCGCTCGCGCTCAATCCGAACGATACCGAGCTGCTCAGCGAGTTCGGCAGCCGGGTGGCCCAGGCCGGAGACTGGCAGCGAGGAGCATCCTTGCTCGAAGAGGCCATGGCAAAGAATCCGGGCAACTCGGACTACTATACCGGGCTCCTGGCTTTGGCCGCCTATATGGAAGGCGACAACGCACGCGCCACCGACCTCATCCGCCGCGCAAACCTGCGTCGGTTTTCAATCTACCATTTCGTCGCCGCGCTGATATTCGCGCGGCAGGGATTGCACGCTGAAGCAGCGCAATCCCGCGCCGAGTTCCTGCAGCTGCGGCCAGGATTCTTCGACAAATTCGACGACGAACTCAACAGCCGCAACTTCAACGCAAGAGATCGCGCCATTCTGATCCGCGGCGCCATCGAGGCCGGCTTCCCCGTGCCCACCCGTTTCGCCGCTGAGACGGAACGGAGATCCGGCGCTCTCTCGAATTCGGGATCAGCGGAAACCGGCTCGGCGCGTAGCCAACCGTAACCTACTACCCCGGGTTTCATTCGCAGCTTTCTCTTTACCGCAACAGGGCAGCAAAGCGCCCGGTGGACATGGTGGCCCGACGCTGTCTCCTCGGCGGCCGCCATCAAGCACCTCCAGCTTTGATGCCCCAACAGAAGCGTCGCGCCTTGCGCCGTTTTTGTCTCGATCAGGCAGGTTCTCAACTGGAGGCTCGATGATCGCCATGGCTTGCCGACCGTGCCTGCTCACCCTCGCCTTTGCAGCGCTCGCGATACAGGGCGCGTGGGCGCAGACGACGGACTTCCAAGGAGCCTGGCTCGAAGAAGGGCAGGTCTGCACCAACGTCTTCGCGGCGGCGGGGAAGACACTCGGCTTCAAGCGGCCGGCCAACGCCTTTGCCGCGGCGTTCGTCATTCGGGGCCAGCGGCTGTCCACTCCGCTCGCGACCTGCAGGATCGGCCGCGTCGACCCGCAGGGCGAGCGGCAGATCCTGCATCTCAGCTGCACGACGACGATAGCGACCGATACCGCGCGGGCCGTGCTCGCGCTGGGTCAGGATGGCGGCCTCTATCGCTACAGCGCACCCGAGGGGGGCACTGCGATCAGATACCGGCGCTGCACTCCGGAGGCGCTGAAGACGCCTTAGACCCAGATACCGCTCGGAGCGCGTGCCGGAGGCCCGGCTGTCTACGAAGAGACTGAGGATTGGCCATGTCAGCTGTTGTCCACATCGTCGATAGCGACGCGGCATCCCAGGCGGGCATCGATCGGATGCTTCGAGCTTGCGGGTATGAAACCAAGGCTTATGTCAGCGCCGACGAAATCTTGAATCATCGGCCGGATATCGCAAGCGCGAGCTGCATCGTCATCGATACGCAGGCGCCGGATAAGTCGATCCCGGACCTGGTGAATTTGTTCAGCAAGGCCGGCCTGAACCTGCCCGTGATCTTCGTGACCGACCAAGGGGACATCCGGGTGGGCATCCGCGCGATCAAAGCGGGGGCTGAAGACTTGTTCATGAAGCCTGTCGAGCCCGACGAGTTCATCGACGCCATCGGCCGCGCGATCTCCCGCCATCGTCTCGTCAGTGAACACGAAAGCTGGGTTCGCGTCGGCTTGGCACGGCTGGGGCGGCTGACCAAACGTGAGCGGGAGGTTTTCGATCTGGTCGTTCGCGGCAAGATGAACAAGCAGATTGCCTTCGAGCTCGGAACGACCGAACGCACCATCAAGGCCCATCGTCACAAAGTCATGGAGAAGCTGCAGGTCCGCTCCGTCGTCGAGCTCGTGACCTGCGCCGAGCGGCTCGGTCTGCTCCGCCCGACAACCCCTGAGGGATGAGGCTGAGGCCTGCCGCTTATCGGCATGCTTGGCTCGGAAATTTATGCGCAGGCCTCTGAAACGAGGGTCGCAACGTGCCGCCTCCTCACCATGCGCCGGATGGGCTCAAGACGCCGAAGGCAGCCGCCGTCGCCGGCATTCTCTTTTCGGCTCTTCTCCTGTCCTCGCTGGTGTTGGTGCTGCAGACTTTGCGCCTCAACCCCCAGGATCCTGGAGATTGGGTGGGGCCCCAATCCTGGAAGGTTGCGCTCGCACTGAACCTGATCCCCTTCGCCGGTATCGCCTTCCTTTGGTTCATGGGCGTGCTGCGTGATCGATTGGGAGCTCAGGAGAACAGGCTGTTCGCAACGGTATTTCTCGGCAGCGGGTTTCTCTTCATCGGCATGCTCTTCGTCGCGGCCTCGGCCATCGGCGCGATCCTCCTCACTCACGCTGCCCGGCCGGGCGAGCTCATCGGCTCGGTAACGTTCACTCTGGCGCGATCCTTCGCCTACAATCTCGCCAGCATCTACGCGATGAAGGTTTCGAGCGTTTTCCTGATTACCGCCTCGACCATCGTGCTCCGCACCGGGATCACGGGACGATGGACGGCGTTCACCGGCTATGCGGCTGCAGCGGTCATTCTCTTCGGCAGTCACCTCGTCGACTGGACCTTCCTCGTCTTTCCGATCTGGGTGCTGATCGTCAGCTGCGACATCCTGGTTCGCGAATACCGGCGCGCCGACCGTCCCGGTTAAGCGCAATACCGGGCTATCGGGACATCTTCTCCCCGAGCATCCGGACCGCGTCTTCGAGATCGTCAAAAGCGATCGTCGCATCCGGGCCTTCGAAGAGACCTGCCCGCTCCAGAATCTCCCGCGGCTCCTTGTGCAGTTCCGCGATGGCGAATGTCAGCCCCATCGCCGCCAGGTCGGTCCGCCACCGCAGGAGCATGGTGGCCGCGGTCATGTCGATCTGCGCGACGGCGCTCGCATCCAGCACGAACCAGGATGTGCCGGGCGGGGCCTCCTTCGCCACGCTTTCGAGCCGGGAGCGGACGTAGTCGGCGTTGAAGAACAGAATGCTGCCCTGGATCATGAAGAGCACCATCCCCGGCGGTGGCGCGGCGCTCTCCATCCGGTGCATCTTGTAGAAGCCCGGCCTGCCGGCAACGAGCCCGAGCAAGGCATCCCGCGGCCGCATTTCCTTCAGCAGGACATAGAGCAGCGTGCCGGCAATGGCGATGACGACGCCGCTGAGCACGCCCAGACTGATGGCGCCCCACATGCTGATGAGGGCAAAGCCGAACTCCATGCGGCTGATCCGCCAGGTTTCCCGCAGCCCCTGGAGATCGATCAGGCTCAGCGCCGCAAAGGCGAGGATCGCCCCGAGCGCGGCATGGGGCAGGACTCGCAGCACATCGTTCAGATAGATCAGCAGAACCGCCAGTGCGGCAGCAGAGATCAGGCCTGCCAGCTGCGAACGGCCGCCTGCGGCCAGATTGATCGCGGTTCGCGAATCCGAGACCGTAACGGGGAAGCCGGTGAACAGGCCGGAACAGATGTTGGCCGCTCCCAGCCCCGTCAACTCCCGGTCGGCATCGACCTTGAAGCCGTCTTTTGCACCGAAGCTGCGCGCCCCGACGAGACCGGAGCTCACACTGACCAACCAGATCGCCGCGCCACCAAGCACGAGGTCCGGGATCGGCAAATGGGCGACGTTCGGCAGCGCCCATTTCGGCAGGCCGCCCGGAAGGCTGCCGATGACTTTCATGCCCCGGCCTTCGAAGTCGAAGACCGCCGACGCCAGCACCGCCACGACGACCACGACCAGCGGCCCGGGGATCGGGAAACGGAGGCGAGCCAACACGACGAGCAGCCCGAACATGGCTGCGCCGAACCAGACCGTGAGCCAATGGATCTGCGAGGCCTTCCGGATGATCTCGAGCAGCGGCAGCACCAGCCCGTCGGACTCGATACGCACGCCTGTCAGCCGCCCGATCTGCCCGACGAGGATCGATATCGAGATGCCGCTGATGAAGCCGATCAGGATCGGCCGGGACAGAAAGGAAGCGACGACGCCGAGCTTGAGCACGCTTGCGAGGATGCAGAATATCCCGACCATCAGCGCGAGCGCGGCAGCCGCGGCGACGCGACTCGCGGGATCGCCGAGAGGCAAGGTGGCGAGCGTGGCCGCGAGAACCGTCATCGTCGCCGCGTCCGGCCCGACGATCAGCTTGCGCGAGGGACCGAGAAGCGCATAGCCGACGAGAGACAAGATGCTGGCGTAGAACCCGACCTCAACCGGAAGCCCCGCGATGGCGGGATAGGCAACCGCGCTCGGAATGGCGACGGCGGCGATCGCCAGCCCCGCGGTGACATCGAAGCGCAGCCATTCCCACCTGTAGGGAAGCAGCCCTTCCGCGATCGGCAACCAGCGCTTCATCGACGCCACCATCCCGAGTTGTCGTCAGCGCCTGCGGAACCGCGGTTCGGCCCCGCCCGGCAGTGGGCCGCCCGCTCCGCTATTGCGCCTTCTGCGGTACGACTTTCTCCCAACCATGATCGGGGTTGAAGCTGTTCATGCGCGACGCGATGAGACGCGTATTGGGGCCCAGATCCTTCTGATAGACGGTGCCCGCGTGATTGACCAGGAAGCTCGTGATCCCCGATCTCGCATAGGTTGCAGGATAGGCGAGAACGGCGAATCCCCCGATCATGTTGCCGCCCGCGATGTAGTCGGTTGCCCCGCCCGCGGCTGAGGGCCCCTGTTTTTTCAGGATCTTGAAGTAGTAGCCGTGATATGGCTGCGGCGTCCCGCTAGCCTTGTAGCCTTCAGTTGCAGCCTGGGCAGCGAATTCACCAAGCGGGCTCGGTTCCTCGCCCGGCCCGGTCGGCCAGTAGAGACCGTCATGCTTGTCCGGTTGGCTGATGATTCTCTGCGCGTAGATGCCTGTGTTCCGGCCGTCATGGCCTTTCGAGGCGTACTCGAATTGCGCATCGAGGATCGCGAGGCTCGCCTGGATGGCATCCAGCTCGTTCTTGCCGATCCGGCGGGCGAGGAGTTCCCGGCGCCCGGCCTCGACCAGGAATTTCCAGCCGCCGCGCGAACGGACGATCGGGATCGGAAACGGAAATGCGTCCTCCCCGACCAGCAGCGTGGCGGTCCGGCCGGTTTCGACGATCGAATGCCGGGCATCATAGGCCGCGATGAAGCGCTTGCGATTATCGGCGTCGCGAACCTCGTCACCCGAGAAGATGATGTCCCGCCCGGACATGCCGAAAACGGAATACAAGCGCATGGAATCGCCATCGCGCACCGCGGCGGCAAGTGCCGCGGCCGCCTGTTCCGGCGATTGGAACAGCTCCTGTGCGCGAGCGGCCGTCGAAGCGGCACAGAAGCCCGCGGCAATCGCGCAAAGCAGGCGAACGAGCAGATGCGCCGCTGGCCATGTCATGATCATGGAACTGCACCCTCAGTTGCGAAACGCTCCAGCAGATGGCGACGCCGTTTCAGTTCAGAGCTTCCCGGCGGGAATGCGCGAGCCCGAAGCCTTCCAGTGGTCGAAGGTCTGGAAGGGAACGCCGATCTGGCGGTAGTCGACCCGCAGATAGCCGTCCGCGCCGCGATGCACCGCCTCGGGCGCGACCTCCTGCACCTCCTGCGCGATCACCCCGACATAGGTTGTGTGGGCGCCATTATAGGCGAAGCGGTAGAAGCCGAGCCCGTTCTCCATAACCCCCAGCAGCACGACGTGGTTCTTGAGCTGGATGTCGGAACGGCGCCCGCCGCCACCTCCGCGGCCACCGCCGCCTCCCATTCGCCCGCCACCGCCGCCGCCAACGCGCCCGCCACCGCCATATCCTCCACCGCCCATGCGTGCACCGCCACCAGCATGCATCGCGCGCCCACCACCGCCCGACGGCATGCGAGCCATGCTGGCCTGCCCGCGCTGCGATTGAAGGCTCGCGGCTCGGCCCGGCTGCATATTGCCGAAGGCGTTGTCGCGTGCCGGCCCCGGACGGCTTGCTCCGGATTGAGGGCGACGGGGCTGAGCGTTTGCCCGCGGCGGCGCTGAGCCCCGGCCACGGTCGGCGCCTGGACGCTCGCCACCGGGGCGCCCTGCCCGATCCCCGTCCGGCCTGTTGCCGGCAGCCGCGGCGCGATCCCCGCCCGGACGGTCGGGTCTGGCACCGGCTCCAGGACGATCCCCCGGCCTCTGATCCGGTCGTGCGCCCGCACCCGCTCCGCCGCGATCACCATCGGGGCGCAGAACCTGCTCGCCGCTGCGTCCGCGGAAGTCCATCCGGCCTTCGGCTCCGGCACGGATGCTGTTGTCGGAGAATTTCTGCCTGACCGCGTCGTTACGATATTGAACGCCCTGGCGATGCTGGGGGTTATGCTCCCAATGCGTCACGCGATTGCGGTCGATATTGATGTTCCCGCCGGCCCAGTTGACGTTTCCGCCCCAATACCCGCCAGAGGCCCAGCGCCCCAACGCATAAGCGGAGCCGAAGGCGAGGCCCGTCGCAAGAACGCCGGTGGCGATATAGCCCGGCTCGGGGAAATAATAGGGCGGGTATGCGGGATAGGGCCAGGTGCCGTAGACCACGCCCGGGTCGTAATAGGGCACATAAACCGTGCCCGGGTTGGTCGGCTCGATCAGGATCGTCTGCTTGCCGCTAGTCTGCTGGACCGTCACCTTCTGCTGGGAGCCGGACGACAGCTTCTTGGCGTCGTAGGCCCGCGTCCGCATGCGCTGGACGCCGTCCATGATATCCGGCTGCTGGGCAAGCACCGCGTCGCCGAGCTTTTGTGTCCAATCGAGATTCTTGCTCATCATCTCCAGCACGGAGGCCGTCGCGACCAGCGACTTTACGCTCGCATCCCAGGACTGCTTCTCGGCAGCCGCCTTGAGCTGGTCGCCCTTGAGCTTCTTGTTGGCTGCAACCCATCGATCCGCCTGCACCACCTCGAGCGGATAGGTCGAGGCCATCAGCACTTGCGCCAGCAAGTCGTCCGGATAGAGCGCGATCGGCGCGACCAGCGCATCGAGCTGGGCGGCGGAGAGAACCTGCTCGCCCTGCTCCGCCTGAGCTGCGGCTGGCGCTTGCGGCTGAGGAGGCGGCGCAACCGTCTGCGCGAGGGCCTGAGAAGCGAGCCCACTGACGACGACAGAGGCGAACACAATTCGCAGATGCATGGCATGACCTCGCAACAGCTCCGAAACGCCATCTGGGGTTTCGCGCCGCAGTGACGCTCGTTTGCCTATCGGCGGCGTTCGACCAGCGACCTGATCGGACCCTGCCGCCAAAAAGTCTGAACTTCTTCCTGGGCCATGCGCATGTTTGCGGCCATGCGCCCGTCTAGAATGGTGTCGTGGCCTTCGAAGACCATGACCTTCAATCTTCATCTCCGACAGATTCTCTCCGACCAGACGATTACTACCATCCCCGAGGACCGACACCTGTCCCTAGGGACAATACGCCACTCCTCGGCGCCGCCGACCGGGATCGGGATTTCAACCCGAAGGGGAGCGGGTCCGGTTGCGGTCCTCATCCGTTCCCACGCCTTTTCGCCTGGTCATCCCGGAGCGCGGACGGGCCGCGCTCCTTGAGAGAACAGGCCGCGCACGAAGCCTCGGGAAACCGCGCGATCGGCATCGGCGAGGACTGCTTTCAACGTCTGGTACGTCGCGCGCAGAGCGGCCCGTTCAGTTCCATACTCGTCGACAAGCTCGACGATCTCCCATTCGAGTTCGTCCGCTTCCGGCGGCCCCTCAAGCGGCTCGGCTGTCATTGTTCCCATCCTCGGAAATGAGAACATTAGAAGAACGTATCAGGTGACGGAGTCAATCGACCCGGAGTTGCACCTGTCGGTGGTGCCGACGATCTCGGCGGGAGCTGATGCGCCCGAGAGCTGGGTGGAATTCGGATGTCCCGAACCTGCCCGGCAACGGCCTGAGGCTTGCCTGACATTCGGTCTCGGCAATCCCGCCGCCGCCGGCTGTCACCGGGCATGCCCCACTTTATTCCTATTTCCGGGCGCGTTTTCCCACATGGAAACCCTATGCCTCCCCTCATAAATCCGGGAGCGCCGGCTCGCTGACGGCCGTCAGCGGCAGCCGGCAATCGAGGGAGGCTTGCGATGGCGAACTCGGAAAGCATCCAGGACGCAAATGGGCTCCCGGTCGATCCAATCGCCGGTGCAGCGTATCGGGAGCGACCCGATTTTCCGGTAGCGGCCGGGTATCTGGCCGCCCTGGTTTTGACGGCCTTGGCGACGGTGATCGCGTCCGCCCTGGAAAGCGTGGCAGCAGTTCCAAACCTTTCGCTTATCTACGTCCTGCCAGTCATCATGGCTGCCATTGTATTTGGATTTGGCCCCTCGATGCTCGCCGCCGTGGCGGGCGCGTCGGCCTACAATTTCTTCTTCACCGCGCCGCGCTTCTCGTTCCAGGTCGAGGATCCCGCGAACATCTGGGCGATCGGATTGCTTCTCGTCGTGGGCGGGATGGCGAGTGGCCTGGCATCGTTGGCGGCCCGGCGGCAAGGGGCGATCAAATTGCGGCTCCGCCAGGAACAAGCCTTGCAGTCCTTCAGCTCTGCCGTCTCCGTAGCGAGGCAACCCCGTGACATGGCGAACAGGGCCGCTGCGGCGCTGGAAGAGATGTTCCATGTCTCGGTCGCAGTGATGACGCCCGCTGACGGGCGGCTTGAAATCATATCGTCTCTTGGACCGATCACCGCCAGCGCAAGCGAGCTGGCTGCCGCGCAGTCATCGCTCGACCAAGGCCATCTCGCGCGAGCTGGAGTATATCCTTTCGACACCTCGCGCTTCGACTTCTGGCCGATCAAAGCCCCCAATCAGCAGCCTGTGGTGTTGGGCTTGGCATTCGACCCGCAGGAATATCCTGAACATCCCGAGCTGTTCATTGTCGTTGTGGGTCGACTTCTGGCCGCGGCCTTGAGTTCACGAAGCACCGTCCAGCCGGCGGTAGCGGAATGAGAGGCGCCATCGCCCCCTATCCGGCGCACCAGAGCCGCATGCCTTGGAGATCGCGACGGCCTCAGAGCCATGTCCACAAGATCGCGGCGAGCTACAAATGGCTGGCGGCGAGGGCAGAAGAACAGCCCGTAACCCAGCGCCTTATGAGAAACTGGCTGGGGCGCCAGGATTCGAACCTGGGAATGGCGGTACCAAAAACCGCTGCCTTACCACTTGGCGACGCCCCAATGCGTCGCGCCTTCTAGAACGCGTCGCCGTCCTGCGCAACCGCCTCGCGACGTCCATTCGGGGCCTTCGCAAGAAATCATCCCCGACCTGCAAACGAGCTGTTGCGCCGCGCCCGCGTGCTGGCTATAAGCCGGCCACCAGTTGATCGGAGTGTGGCTCAGCCTGGTAGAGCACCTCGTTCGGGACGAGGGGGTCGCAGGTTCAAATCCTGCCACTCCGACCAAAATTTCCCGAGACATATCAAGTAGTTGAGAATGGGCCGAAAGGCCCTTTTTCGTTTCCGGACAGAAACTCCCGCCCACGCAGCAAAAAGCCGGCCCCGATCCGAGCCAGCCTTGTTGGTCAGTTGTGCCTGCCCTATGCCGCCCGGCTAGCCCGGACGGCCTCCTCCCAGTCGCGCACGGTCGAACCGACGTGATCCTGCAAGTGCGAGACGCACCTCAGGATGGCGGCAACGCCGCGGGGGTCGAGGCGATGGCTCGCGCCAGCTTCGAGGAGCGAGCAGACCGCGTCCGCCATCTCGCGAGCGGCAGAGACGTCGTCCTCCATCGCGAGGATAAGCGAAGAGCTTTGCGCGATGGATGTTTGCGGCGTGACGGGGCTAGGACCCGGCGGCGATAGCGGACCTCAGCGCTGCCTCGGCCCTCGGACCGACGTTCCGTCGGCACTCAGGCCATGTGCAGTCTGGAACGCCTTAACAGCTGCTTTGGTCTTCGGCCCGGCCACGCTGCCAACAACAAGCGAATTGCCGAGCGCGACCAGCGCCCGCGGGATGGCGGTCGTATCCATGAAATGCTCCGAATGCGAAAACCGCGCGAGGCAGGCGGGAAGGGGCACAAGCTTGGCTATTCGGCCTGCAGTGGCTAATCCCCAACGCATGGACAAGAAATGGACCACGCAAGCGTCGCGAACCGTGATCAAGGATCGCTGGATCAATCTGCGCGCGGATGACTGCTTCACCCCCTCAGGTCATGAGGTCGCGCCGTTCTACGTTCTCGATTATCCCGATTGGGTGCATGTCGTGGCAATCACGCCGTCCGACGAGCTAGTCCTGGTACGCCAGTATCGGCATGGCGCCTCGGACTTCTTTCTCGAGCTCCCGGCTGGCACCGTCGATGCGACTGATACGGATCCCACCCAGGCTGCTTCTCGTGAGCTGGAAGAAGAAACCGGATATCGGGCTGCGGATTATCGATTCGTGACGTCGCTTTATGCCAACCCTGGCAATCAGACGAACCGTGTCCACACGTACCTTGCCCTAAACGCCATGCCGACGGGCGTTCGCAAGCTGGACGCCGCCGAAGACGGCATGACGGTTCATTTGATGCCGGTCCGAGAGATGGTGTCGGGGCTGAAGGACGGGCTGTTGCCAGAGTCGCTCAACGTTGCATCGCTGTTCATGGCGCTTGCCGCCGCCGGGCGAGTTTCCCTGAGTTAGGCGGCGGCCCGGTCGGAGCCTCGCCCGATCGCATAAAGGCAAAGAGCTTTACGCGGTCGACAGTTGCGACGTGACGGGGCTGGGGCTTGTCGGAAACTGCGGACTTCCGCGCCGCCTCGATCCTCGGACCGACAATTCCGTCGGCACTCAGCCGTGTGCAGCCTGGAGCGCCTGAACCGCCGCCTTCGTCTTCGGCCCCATCACGCAGTCCACGACCAGTGAATCGCCAAGCGCGACCAGCACCTGCTGAATTGCGGTCGTGTCCATGGAATTCTCCCGGTGTGAAAGGCCCGCCAGAGGCGGCCGGTGGTTGCCAAGCGAGCGATGTGCTAGGCTATTTGAATGAAGCCGCGCATTCTTGAGCTAGATGGCCTGCGCGGGATTGCCGCGCTCGCTGTCTACTTCATCCACTCCGGTGGGTTTGGTTTGCGAGGTTTCGGCGATCTCGGGAACGCGATCGTCGATCACGGCAAGTTCGGTGTGACGCTATTCTTCGTCGTCTCTGCGTTTTGCCTTTGCCTCAGCATCGCAACCGCGGTCGAAGGTGAGCCTGTTGATTGGCGTAGGTTCTTCATTCGCCGGTACTTTCGGATCATGCCACTGTTCTACGCGGCCTGCGCGGTGACGGCTGTGGTAAAGATCTGGGGCGGGATGCCTGCAGATTATGTCGCCGGGGTTCTCACCAAACATTTTTCACTGATCACAATGGTTGACCCGACTACGCGAAACGCCCTTATTGGCATCGAATGGTCAGTTTTCGTCGAGTTTCTGTTCTACTTCATGTTCCCCTTCGTGCTCGCGTGGCTCATTGAGGCGCCTTTGAGCATGGTAGCGGTCACGGCTGTCCTGATGTGGCCCCCCGTATGCAAGGCTATTACAGACAATCTCGGGATCGTCGAACCCAACTTCACGATCTTTTGGCACTTCCACTCGTTCTTAATCGGAATGCTGGTCTTCAGGCTTGTTTGGGCCGATGCCCAGAGACGACCGGTGCTTGGATCGGCTCTGTTTGCGGTCGCCGTTGGCCTGAGCGTCGTCGCAATTGACAAGCATGATCACGGATTCAGCGTCTCGGCCGTTTCACTGGCTGCGGCATGCACGATTGCAGCAGCCCATTACGGCAGCCCCCTTGTCGCATGGTTGCGGTGGAGGCCGCTCACTCTCGTGGGAGCCGTCAGCTTCTCGATCTATCTGTTCCACCCGCTTATGATGGGCGTTGTGGGTGAATTCAACGCTCTGACACCGCTGCAGGCCGTTTTGGCGCTTTGTCTCACGCTGGGCGTATCGTCTTGCACCTATCTGGCAATTGAAGTCCCAGCCCAGCAATTCGCGCGGCGCATGACTCTGCGACACTCGCCAACTCCGGCCTGACGGTCTCCACTGGCGTCAGGGTACGGGCTTTCGCAGTGGCCGCCAGTCAGATTGCGCCCGCGCGCGGGAGTGTTGGACAGCCGCGCTCGTCTTCAGCCCGGCCTCCTTCGACCTTCGGCGTCTAGCGAAGCGCTGCCTGCACCTTGGCGACATTCATATCGATGCTCCGCGCATGGAGCGCCTCGGGGGCGGCGAATGGGCTATCAGCCGAAGGGCTCGGCCTTCCGCCGTTCCGATCAGAGGCGGTGCGGAAAACCTCCGCCCACAGGTCCAGCCAGGCTGGACCTCGCCAGGGCACGGGATGAACTGGCTCGCGATCGATGGGTGGAAGCAATCTCCAATCCCAACGCCTGCGGGCGGCTGAAGACTTCGACAACGTGACCGTCGACAACGCGCGCATACTTCTGCATTGCGGACCTCATCAAAACTCCAGGAGGACCATGCCGTCAGCGCCGTTCTGGCCGTCAGCGGTCGTTGCCGCCACGCCCGAGGAACCTCCGCCGGGCTGCATGGCCTTCGAGCTGCTGCCGACAGTGATCGGAGTGCCGGGAGTATTAAAGGCGCCTCCGCCTGCCGAGGCGATATAGGCGGAGGCAAATGAGGTAGCTGTTCGCCGCCTGCTGGCCGAGTTGGTTGATCTGGCCGCTCGAACCAGCGCCGACGACGTCGGACGGCGTCGCGGCGTAGCCGGAATAGCCGGAGCCACCACAACCGGTCGCAGAGTTACCCGTTCCGAACGAAGAAGATCCTTCAGCTTGGGTGTTGGCGCCGGCACCGGCCGAAGTACCCTTGGTGCCTCCAGCGCCCATAACGATAGTGATGACTTCGCCCCGCATGACGTCGAAGACGCCTTCCCAATAGCCACCACCGTTGCCGCCACAGCCGGATCCCCCGGCCGAAATTAGCGCCCCCCACTGCCGCCAGCGCCCCAAACGCGAGAGCGGGCCTTGAAGATGCCGGCTGTGTCGCCGATACCGAGCAGAGCGGCGCGGGATTTGCCTGATTGAGGCAAACCAGCCCATCCCCGGCGAGGCTACGCACACAATCGGACCGACGGTGCGATCACGGGGACGATGAGCCGGCCGTCGTCGAATGCGACGCGCACGTCGAAATCGCCAGCCGAGCAGGCAACTCGCTTCGGCACCATCAGCACGAAGCCGAACCGGGCCCCGGCAAGATCGGGCCGCGACCATGAACGTGCCTTGTCTGCCCGCATCCGCCGCGATCGCTCCATGACGACGATGCTTCCGTTTCGAAGGACGGCGGCGTGGGTCACGAGCTGAGGCTTGTCGAGGTCGATGGCATATCCGCGTATGACCAATGTGTCGTCCGGCAGCCGGTCGACGGAGTCGACTTCCGCGCGAATCGTCGCCGAAACGGCTGGCTTGCCGTCGGTGATGATCGCCGTCGCATGAGCGTAGGCCGCCCGCTTTTCCCGGGCATCGAACTCGGCATAGGCGGCGATGCCGACGAAGATCGCGATGAAGCTGAACGCGAGCGCGCGAAGACGGGATATGGGAGCTGCAGCGATCCTGGTCTTGAACCAGCGGTGCATGCCGAGATCCGCCGGTGCGAGCGCCAGCGCGAATGCGATGGAGGCCCCGATTCCGCCGAGCCAGAGCGCAAGGCCGGGCGCGAAAGCCGGCGCGAAGCCGCCGAAGAGCGTCATCAGCGGCATATGGCAGAGATACAGCATGTAGCTCGCGTCACCCAGACGCTCACCGATGATGCCGAACACTGTTTCGGGCGCCGGCTTCGGAACGCGGACGGCTGCCGCGACGATGAGGATCGCAGGGATGACCGACTTCATTCGCGGATCGCCCGGGATGAGATAGGCGGCCGCCACCGTCGCGGCTATCGCGACAAGCCAGAGGCCCGGTGGCAGCCAGCGACGCCGGGCCAGGCCTGGAAGCAGGAAGCCGACCAGAAACGGCAGATTGATCGCCTGGAGCGGCAGTGCGCTGAGGAGCGGGAGAGTGTCGTCCCGCACGAGACCGTCTTTCGCGAGCGCGACGAGAATGAGGGCGATCCAGCACGCCGCCAGCCAGGCTGCAAACTGGCGCAGGCCGGCAAAACCCAGAAGAGCGAGAACGACGTAGTAGCTCATCTCGTAGACGAGCGTCCATTCGACGGCGAGGAAGTAGTCTCGGGGGCCTGCCGGCGCGAGCAGGAGGCCGACGACATCGATGCTGCGCAGGAAGCCGGCGGCGAAGAACGCTACCCAGAAGATCGCCACCGCGAGCAGCATCGGCGGATAGATCCTGACCAGTCGGTTCACCATGAAGCGGGCAGGATCGTCGCGCTGGATGAGTTCTCCCATCAGATAGCCCGAGAGGGCGAAGAACACCGCCACCCCATAGGCGCCCCAGAACCCGCCGAAAACCGTCAGAAAGCTGGCGTTGCCGCTGATTCGCTCGACGATGACGGAGGCATGGTAAAGCAGGACGGACAGCGCGGCGGCAGCGCGCAGATACTGCAGCCTGACATTTCGAAGCATCAGCGAGCCGTCCTTCGCCGGCGGCGCAACGAAGCGCTCGGACAGGATCGGCTGATCTGCTGCTGGAAGTAGCGATGTCGGCGTATGGCGCATTTGCGATCACTTGCTGCGTTTCGAGGCAAGCACACCCATGTGCCATAGATTGGCGATATTCTAAAGTTCGAGCAGACGGGCGTCGCCTGACAGAATAGACGCTGAGCGTTCCTCACCGAGACCCCAACGAAACCTGGATACCCGATTTTTCCCAGGGGACGTTCGGGGCGAGCGGGGGTCGCAGGTTCAAATCCTGCCGCTAAGATCAAAATTCCGGAGATAATTCAGCTGGCTACAGGAATGGCCCTCTCGGCCGCTTCTTGCCGCTGACAGGGATAGCGACGGCTTCGGACGGCATCAGCCAGCCCTACCTGCTCACCATCCGGGTCGGTCTGTGACAGCGAAGCGACGGCTATCGCTCAGCCCGCGTCGCGGCCTCAAGGACCGGCATGAGATCCCAGATTCGCCGGTTGAGCGCATGAAGCTCGCGGATCGTGCGGGAAATCTCCTCCAGCCTGGCCTCATCGACGGCCCGTTGGATACCAAAGCGCAGATTGCCTCGGCTTTCCTCCACCTTCATGTGCTGGGTATGGGTGATCTCGCCCTGCGGATCGAGGACGAAGGTCGCGTGGCTGAGATCATTGCGCAGCCGCGTCGCCGCCGAGAAACGTTCAACGACCTCGCCGAGCTCGCTACGCACGGCCCTGTCGGCCAGCGCGATCTTGGCCAGACGCTGCACCAGATCCAGCCGCGCGCGCGTGGTATTCAGCGTGGCGAAGACGATCGCCGCCGCTTTCTCGTCACTGCCCAGCAGCCACATCAGCACATAGATGAACAGGCTTTCGTTGTTCGACCAGGCGAGATTCAGATCGCCTACGAGGTTCATGAAGGCTACTCTTCGGCTCGAAGACGGGCGCGCGGCCGCCGCTTCCAGAGCATCGAAATCCGGCCGGGGCGGCAAGGCAGCTTGTCCTCGGGAGAGCTTGCGCATCGGACGTTTCCTCTAGGCTTCGCTCAGAGCGGAGGCGCCATGTTCGAATTGCTCAAGATTCGCAAGGCGCGCCGCATGGCCCATGCCGCGATCGACCCCTTCTTGCGTCGCGACCCCGGCGGAGCGGCAATATTGCAGGCCGGCGACTGGCTTCATCCGCAGATCATCGGCTTCCTCGCGACGCTCGTCACATTGATTGCGCAGCGCCATTGCGGCCCGATGCGCAACCATGCGCTCGCCGCGGTTCAGGCCCATGTCCTGAACGCCGTCACGGGAATTGGCCCGGAGCTGATCGGAGAGGAAATCTGCCTGCTCACCAGCCACGAGGATCCGGCCTTTGCGGCCGGTGCCCGCGGCGCCGTCGCTTTTCTCGAGATGCTGCGCCCCGCGACCGAGCTTGACGAACTCGACACCCCCGTCATGACGCTCGACCCTGCCTTGCAGCGGCTCTGGGAAGAACATGTCGATCAGTGCCTCCGCCGCAGTCCCCGGCCGCAGTAACCGGCGCCGCCGAAACGACGATGAGGGCGCCTCGCGCCGACTTCTCCGCCGCAGTCGTCAACGCCCCCCCTCGTCGTCGGCGCCGCCCTCTCGGCCGGCTGGCTCATCGAACAGACTCAACTCAAGCTGCTGTTCGAACACTTCATCCCGGGGATCGGCGCTTGTGCCGGAGCCTCGCAGCAGCCTGTGCAAAGCCGCGAGGAAAACAGTATCGTCGAGGTGATGTTCTGCGCTCGCAGTCACCGCCAGGAAGCGTTCATAGCGCGCCTTGCAGACGGCCTGCCCGGGCTGGAGCGGCGCGGGGCTATCGGGAAACGGCTCACGCAGCACTCGTTTCACCACGCTCTCGCTGAGCCATGAACCCGGCAACTCCTTTGCAGCGTCCAGGCCGGTGGTGATTTTCGTTTTGAGGTGCCAGGCGGTCCGGACGGACACCCCGAGGATCTGCCCCAGTCTCTGTGAACTGATGCGCTCTCCGGTCGCCGTCAGCAGATAGAGCGCTTGCAGCCAAACATGCATGGGCACGTGGCTGTTCTGAAAGATCGTGCCATGCCTGATGGTGAAGGGCTTGCGACAGGCATAGCACTTCCACATGCCGATCGGCGTGCTCAGCCCGCTCAGCCGGCCGAGCCGACTGCTCTCCCCGCAATGCGGACAAACCGGCCCATCCCGCCAGACCAATGCCTCGAGCGAGAGGAAAGCAGCCTGTTCGTCGTGCATGCGGACGGCATTCGGCATAGCCAATCTCCGGCACACAAAGCAGCAAGCGCCACGAGGCCACCTCCTGGGTCATTAAAATTCAATGAAKCCGATAACGCAGGGTAACAATTCAGCACATTGACCCATAAGCCCCTTCATGGCTGTTTATATACAGCAAACGAAACCTGCGAAAGAAAAAACTCTAATATATCACTTATTTAAATCGCCTTTAATTCGCAATTTAGACCATTAGAGACTCTCTATTTCTATATTTTACTATAACATTCATCACATATAACAAATATTACGACAATTTGTATGAATATTTCGGCCGTATTTCCTGATATAAAATCTCGAAACAGCCTTGCAAAAATTCCCTATCGAAAAATTTATCCTTACCCGCCCCTCTCATGAAAGGAGAAGGAATGAAATAATTGTACCTTATCCCACGCCGAAATCCAAGATCGAGCACATCTTCCATGTAACGCGTAAGATTCAAGTGCTCAATCACCTCCAATCGACATCGTCCGAATCCGTGCTGCGCACCGCAGAAGAGAGGCGCTGCCGGACCCTATCGATGTCTCCCGAACGCGTAGGAGCATGTCATGGGTCAGCCCAACAACCAGCGGAACTATCACGACGACGATCCGACGCAGGGCCAATTGCAGGGCCAGGCTGAATTGCAGGCTCAGTTGCAGGGCCAAGGTCAAGGACAGGGCCAGGGACAGGGCCAGTCGCAGGGTCAGGCTCAGTATGCGGCTCAGGCGGTAGACACCGACGTCTGGAACTCTGCCAGCAATTCGAGCGAAAACGGCAATCTCAACCTGAACGGAAACGGCAACCTCAACGCAAACGGCAACCTGAACTTCAACGAGAACGTCAATCACATCGACAACCAGGTCGAAAATCACGTAGACAACGCCGTGAATGTCGATGTGGCCGTTGACCTCGACCTGTCGGGAGCGCTCCTGCCTCCATCGGACAATGATGTGATCGATATCGACACGATCCACGATATCAGTGAATCGATCATCATGCCGGACGTGGTCACCCAGACCCTCGAAAGCGGCAACAACTTCAATCTCGATCAGGTCAACAACCTGGCCGACAACGATACGCTCAACAATCCGTCCGTGAGCTACAGTGCGAACGGCCTGTCGGGTGGCTTGGCCGAGACGTCCTGCTGGGATCCCAGCTCGAGCGATCCGGGTGGCGTCGGCGACTTCACGATGATCGCGCGGGCCGTCGGTGGCGAGGCGGAATCCCATGTGGGCGCGATCACCGGCGACGACGGCACCTTCAGCGGGATCGGCGCTGCTTCGGCGGCTGCCAGCCTCACGCAGGAGGCCTTCACCCAGTCGATCGTCATGGGTGCCAACATCCAGTTCAACTCGGTCGACCTGACGATGGTCGGAGGGGACGCGAACGACGCGTTCTGAAAGCTGGCGCAACCATGGGACCGCGCGGGGTCGAAACTCCCCGCGCGGTTTCGGCTCCGGGCTCTTCCATGTCCATGCGCGACATGCGCCTGAAATCTTCCCGCCCGGCGCAAGCTGGACGCAGCGGAGGATCGTGCCATGCAAGCCGGCGGCTTCACCGAGACGATCTGGCAGTTCATCGGCTATCTCCGCCTGTCCGATTCCGTCGCGCGGACATCGAGCTTCTATGAAGCTGAGGCACCGTCGCCCCTCCCTCCTGGCGTTGACGACCTTCTTCGCGAGCCGCGCCGCGGGCTGGATTTCGACGAGCTCACCTCGGTCCCGACCACGATCAAGGAAACGCCGGCCTCAGACCCGCATGCGAGTTTCGCACCGGTATCCATGCCGGATCCCCATGGCCTGCCGAACAAGGCACTGCCGGCGCTTCCGCCGCCGTTGAAGCCGCATCCTTTCGATGCCTACGAGGTGAGCGTTGCGCAGCATGCGGGTCCGCGGGTGATCGTCGCCGAGTATCGGGCAGGCGGGGACGAAACCCTGCTGCAGCTCAAGCAGATCAACATCGCGGATGACCGCGATCTCGTGACGTCGAATGCCGTGACCAATGCCGACGGCACCCCGGTGGTCCCGCCGGAACTGCGTCTCGAAAGCCAGTTCGCGACCCTCGTCCATCAGGCCAACGACATCGCGCCGGATGGCATTCCCGATATGAACGAAGCGCTCCATGCGGGGCCGCAGGAGATCATCGCGGTGGTTTCGGCGCGCGATGCCTTGTGGGCACAAACCGGGAGCCCCTATCCGGAGGGCAGCACCGTTCCTGCAGCGCCGGAAGGGCGCATCGTCGACGGCGTCGTCGGCGCGCCCGATCCCATCGTGCCGACCGTCCTCGACAGCGCCCCCTGGCGGTCCKAGGATTCGCCCGCGCAGCCCGTCACCGAGGCGAAGCTGGAGGTGGCGGCCCCGACAGGCGCCGTCGCGACGCTGGCCGAGACCGGTCTCAACGTCCAGATCAATGCGGCCGCCATCGTGGACGCCAACGAAGCTGTCGGGTCGATGATGGTCGGCGGCGACTATTTCTACAGCCGCGGCATCGTTCAGACGAACATCCTGGTCGACAACGATCACGTCGACGTCGCCGTCGCTGGCTCACTCTCCCCTGTCATTGGAACTCACGGCAACGAAGTCCACAACATCGCGGAGTTCGTAACTCATCACTCGACCATCGACGTCAAAGGCGCGGCGGCGACGCCCCATTGGAGCGTCGATGTCATCTCGGGCGACTTCTACGACATCAAGTCGGTCGTTCAGTTCAACAGCCTGGACGACAATGATAGAACCGTCCAGGCGGAAGCCGGCACCTACTTCGATCTCCGCACCGGCGGGAACGAGCAGCTCAACCTGGCGAAGATCCGCGGCGCCGCCGACTATGACGTCATTGTCATCGGCGGAAATTACCATCGCGCCGACTGGATCTATCAGTACAACATCGTGCTCGATCCCGACTATGCCAAGCTCTACAGCACCGGCAATGCGGACGACGACGCCACCGTCACCACTGGCTTCAACAGCCTCACCAACAACGCATCGATCGAGACCTACGACGCATCGGCCTTCAAGCCGATGCTCGGCGCCCATCACGCACTGATGGACCAGCTCGCCACCCGAGAGACGATTTTCACGCCCAATGCCGATTGGCATCTTTACGGCAGTGCCTCCGGGACGTTGAAGATCCTCTACGTGGCCGGCGACTACTACGATGCGAATGTCATCACCCAGGTCAATTTCATGGTGGATGGCGACCAGAGCATTCAGGCCAGCGCCAGGGAAGGCACGGAGCAAGGTGTCGCCGCGGGCGGCAACAGCGCCCTCAACGAAGCCTTCATCGTCGATCCCGGGCTGATGTCGACCTCGAACTATCTCGGCGGCCACGCCTATGAGGAGTCCGTGCTGATCCAGGTCAACATCGTCACCGACAGCGACACTGTGAAGGTCCACGACACCAGCACGCTCGTTCCGGAACTCGTCGCCTTCGCCGAGCACGCCACGCAGCAGCCTGAGCCGCATTGCCGACATGCGCCTCCACCGGACCCGGCCCAGCACGATCATCTGACGTCGAACATCATGGTCTGAAAGCAAGAAGACGAGACGGGGAAGGGGCATGACCGAGAAGTGCGAAGCAACGTCCGCGGCACTGCCTTCGGCCGCCGCCAAGCCGATGCGAGTGGTCGGTCTGCCGCCGACGATCGGGCTGTCGGCGATCCCGGTCGACCACACCGCCAACACCAACAGCCCGGCCGCTTCACCGAGGATCGAGGCGTCCCCGCCTCGCAGGGAAGCGGATGTCCGCGCGGATGCGCGCGGCGACGGCCAGCCGGCGCCCGAGCCGGTCCCGCTGCGCTCCAGGACCGACGCGGAGACCCCGAAGAAGGCCTCCGACGGCGGCAGGGGCCGGGGCGGCGGTGGAGGCGGCCGCGGAAGAGGAGGCCCTGGTGGCGGAACGCCGATCGAGCAGCGCCTCGGCGATCGCGACTTCAAGCAGGTTCTCGGCGCGGGCCTCGCCGGCGCACGGCGCAACATGATGATCGTGGCAGTGTTCTCGATCGTGGTGAACACGCTGGTGCTCGCCGTGCCGATCTACCTCTTCCAGATGTCGGACCGCGTGCTGACGAGTCGCAGCCTCGACACGCTCATGATGCTCTCGATCATCGTCATGCTGGCGATCGGGGCGCATGTGCTGCTCGACATGGTCCGACGCTTCATCCTGATGCGCGTCGCCGTCGATGTCGAAAGCCGGCTCGGCGGCCCGGTGCTCGCCGCAGCCGCCAAGGCGGCCCAGACAGGCTCGAACCGCGAATTTCAGACGCTCGCCGATCTCCAGCAGATCCGCAGCTTCGTGACCGGTCCGGTCATCCTGACCATGCTCGATGCGCCGACGGCGCCGATCTATCTGCTGGCGGTCTTTCTGATCCACCCGCATCTCGGATACATCGTCACCGTTGCGGCGTTCGTCCTGTTCGTGATCGCCTATCTCAACCAGCAGTTCACGGCAGCCCCCTTCGCGCGGTCGAGCGCCTTTTCGACCAGGGCGAACCTGCAATCGGAGGCGATGTCCCGCAACGCGCAGGTCATCAACGCCATGGGCATGATCCCCGAGGGCGTCGTGATGTGGGGCCGCGAAACGGCGGAATCCCTGAAGGCTCAGGTCAGCGCCCAGGACCGCAACATCGTGATGACCGGCGCTTCCAAGTTCTTTCGCCTCGGGACGCAGGTGGCGATGCTGGGTTGGGGGGCGATGCTCTCGCTCGAAGGCCAGCTGACGGGCGGCATGGTGGTCGCCTCCTCCGTGGTCGCCGGCCGTGCGCTGGCGCCGCTCGAAGGCACGATCGAAGGCTGGCGCAGCTTCATCCATGCACGCGCCGCCTTCCAGCGCGTCAAAGCGCTGCTGCAGGCCTCCCCGCTCAATCTCGACCGCCTGAAGCTGCCCAATCCCAAGGGCCGCCTCGATGTCGAGCGCATCCTCTACGTGCCGCCGCCGACCAAGAAGGTCATCCTCAACGGCATCAGCTTCAGCCTCGAACCCGGGGATTCGCTGGCCATCGTCGGGGCCTCCGGCTGCGGCAAGTCGACCCTCGCGCGCATGCTCGTCGGCTCGATCGCGCCGACCGCCGGTACGGTCCGGCTCGACAGGATGGAACAGCGCAACTGGGATCCCCGCCAGTTCGGCGAGAATGTCGGCTACCTGCCGCAGGATGTTCAGCTCTTCCCGGCCTCCATCAAGGCCAACATCGCCCGCATGCGCGAGGACGCTTCCGACACCGATGTCTTCGAGGCCGCCGAAATCGCCGATATCCACGAGATGGTCGCGCAATTCGCCCATGGCTACGAGACGCAGATCGGCATCGATGGCGCGCCGCTCTCCGGCGGGCAGAAGCAGCGGCTCGGTCTGGCGCGTGCCTTCTTCGGCAATCCGCGCCTCGTCGTGCTCGACGAGCCGAACTCCAATCTCGACGTGCTGGGCGAGGTGGCGCTCGCGCGCGCCTTCGAGCGGGCAAAGGCGCGCGGCATGACGGTGGTGGCGATCACGCAGCGCCCTGCCCTGCTGCGCAGCGTCGACAAGATCATGATGATCAAGGACGGCGCCGTGCAGGCGATCGGAGCACGCGACGACATCCTGCCGATGATCGTCGGGCGGCGCAGCATCGACGGCGGTACGCCGAAGCCGCACTGACGGGAACGGGCGACCGCTGTCGCTGCACGGGTCGGGGAGACGGAGGGGCAAATGGCTAGTCAATTGATCTCGCAGCCCTGGTATGCGGACGTGCCGCGCAGCACGCGCATGGCCACCTTGAGCGGCGTCGTCATCGTCGCCGCGACGGTCATGGGCTTCGGTGTCTGGGGCAACACCGCCCCGATCGCAGGCGCGGTCATCGCGACCGGCGTGTTCGTCACCACCGGCCAGAACAAGACGATCCAGCATCTCGAAGGCGGGGTGATCCGGGAAATCCTCGTCCATGAGGGCGATGTGGTCGAAAGCGGCCAGCCCCTGGTCAAGCTCGACGACACCTCCTCGCGCGCCGAGTTGCGCCGCCACGAGCTCAAGCTCTTTCGCCTGGAGGCGATCGAGACGCGGCTCCGGGCGGAAGTCGCCGGCCGCAGCGACTTCTCCTTTCCCCAGCATCTGACCGAAAAGCGCGAGGATCCCGACATCGCCGCGTTGATGGCGGCGCAGCTCATCGCTTTCAGAGCCCGGCAGAACAACACGGCCAGCGAGATCGCCGCTCATCAGAAGAGCATCGACGCGCTGGAGGAGAAGATCACCGGCAGCAAGGTGCAGCTTGCCGGCGTCCAACAGCAGTCGCGATTGCTGAAAGAGGAGCTCGAAGGCAAGCAGGCGCTCCTGCAGCGCGGCTACATCCGCAAGCCGGAAGTGCTCTCGCTCCAGCGGCTGGCCGCCAGCCTGACCGGTGAAGCCGGGCGCATCACCGGCGATCTCGGCGATTCCCGCGAGCGGATCGCCCGCTCCCTCGAACAGATCGACGGCGTGCGCAAGAACGCCCAGAAGCTCGCCTCCGACCAGTTGCAGGACATCAGCGCCGACCTCAACGACGTCCGCGAGCGCATCCATACGGTGAAGGGCATACTCGACCGCTCGACAATCGCCGCTCCCGTCAGGGGGACGGTCGTCAAGCTCCGCTATCACACGCCCGGCGGCGTCATCGAGGCCGGCAAGAACATCATGGAGATCGTCTCGCTGCAGGACGAACTCATCATCGAGGCGCGTGTCCGGCCCCAGGACATCGACAAGATCAAGCACAGCCAGCTCGCCACGGTGCGGCTGACCGCCCTGAACCAGCGCACGACGCCGATGGTCAGCGGCCGCGTCATCTATATTTCCGCCGACGCGCTGCCGGACGAGAAGCAGCGCGCCTACCCCGGCGTGCCGGATCTCTACGTGGTGCGTGCCCGGCTCGACGCCAGGAGTCTCGCCAGCGTTCCCGGCTTCCAGCCGACGGCCGGCATGCCGGCTGATGTCTACATTCAGACGGCCGAGCGGACCTTCTTCGAGTACTTGCTGCAACCGCTCAAGGACAGCATGGCGCGGGCTTTCCGCGAGACCTGACTTCGGAACGTCGACCGGCGAGATCGCCTTCGCCGGTCGAGACGGCGGTTTCCCCGGGCTCCCAGGCACCGGGGAAACCGTCACCCCCCTGTTAAATGGTATGACTATTGCTTCGGCTCCCGTAACGGAGTCGAAGCATGCAGCACCGCTGGCCCAACGACGCGAAAGCCATGATCACCCTGATCGCCGTCTCGGCGTTCTGCATTCTGGGCTGGCTTGCGGATATCGGCCTCTGAACCTCGACCTTCGGCTGTCGAGGCCATTGTTGCACACCGCCGGCCCGTTCTAGATTACCGCCCGGATCGAAACGAACGGTTGGGCCATGAAGCGCATCATCCTCCTCGCCGGCCTGCTTGGGCTCGCTCTCTCGCTCTCGGGCTGCGACAAATGCGGGAACTTCCCCCCGCTCTTCGGCCCCTATGACGGCAAGAGCTGTGGTGGCGGCCAGTCGACGAGCTAGGCCGCGCCGCAAATCACCGACGAACAAAAAGGCCGGGTGCAGACCCGGCCTTTGTCTTGAGAGCTCCTATCGAGCGGGGGAGGACCGGCTCAGCCGCGCCGGCCGATCAGCGACCAGCCCGCCCCGGCGACGCAAGCCGTGAGCGCGACCTTCAGCGCTTCGCCGAGCAGGAAGGGCTGCACGCCATAGGCAAAGGCCTTGGCGAAACCGACGCCCGTCGCGCCGCCCGCCATCTGGGCACCGAAGGCGAGCCACAGGCAGCCGATGGCCAGGAGCGCAACATCGGCCAGGACCAGCCCGCCGAGGAGGCGCAGCAGCGAGGCGCCGCGCTGGGCAGCCCAGCCGGCGATCGCGGCCGCAACGATGAAGCCGATCAGGAAGCCGCCCGTCGGTCCGACGAGATAGAGCGGGCCAGCCGCGACCGGCGGCGTATTGGTGAACACGGGCAGCCCGGCCAGCCCGTACGCAATGTAGAGCGCCATGGTTGCGGCGCCGAGGCGCGCGCCATAGGCGGCGCCGAGGCCAAGCACGGCCAGCGTCTGCAGTGTCATCGGCACCGGCCAGAACGGCACCTTGATCTTGGCCGCCGCAACGAGGAGCAGGCTGCCGGCAAAGGCGAGCGCGACATTGCGCAGCATGGCGGTGCGGCTGCCCGCCGCGGGAAAGAGCGTGCCGGCGAGCGTCGGAGCTTGCATGGGGATCATATCGGCCATGGGCTTGTCGTCCTTTCCCGAAAAGACCGCGCGCCGCGGCCGCTATTGCGTCTATAGAAAATGCGGCTAGGCCTCACAAGCGAGCAGGCTTCGCAGGAATGGGCAACCGGTCTGGCGAAATCGGCTCAGGCCCGGACGAGGCACGGCAAGATGGCGGACGACATCGAATTCGACAGGAGCGCGACGACGCCGGCCGGCGAGGTCGCGACACTGTCGCCGCTGGTGCGCCGCGTCATTGCCGGCAACGGCGGCCCGATGACCTTCACCGGCACCTGCACCTACATCGTCGGCCGTGGCACGGTCGCGGTCATCGATCCCGGTCCCGATGATCCCGTCCATGTCGAACGCCTGCTGACCGCGCTTCGCGGCGAGACGGTGAGCCATATCGTGGTGACGCACACCCATCGCGACCACTCACCGGCCGTGCCGGCCCTCAAGGCGGCGACCGGCGCGCGCGTGGTCGGCTGCGGGCCGCATCGCCCCTCCCGAGCACTCGGCCCCGGCGAAGGCCGCGTCCTCGATGCCGCCGCCGACACGGGTTACGAGCCGGAATGGCTGATGCAGGACGGCGACACGGTTTCGGGGCCGGGCTGGAGCCTGGCCGCCGTCGAAACGCCCGGCCACACCGCCAATCATCTGGCCTTCACGCTGGCTGAGGAAGCGACGCTGTTCTCGGGCGACCACGTCATGGCCTGGTCGACCTCGATCGTGGCCCCGCCGGACGGCTCGATGGCCGCCTATATGGCCTCGATCGAAAAGCTGCGCGGCCTGGAGCATGCACGCTACTGGCCGGGCCATGGCGGCCCCGTCACCGAACCGCAGCGTTTCCTGCGCGGGCTCGTCCATCATCGCCGGCAGCGCGAGGCGGCGGTTCTCAACCGTCTGAGCCAAGGCGACGAGACGATCGCCGCGATGGTGCCCGTAATCTATCAGGGCCTGGCGCCGGCCCTGCATGGCGCGGCTGCGCTCTCGGTGCTGGCGCAGCTCGAGGATCTGGTGCTGCGTGGCGCGGTCCAGGCCAGCGACGCCGTTCCCGCCCTGACCAGCCGCTACCGCCTGGCCTGAGCGTCCCGCCTGCATCGGACAGAATAGTGGTTTCCACTTTTCGGAGAAATCCGATGCTAAAAGGCTAGATCGCCACTTCGCGTGCGATGGGACGCGCGGCGAGCTAGCGGTTGTCCATCAGCAGCTCGACCTCGTCGACGAAGGCGGCGATGCGCGCCGCGTTGGCGCCGAGATCGTGGCTGCCCAGCCGCGAGGCCGAGCGGATGTCGATGCGGCTGCCGTCGACACGCGGCCTGACCCGGATGGTGATGTCCTCCGAGAAATGCAGGATGCGCCCGCGCGCCACCGCCTCGATCCGCCCCGCCCCGCTGCGCCCGCCCGGTCGCACGGTTTCCAGCACCTGCCAGCCGAGCCCCGTCGCAGCACGGCGCGCGACATCGAAGGCGCTCTCGGCGGGAACCTCCAGAAGGATCGGCACCGCCTTGGGATAAGCCTGACGCTGCACGCGCCGGCGCACGGACGGCACCTCGGGCGGCACGCGCCCCCCGCGTGCGGTCATCGCGGCCTGCGAGCGGCTGAAGGCAGGCGGATCGTCGATATCGGTCGAGACATCGGACAGAGCAGGCTTCGTCACGAGCTTCACTGCGACAAAGCCGAGCGGAACGAGCAGGATCAGCGACAGCAGCATCGCCCAGGCGGCCATGCCGACGCCGCGATGACCGGACTGCCAGATGCGGATGAAGGCCAGGATCGCCAGCCCCAGCGCGGCAAAGACGAAGATGTAGGCACCGGCGACAGGCGCGAGCCCTTCGATGCTTGGCTCACGGAGCCGCACGAGCAGAAGCGACAAGAGCAGCACCGCGAGCGAAAACCACGCCAGCCGCCGGCTCCAGATGGCGGCGCGCGAAACCGGTTCCTCGAAGACGAGACGGCGATGCATCGCCTTTAGGTGACGCCGGACGAAGAGGAAGGCAAGACAGCGGCGGAAGCTAAGCGCAATCTTAATCAAATTGGCGGTAGCTGGGCGCGAAGAGGCGCCGGCTCGCGCCGAGGCGTCTCTTCGGCCTGCGTAAACCGCCTTTCCCAGCCGCACGTCGCTCCCCGAGTCCCGCCGTGAAATTCTTCCCCTCGTCGATCCAGAACTACCTTGTGGCCACCATGGCCTGCCTGTGCGTGCCCGGCATCGGCGCGCTGACCTACATGGCGGAGCAGTCCATCGCGGAGGTGCGCACCAATATGCAGCTGGCGGAGCTGGTCGAGGCCGACAAGGCCTTGCTCCTCGCCGGCAACATGATCCGCTCCGCCCGCGGCCAGGCGCAGACCAGCATTCAGGTCGCTGATGACCCGACCCCTGGCCTGAAGCAGATCGAGGAGGCCAGCCGCGCCCGCATCGCCGAAGCGATCACGCAGCTGCAGGACACGGATCTGCCGAACCGCAAGGGGCTGATCGCCGGCATCCAGCAGGAGCAGAAGCTCTCCGACGCCAAGATGGCCGACCTCTATGCCGAGGCCGGCAAGCCGAAGGCCCAGCGCAGCCTCGCTGCGACCATGCCCTGGTACAACAGCGTCGGCGCCATCGAGACGGCCATCGTCAAGGCATCGGACGAAACCTCCAATGCCACCCGCCTCGCCGACCCCGTCCTGGCCGATCTTCAGGGCTTCAAATCCACAGGATGGGACGTTCGCGCCAATTACGGCACGCAATGCTCGCTGCTGCGCCCCGCCTTCGGCTCGGGCAAGGCGCTCGATGCCGCGCAGCTGCGCCGCCTCGGGGAATTGCGCGGCGTCTCGAACGCTTCCCTGGATACCTTGAAGCAGCTCGCTTCACGGCCGGGCGTGGGCAGCGAACTCACCCGGAAGATCGGTGTCATGACGGCAGACGTCAACGCCTCGAACCGCAAGATGGATGAGCTGATCGGCAAGCTCGGCCAAGGCTCCGCCCCCGTCATCGCGGCCGACGAGTGGACGAAGCAGTGCAACGCCCCCTTCGAGCCGATCGTGGCGGCCGTAACCCAATCGCTCGACGATATGAGCACGCGGACGAGCGAGAAGCTCAATCAGGCCTGGGTGAAACTCGGCATTGTCGGTTCCCTGCTCGCAGCGCTTCTCGTCATCTGTGTTCTGAGCTGGCGCGGTGTGCAGCGACGCGTCGTGCGTCCGCTCATCTCGCTGAAATCCGCCCTGGACGGCATGCAGCAGGGCGATTTCACGCAGGCCATTCCTCCGGCTCCCTCGCCGGATGAAATCGGCGCGCTCAGCGGCGCGCTCGAAACCTACCGAGAGAACGCGCTGGCGCTCGAACAGAACCGGCGTGACCGTGAATTCGCCATGCTGGCCGATGCCGAGCAGGCCGCCCATGTCCAGAAGCTGCTCGGCGAGGTCGCAACCATCGTCGCCGACGCCCGGAACGGCAACTTCTCCGGCCAGGCCAAGGTCGGCGGCATGGAGGGTCCGTTGAAGGAGCTGGTCGAGGGCATCAACGAGATCAACGTGGTGGTTGATTCTGCGACGACGGAGTTTGCGCAGACGCTGTCGGCGATCGCGGGTGGCGACCTGACCAACCGGGTCGAGACGGCCTATCGCGGGCGCTTCGCCGATCTGAAGGGCGCGATCAACGAGACGGTCGATCGGCTCTCGGCCACGGTGGCGACGATCCAGACCACCTCGGCCGATGTCGGTCTCGCCGCGCGCGAGATCCATATGGGTTCCGACGACCTCTCCAAGCGCACCGAGGAGCAGGCCTCCTCGCTCGAGGAGACCGCCGCCACCACCGAGGAGCTCGCAGCTTCGGTCAAGGCCTCGGCCCAGGCCTCGAAGGACGCCGCCCGCATCGCCGACGACGCCATGCAGGCCGCCGAGAACGGCGGCGCCATCGCCGGCCAGGCGGTCGAGGCCATGGCCCGCATCGAGAGCGCCTCGCAGAAGATCTCCGACATCATCCGCGTCATCGACGACATCGCCTTCCAGACCAACCTGCTGGCGCTCAACGCCGCGGTCGAGGC
>NZ_JBFTKQ010000024.1:0-51324 GCF_056396025.1 Allobosea sp. 05T438
CTCGAGCCGTCGCGCAGACCTGGAAGCTTCGCTTGGCGAGATCGATCGCCAGAACATGGACGTCGGACATGGGCTCCTCCTTCCAACGCGCCTTGATGACGCTCGCAGGCACCTTACGATGCCCGCCGGAGGGGGCATCCACCCCATCAGTTCAAGACGGCCGACCGGTTCGCTCCGCCGTTGGTGACCAGGCTCGGCAAATCGGACGCTCAAATCGGTCATTTCAGGCGTTGCTATCAGTCTCGATCCTTTCCACGGCTGATACTGTCGGATGACGCGAGAAGCGCTGTAGGATCTGCTCGCGATCGACGGACCCATCCATGCCGACGACCATGCAAATGTTGGCCGAACCGTCCGGGCGCACCTCGACCCCCAAGCTCTGCAACGGAAAACCGAAGCGCTGCGCGTCAGTGGCAAGTCGTATGATCCCGTCATAGGCATCGCCGGCCTCGGCCTTGATCGCGATCCAGGACATCGGTTGTGGGCGCATCATCCGTGACTCCAGCGCTAGGCAGCGGAGCTGTTGGTGAGGAGAGACGCTGCCTTCTCGCCGATCATCAGCGCGGTTGCGTGCAGAGCAGCATTGGGCAGGCGCGGAATGATCGCGTTGTCCGCGACCCGCAGTCCATCGACCCCGCGGACTCGCAGTTCCAGATCGAGCACTGCGTTGTTGTCCGGCCCGATCGCGCAGGTGCCGCACTGGTGGTAGGAGGTGGCAGACCGCTGGCGGATTTCCTCGACCATCTGATCGTGAGTTTGCACTCCACTGCCGGGAGCGAGTTCCTCCTTGATATAGCGGGCGATCACTGGCTGGCGCATCACCTGACGCATGCGATCCACACCGGCAGCGAGGATCTGGATGTCTCGCGCGTCGCTGAAATAGCCGGTATGGACGACCGGCTGCGCAAGAGGATCGGCCGAGCGTAGCTCGACCTTACCTCGGCTGTAGGGCGTGCCCTGATAGATCGTCATGCCGAAGCCCTGCTGGCGGGGCAGGAGATCCCGGATGCTTTTGCCGCCGCTGGGGGGCAGCGCCGAGAGCATGACGACCTGCATATCTGCGATTTGCAGGCGAGGGTCGCTTTTGAAGAAGCCGCCGGCGGACGCGAAGCTTTCCGCCAGCGGCCCGCCGCGTTGCAAGAGGTAGCGAAAACCGGCGCGCGTCGCCCCTTGCGCAGACAAATGATTGCGGGCTGTGACCGGTTCCGAGCAGGCGTAGCTCGGCCGGTAGCAGGGATGGTTCTGCAGGTTCTGCCCGACTTTGGGCGAATCCGCCACAACCGCAATGCCATGGCGGCGCAAGGCTTCAGCCGGGCCGACGCCCGACAGCATCAGCAGGGCCGGGCTCATGATGGCGCCCCCCGACAGGACCACCTCCCGCGCGACATGGAACGCGACGAGCTCGCCGGCGCGAACCGCCTCGACAGCCGTCGCCTTGCCCCGAACGATACGGACACGCACGACGCGGGTATCGGTCGCGACCGTGAGATTGGGCCGCCGGCGAGCCGGACCCAGAAAGGCACGGGCCGCGCTCAGCCGAAGACCGCGGTCGATGTTCACGTCGTACCAGCCGATACCTTCGGAATGATCCGCGTTAAGATCGTCCACGATCGGCAGGCCGGCCGCCTGAGCCGCGTCCAGAAAGGCGTCGCAGATCGGCAACTCCGGGTTTGCGCGCCTTAGCCGCATCGGGCCCGTGCCGCCATGCCATTCGCCGGGACCGCGGTAGTTGGATTCGGATTTGAGGAAGTAAGGCTTCAGATCGGCAAAGCTCCAACCCGAGCAACCCATCTTGGCCCAGGCGTCGTACTCACTGGAATGGCCGCGGGTATAGATCATCCCGTTCATGCTGCTCGACCCGCCGATGATCTTGCCCTGGAGCAAGGTAGCGGAGCGGCCAAAGAGATCGTCGATCGGCTCGCTGACGAAGTTCCAATTGTGCTTGGCGATTGCGCCGGCCGCGAAGCCGAGCCCCGGCACCCGCATCAGAGGGCTGTTGTCTTTGCCGCCCGCTTCGATCAGCAGGACCTTGACTGACGGATCCTCGGAGAGACGAGCTGCCACGACGCAACCGCTCGCCCCTGCACCGATGACGATGTAGTCGAATGACTGAGTTGCCACGCCGTTACCTCGGCCGCCGCTCGATAACATGGTTGAGGACACGCTGGACCGTGGCCAGATCCTCGGGGGAGACGCCACGAAACAGGATCTCCTCGTTGCGGCGGGTATGCGCGACGATTGATCGAATATGCTCGTCCCCGGCGGCGGTCAGCTTCACCCGTCTGCGGTCGTCGGCACAGGCGAGTCCCTGGGCGACGACACTGTCGAGGACATTCTGGCTGGCGTTGAAATCCAGCAGAAGTTCCGGCTGAAGCTCCTCCAGCGTCCGGCAGGGATGGGTCTGGGCGGCCTTCAGCAGCCGGGCCTGCATCAGAGAGAGACCGAGCCCGGCGGTCTTCCGGCCCTTCTCGAGCTGCGAGGCGATCGTGCCATAGGCCCGTACCAGCAGGGACGTGAGCAGGCGCTCGTCGTCCAGAAGTGGGGCCACTCCACCAGTGCCCGCAGGCAGCTGCACATCGGGATGATCCGCAGCGATGGCGTAGCGGCCCTTCGAGAACAGCAGCGGTTGACGATCGAAGCGCGAGAAGCGCTCGACCTGACCTAGCAGGATCAGATGATCGCCGCCATCGAAGGTCTGTGTTCGACGGCACTCGAAGCTGGCGGCGCTGCCGTCGAGCAGGGGCGATCCCTCAATGCCGTGCCGGGAGGCAACGCCATCGAACTTGTTGGGGCCGGATTTGGCGAAGCGCTGCGACAGCGCCATCTGGTCGTGCGCCAGCACGTTCACCGCAAAATGGCTGCAGGCCTCGAAGGCTGCGAAGCTCTGGCTCTCGCGCCGGATCGACCACAGCACCAGCGACGGCCTGAGCGACACCGATGCGAATGAATTCGAGGTCATGCCGTAGCGCGTGCCGTCGACGCAGGTCGTGATGACCGTCACGCCGGTGGCAAACTCGCCGAGGGTACGGCGGTAGCCGTCGATGCCGAGCTCCGGATTTCCGGTTTCGATCGCGTTCATGAATGTCAGCCTTCTCGCTGATCCGGGGTGAGGCGAGGCCCGCCGTTTGGCTGGCTCGGGCTCGGCACGAGGCGTGATCGGCGGCTCTCGGTGCCGCCGATCACGCGAGGGTCAGCCGCCGGTCAGTCGTGGCAGCACGAGGGAGATCCAGGGCACCATCGCGATCAGGATCAGGCCTGCGACCAGCACGATCAGGAACGGCCGCATGGCCCTCGCCGCATCGGCCACCGTGGACTGCGCGACGCCGCAGGTGATCAGAAAGGCAATGCCGATCGGAGGCAGGAACACACCGATGCCCATCGCGATCAGGAGCACGATCACGTAGTGCACGGGGTCGACACCCAGATGGACGGCGGCCGGCATCAGCAGGGGCGACATGATCAGCAGGGCTGGAAGGCCTTCGAGCAGGCAGGAAACGATGATCATCAGGCTGATCGACGCCAGCATGAAGACCAGGACGCTGCCGCCGTGAAGGCTGGTCAGCCACTCTGCGAGACGCTGGGGCAGGTCGGCGACGGTCAGCGTCCACGCGAAGGCTGCTGCTGCCGAGAGCACGAACAGCACCATTCCCGAGAGGACGGCCGCCTCGATCGCGCCGTTGATGAAGTCGGCCAGCGATAATTCGCGATAGACCAGGACCGACAGGAAAAGGCCGAAGACGACGGCGATACCGGAGACCTCCGTCGGTGTGGCGATGCCGAAGCGGATCCCGACCATCAGCATGATCGGCATGAGCAGCGGCAGGAACGCGCCGGCCCCGGCCGACAGGATTTCCTTCGAGGAGGCCCGGGGCTTCGAGCGCTCGCCATTTCGGCGAGCCTGGACATAGATTAGCACGACGAGGCAGATCGCCAGAGCCGCCGCGGGCAGGAGACCTGCGATGAGCAGCGCGCCGATCGAGACCGAGGTGATCGCCGCGATGACCAGCATCGCGAGGCTTGGTGGCACGGTCTCCGCCATGGCGGCGGAGGCCGCGAGCACCGCTGCGATCTGGCCGGGCGAGTAGCCCTTGCGCAGGAGCGTGTCGCGCATCACCGAACCGACGGCGGCGACATCGGCGACCTTCGAGCCCGAGATGCCGGAAACGAGATAGGTCGCGACCACCACGACCTGGAGCAGGCCGCCCGGCATATGTCCTACCAGGGAGGAGGCGAAGCGCACGAAACGCAGGCTGATCCCGCCGCGCTCCATGATGACTCCGGCCCACAGGAAGAAGGGCAGGGCTAGCAGGATGAAATGCTGCGCGCTCGACGCCATGTTCTGCGCCACCGCGACGAAGGGGATCGAGTCGGCGACGTGCAGGTAGAAGGCGGCCGCCAGCATCAGCGCGAATCCGACGGGCAAACCGAGCAGGACCACGGCGAAGAAGAAGCCCAACATCAGATACATCGGGCCGTCGCCCTCCGGCGGCCAACGGCTCAATGCCAGTTGAACCAGCACCAGGGCGAGGCCGGCGCCGAGGATCAGCGGTATCAGGACCCGCACTTCGTGCCGCGCGAGACGATCGAGCGAGAACAGGACCACCAGCATCATGCCGACGAACAGCGGCAGCGATACCAGCCCTGCCGGCAGGTCGAGCGCCTGGGTGCGCTGGCCCCATTGCTCCATGACGAGTTCCCAGGAGGAGCGTGCGATCAGGGCGGAGACGATAAGGACGAGAATCTCAAGCACGATGGCCAGGCCATCGCGGCCCTTGGGGGACAGAAATGCCGTGGCGAGGTTGACTGCCGTGTGACCGCCGCGGCGATACGCGACGGCGCCGCCGACGAAGGTCAGGATGGAGATCGCGATGACCGTGACCTCGTCGGTCCACATCACCCCGTAGCCGAACAGCGCCCTGGCCACGACATGGGTCATGACGGCGCCCAGTTCGACCATGAGCGTCACGACGAGCAGCCAGACGAGGGCGCGGTCGAGCTTCAGGATTGCCGGACCCACCATGCGCGCCCAAGGCGTGCCGGTGGGAACTTCAGGAGCCGCCAGATGCATTTCCGCCATGTCCGAACCTATCGACCGCCGTAATGACCGGCGTATCGCTCGCCCGGTCTGTCACGCGATGCGTGGGGGGAAGAATAGGCGGCGCGGGTGCTGCGCCGCCTTCGCGTGTCAGGCCTTGGCGTCACGCAGGACACGGTCGACGAGTTCGGCACCGACATTCTGCTTGAACCGGTCATAGACGGGTGCCAGCAGGGCCCGGAACGCGGCGACATCGACCGGAATCACCTCGATGCCGCGGTCCTTGATGAATTTCTCCGACTCGAGCGACTTCTCGTTGACATAAGTCCGCCATCCCGGCTGCAGCTCCGCGGCGGTGTCCCGGATCAGCTTCGCCTGCTCGGGCGCTAGCGCATTGAGGCGGCGCTTGCTCATCGCCAGCCATACGGGGTTATAGGCATGGTTCGTGAGGCTGACGTACTTCACCACCTCGTACCATTTGGAGGCCACGAGGCTGAGGAATGGCACCTCGAACCCGTCCACCGTCCCTTGCGAGACGGCGAGATAGAGCTCGGTCGAGTCGACGATGGTCGGGATCGCGCCGAGCGTGGCGAACGTGTCCGCGAACACCGGTCCGGCGGGCAAGCGGATCTTCAGGCCCTGGAAATCCTTCGGCTCCCGGATGGCGCGCTTCGAGGTCTGCGTCACCCGCCAGCCCCAGCTCGACCAGGCCAGGACCTCGATGCCCTTCTCGGACATCTTGCCGGTCAGCATCTTGCCGACATCGCCGTCGATGACCCGCTCGGCCGCCTTCTCGTCCGAGAACATGAACGGCAAGCCGAGGACACCGAGCTCGGGGACGATGCCCTCCGACATCGAGGCGCCGTTCACGGCCATGTCGATCGTGCCCGTCTGGAGGCCGGTCAGGGCATTGGCGATGGTACCGAGCTGCCCGTCGGGAAAGATCCTGATCTTGACCGAGCCCGACGAGCGCTCCTCCAGCAGGGCTGCGAACTTGGTCAGGATCGCGTGGTTGGGATGGGTCGCCGAATCCGGCGTGCTGATGCGAAGCGTGACATTTGCCGCCCGGCCGATCGACGGGGCGAAGATTCCGGCTGCGGCAGCGCCGCCGAAGGCGATGGCTTGGCGTCGGTTGATCATGGTCATGTGTTCCTCCCAGGTTGTTCTGCGCCCATTCGGGCGTCGGTTCGTTGTGTCGGCTGCCCGCTTCCGGGCCGGTTCGTCGAATTCCTCTCGTGTCGCCAGTATCGGTCGCTGAGGCCGTCGTGACGGCCCCGTTCTTATCCGTGCAGGTTGTCCCGCAGCGTCCGGCCTTCGTATTCGCGACGCACGAGCCCGCGTTTCTGCAGGATGGGCACGACGTGATCCACGAACTCCTCGATCATGCCCGGCTTTGTCGGAGCGCTCAGATTGAAGCCGAGCGCACCGCTCTCGCGCCAGTAGCGTTCGAGTTCGTCCGCGATGCGCTCGGGCGAGCCGACCACCTGCGGCAGACCGACCGTCAGGCCCATCTGGATTGCAGCCTCCCGGACCGTGAGCTTCCTACCCTTGTTGTCGGTGCCCATCTTGGTGAGCGCTTCCATCATGCCGCGCGATGCCTGCGTCGGCAGTTCGTCCAGAGGCTGGTCCGGGTCGAGCGTACTGCAATCGATCCCGAGCGGTCCCGAGAGGCGGCTGAGCCCGGCATCGAGGGGCACCCGCTCGCGGAGACGCTCAAGGCGCGCCTGCGCCTCCTCGTCAGTGCTGCCGATGACGTATTGCAGGCCGAAAAGCGTGCCGACCGGTTCCTTGCCCGCCGTGCGGGCACCCTCATCGAAGCGCTTCCGGAAGGCGCTCATCGCTTCGAGATGCGGCTGGATCGCGAAGATCGCGTCGGCATGCTTGAGTGCGAACTCCATGCCGCGGCCCGACGATCCGGCCTGGAAGATCACCGGGCGCCCGCCCTGTGGCGAAGGAAGGGTCGATGACACGGCCTGGCAACGAAAGTACTTTCCATCATGGTCGATGCGCGCGATCTTCGCAGGATCAGCGAGGATTCCGGTCGCCTTGTCCATGGGCAGTGCTCCGGGGCCGAAGCTGTCCCAGAGCGCGTAGCAGACGTCCATGAATTCGTCGGCGAAATCGTAGCGTTCGTCATGGTCCATGAGCGCCTGGCCGATGGCGCGGTGCTCCGCCCGCATGTGGCCGGTCACGACGTTCCAGCCGACGCGACCCTTGCTCAGATAGTCCAGTGTCGCGATCCGCCGATGCGCCAGATAGGGCGGCGTACCGTTGACCGACAGTGTGACGCCGATGCCGAGATGGTCGGTCGCTGCCGCCATGGCCGCGACCAGCGGCATCGGATCATGCGTCGGCCAGACCACACCATAGGTGAGGGGGGTCTCGGGGCCATTCTTGTACTGGTCGGATGCTGCCGGCGTATCGGCGAAGAAGGCGGCATCGAAGCGGCCGCGCTCCAGCGTCTTGGCGATGTGCTGCCAATAGCCGAAATCGCCCATGCCTTCGAGCTGGCCGTCATCTTCGCTGGCCCAGCTCAACGCCGTATGCGTGATCGGGGAGTGGAAGAACATATGGATCAGGTGCATCTGGGACATGGCGTTCGCGATCAATCCTGTTGCAGGGGAGCCGGCCGGGGCATTCAGCCCTGCGGTGGGCTCCATTCGGTGTCGACGGTTCGCACGCCTGCGGCGTCGAGAATTTTCTGGATGCCGACGATCTCGAACAGCGACGATCCGGCCTTGATCTCGCTGCGGATGCGGGCCTCCGTTTCGTTGCGCTCGCGCGCCCGGCGAATGGTCTCGGCGGCCAGGCGGACGGGAACGACCAGAACGCCGTCGTCATCGGCGACGATGATGTCGCCGGGCATCACCTGGACGCCGTCGCAGACAAGCGGGACATTGACGGCGCCGGGGCCGCGCTTCTCGGGATGAGAGGGCGAGACGATCGTCGACCAGACCTTGCAGCCCATCTGCCGCAGCGCTTCCGTATCCCGAACCGGACCGTCAATGATCAGGCCGGCGACGCCTTTCTCCGCGGCATAGGTCGCTGCGACATCGCCCCAGAGCGCGCCCTGCGGCAGGCCGCCATTCGACAGCACCAGCACATCCCCCGCCTGCGCCACGTTCAATGCCGCGTGGATCATCAGGTTGTCGCCGGGGTAGTTGTTGGAGGTGACCGCCTGGCCGGCCAGCTTTTGACCTGTTGCGATCGGGCGCATCCGCGGAGTCATCAGGTGGCTCCGGCCCTCGATCGCCCCCATGGCTTCATGCAGGTCGGAAACCGGGAACTGTCCGATCTCGGCGATCAGGGCCGGATCGCAGCGCGGAATGCGGGTGTAGATGACGGGCTGCATCACGGGGTCCCTCGTGCGGGCCGGTTCGACGATCGGTCGAAGCCATAGAAATTGGCGGGGTTGTCGACGAGGACCCGGCGGCGAAGGGCTCCGTCCGGCAGCCAGGCTGTGAGCGGATCGAGGAGGTCGGCGAAGTCGGGAAGGGGACCCGAGAACGCCGGATGCGGCCAGTCGCTCCCCCAGAACAGCCGGTCCGGCGCAGCCTCGACTAACGCTTCGGCCAGAGCCGTGATGTCGTCGTAAGGCGCGCCCTCACGCGAAAGCCGATAATAGCCCGACAGCTTCGCAAAATGCCTGCCGCTTCGAAGCAGGTCGAGCATCGCCTGCATCGCAGGTTGTGCCGGTCCGCCAGCCGGATCGATCATGCCGAGATGGTCGAAGACGATCTGGCAGGGCAGCCGCGCGAACAGACCGTTCAGTTCCACAAGCTGCTCGGGCTTGACCAGCAGTTGCAGGTGCCAGCCGATCTCCGCCGATCTCTCCGCCAGCCGAATCAGGTCGGTCTCGAACGCGGCGCCCTGCTGCGGGGCGATGATCCGTCGGACACCGCACGCCCCATTGGCCTGCAATTCGGCAAGGTGCCGATCGGAAGCATCCGTCTCGATCGCGACGATGACCTTCGCGGGGATCCCGAGCTCGGCAGCGGCCGTCAGATGGCGGCTGTTGTCCGTGCCATAGACGCCCGGCTGAACGATGATCGCACGTTCGATGCCGATCCCGGCGAAGATCCGCCCGGCAGTTGCCGGCAGGGCATCCTGCGGCGTGTAGCTCCGGTTCGGAATATAGGGAAAGTCGGCCTCGGGGCCGAAGACATGGAAATGCGCATCGGTCATGCCGCCGGGCAGATCGAAGCTCGGCCGCCGCAAGGATTGCGGGGCGTCATGGCTGGCCATCGTCACCTTGTCGTCCCTCCCCGCGTCACCGAAGCCGCGGTTCCAGTTCCTCGCCCTCTCCAGACCCGGAGCGGGTCATCGGGAGACGATGGCATCGGCCCGCCGAGGACGTGCCGAATGCAAGGAGACTTGCACGAGAAGGGTATCGATTGAATGAGCTATATTGTGATCGTATCTGGCATAAAAACCGATAGATCGATCAGAGGTTGGCGATCGCTTCGAGTGGATAAGGCACGGCGCTTACGTCGTCCTCGGGCTGGATGAAGATGTCCTGATAAGCCGGCAGGCGGTTGCGCAGATAGGCGATCAGCCACTTCATCAAGACGTCGGGCGTATGGCCGTCGAGATGGACGATGTGGAGGGGCAGGCTGAAGGGCATTCCGTTGAACATCTCGAAGCGCAGAATCTTCAGTTCGCCGCGGGCGACCTGATTCCGGACCAGATGCAACGGTGCAAAGGACCAGCCGAAGCCGTTCGATGCATACTCGAGCCGGCTGTGTTGATCGGCGAACATCCAGTACTGGGAACTCAAGACGAGGCCGGAGATGGCCTGCGCGCGATCCGTCAGCACGAGTTGAACGTGCCTGCGCAGCTCGGCTCGTGTGATCATCCCGTCGATCTGGGCTAGTGGATGCGAACTCGCGACGATCGGGACGATCCGCACCGTGGCCAGGAATTCAGTCCGAAGGCCGGTCGCCTCCGAAAGCAGCGGCGAGTAGATCGCCAGGCGCGCMATTTTGCTTCGCAGCCTTTGTTCCGTTGCGCCCAGTCCTTCCGTGAACAACGTCACGGGGATGCCCGGAAATGCCTCTTTGAAGGCTGTCAGGCATTCAATCAGAAGATCACTCGGAAAGACCTGGTCGACGGCCAAGGTCAATTGAGGGGGAAGATCGCTTGCCAGGCTCTGCGCCCTTCGCCTGAACGCTTCGACGTCCTGAAGGATATGCGTCGCCTCACGCAGTAGGGCACACCCCGCTTCCGTGAGGCGCGGCGTCTTTCCGCCTCGCTCGAAGAGTTCAAGCCGCAACGTCGCTTCCATGGACTTGACCGATTGACTGACCGCCGACTGGACTCGGCCGAGGCGGCGCGAAGCAGCAGAGAAGCTCCCCGTTTCTGCCACGCATAGGAAAATCCGCATCTGGTCGAGCGTAAGTGAATCCAGCAATCGTCTAGCTCCGGTTGTCTGCTGCCGAATGTTAGCTCCGGATCGAATACATCATAGGTTTAATGACGGGGCGAGGAGCCGTTGAACCGGGAAATTGATAATCTTGAGGTGGTTTCGCGCCAAGCACCCGCCTGGCGGGAGGATTCGCGCTGGTCAATCGGGGCGTAATGTGTTCGCGAGCTGCGCGTCTGCGTCTGAACCGCTCGCTCTCGGACGGAATGCGCCAACTGCAGACATTGGGACATTGCCCGGAAGCGGACGCTCACAGTTGCGCCCCGGAGTTACCGCCCGCGCCTAGAGCCGACGCAAGCCATCACCGGGCATTCGTGCCAGCCAATGTGTGAGATCGGGATTTGCATTTCCCGTCCTGTTCTTCCAGGCGAGGAAGAGCGGCTCCCCGCAAATCTCAGCTCGACAACCCGTCAGCTCACGGGATGCTCGCCGAGCAGCCGGATCGTCGCTGCGCGGGGCTTCGCGGCCTCCTCGGTGCTCATCGCGATGAAGGAGCTTTGGCCGCCGGTCAGAGTCGTCGGCAGCAGCATCACGCGAATGAAGGCATTGGTGCCGCCGCTGATATTCTTGCCGATGACGGCTTCATTGCCGCTCTCGAACCAGGCCTGCTCCGGCCCGACACGATCGAGATGGTCGCCGACATCGGCTAGCAGCAGGCCGTGCAGCAGCCGGCGGATGCCAGGGCCGCGATGGCGATGGGCTGGTGTCTGGGCCCCGTCGGCGGATTCCACGCGATCGGCGCGGAGCATGAGGTCTTCCTCGGGCGGCGTCACGGGGCGGGACAACACCGGCGAGAGCCCGGGCTCGAGGCGGACAGCCCCGTTGCCTGGCGCAACGTCGAACAGCCAGGCGCAGCCCGTCGTCGAGACCGCGTCTCCGGGCCGGACGAAATCGCCTTCGCCGGAAGCGAGGCGCTTGCCTGCGACCAGCGTCTCGCCGGAATGCGCAAAGGCGAAAGCGAGATGATCCGCTTGCAGTCGGACATCGGCGGCGGGAAGCAGGTCATAGACGGTCATGCGGCAGAGGCGAGTCATGAGGCTCTCGAAGCTGATAATGTTTGCCGAGAAAAAGACACGGTCAGCGGCTCCTGGCGATGACCGCTTCCAGGATTGGGCTGCCCGGTTCGCGGAACTCGTTCAGGATGTCGAAATGCCCCCAGCGAGGCAGGGTGTGAACCTCTGGGTTCATGCCGCTGCGGTGGAGATGATGCCCGTAGCGGTAGGTCTGGTCGATCCAGTGCCAGGGCTCGATACCGCCGACGAAGAGGCTGCCCGGGCATCGGGCGTGAACGGGCCGCTTCTCGACATCGCGCCGCAGCGCGATCTCCTCGCTCAGCCTCACCTCCTGGTTGACGCTGGTGCCGATCACCGGACGCGGGTCGAAGATGCCGCTGATCATCACCGCGCCGGTGATGAAGCCGGGCTCGATGCCCTCCCCCGCCCAGTCATGGGCCATGCACTCGGCGACGAGATGGGCGCCGGCGGAATGGCCGGAAAGGCTGATGCGGCTCGGGTCGCCCCCGAAGGCCGCGATCTCGCGTCTGGCCCAGGCCAGAGCGGCAATGGCTGACTCGGCGACCCCATCGAGCGTCGAGGCCGGGCAGAGCTCGTAATTCGCGATAACCGCGGTGATGCCGGCCGCGACGAGCGGCGCCGCGACAAAGGCGAAGTTCTGCTTGTCCTGCGCCCGCCAATAGCCGCCATGATAGAAGATATGGACCGGGTTCGCCTTGCCGCCGCCCTCTGCGGGGTAGATGTCGAGCTTCCGCAGGGTATGCTCGCCATAGGCGATGTCGGCATGGCGCCTGAGCCGCTCCAGCGCCTCTGCATTGGCCGCAGCCCGCTCGACCTGCGCGTCCTTGAAATTGGGGAACGCTGCCTGCGGATTGTACTGGAACTCGTGCTCTTCGGGACTGAGCGTGGACCAGATCGGTCGATCGGCTGGCATGGTCATCCTCTTTCGAAAGCTGGCGCCTCAGGCGCTCAGGCGCCTTGTCCCTGACGCTGGAGCGAACTGTCGCGCAGCTTCGAGAGCGTGCTGCGGATGGAGAGCGCTTCGGGGTCTGTCACGAGCTCGATCAGGGCGCTCATGCCGGCGCTACGCGCCCGCTCCAGAGCCGCCGCGAAGTCGCCCGTCGCTTCGACGCGCTCGGCATGGCAGCCATAGGCCATTGCGAGCGTGACGAAATCCGGGTTCACCAGAGCCGTGCCGCTCTCGCGCGCCGGGTAATGCCGCTCCTGATGCATGCGGATCGTCCCGTACATGCCGTTATTGACCACGATGAAGATGATCTTCAACCCGTACTGGGCGGCCGTCGCCAGCTCCTGGCCGTTCATCATGAAGCAGCCATCGCCGGAGATCGAGACCACGTCGCGGTCCCGGAAGGCGAGCTTCGCGGCGACGGCGGCCGGCACGCCATAGCCCATCGCCCCCGAGGTCGGGGCGAGCTGCGTCCGGTATTCCGAGAATGGCCAGTGGCGATGCAGCCAACCGGTGTAGTTGCCCGCGCCGGAGCACATGATGGTCTCCGCGGGCAGGACCTCGCGCAGGCTCACGACGACCTCGCCGAGATTGACGCCGCCAGGCTGGGGCGTCGGAACGAGGCTGGCCTCATAGTCGGCGCGGCACGCCAACGCCCAGTCCCGCCAGGTCGGATCGGCGATCGCCGGCCTTTCCGCTAGGGCAGCGAGCACCTCGCTCGCGGCGGCGTTGATCGGCAGATCGGCCTGATAGACGCGGCCGAGCTCGTTCGGGTCGGGATGGGCATGGACGACGGTTTTGCCCGCCGGGCGCGGCGGAGCGAGCAGCGTATATCCGCCGGTGGTCATCTCGCCGAGCCGGGGGCCGAGGACGAGCAGAAGGTCTGACTCGGCGAGACGTTTCGCGAGGCTGGGCTCGGCGCCGATGCCGAAATGGCCGACAAAGCAGGGCTCGTTGTTCGGTAGATAGTCCTGGCAGCGCAACGAGACAGCAACCGGCAGCTGGTTGGCGCGCGCGAAGGCGACAAGGTCTCGCCCGGCCTTCTTGGTCCAGCCGCCCCCGCCGGCGATCACCAGCGGGCGCTTCGCCTTGGCCAGCAGAGCCAGGGTCTCGTCGATCTGGTCCGGCCGCGCGGCGGCGGGGATCGGGGCCGCGGGGCGCCCGAGATCGACCTTGCCGGCGACGATTTCGCTCAGCATGTCCTCAGGCAGGGCCAGCACGACCGGGCCGGGGCGGCCGGACATCGCCGTTTGGAATGCGCGATGCAGATATTCCGGGACGCGCGCGGGATCGTCGATCTGCGCGGCCCATTTTGCGAGTGGCGCGAACATCGCCCGGAAGTCGACTTCCTGGAAGCCCTCGCGATCGGCGAAGCTGCGGCCGACCTGCCCGATGAAGAGGATCATCGGCGTCGAGTCCTGGAAAGCGGTATGGACGCCGATGGAGGCGTTGGTCGCGCCGGGGCCACGGGTCACGAAGCAGATGCCCGGCCGCCCGGTGAGCTTGCCATGGGCTTCCGCCATGTTGGCGGCCCCGCCCTCCTGCCGGCAGACGATCAGCTCGATCTCGCTCTTCTTGTCATGCAGCGCGTCCAGCACCGCGATGTAGCTTTCCCCAGGCACGCAGAACACGCGGTCTACGCCCTGCAGTGCGAGGCAATCAACGAGAAGTTGTGCCCCTGTCTGCCCGGATCGATCGCTCATGGCCGCTTGTTCCTGTCTCTGTACCATTCGGTTCCTGGTTCAACCAATATCACCCAAATTCAACCAATAACCAATTCTTTTTTGCTCCGCTCTCTGTCCTGCGCCCGATTTTGAACATTGGATTGGAATGCTGTATCCATATTCGGCATTGGCGGGAACCAAATCAGACCAACCATGATCGACAATCTGGCCAGACAGGCTGACGACGGCAGCGCGCGACTCAAATCGGATTCGGATGGGCAGGCCATCTATCTGAGCCTGCGCAGTTCGATCGTCGAAGGGCAGATGCGCACCGGCGCCCGGTTGCCGACCGAGCGGGCGCTCGCCTCGCGCTTCGGCGCGGCGCGCAACACCGTGCGCAAGACGATGAACCAGCTTGCCGATGAGGGGCTGATCATCCGCCATGTCGGGCGGGGTACCTTCGTCGCGCGCAGCCACAGCCACGCCGCTCCCGAAAAGCCGGCCGAGCCGGAGTTCAGTCTGGCGGACCTCCTCGAGGCACGGCTGATGTTCGAGCCGACCCTGGCCGAGCTGGTGGCGGAGCGGGCGAGCGAGCAGGATCTGGCGGCGCTCTCCGCCCATCTCGAGGCGCTGCGCAATGCCGCGAGCTGGAGCGAATTCAAGGAGGCGAAGTATGCTCTGCATCTCGCCATCGTGCGCGCCTCCCGCAACAGCTTCCTCGTCTCGGTGTTCGAGCGGATCATTGCCGCTCGCCGCAGCGCCGGCTGGGGCCGTCCGGGCGGCCATCCGCTGCCGATCAGCGCGGTCCGCGAGGCGGCGGCACGCGACAATGCCGAGATCGTCGAGGCTTTGCGCCAGCGCGATGCGGCCAAGGCGCGTGACCTGATCAACCGCTATCTCCTGCGCACGCTGATGTCGGTCAGCGAGAACTGAACCCGTCGCCCGCGGGCCAAAGCATGGGCTCGAAAAGTGGAGCGCGGTTTCCGGATCAAGCCGATGCGAAATCAATGAGCTGGATCAGCGCCGGTCCATGCGCCGCTGCAGGCCGCGCCCGACGAGCATCAGCGCGAGCGCCGTGATCAGGATCGCGAGTCCGGGGAAGGCCGACATCCACGGCGCCAGCAGGATATAGTCCTTGCCCTGCTGCAGGATGGCGCCCCAGTCGGGCGTCGGCGGCTGCACGCCCAGGCCGAGGAATCCAAGCGCCGACTGGATCTGCAGCACCAGTGGAAACAGCACCATGCACTGGACCAGGATGAGCGGCAGCACGTTGCGCGCCACATGCCGGGCGAGGATGAGGTGTTGCGGCAGGCCGAGGCTGCGGGCGGCCTCGACATAGGTCATGCCGGCCTCGGCCATGGCGCCCGAGCGGGCGATGCGGAAGAACAACGGCACGTAGACGACGGTCAGCGCGAAGACGAGGTTGCCGGTCTTCGGCCCCAGGATGCCGGTGACCATCACGCCGAAGATGATCGGCGGAAAGCTCAGGATCACGTCGACCAGCCGGCCGAGCACCATGTCGATATGGCCACCGAGGAAGCCGGAAACCAGCCCGAGCGCGCCGCCGATCAGCGCGGCGAGGACCAGGGCCGAGGCGCAGATCGAGAGGGTGATGCGCGCGCCGTGGACCACGCGCGCGAACACGTCGCGGCCGACATCGTCCGTGCCGAAGAAATGGGCGGCCGAGGGAGCCTCCATCGCCTTGTCGACATTCACGGCCAGCGGCGAGTGGCTCGTGAACAGCCCGGGGAACAGCACGACGAGCAGCACGAAGCCGAGCAGGATGAAGCCGAATGTGAGGTCCGGCGCCTGCCGCGCACGGCGGATGAAGCGGGCGGCGCGGCTCTCGGCGGTCTGGGTGTTTGGCGCAATGCTCATCTTGTCAACTCAGCCGAACGCGCGGATCGATGATCCGGTAGGAGAGGTCGACGATCAGGTTGACCAGCATGGCGAGCACGACCACGACCAGAAGCCCGGCCTGGAGCACGGGGTAGTCGCGCGTCTCGATCGACGACAGCAGCAGGCGGCCGAGGCCCGGCAGCGCGAACAGGCTCTCGATGATCACGGCTCCGCCAAGGATCTGGATCAGGATAAGCCCCATGAAGGTAACCAGCGGGATCGCGATGTTGCGCAGCAGATGCCTGACGAAGATCGTGCCCGTCGGCACGCCCTTGGCTCTGGCGGTGCGGACGAAATCCTGCCCCAGCGCCGAGATGATGCTCTGCCGGACGAACTGGCTGTAGGCGGCCGCCTGAAGCAGCGCGAGGCTGACCACCGGCAGGGCAATCATGGAGAGGTTCTCGCCCAGCGACTCCATGGGGGAGACATACATGAGCGGCGGCGACCAGTCGAAGCCCGCGGACATGCCGACCAGCAGCATCAATCCGATCCAGAATACCGGCGCGGCGAGCCCGAGCAGGTTGAACGCCTGCACCGCGCGGTCCAGCATGCGCCCCTCGTAGATCGCCGCGAGGATGCCGAGCGGCACGCCGATCAACGTCGCGAGCAGCAGCGTGGCGGAGGCAAGCTGGACGGTGACGGCGAGCGCGGAGCCGATCATGCCCATGACGGGCTGCCCGCGTGTCCAGCTCGTGCCGAAATCGCCGCTGAGGACGCGTCCGAGCCAGCCCAGATATTGCTGCCAGACCGGCTGATCGAGCCCGAAGAACTCGCGCAGGGCCTTGGTCGCGATGGGGTCGCTGGTCTGGCCCAGCATCTGGCCGACGACATCGCCCGGCACGGACCTGACCAGCAGGAACACGACGATCGAGGCCAGCATCGCCGTGACGACCGAGGCAGCCAGCCGTTTTGCGAGATAAGCGCCCATTGGACTCCGCGGCATTCAGGAAAAGAGAAGGCCGATGCGGGCTTGAGCCCGCACCGGCGAGACAGGCGGCGCATCGGGCGCCGCGGGTGAACGGTCTCAGGAGACCCAGGTGCGGGCGAGCCCGTAATACCAGCCGGTCGGGTGCTGGTCGTAGTTCTGCACCCGCTCGCCGCGGACGACGAGATGATCGGCCGAGAACAGCATGATCGTCGGCACGCTCTCCGCCATGACCTGCTGGAAGCGGTCGTAGATCACGCGGCGCTTGGCCGGATCGTTCTCGGCGCGGCCCTCGTCGAGGAGCTTGCTGGCCTCGTCGTTCTTCCAGTTGCGGAAGTCGGCTCCTTCCGGCGCCTTGTGGAAGTGGCGGTAGAATAGCAGGTTCGGGTCCGGCACGGTCGCCCAGTCATTGAAGGTGAAGCCCATCTGCTTCGACTGGAAGTTCTTGATCCAGACGCCGAGCTCGACGCGCTGGATCGAAAGCTTGATGCCGACCTTGGCGAGCTGCTCGCGCAGGATCACGCTGGCGGCGTCCATCCAGTCATAGCCGATGATCGAGGTCAGCGTCAGCTCGAAGCCGTTCGGATGGCCCGCATCCGCGAGCAGCTTCTTGGCGGCGGCGATGTCGACCTTTTGGTTGGGGAGCTTTTCGTGGGGCGCGCCCCAGCTGTCCTGCATGCCGGCGACCATCGTGCCGATCACCTTGCCGAGCCCGCCGATCGAGGCGCGCATGATCTCGTCCTTGTCGACCGCCAGCGCGATGGCGCGGCGGACGCGCTCGTCGTCGAGCGGCTTGAGCTCGGCGCCGAGATCGATGGCCTTCTGGTTGAAGGAGGGCTTGCGCTCGATCACGAGCCCGGCCACGCCCTCGACCTGCTTGACGTCCTGCGGGCGGCTCAGCGTGGCGATGTCGATGCGCTTGTTGCGCAGTCCGACCAGCAGGCTGGCGGCGTTGGGAACGAAGACGAAGTTGATCCGGTCGAGATAGGGCACGCCGGGCTCCCAATAGTCCGGGTGCCGGACCAGGGTGGCGTTGCTGTTGGGCTTGAATTCGGCGAGCTTGAACGGCCCGGTGCCGACGCTGGTCTGGTTCAGCTTGGTCTTGGCATCGGCGCCTTCGAAATAGCCGGCCGGAACGACGCCGCCATATTTGTTGCCGAGCGTCATCGGCAGAGCGGCATTGGGTGCCGAGATGGCGATCTTGACCGTGGCATCGTCGACGACGTCGATCGCCGTGATCATCGCGAAGTCGCCGGCGCCGGGCGAGCCGTTCTTCGGATCGCGGATGTAGTTGTAGCTGTAGGCGACGTCCTTGGCCGTCATCGGCTCGCCGGTGTGGAACTTCACGCCCTTGCGCAGGCGCATTGTGTAGACGAGCCGGTCGGGAGAAAGATCGAAGCCCTCGGCGAGAAGCGGCATCGCCGTGCCGTTCGGGCTTTCATAGAACAACCCCTGATAGATCAGCACCGTCAGGCGGATGCGGGCGTCGGCGGCCTGATGGAAGGGGTCGAGGCCGGGCGGCTCGACCAGCAGGCCCATGTTCAGCGTGCCGCTGGTCTTGGCGCCGGTCGGCTTCGGCCCATAGAGTTCGGCAGCAGAGACCGGGCCGATCATCGCCGCCATCGCGGCCCAGCCGCCGAGCAGCATCAGGCTGCGCCGGTCGATGCCGGAAAGGAAATCGGAGTTCGACATTTTTGTTTTCCCCTTGTCGGGCTCCGTTTCGGATCGCGAGATCCTGGAACGCCGGGCGCCCGTTGGCCGGCCTCCCATCGTCGAAGGCTCAGCTGCGATAGGCCACCACGAGCTCGATCTCGACCGCGGCATCGCGAGGCAGCTCGGCGACGCCAACGGCCGAGCGCGCGTGCTTGCCAGCTTCGCCCAGGATCTCGCCGAGCAAGTCTGAGGCTGCGTCCAGCACCTTCGGCTGATCGTTGAAACCCGGCGCCGAGGCGACGAAGCCGGTGACCTTGAGGACGCGCTCGATCCGGTCGAGAGAGCCGAGAGCCTGCTTCAGGCAGGCGAGCCCCTGCAGGATGCAGATGCGGGCTTCCCCCCGCGCCGCTTCCAGCGAGACGGCTCCCCCGGCCTTGCCTTTGACACGGACCTCGCCATCGACCTTCGGCAGCTGGCCGGCGACATAGGCGACGCCGCCATGGAGCGTGACCGGCACGTAATTGAAGGACGGCGAAGCCGCTTCCGGCAGTTCGATGCCGAGTTCGGCGAGGCGCTTGTCAATCATGGGCCTGCTCCGCAGCGTTGAGGAGATCGTCGGCGACCGTGCCGAGATCGTAGCGAGGCGCGAAGCCCGTATCCGCCATGAAGCGGTCGCCATTCATCAGCGGCAGCAGCAGAGCCGGCTCGATGCGATCGAGCGCGATATCGGCTCCCGGCCTGCGGGCGCGGGCGGTCTCGATGATCTCGCTCATCCGGGCCTCGAAGCCCTTGATGTTGTAGGCGGAGCGGACCGGACCACGGTGCTGCAGCGCGGCGAGCATCGCAGCGGCCGCATCGATGACGTGCATCAGGTCGACGGCATGGTCGTGGAATGTGACCTGTGCCGAACGCCCTTCGCGCGCGGCCGCGAAGATTTCCGAGATTGCGCTGGCCGCGCCCTGATACCACAGGCCCGGCCCGAGGATCAGCGGCAGGCGCATGCTGACGATCTCGACGCCGTGACGGCGGATCATGAAGTCGGACAGCACCTCGGCCAATTGCTTGGTCACGCCGTAGACGGTGGTCGGACCCGAGGGGTCTTCCTCGTCGACATGGCTGGTGGCGTAGGCGGCGGCGGGGCCGTAGACCACGGCAGAGCCGGTCCAGACGATACGCTTCACGCCTCCACGCCAGGCCGCGTCGAGAAACCGGCGATGGCCGGTGAGGTTGATTTCGAACGCCGTGTCGGTCTCGGCCTCGCCCGCGCGCATCAGGCCTTGCTTGCCGACGCCATGCGCCACGCAGGACACCGCCTGTTCCGGCCTGAAGCGAGCAAAGGCGGCGTCGAGCGCGTCCGCATCGGTGATGGAGCCCTCGCAGGAGTCATAGCGCCCGGCCAGATCGGCCAGCCTGTCCTCCGCCATCGCCGGGCCGAACACGACCGGGCGGTAGCCGGCATGGACGAGAGCCCTGACGATATGGGAACCGACGAAACCGGCTCCGCCAGCGACGAGAATGGTCTTGGCGGCACCAACCGGGGTCGTCATGTCAGCGGACGGCATGGCGCTCGACCTCGTCCCAGTCGACTTCGATCCCGAGGCCGGGCGCGTCCGACACCGCCAGGAAGCCGTCGACCGGCTTCGGCGGGTTGCGCAGGATCGCATCGCGCAGCGGGTTTTTGCCGAGGTCGTACTCGACCAGCGTCGGCCGCGGGACGTTGTTGGCGTGCGGGTAGACCGGCAGCGAAGCGACGAAGTGGATTGCCGCAGCAAGCCCCACCGCCGTGCCCCAGACATGGGGTGAGAGGCGCAGATGCTCCATCATCGCGAGCTGAGCGATCTGCCGCCCCTGCCAGAAGCCGCCGCAGAGCGAGAGATCGGGCTGGACGATGTCGACGGCGCGGCGGTCGATCAGGCGCTTGAAGTCGAAGGCGGTGTAGAGCGCCTCGCCAGTGGCGATCGGCACCGGGCTCCAGCGCTGCAGCGCTTCGTAGCCGGCGAGATCCTGCGGAGCGAGCGGCTCCTCGACCCAGCCGATGCCATATGGAACGAGACGGCTGATGCTCTCGCACGCGAGGTCGAGCGTGTAGTTGGAATTGATATCGACCAGGATCTCGACGTCCGGCCCGAGGATTCGACGTGCGGCGGCGACGCGCTGCTCGTCACTGGTCGGCGAGACGCCGATCTTGATCTTGATCGTGCGGTGACCGGCGTTGGCCATGGCCTCGATCTGCGGCTCGAAATCGCGCTCGCTGTTCGCGGTGAGATAGCCGCCCGAGGCGTAGATCGGCACGCGCGAGGCATTGGCGCCGCCGATCAGCCGCGATACCGGCTGGCCAAGCGCCTTGCCGGCGGCATCCTTGGCCGCGATGTCGATGCCGGAGATCGACCACATCAGCGCGCCCTGCACGCCGAAATGATAGTGCTTGGCGATGACCTGCGCGAAGACATGCTCGACGTCGAGCACATTGGTTCCGACGAGATAGCCCTTCAGCAGCGGCAGCATCGCCTGGTTGACGGCGGGCAAGCCCCAGCACTCGCCGATGCCCTCGATGCCGTTGGCGAGCTTCAGGCGGACCAGGGTCGTCGCCCGCGTCGCGCCCATGGCCTTCGCCATCCCATAGGCCTGCTCGGCAGGCAGCTGCGCCTGGAGCGGAATGAACGATATGTCGGCGATATCCATGACCATCTCGATCCGGCGCGGTAAGCCAATGCTGATCAATTCGTGCCAATCTTGGACCAATTATCTTTAGAGCGCAACTGCCGACCTGCCGGCGCTGACGACTGACGGAAGCCAAAGCGAACGCTTGGAGTGCGCGCCGTAGCTCGATCCAAGTAAAATGCCTTGAGTACGGCGTGCGATCAGCCAAAGTGTACCGATAGCTTGGCACGCTGCTAGACCATTTTGGGGGAGGCTTCGAACAGCGAAGCATCTGAGATGAAGCGCTACGCCTGCTCGCCTGCGCGCCGCTCGAAGGACCTCAATCCTAACCCCCGCCGGACAGGTTCTGGAGAAATGAGTGGCGCGGCGCGCGGCCACCGTGCGCCAGGTGCAGACATTGGCGGATCGCCCGATTCCAGACGTTGGCGCAGCAGCCGTCAGCCTTCCTTCAATTTACTTCTTCGAACAGCTCATTCTCAGGTGGCTAGCCGCCCGCTACCGAAAATGGCGGATCTGTCGTCGGACTCGGGATTCTCGAGTCCGAAAGCACTGCCCTTTTCAAAGGCGCGAGATCCCGCTTTCCGATTAACGCCGATGTACCTTCAGGGCCTAGCCCAAGTGTTAGTCGGTATGCGGAGCCAGCCGCTCTTACAGGCATACGTCGACACAAAAGATCGGCTAATGCCGGGTCCTCCACCGCCACTATTACCTGGCGGTCGGACGCGACAAACTGAGCTAACACCTCAGCGAGGTTAACTGTCCGAAAGTCGTCGACGTGTTGCACCGGATCATCGAGTAAAATGGTCCGCCACCGGCTCCAGGCGAGCGAAAGGTGTATCGACAGCAAAAATGCCAAGCCAGTTGCCCGGCGCTGGCCGCTGGAAAACAAGAACTGCGGGTTTAGGCCTTCTCCGACCTGAAGCGAAAGAAAGCGCTTCACGTCTCCGCGGATCGAGTACTCAATGTCCTGCCAGAAGGGATGCGGACGGAGCCTGCCATAGAGCTCCGCCATGAGGGGTAGAACGCGCTGCAGTCGCAGATCCAGCGTCTCGCCAGCCGCTCGACGGGCGGCATCATGAAGTGCAGCGGCCGCGACTTCCGATTGCCTTGATCGACCTGCTCTTTCTTGAGCCCGCTGAAGCCGCTGGCGCGCCTCTTCGAGCGCGCTCGCTGAGCGCTCCAGTTGAGCGTTTTGCGTCAGCGTAGCGAGGATGCGAATTGCGTGCCGGGCCGCATCAAGGTCATTTCGCCGCGTGTCAACTAGGTATGAAAACTGTTCCCGCGAACCTTCGGCGGGGAAGTTCAGCGCCTTTAGCAGAGCCAGGCGCCAGTCGCTGCGCTTCTGCAAGGTCTCAACATCGGCCTGAAGACGGGCGAGTTCCTCCTCCTTCGCAGCGATTGCAGCATCGGCGTTCTGAATGGCTTCCTTTCGGCGCGCGGCTTCCGCTGCGACGGCGTTTAGCCTTTCCATTATATCTCTCGACCGGCTCTTCCCTTCCGCCAAACTCACCGCATCGTGCGGGGCAGCACATAGGGGACAACCACCATCAAGTGGACCAAGTTCATCGCCAACCTGATGCAGGCGATGAAGGTCCTGGACGAGTTCAGCGAGCACCCCCGAAGCGGCTTCATCTGTTGGCAGTGCCTGCCGCTCCTCGCGAGCCTGCGAGATGTCTCCGGCCTGCTTCTCGATCTCAAATGCCACCTCATCCCGGCGCTGAGCAGACATGGCCATTTCATCCCAGCGCTCAAGCAGAGTCTGGGCTTCGGTAAGCTCGCGTTCCACTCGCACGACAAACTCTCGCCCAGCCGCGGCCAGCTGGTCGGGTGCTTCAGGCATGCCACCTACGAGTTCAGCAAGGCGCGACGATGCTGCGGCAACAGCGGCATCAGGTGTGAGTGCGGCCCGAGCCTCGTCGAGCCTGCGCTGTGCGTCCGCGACCGCAGTTGTCGCCGAACTCACTTCCGCCTTTGACTCATCCGATCGGCGCTTTGCTGCTCGGACTAGCGAATGTCCCTTGTCAGTCCATATCTCAGCGTCACCGGCTCCGATCGCCTGCCGCAGCAGGGCGTAGCGGTCCGTCTCCGATAGGTCGAGGCTGAGAGCGGCAATAAACTCATCGCGGATGATGGAGGATGCGCAAAGCTGTTTGAGGGGCGATGGCGGAGCAGCCTCCGCATGGATCATCGCTGCTTGGACAGCTTCGAGTGTTTCAGGCGCGGGTTCGTCTATGGGGGTTCGACGTATGGTAATCGGCCCGTCTTCGGTGACGAATGTCACCTCGACGAACCGCGCAGATGGGGCGGGCCCGTCACCCTGCCACCAAAGATAGTCTTCGACCGTCTGTCCTGCCGCCTTGCTATCGCCGTACTTCGTCAGCCGCCCGATCAACGCAAATTCGACCGCGTCAAAGAGAGTGCTCTTACCTACGCCGTTGCGACCGTCGATCACGTTGAAGCCAGGGGCGAGCTTCATTCTGGTTTCATCGCGAAAGCCGCGGAAGCCTGCGATAGCGATCTCTGCAAGCTTCATACGTCGTCCTCCACAATCTGCAGTACGACGGACTCATCGGCGCGCGATAGGAAGGCGCGCAGGACCTCGGAGTTGACCTCGCCTGCCCGCCCGCGAATTTCCGACGGCATGTCTATGGGTTCAAGGACGGGCGCTGAGCGAAATGGCAGCAGGGGGAGTAGAGCGGCTCTTGCGGTCGCAAGGCCATTGACGCCAGCTCGCGCAATCTTCCGCGTGCCTTCGAGATTTTCCTCGATCCGGCCAAGCGCCAATGCCTCCCCAAACCCTGCGCCATCTCCAGCGAGAAGCACGAGGTATGCATTCCAGGCCTTTTGTCCCGCCGCTCCGAGCATTTGCGCCTGCGACCGCATCAATGCGTCCGATGCCGCTCGCCAATTCAAGATCAGAGACGCGACGGAATCGTGGACGAGCACGAAGCCGATGACAGTGTCGTTCTCGAACGCTAGCGCCCCTTGGATCGACACGGCCCCGTCGAAGCTCGCGGGCAATTGTCGCACCGAAAAGCCAGCGTCGGTGAGAACCTCGCGCGTGGTCTCAATGATGTCGTTCAAGCGATCGCATCCCTCAGACTGTCGCGAGTGACCCACCTTGACCCACCGCCACGCGCGATAGTTCCGGAAGGCGACCGAGCGATACTAGGGTGGAGGTTAAGATCGCTAGCGCCCACCGCCACGACGACGTCCGCGGCCGCCGCCGGCGCCGCCTCCCTAGCAAAATCGGCTTCGATCCGATGCAAGAACGTGTTGGGAGCACGGAGCACGCGTACGGTTCGGCCGTTCACGCGCCAGTACGATCCATCCGGTACGGCGCCTGCGGCCCGGAGCTCCAAAATCGTCAACCCAACCGCAGGCTCATTCGGCGGATCGCGATCTCTGGCTGGTTCCTGCGGTCGGCAGCCCAGCAGGTCGCGCCGCATGCGCCAAAGCGAGTCCAGATCTGTGGCTGGCGCTGCCAGGTAGTCGGCTCGCGGGGGAGAGCCGCTGATAAATTCGAACTCCTCGCTGCCTTGCGCGAGCGATACGCGCACGAAGGCTTCTGAGTAGGCGCGACGCAGTGCCTCGAGGAAGTCGGCGCCGGAGGCCTGAAGGTGAAACGCGTTGCCGGATCGGCCAGCAAGAGCGGATAATTCAGGCGCCTTCGCGTTGAATTGTGCTGTGGTCGACGGGTCCACAATCAGCACCGATGAAGGCGCAACCACGCCCAACGTCTGCTCTAAGACCGCGTTCAAATAGTCCCAATCTGTCGAGTAACCAACGACTATGAGGTCCTTGTTGAGCAGGTGCGCCTGAAGCCAAGTGGCGCTCTGCTGGACTTTCTCACGGACCGGCGACGCACCAAGCTGGCCTGGCGCCCACACCGTGTTGAACCTGTCAGCCACCCAACAGCCGTGGATTTTCAGGAGAGGCGAAATCCCGACCGGAGCGGTGGCCAGTGCATGGCCATCCGTGCCGATGAACACCTGACCGTGGAGGTTAAGCCCCGCAGCCTCTATGAGTGGATCAACATTTGTCGTGACCGCGAGACGGAAGCCGCCCGCAAGCAGAAGGTCAGCGACCGCAAAATGTCCGGGGTTCGGTGCGCCAGCGAAGGCGCTGTGGTCGATATACTCCGTCAGGTAGACACTGCCGAGGCGGCCATCCCGAAAAAAGAACTCAGCCTGCTCCTCAATCTGCGCAGGCAGCTCAGGAAAAATCCCAGCAAAGCGCGCGTCGTACTTCCTCTTCGCTCTGTCGGCCAGTGTCCAAGCGCTTGGTAGAGCGCTGGGCGGCGCCATCGACAAACCTGCGCCGGCGAGGAGCGCCAAACGACCTGCGAGCAAGTTTTGCAACGCCGACGCGACGGCGGCTGTCATATCGATAGAATCCATAGGAGGCATACTAGCGATGAGCCGCACCGAAGCCAGCCACGATAGGCTGGGATCTACAAGGCGGCGGCCACTGACAGTAAGAACTGTGGGGCCAAGTCGCTCATGCGGCCTGCGTAGCAAGGGGCGACCGGCCGGCGCCCATAGGCCGATTGAGCGCGAGGAGTTCTAATGTCGGTCAAAGCCGGTCAACTCGACGTGCCAACAGGTGTCCCATCATACAGCGCGTTCAGCGGCGACGCCGCGCGCCGTTTGATCCAGCAATTGCTCAGTCAACATGAGGGCGGGATACAAGCAACTCTCGGCCAATATGACGGATCAGTTGCCGTCGCGGTCTGGGAGGAAACGTTACGGTGTGTCGATGAATTTCTGAACGTGCTTTGGTTCGGTGTGGCACCAGGACTCGACAGAGAATGGCTTAGTGCCTGCCCCCTCGAAGCATGGAGCAGGCGAGCGATGAACTCGTCGGTCGCGAGATTGCCGATATCGAGACCGCCCTTTTCCATGCCGTAGACGGTGATCAGTCGACGCACGAGCCCCGCATCGCGTTCAAGCGTAAGGTCCTCGAAGACAACGTTACGGTTGCGGCGCCAAACCTGCTCGTCACTGGACAGCATCGCCGCAATATTGGGGCGGCCCGAAAGGATCAACCAGACCGGCCACTGCCGATGCTGCATCAGTCCCTTGAGAGTGTCTTGCACCTTTGTGATTTCGAGCTGGTTCCGGGACTGGAGGACATGCTGGAGTTCGTCGATGTGCAGGAAGCGAACACCCCGAAGCTCAAGCTGATGGTGCACGAGGTCCCAGACGACGTTTTCCTTCAGCTCTCGCGCGGTCTCGTAGCCGAGCGCCGCCAGCACGCTCATGCCCAGGAGACGAAGAGTGCAAGGTGAGGGGGCGGTCACCGAGATCAGCATGCCGTCGCCGTTCGGGTCGCCGTAGCCGGCGAATTCGGCCCGCTTCAAGAAGAGGCGATCCAACGACCTCGACTTTCCGGTGCCGGACTCTCCGATAACCGTCAGCGCCCGACCTTCCCGAAGGCGCCCGACGCGCCGATTTGCATCGCCCTCGAGGGCATCCTGGGAGAGAAGAAATGCGTCGATCAGATTGTCGAGTTCGGCCTCGAGCAACCGATCGCGCGGCGTGGTGAAATAGGCGGAGAGGACATTCATCATGACGTCCCCGCCCTTGGCGCGCCGCTCCGACTGGAGGCGGCGCATGCGGGCGACAGCGTCCTCGTGAACCGCGGAATTGGTAGCCGTTACTTCCATGCTCAGTCCTCCACGCCGTATTCGTCTTCGTCGGAGGAAACCTCTGTCATGGTATTCTCAGGCTCGCCCGGGATCTCGATGTCGACCGTTTCGGTCTCGTCTGCGCCCTCGGCGACGTCGTCGAGAATTGCCGGGCCATTCTCCAATCCGCGCGCGAAGTCGAAACCTTCGAAGCGGCGTTCGAGCATGCTGAACTGTTCCGAGGTCAGGATCGGCGATGCGATTCCTGCGCGCTTGGTGGCGGCATCTGCCATCTCCTGGATGTCGCTCAGCGCCTTATGGACAATAGGCTCGGACGCCTTCGCCATGTCGGCGTTGGTACGACGCAGGACGCGTTCCGCCTCAAGCCAACGCGTCATGGAGACGCCGTCAAAGCCGGAGCGCTGGCACGGGACGGTAAGCCAGCCTTCCTTGCTGCGAACAGAAATGTAACCGAGGTCCGCCGGGTTTAACCGGACCAGGACAGGCTTCAGACCGAACTGACGGCGAACGCGCTGAAGTTCCAAGCTCTGATAGCGGAGGCCGAGCACGCGCACGCCCTCGTTGCCGATACGCCGTTCGATCGTCGTTCCAAAGATATGGCGGTTAACGTCGGCATCCGGCGGCGGCAGGAGGGAATAAATCTCGGAGAGGCGCAGCCACTCATTCCGCGGCGTGCGACCGCCGAGACCGCTGTGGGGGGTGTTGTGATAGACGTCGACGATCCACCGGACGATCATCCGGCCGATCTCCGCGATGTCGAGTACCGCTCGGGCCTCAGAGTTGTAATCACCCTTCGCCACCACGTTCTCGAACGTCTGACCGTCGATGCGCGAGAACAGGCCCTTGTTAAGGGTGCGGAAAAAGCGCTCGTTGCGACCGCGCATCTGAGGCATGCCTGCGGGCGGGAAGAACAGTTCTGCTCCGAGGTCCGTGACCGCCGCGTTGTATTCGTGGCTGAGGAACTCCGAGCCGGAATCCTGGCTCGCCGTCTCAAGGTTTGCGTGCATGTCCCAGGGCGACAGGCATCCGGCCGCGGCTGCATAGGCGGATTTGTCGTTGACTGCCATCTCGAGGGTCGCGACGGCTGAGGCCGACGAAAGGGACTCCACCAGCAGAGCCGCGACGCAGCAACGCGTGCCCCTTCAAGCCGTTCCGCAATGCGAAGGAGTGCGCTCTGTGGAAGCGCCTCACCGAGATGGTGACGGAGGATGCCCACCCGCGCCGCGGCGTTGGGAACCGAAATTCGAATGTGCTTATCCAGGCGACCGGGTCGTAGGAGCGCCAGGTCGATCTTGTGTGGCAGATTGGTCGCTCCAATCACGACCACGCCTTCGCGCGAGTCGCCGCTGTCCAGACACTCCAAAAGTGCGTTCACGACCTCACGGCAATACTGTTCGTTTTGCCCCGAGAGCTGTTGCCGATCTCCGAACGCGTCGAACTCGTCCAAAAAGAGGATACAGGGCGCATTGCGCTTCGCCTCGGCGAACGCAGCCCTCATAGCCCTGAGCAAGTCGCTGAGGTTGCCCTTGGCCTGCCACTGGGCTCGCGAGTGGTTGAAGATCGGGACGCCGCAGAATCGAGCCAAGGCTTGCGCATAGAACGTCTTGCCCACACCCGGGGGACCGCTCAGCATGATGCCTCGGTCAATGTCGGCCCAAGTGATTGTTCCCGCTCGGTAATCAGCGATGTCGACCGCAAGGGCATGTCCCCATGTGGCCGCTTCCCCATACCCATGGAGGTCGGACAGGGACGGCCCCGGTTGGGAATTCGCTGGAGCAGGGTCCGAGGCGGAAGCGGCGGCGTTGAACCGCTGCAAGCGTTTCAGGGCCCATGCTTGGTTGCGACCCTTCTTGATCGCCGCGCCAATCAGGTGCAGTGGCGCCCCGATGGCCGGAGCAAGATCTGTTTCGGGCGGCACGCATCCCATAACGGCGGCGAAGACGCCTCGCAGGGTCGGGACATCGACAGGATCGACCTCGACGACGGCATCAGCGAAAGCTCTGAACTCGTGCGGGAAATCTTTCGGGTCGGATGCTATCCCTACAATCCTGTCCGCTCTTGGCAGGACTTCCTTGAAAACTTCCCCCTGTTCTCGGAAGCCGCGCCCAGGAGAGCCCCCAGTGAAGTGAAGCACTTCAAAGTCGCCGTCGAAGGCGACGCCGCGTAACTTGAGCATCGAAGTCGCAGCGGCGACATAGGCGTCGACATCGGTCTGGGGAACGAGCAGTCCAATAATCCCAGTATGACCGAGCAGCATGTGGAGCAGGGTTGTCCGACGCAATGCTCTGGTGATCAACATCCGTGCGAGAATTTGGCCGGCATCTCTCGAGCGGCGATCGATTTTTCGGCTGTTGGACCTCATTGGAAATCCCACCGGTCGGAGAGGTGATGTCGGCTTCCAAGCGCGTAGAGCCGGCTTAGCGTGCGGGCGTACCCGAGCGAGGGGGCAATGAACCAGAGATCCGATGTGCAGACCGGACGGCCATTCGGGATTGTTGGGTGGTCAGTGACGACTCCCGCGAGAGCGATCGTGCGGCGTTCGGCTATGCACCAGCTATCGATCGTCGGGGCCTTCGATAGGTCGCCCTTCCCAGGATGGTGTCCGGCCTGAATTTGCTCGAGGTCGTTCAAAAGGCGCCGCAGTCGGTCGACCTCGGGATCGAGTCCGGGAACCGGACGAGGGTCTGAAAACGGGTAGTGCATGGGCATATTCCATCGTGCGCGGTCCCGGGGCGGGGCCGACGGCGAAAATCGAAAGGCGAAGGAGGGGGGCGCGGCGAAGGACCGACGGCGGGCCGCCGCGGAAGGACGTCAGCTTGCCGGGAGGTGCACGCGCGTCCGAGCCGTGATGGGGCGGCTGATGTCTATCGCGATCGCCTTGGCTGCGGCCAGGGCAAGGACCGCCTGAACGGGATCACGTGCGGCGTTCACGTACGCGGCACAATCTCCGAGCTCCGAGCTCCCGCCGGATTCTGACAGGTGGTTTGATATGAGAACGCGGGCCAGGGGCGAGACCGGACATCCGGCGCTTTCGGCGATAAGCATTGCGCCATCGACATAAGGGCGCCGCCGGAGGTATCGTTCTGGGATGATGAGTAAGTTTTTTATATCTCGGCGGTTGTAAGAGCTGCGGCGAAACTTCGTCGCGCCCGTGGTCCCGTCGGGGATTGCAACGATGACGAGAATCCGATGGGCTGTCCTGACAGTTCGACTTGTCGAGCCCGGCGGAGCGCCAGCGCAGGAGAGGATTGAATCCTCTGAAGCGCTTCGATGGAAATCGACGACCCTGGGATCCGCGATCAGTCGGGCATCGAGGATATCATCCAGGCAATGTTGCCGTCGGATAGTATCAAGAGGCGTTGGGGGATCGGTTATTCTCGACAGCATAACGTTCATAGCAAAGCTCCGCCGTCGTCCGAAATGCCTTTCGGACGCTGGTTTCAAGAATCCGCGAATCCCATCGCGGAGAGTTGGAATGGTTGCAGCGGAGGAGGGGCATGATGTCGGGTGATCAAGCGCCCTCGAGGCCACGAGAGCTCAATGCCGGTTTCGAACAAAATGTGCGAATCATAACGCGCGATATGGTTACCGGCCGACTGGTAATAGCTGCGCGAGGCCTTCTCGGATGGGGGCAGGCGGAGCTTGCCGACCGCGCGGGTATCCGGCGGCAGACGCTTGCGGAATTCGAAGGTGACGTCCGCCGCCCGCAAGCCCGGGTGCGCGATGCAATCCTCGGCGTACTCGATGATGAAGGCGTCCGCTTCGTTGAAATAGCTGGTGCCGTGGGAGTCGTTTTGGAGCTGAGCTCAAAGCAGTCGTAACGCTACCGCATGTCATGCGCGAGCCAGACTGGCTTTCTCATCCGCGCGGGCGGCTTAGCGCGGGCTCCGGCGCCCCCGAACATCAGCCGGTCGTTGCCAGACACGATGCGGACCACGGCGTGGCCCGGGGTGGGACCACCCGTGCGAGTGACAACGATCCCTGGTGCAACCTGCTGCTCCTGCTCGAACGTCCGTAGCTCCGTTTGGTAGACCTCCAGGAAGCGTTTCGACGCATTTCTGGCGATCTCCGCAAGAGCCGGCGGCATGCCGGTGCGAGAGAAGTCAAGCGCTTCCCAGAACTTGGCTTCCGCGGCAGAGGCAATGCATTCGCACGGAATGATGCCAGACTGACATTTCCACGGCCGCCATCTCAGGAAAGTTGAGCAAGGCAGACTGAAAACGCGACGAACAGCGTATTGCAGAACGTGTTCGCCAGATCGGCGAGAGGGCGCAGTGCTCGATCGGCAGTCCCACCAGGTGGTCCGGGTCGCCACCGTTGAGCCCCCTCGAACGGAGTAAAAGCCGAACTTCGCTGCGTAGATGCCTAAAGGCACACTGCGTTAGTTGGCTGGGTCCAGCGACTGTGCCACGTATAGTCGCAGCCAATCCTCGAAGCGGGTCGGCGCGGCAATGTGCTGATGATCACGAGGCACGAGGGTGTCGTCACGCAATATCGCTCCAAAATAGAGCGCTTTAGCATCGGCCACGATCGGCCGCGGGTCCTCGTTCGCAGCAAGTATATCACGAGCGATCTCGTCGAGCCGAAAGCGGTCCGGTCCCGCGATTTCCAGTTCGCGGTTCTTCGCGTGCCCGAGGACGACGTCGCGTAGCACTAGCGCGACATCGTCGCCTGCGATGGGCTGGATCAGGGCTGGCGAAATGTGAAGCGAATCTCCTTCCGCGTCGGCCTCGACGATTCCGTTGATGTATTCAAAGAAGGGCGTCGATCTCACGATCGTATAGGGCACGGTTGCGCTTCTCACGATCACCTCCTGCATCATCTTGGCTCGGAAATACCCGCAATCGGGTAGCCGATCGGTCCCGACGGCAGAGAGAACGACGTGATGCTGGATGCCGGCGGCCTCCTCGGCAGCGAGCAGGTTCCGTCCGGAGGCCTCGAAGAAGGCGAGCGCGGCGTCCTGATCGAAGGTCGGAGAATTGGAAACGTCCACGACCATCTGCGCGCCGGACAGCGCCTCGGCCAGACCTTCTCCGGTGACCGTATCGACGCCGCGCGATGGCGAGGCGATTTCGATTTCGAGACTACGGCCGGCCAGCGCATCGACGAGCTTGGACCCGATCAAGCCGGTCCCGCCTACCACAACGATCTTCATGCGCCGTCTCCTTGATATCCTCGTTCCCTGCCCGGAAGCATCTCACTCGTCGAACGGCGCGCGCTCGACAGAATCGACCGACGACGGCGCGCGGTAGCCCGCGACGAGCCGCTCACCGAAATCACGTGCGAAATTGTCGTAGGTGGTTTCCGGACGGGTTCTGGCGATGTGGCAGAAGCACTGCGTCATCAGCCGCTTCATCCCGAGCCTCGGATAGGCCAGAAGGATCTGCTGGACCTCGTCCGGCGGAAGCGCGTCGTATTGCAGTCCAACGACATCGAGGCAGATGCCTGCCGTGCAGAGCGCAACCTCAGCCTCCTTGTAGAGGCCGATCGACGGTGTTGAGTTGAGGGCCACGCTGTCCCAAATCAACTGAGCACGACGCTCGTCGACACCGCTTTCTCGAGCAAAGCTTCGTGCGAGATCGGCGCCCTCGACCTCGAACCGTCGCGGCCCGTTGAAGCGCTCGTTCAACGTGACATCGTGCAGGAGCGTCCCCACAGCGACGACTTCCTCATCATGATGGATATTCCGAAGCTGCCCGAGGCGAGCCGCGAAAAGCCAGGAGCGCACAACGTGATTGTACAGGTAAGGCTCGCAGGCTCGGCGGGCATAAGCGAGAGCGCTGGCTACCAGCTCGGTATCCGGCACAGCAACGCCGGCCAAAGTTTTACGGTCTTTTTGGATCTCTGACATGGCTTTCGAGAGCCTCGATCGACGGATTACAGAAGCTGTCAGCGAACGGTCGGTTCGCAGCCCGCGGCTTCCCTGTGCGATGCCCCACTGCCGAAGCGGATCTGCGGAGGGCAAGCATGACGAGGCGGCTTCACCAGCCGCCTCGTCTGTGAGCTTCACCCTCGGACGAAGGCAAGGATGTCCCTATTGATCGTGTCGGCATGGATGGTCGCCATGCCGTGCGGGAACTTGTTGTAGATCGTTAGGGTCGCCCGCTTCAGGAGCTTGGCCGAAAGCGGGGCGCTGTCGCCGATTGGAACGATCTGATCATCATCGCCATGCATGACGAGAGCCGGAGCGTCGATGACCTTGAGATCCTCGGTGAAATCGGTCTCGGAGAAGGCCTTGATGCCCTCGTAGTGAGCCTTGGCAGCTCCCATCATGCCCTGGCGCCACCAGTTCTGGACGACGCTGGCATCCGTCTCGACCCCGGCGCGATTGAATCCGTAGAACGGCCCCGCTGCGAGATCGGTGTAGAACTTGCTGCGATTGGCAGCGAGGCTCTTCCGAAGGCCATCGAAGGCTTCGATCGGCAGGCCGCCGGGGTTCCGCTCGGTCTTGACCATGATCGGCGGGACTGCGCCGATTAGAACGAGCTTAGCAGTACGGCTCCTGCCATGGCGCGCGACATAGCGCGTGGCTTCGCCGCCTCCGGTGGAGTGTCCAATATGCACCGCATTGCGCAAGTCGAGATGGTCGACGACGGCCGCCGCATCAGCCGCGTAATGGTCCATGTCATGTCCCTCGCTGACTTGGCTCGAACGGCCGTGTCCGCGCCGGTCGTGCGCGACGACCCGGAAGCCTTGTGCCAGAAAGAACAGCATCTGGGCGTCCCAGTCGTCCGAGCTGAGTGGCCAGCCATGGTGAAAGACCAGCGGCTGGGCCGATTTCGGGCCCCAATCCTTGTAGAAAATCTCAACGCCATCCCGCGTCGTGACATAATTCATGCGTCGGCTCCTTTTGCTGTTGTGAGGGGGAACGGAGGCGGGCTGCGCCAAGGACTGGAGCGGAAGCGTGCCAGCCGCCGCTATGCCTGCGCCGCCGCAAAGGAGGTCCCGCCGACTGAGGTCGGTGGAACTGGATAGTACTTTGTTGGGCATTGGCGCCTCCAGGGCGCAGATATTGGTTGCGGACCGAAATGCTCAGGGTGCCCGCTTTCGCAGGAAACCCCGAACCTTCGACCTCAATCGGCGACGATATCGATATGATCGTCGGGTTTCTGAGGCATATTTATTTTTCAACTTCCTAAAGTGACGATCAATACGCTCGAAGACAGCTCATTCTATTCAGATGTATAGTTCATATCGACTTCGGCATATTTTGATTTCGATGAGGAGCCGCCCGACTGTGGATCATCAATGGAGATCCACATGGGTAAATTGTCGAACAAGGTCGCCGTGATCACCGGTGGCAATAGCGGGATCGGCTTCGCGACAGCGCGGCTGTTCATAGCCGCAGGTGCGAAGGTACTGATCGTCGGTCGTCGAGAAGACGCCGTGACCAAAGCCGCCGCCGCCCTCGGGTCTCAGGCGACCGGCTTCGTAGGTGACGTTGCCGTCCTCGCCACGCACGAACGTGTCGCCGCGATGGTCTCCGATCGTTTTGGGCAGGCCGACATCTATGTGGCGAATGCGGGCAGCATCCGCATTCAGCCGAGCTTTGACGTGACGACCGCGGACTACGACACGCAGTTCCTCACCAATGCGCGCGGCACGTTCTTCGGCGTGCAGAAGATCGCTCCGCTGTTGCGCGATGGCGGCGCGATCTTGCTCACCAGCTCGATCGCGAGCCGCAAGGTGTTAGATGGTCATGCTGTCTACGCTGGCAGCAAGGCTGCAATCGAAGCGTTCGCGCGCAACTGGGCGCTGGAACTTAAGGACAGGCGCATTCGAGTAAATGTGCTCAGCCCCGGCCCGACCGATACGCCGATTGTGGGAAAGCTCGGCGTCGCACCGGAAATGCAGGCTCAGATCGGAGGTCAGGCCGCTCGGATGATCCCGTTCGGCAGGATGGGAATGCCGGAAGAGCTCGCACAGGCGGCTCTCTTTCTCTGCTCCGCTGACGGGGAATTCATCACCGGCGTCAACCTGGCCGTCGATGGCGGCATCACGCTGACATGATCTCAGAAGAGGTGGCCATGCCGTTTCCCTCGCCCAGCCATTCCGGCGCATTGGTGAGGCATCACGCCGTGACCAGGACACTGGAGCATCGAAGCCGGTGCTCCAGCCTCGCCAGGGCTAGGCGGCGTTTGCCATACGCATGCCGACCGGTAGAGCCTCCCAAGCCCTGATAAGCTCGCCGAGTGAGGCAACTTCCATCTTCCGCATCAGGTTGCCCCGGTGCAGCTTGACTGTGACCTCGCTGATGCCGAGGTCGAAGGCGATCTGCTTGTTGAGGCGCCCCCGTGCGACCTCGCACATGACTTCGCGCTCCCGTGGCGTCAGAGTTTGCAAGCGTTCGACACATCCCTTGATCTTCGCAGCTTCCATCCTTCGCGCCCCATCCAGCCCGATCGCCGCATTGACGGCGTCCAGAAGCGTCTGGTCGCGAACCGGCTTCGTCAGGAAATCCACCGCGCCTGCTTTCATGGCCTGGACGGTCATGGGGATGTCGCCATGCGCGGTGAGGAAGATGATTGGCTTTGGATTTCCGGTCATCGTCAAATGACGCTGGAGGTCGAGCCCGCTGAAGCCGGGCATACGCACGTCGAGAATGAGACATCCCGGCCCGTCGAGCATGCTGGTCTCGAGCAGCGCCTGTGTCGAGCTGAACGAAACCGCGGCAAAGCCGGCTGACTCCATCAGCTCGAACAGTGCGTCTCGGACCGACGCGTCGTCATCGACGATGATGACGAGAGGCTGCTGTTCTTCGGCTACACCTCGCCTGGAGGAGAGTCGCGAGATTGAGCGGTCAATGATCATGTTCACCTTCCACGTGCTGTTGAGGTAATGCCCTTGCGATCGCCGCGAGCAAGGCTTGGCCATCGAACGGCTTGCAGAAGAAGCTCTCCACGGCCCGCGCCCTGATCTGCTCTGCGATCTCGTGGCGCCCGGTGATGAGAAAGACCGGCAGATCCGGGCGCTCTTGGTTGACGAAGTCGCGTAGCTCGAAGCCGTTCAACCCCGGCATGCCGACATCGGTGATGAGAAGATCCAGTCCGGAGAGGCCGACCTGGGTCAGCGCTGCCGCCGACGAGAAGCTACGAACCGCATACCCCGCGGACTCGAGCAATTCCTCAAGCGATTCGAGCAATCTCGGGTCGTCATCGACGGCGGCTATGACATATTTGTGCTTGATCACGCTTAGATTCCTCCCATCCGGCGCGAATGCTGGATCGGGATTTCCAACCGCTCCGCAATTCGAACCAGGTCGGCGAGCGATGACGCCGCCATTTTCTGCATCACGTTTCTTCTGTGAATCTGAAGGGTCACTTCGCTGATGCCGAGCTCGGCCGCAGCTTGCTTGTTGAGGAGTCCGCTCACGACCAGCGGAAGCACGTCTCGCTCTCGCGGAGAGAGATGGTGATAGCGTTCCTTCAGCCGCGTGAGATCCGCGCGTTTCGCCTTTGTTTCCCGATCCTGCGCTATTGCCGAGCGGATGGCCGAGAGCAGCGCCGTGTCGCTGAACGGCTTAGTCAGAAAATCGACGGCACCATGCTTGATGGCACGCACCGATGACGGGATGTCACCATGCCCCGTGATGAAGACGATCGGCGGATGGTCTCCCTGCGCGATCTGGCGTTGCAGCTCCAGCCCGTTGATATCGGGGAGCTCGACATCGAGAATCAGGCAGGCCGGGAGATCGGGCTTGTTTGACCCGATATAGTCGCCGGCGGAGCTGAATGAGACTGATCGGACACCGTTCGCCGCCAGCAACTCACCCAGGGCCTCCCGGAGCGCATCGTCGTCGTCGACGATGAACACGATGGCGTCGTCAACGGTCATGATCGGCTTTCAGTTCGACAGGTAGGGTGAAGATAAACGCCGCCCCGCCGTCCTGGTTGTTCTCCGCCCATAGTCGGCCGCCATGGGTCTCGATGATGGTTCGCGATATCGCCAACCCCATGCCCATCCCATTGGGTTTCGTTGAGAAGAAGGCTTCGAAGACCTTATCGGGCGCACCAAGACCCATGCCGGTGTCTCGGACTTCGGTCCTGACGAAATCGCCGGCGCGGAATGTTCGGACGCGCAGAACCCCACGCCGAGCAGGCTCCATCGCTTCAAGGCCGTTGCGGATCAGGTTGACCAGGACCTGCTGGATCTGGATGCGATCCAGCTCAAGCGACGGAAGACCAGCCTCGACCTCGACCTCGATACGCATGCGACGCCGGGCCGCTTCTTCCATCATCAGATCCCGCGCCTCATGAAGAATGGCGTCGAGCGGGCAGAGGTTTCGCGCTTGGTCCGTCTGCCTGAACAAGGCACGAACCCGGCCGACGACATCGGCGGCTGAATTCGCATCCCGGATGATGCGTTCGATGGTTTTCTGCGCCCGATCCAGATTGGGCGGGTCCGAGGTCAGCCAGCGCTGGCACGCGTGCGAATTGGCTACCACGGCCGCGAGCGGTTGGTTGACCTCATGGGCGATCGAGGCGGAAAGCTCCGCTAGGCTAGCGGCCTGCGCTGCGCGTGCCAGGCGCTCCTGCGTCAAGGTCAGCGCTTCCTGCGCGCGCACCTGATCTTCGATCTCGAAGCAGATGCCGTTCCATTGAACGATCTCCCCTTCGACATTTCGCATCGCTGCGGTTCGCGTCTCGACCCAGCGATACTCGCCGTCCGCCCGCCGGAGGCGATGCTTCATCGCATAGGGTGCGCCGGTCGCCAGTGAGCGCCCATATTTCGCTTTGACGTCAAGAAGGTCGTCAGGGTGTATGATCGCTTCGAGCGTGCCGGTCAGGCGTGTCTGACCGTCCTCGTCCTTGTCCCCTAGCCCGAAGCCGAGAAATTCCCCAAGCTTCTCGCTGCGATAGATGGGCTCCCCGTTCGGCGCGGCGCAGTAGATGAGGGCGGGCAGCGTCTCGACCAACTGGCGCAGCGATCGTTCGCTTTCCCTGAGCGCCTCCTCGACGCGCAATTGGTCGTCGATATCATGGGACAGACCATACCACTGAATGATGCCGCCATCGTCGTCCAGGAGCGGCTCGGCACGCCCGTCCATCCAGCGATAAACACCGTCGTGGCGTCGCAAGCGATAGCGCATCGCGTAGGGCCGACCGCTGCTGAGACAGTCCTTGATTTCTGCCCAGACGCGACTGGCGTCGTCCGGATGGATCGCAGCCTTCAAGGCGGCTGCGTATCGCTCCGTCTGCGATTGCTCCAGGTCGCCCTCGTCAATGCCCAGGAAGTCGATGAAGCGGCGGTTGAAGAAATTCGGAGCCCCGGTTGGGGTCAGTCGCCAGAGGAAGCTCGGAACCAGATCGATCAGCCGCGTCAATTCCTGCTTTCGGAGATTGAGTTCGGTCTGGGTGGTGATCAGATCGTGGATATCGACGGATACGCCGTACCATCGAATAATCTTACCGGCTTCGTCGCGCAGAGGTTCGGCGCTCGTCTGCGTCCATCGATAGGTGCCACCAGCCCGATGCTGGAGGTACTTGATGTTATACGGCGCGCCCGTCACGACCGAGTTCGTGAAGGTTTGCTCTGCCAGCTCCCAGAAATTCGGATGAATCATCTTTTTCAAGGAAAGAGACCCGTCCGACGCCTTGACGGTATCCAGCGTGGCGCCGGTAACCTCCATGATCCGCCTGTTGAGATAGATGGGCCGCCCCTCCGATGACATGCTCCAGATCATGGCAGGCACCGTGTCGATGAGCTGTTCGAGATGCTTTTCTCGCTCTCGAAGCGCAGCCTCTGTTTTCTTGTAGACATCAATATCGATGGAGGTGCCGAACCAGCCGGTGATGTGGCTCTCGCCATCCCGTGTCGGCCGCGCTGAAATGCGGTGCCAGACATAGTGTCCCGTCGCGCGCAGCATGCGGTATTCGATGTTCCAGGGCTCGCCCGTCTTAAGGCTATGCCGCAGGGTCGCGGCGGCCCCGTCGACGTCGTCCGGATGAACACCGCGCATCCAGCCGACCTCACCGCCATCGATGAATTCCCGCTCACCGAGACGGCGATTGAGATCCTCCAGAGCCATGTCGATGGCAATCTGGGCAGCAGGGGTCACATAGGTGAACTTCCCAGTCGCATCGAAAGCCCAGGCCTTGCCGTGTAAGCTCTCGATCACTTTGGCGGCCTGCACCGCCTGCACGGTATCGCCAAGCGATTCCGCGACAGTCCAGCGATCATCCGGTCTCGAAACCATGGCGTCGACATCGACGCTGATGCCATAGCCCGGCTCGGCACGGAGCTCGGTCCAGTGATAGCTGCCGTCCGGCTGGCGCAACCGATAGCTCGTCACCTGCGGCACGCCCGTCCAGAACGCATAGGCCGCCGCCTGCGCGATCGCAGCCCTGTCTTCCGGGTGGATCGCACCCTCGGCCACGTCATCTGGGATGGCACCAAGACCGGGATGCCCCGGCGCTTGGCGTGGCGCGGCCGCGTCCCGGGCGCCTCGTCGGGGTGGATCGCGCGCGATCAGCGCACCGATGCACGCGGCCACCGCGACGGATGCGCCAAGAGAAAGCGCGGCTTCCCGTAAGGCGCCAGAATAAAAAATGGCGGTGACCGTCGCACTGGCAAAGGCGACTAAAAGCCCGATCCAGAGTGACTGAAGCAGATACCCGCGCGCATAGAGGAAGAGCGCACCGAGCGGCGCCAGCATTCCTATGGTGGTCCCGGCCAACCAGTATGCCAGGATGCCAACAGCCAGAGTCAGTGACACCAGGATCGGTGGCGTTCGATGGAGCGCTGCAATCATGGTCGGGTGCCTTTCCGAAGACGGATTATCTGGAAACCGTCCCAGCATCATCTAGCACCAGTCTTCGAACATCCGGCTGGCAAACTCAGTGGAAACTAGCGCCAGGACGTCTCGGCCGCACTTATGGAAATCCATGACTTGCAGGGAGATCGTCCAGTGTTCCGTTGCTGCGCGACGGCGTGCGGACAAGCGCCGCAATCCACCTTGGCACCAGAATGGAGACTCCTAGGCAGGCTCGGCCAGCGAAAGACCGCTCGCGCCGCATTGGTCATGGATGAGGTCGATGATCTCATTCTTGGCGGATGTCCCCGTTGCGAGGCTCGCGACACGGAACTGCAATTCCACCTCGATGGCCGCCGCATCGATGGCCTTCAGGGCAACGGCTGGCGGGGGATCCTTGACGATGCGGGTACTAGTTTCCAGCACTGTCCGCATCGCGTCTTCGACGATGCGCGGCCTTTGCCCCGCGGCGAAGCGCACGCCTAATGTTATGAGGTGCGACTCGTCGGGGCGGCTCAAGCTGGTCAGACTTTGCTTTGCCAGCATGCTGTTCGGCAGCACGACGATGTTGTTTAGTCCGGTCAGCAGGTTGGTCGAGCGCCAGTTGGTTTCCATGACGCGGCCCGCAGTGCCGTCACTCAACTGGACCCAGTCGCCGATCGCATAGGCCTTGCCGAGTGTCAGAGCGATGCCTGAAAAGACATCGCTGAGCGTGTTCTGCAATGCGAGGCCCAGGATCAAGGCGACGACGCCCGAGGTCGTGACCAGGGTGGCGATCGGCAGGCCGAAAACGAACCCCATGACCGACAGCGCTACACCGAGATAGATCCCGGCGACGGCCATATCCAGGATCAGATGCGCTTCCTGCGGCTTACGATTCACCCTGACGTAGATGTGGATGAAGCCAATGACCGTCCAGGCGAGATGGGTCCACCACAGAATTCTCGCGGATTTGGAAAGCACGGCGGTCAGCCCTTCCGCATAGCCGTCATCGGCTTGGTGCGGAGCGATACCTCCCGCATAGAGCACAATGCTCATGCCGATGAAGAACAGGATTTGGACGATCAGGCGCCCCGTCGGACGGTCGCAGCCCTGAACGTGCCACACGACGATTCCTGCGGTTCCGAGGACGTTGATCAGCACCAACGGCAGGAAGTGGTCATCGCCGAGCATGGGAAAGGTTCCGGTGGCGGTAGCTCATGGTGAGGGAGACAGCGCGCCGGATCGCCATCCGGCCTCATTGTCTACTTCTTGAGCGGGAAGGTCAGTTCTTGCTGGGCGGTATCGACGACGAACACGGCAAGCAGTTTTGCCGGGTGGGTCTTGCTCGCGTTCTCGCTGACTCCGTGACGGTCACCTGGAAATTCCGAGAAGCTTTCGCCGGCCTTAAAGACCGCGGCGGGGCCATCATTAACCTGGCTGCGGATCGCCCCTTCGAGCACGGTTGCATAAATGAAAGCGGAAGCAGGATGTGTATGACCATGCGAGAATCCGCCCGGAGCGTATTCGACGAGAACGCCCCTCATGCTCTTGCCTGGTACGTTAGGCAGCTCGTGCTCGTAGACCAGCGTAACCTTGGCACCTTCGCCACCTCCGGGCGTGTCATGTGCGAATGCCGAAATCGACAGAAGAGATGTCAGCGCAAAGACGCTCGCCAATGACTTGATCATGTCTATCGTCCTTTCACGACGAAGGTGGACGAGCCGCTTCGAAATCGGCTCATCCACGCGCCATTATTTCCGGGGAGCTGTCGCGAACCAGCGATCGAAGTCGATCCGGCCGATGCGGGGATTGTTGTCGGAGACGAGAGAGCCAGCCTCCAGCTTGGTCCCGAAATACCGGGCATCCGGATCGGCGATGACGGTGCGGGTATCCCCGATCGCCTTAAGGTAGCGAGCGACGAAATCGCAAAGGCGTGCGCGCTCTGGGCCCGAGATTTCGATGATGCCGTTGGCCGGCGCGGCCAGCGCCGCCTCAGCAACGAAATCGGCGACATCGTCGGACGCGATCGGCTGAAGATTGCCCGTCGACAGTCGGGCGGTGTCGCCGGACGTGCCGGCCTGGGCAATGCCGCCGAGGAATTCCATGAACTGCGTGGATCGTAAGACCGTATAGGGGATGCCGGATTTCCGGATGATCTCTTCCTGAGCGACCTTGGCGCGAAGATAGCCGCTGTCAGGCAGACGGTCCGTGCCGACGATGGAGAGCGCGACGTGATGCTTGACGCCGGCCACCTTCTCCGCCGCTGTCAGGTTCTTGCCGGACGTCTGGAAGAATTCGAGCACGGCCTTGTCCTCGAATGAGGGCGAGTTTGCGAGGTCGATCACCACCTCGGCATTCGCGAGTACCTCGGCCAGGCCTTCGCCGGTGATCGTATTGACGCCGGTATTCGGGGCGGCGGGAACGACCTCATGCCCCTGCTTGCGTAGGCGCTCCGCGGTCTTCGATCCGATCAATCCGGTGCCGCCGATAATGACGATTTTCATGAGAGACCTCCTGCGCAGCCGCCCATGCGGTGCGTCGTTCGATCGTTGTGATGGGGGCGACCTCGTCGAGGTCGGTTGTCGGCCGAGCCGGCATGGCTTTGAAACCTGCGCAGCCAAGCTCGGCCGAGAGCCAGACTGGTATTCAAAAGTCCCAGAAAACCGGGACCCAGCGGAAGGCGCTGCCCTCGACCGCAACCCGACCGACCGACGGGAATGGGAGGTGGGTGGCCACGAGCTGTTCGCCGGTGCCCGCCAGCTCCGTCAGCAGACGGTGGCGAACGCGAGCCGCTTCCTCGGGGTCATGCTCGAAGCCGTTATACCAATCAGGGTGTTCGAACCCGACAGCGAATACGGCGTCACCGGCGAACGTCAGGCGGTCGCCGCCGGAGGACAGACGTACCACGCTGTGTCCGGGCGTGTGGCCGCCCGTGCGGCGGACGATGACACCCGGCGCGACCTCGTGTTCGTCGTCGAACAGCCGCAGGTGACTGCGATATTCTTGCGCGAACCGCTTGGCGGCCGCACGAAGGGCGTCCGGGAAACCCGCCGGCATGTTGACGTGCGTGAAGTCAGGCGCCTCCCAAAACTTCACCTCGGCGGTCGCCACATGGATCCGCAGGTCCGGGCGCAGTCGCTCCTTCACCCCCTCGACGAGTAGACCGCCGACATGGTCCATATGCATGTGGGTCAGCACCACGTCGGTGACGGAGCCGAGATCGATGCCGGCGGCCTCCAACCGCTTAACCAGTTGTCCGGCCCGCGGCAGGTTCAGTTCCGGATCAAGACCGAGCCCAGCGTCGATCAGTATGACCTGCTCGCCGCTGCGCACCAGGACCACGTTCAGCGCCCAGTCGAAAGCGTCGGTGGGCAGGAACATGTCGTTCAGCCAACTAGCCCGCTCGGTCTCGGCGACGTTATGCCCTAGCATCTTGGTGGGGAGCGGCAGGACCCCGTCGCTGACCACCAGAACATCGATCTCGCCGACCCGCACCGCGTAGCGCGACGGGACCAGCTCTTCGGGCCCCGGTCGTCCGGGGCGTGAAACGACGTCTAAGCTCATGGTTCTCTCCTGATTGATGCCGTTCAAATCTCGGCTTGGAAGACGCTATATTTAAGTTATTATGTATTATATCGGGCCTGAGAATAGATAATCCTATTCTGAGTAATAGGTTTGTTTTGTTATATGATCGGATTAATTCCCGATTATTGTGCCATATTGCGGCTGCTCATCGATTTTATACGATGAATATATATGCAGCCTTCAATTTTATAGGCGATTCGCGCTTAATTCAGTCGATTGCGCGCAGTTTGATGGCCGTTATGTCGCCCGACTATCGTGACGACGCAGCCATCTCGATCATGGATACGACTTCTGCGGGGTGCGAAATCATCAAGGCATGCGACGCGCCGTTGATGGCGACGGTCTTCACCATTCGCGCGCGCTGCGCCATGAAATCCATCGCAGCCGGCGGAATGTTCCGGTCACCGGTTCCGTAGATCATGTATGAGGGCAGCGACTTCCACGAAGGCACCCCCGACGGCTCGGCCAGGGCCGCTTCGGCAACAGGGCGTTGCGTGGCAGCCATCAACGCAGCCTGTGCCTTCGGAACGTCGGCCGCGAACTGCATCCGGAATTTCTCCGGCGTGATATAGAGATCTCGCCCGCTATTCGGCGTCGCGACCGCCTGGATCGCACTTCCCAACGTGCTTCCCGGAAACTTGCCTGAAAGCGACACGCTGGATTCACCCGTCTCGGGCGCGAACGCGGCCACATAGACGAGAGCTTTCACATTCATCTGCCCATTCGCAGCTTCCGTGATCACGGGCCCGCCATAAGAATGGCCGACAAGAACGACCGGGCCGGGGATGGATCGAATGAGCGTCGCGACTTCGGCCGCGTCCCCCTTCACGCTCCGTAGGGGATTGGCGGCCGCGATCGTTTCGTAGCCAGCCTTGTTGAGCCGGGCGATCACAGCATTCCAGCTCGCCGATTCGGCGAAGGCACCGTGCACCAGAATGACGGTCGGTTTGGTACGAGGCGCTGCTTGCGCTGGTCGCATAGCCATGGTGAGCAGCGCGGTCGCTGCCGCCAAAGCGAAAACACTCGGTTTCATATGCGTTCTCCGGGTTGGTCGGTGGGGTCAAAGCAGCCAGCGCAAGCTCGGGCCCGGGGTGCTTGGCCAAAGAATTCGCCAGTCAATCCAGACGTCGGCGTCGAAGACAGGAAGAGGCGCAGTTGGGCGGCTCTGACGCGGCGGCCAGGGAGAGGCTTCGACTTGCTGGCAAGGAATTCCGGAGCGCCCAGAGCGTAAGCGCCAGTCCGAGAAGCGCTGGCAGCGTCACCGCCGGAAAGTCCCGCGGAATGACAGCAGGCGAACAGATTCCGACGGCAACCTCCCAAAAATGGAAGAGCGCGTGCGCGCAAAGCCAGGACGTCGCGGCTGCCCATAGTCCAACGCGGCGCCGCGGTGTGAAAAGCCCGAGGCCGAACGCCACGCCGAGGAACATCTGGATCATCCCGATGTCGCGAATGAAGTGCTGGTTGAAGAAGCCGGTATCAGTCACGCCCGGGACAAGTTCGTACCAAGCCAGTGGCGCGATCAGCATGAAAAGGCCGTTCGCGGTCAAGAAGGTGCCGTTGAACGCCACCGTGATGACGACCGTCGCGGCAGCGGCGCGTCCTCGAGGAAGCATCGCCTCGCGCGTCAAGAGCGCTTTCATCAATCACCTCTCGCCGAAGTGCGCTCACCACCGTGGACCGCCGACAAACTCGGAGCGGCGTGGCAGCGCAGAAGCGAGAGGAATTGTTCGCGTTGAACGCTTGGATCTCTACTGGCCCCTTCAATGTCTGCTCTCGATAGATCGCCAGACGGACCTGTACCTTGGCATAGACAAGAAGGAGCAACAGCGTACGCAGAGCTTGATCCGCATACTGGGTGGATCCTGGGCCGAGCATCACGCCAGATCCATCGACCGACATCCTGTAGTCGTCACCGCAACGGCCGGCGGCCTGCTACGGGACGCGATGCCCGACCTCAGTATCCGTCTGGCTAGCGCGGGCCTCTCGGCGGTGACCAGCAGATCGGCGCGATGATCGCACAGGGCGAATTGGACGTGCTGTTGTTCTTTCCGGACCGCTTGCCGCGCAGCCGCACGATGTGGACGTCAAAGCGCTGCTACGACTCGTGCTCGTCTATGACATTCCCGCAGCGTTCAGTCCGGACACTGCGACAGCTTTGGCCAGCTCCGGCCTTTTCAACCAGTGAAAGTGACAGGATGCGACGGACACGCGATGCCAAGTTCGTCGCGAGCGAGCGGGGGCACCGGCTGCGTATCTCGGGACACACTCCTGGCACTCGGTGACGAAAAAGCGGATAAGGTCGCCGGATGAAGATGGCATCCACCCAGATCGACCTTTTCGACGATGCGCCGGGTTACCGGCAGACGCCCCGACCATCTCCCAGGAAACGCCGGTCCGAAGTCCTGTTGCCATCCAGCGATGATGAGGAGCTTGCCCAAAGACTAGAGGAGACTGGACGCTTCAAGGTTCTGCGGAAGCTGGTACCCCGTCCGATCGTTGCCCGGGAGCAAAGCGCGTTCCCGAACGTCGCGGTGCTGGTGGATACAGAAACCACCGGGCTGCTTCATTCCCGGGACGAGATCATCGAAATCGGCGCAGTGAGCTTCACCTACAACGATGAGGGCATGATTGGGGACGTCATCGGAGTCTACAGTGGCTTGCGTCAGCCATCGGCGCCGATCCCAGCAGAGATTACCAGGCTGACCGGCATCACGGACGAGATGGTGTCTGGCCGCTACATCGATATCGCCGCGCTCGATGCTCTCGTTGAACCGGCCGACCTCGTCATTGCGCACAACGCCGGATTCGATCGCCCATTCTGCGAAGGGCTTTCGCCAGCCCTTGCTTCGAAGGCCTGGGCATGTTCGGTCACCGAGATCCGGTGGGCCGACCTGGGATTCGAAGGCAACAAGCTCGGATACCTCGTCGGTCAGTCGGGCTTATTTCATGAAGGACATCGCGCGACCGATGACTGCCACGCTCTCCTGGAGGTGCTGGCGCGGCCAGCGGGGCCAAATGGGACGCGTCCATTCACAGAGCTATTGCGATCGAGCACGCAGAGCCGGATCCGCATCTTCGCGGAGAACGCACCCTTCGACATGAAGGATCACCTCAAGGGACGTGGCTACAGATGGTCCGACGGGAGCGACGGAAGGCCGCGAGCCTGGTGGATCGAAGTCGACGAGGAGCTCTATGACGAAGAGCTTCGCTATCTGAGGACTGACATCTATTGTTGGGAGGATGCTGAGCCGCTGACCGTGCGATTGACGGCTCTTGATCGATTTCGCGCGTGAACTGGCTCGCTCGGCGGGAGCTATGCCCTCGCCACGATGTGCATCGTGGTCGGGTAGGGCATCGCCATACTCCCTGAAGTTGTGCGATCGCGCGGGCCGTTGCGGAACGCTAACGGCAGGAGCGCGCTTAGGGGCCGGGGAGGAAGTCAGGCCCTGGAGCAGCCAGTCGAATGGCAGTTTGGATGTCCTCGCTACGATAAAAATTTGCTCGGGGGACCGGCAAACTGGTCGGCATCGCTCCAAGGACTGCCTGATTCTTGGAGATCGCGCGGATTTTAACAATCGCGCTCAGATGAAATGCACGGCCCAAGTGGCATTGAGCCCGGAAAGTCCCGGAGTTCCAGAGTTGATGAGCGAAGAAGCCTACCTCCCCAGCGGTGATTTTGCCGCTGAATCCGGATCCTCAGCACTTGAGGAGAACGGGTCGGAGCGTGGGACAAATCAAATTGGAGACTCAAGCGAAAGCAGGCCAGGGCGCCCAATTTGTGAGAAGGGGGAGGGCCCCGGGCAGAACCAGGTCGTTGGTGGCGATCGCGAGCTTCTGGAGAGCCTCAAGAAAGTCCGTGATCGCGCGCTCGCCGGTCGTCGCCGCGCCATTGCTGATGCGTTCGCCCTTGCTGATCAATGCAAAGTCTTCGCCCAGCACTTGTCGAAAGCCCATCTAGTCGCGTTCATCAGGGCCGAGTGCCGCGTGTCTCGGACGGAGGCAAGTGCTTACCTGCTGCTGGCCGACTTCACCGATCCGGAACGAGCCGATCTCCAGCAGAGTGCGATCGACGTCAGTGTCCTCTGCCGCCTGGCAAAGCAACCGCCAACGGTTCGGGACGAGGCGCTTACGATGTTGCGTTCGGGGAGGTCGTTGTCGCTTGCGGATCTGCGATTGCTTCGGCGCGACGTGCTCGCAGCCGAAGCAGCGGTCTCTGGCAAGCCGGATCGTAGCGCCGTCACAGACTTGAAGAGTGCCGTCAGGTTGAAGGCACGGGAGTTCGTGGACCGCTTCCTCGAAGGCCTGGGCGGATTGGCTAACGATTTTACCGATCTTTACAACGAGACAGGCCCTGAGGATCGTTCGCCCGAAACGGTTTCCAGGGTCGATGCGCTTGCCGAAAATGCTCGTCGGCTTGCAGCCCAGCTCCAGAGGCTCGTACCGGTCGATTTCCTGACTTCAGGCGACGAATGGCCCCAGCATTCGTGGAGCCGCGTACTTCGTACGCTGAATCTACTCGCAGATCGCAGGCTGTGTTCTATCGAAGGATGGTCTTGGCCGGACGTGGATCCGCTTTGGATTGACGAGAGCCGGCACGAGCCCTTGATGTGGGCACTCGGACAAGAGTTGCCGGAGTTGAGCCGTCATCGACGTCGGCTCGGCCAGGGCGTCGTCGCACTCGATCGCCATCCGCAGAGTTCCAGGTCCCGGCCTGCGAAGCCCTATCAGTACTCGGTGCTCGAGCTGTGTGCTGGCGCTGGAGGTCAGGCGATCGGTCTGCACGCCGCTGGATTCTGGCACGCCGGAATCTTTGAGAAAGCTCCCGAAGCTGTCGCAACCCTACGTGCCAATCGTCCCAAATGGCCGGTGTTCGAGGCGGATATCAATACGATCGATGTCAGTCGCTACCGGGGCGTGGATCTTGTTGCCGGCGGCCTGCCTTGCCAACCTTATTCGCAGGCAGGAGAGCGGCGCGGCGCAGGGGACGAACGGGATCTTTTCGATCGAGCTCTTCAGATCATCGAGCAAGTCCAGCCGAAGGCGATCCTGATTGAGAATGTGGTTGGCATCTCCCAGGTCACCCACGGAGTGCGCCGACTTCAAGTATACTCTGAGCTCGAGCGTATGGGTTACGACGCGGAGTGGAGGATCATCGAGGGTCCCGACTTCGGACTGGCTCAGAATCGTCGCCGCGCGATCCTTGTCGCGCTCCGTCGCGGCCTGATGCACCGCTTCCGTTGGCCACTCGCTCCGGAAATGGCGCCGACGTCGGTCGGCAGCCGGTTGAAGGATTTGATGGGAGCCCGCGGCTGGGTTCGATTGGATCAATGGGTCGCCGGAGCCGACGGCCTCGCGCCCACGCTGATCGGGGGAAGCGCGAAGAAGATGGGCATCGATTTGGCCCAACCAAATTCGCGGCAGGCCTGGTTCAATATCGGCGTAGACCCCCGAAAGCCTGCCAAGGAAGCGCCCGACCCGGACTTCGATGGAATCCCCTGTCTGACCCTTCCGATGCTGGCGCGGCTCCAGGACTTCCCAGACGATTGGGGCTTCTCCGGATCGCGTCAGGCGCAATTCAGGCAGATGGCCAACGCCTTTCCCCCGAGACTTTCCCGCGTCCTGGGACTCGCAATCCAGCGTGCACTCTCAGGCGAAGAAATCGATGTGAGAACGGCAATCGAAGCGCCGCTTTTCAAACGGCTCGATCTGGCCGAATTCAATCGGCATTTGCGCGAGGCGGCTGAATAGCGTCCGAATTTAGCCCATTGCGTCGCTCGCCGAGGGCGGCAGGCTTTCGCGCTGTGCTGATCCAAGATTGGCCCAGGTTCTAGCCGCGTTCATTGTTGTCTCAGTTTGCTACGATCAAGCCAGCCATATGTGATGACAATCCGGGCTGCCAACCGATCACGCTGGGCCGAGCAAGAGGTGTGTTTCGGATTTCGATATACCTTCCATGATCCGGATGCCGGTGAGGAGCCGATTGAACTCGGCCATGCTGGGGACGTCGATTTCCGCGATCAGATCCCAAAGTCCGTTGGTGGTGTGAAGCGCGGCGAAGCCCGGGTTCTTTCTCAAGCTCGCCACGACGCCCTTCACGTTCCGCCCCTCGAGTTCAATCATCATGATTCCGCGGATTCGGTCGGTCGCGTCATGGTCTTTCAATCGAACGGTGAAGCCGGCGATCACTCCGTTCGCGATCAGTCGATCCATACGGGTTTGGACGGTGCCCCGCGCAACGCCCAGGAGCTTCGCCAACGTTGGGACCGTTGCTCGCGCGTTGACACGTAGCTCTGCGATTAGGCGATGGTCGAGATCATCCATAATGCTCTGCCGATTCCGTCAGTCTGTCTGACAGTATGGACAATCCATCATCGATTGTGAGCTTGGGCAACGTTTCTGCTCTTCATGTGCTCGGATATGTTGCCGCCCGGCTGCAATCGCGGAGCGTCTGATGAATTCCCGACCGACTTGGAATCCCGGCCCTCGAGTTCGAGAGCTGTCCTGCCGTCTTGTCGGCTGGGGTAGCGAAACCGGCTCCCTGGGCGAGGCCGAATTCGGGGAGCGAATGGCTGAATTGCTCCGCGACATTCCATATTTCCGCGATCATCCGGGCCAAGTGCGGTTGGTCAACAGCCATGGCGATCCGATGACGCGAAGCGTGGTGGCCATTGTGCGGGGAAAAGGGTCCCGTGCACTGGCCCTGGCGGGGCATTACGACGTCGTGTCAGTCGAAAACTACCGGGAGCTGTCTCCGCTGGCGTTCAAGCCCGACGAACTGCTGGCGGCGTTGATCGCCGATCTGGAGAGCCGGCCGCTAAACGCGGGGGAGCGTCGCGCTCTGGAGGACTTCAGGGGCGGCGAGTTCCTGCCCGGTCGCGGGCTGCTCGACATGAAGAGCGGTATAGCTGCTGGGATCGCCGTTCTCGAAGCTTTCGCCGCCGATCCGGAACGGCTCGGCAATCTCATCCTGATCGCGACCCCCGACGAGGAGCGCGGCTCGCGGGGAATGCGCAGCCTACGCGATGCGCTTCCGACCATCGCAGCCGAATTCGGACTCGACATCGAGGCAGGCATCAACCTGGACGCGACGAGCGATCAGGGAAATGGAACAGAGGGCCGCGCTATCTATCGCGGCACGATCGGCAAGGCCTTGCCCTTCGCGTTCGTCGTCGGCCATTCCTCCCATGCGAGCTATCCGTTCGAGGGTGTCAGTGCCCAACTGATCGCGTCAGAGATCACGAAGGCCGTGGAGGCTAACCCTGCGCTGTCCGACAGGGCAGGGGGTGAAGTCTCGCCGCCGCCGATCTGCCTGGAGGCGAAGGACCTACGAGGAGGCTATGAGGTCACAACGCCTGAGCGGGTCTGGATCGCCTTCAACTGGCTCTCGCACAACTGGACGGCCCCTGAGCTTCTGCGCCTTTTCGAACAAGCCGTCCGAACGGCCGCGGTTGCGGCTATCGAGCAGTTCAATCAGCGTGCGCACAGCTATGCCACGATGCTGGGAATACCCCAGGTGGCCCCGGTGGCAGCCGCTTCGCTTATCTCGTTCGGAGAACTGATGAAGCGGGTCGAGCAGGTCGGCGGAACCGATGCAGTGGCCCGGATGAGCGACGTCGAGCACGAGTGGCGAGCGTCCGACGATCCCCTCGCTCAGACGCGCTCGATCGTCAGCGCCATGGTTACGGAAGCGAGCGTGACCGGTCCTGCCATCGTCTATGGTTTCAGCAGTCTGGTTTACCCCGCGACCCACCTCTCCAGGACGGCAAGCCCCTCCGGCTTTGCCGACGCGATTGAAAGCGCGCGGCTCGCCCATGAGAGCGCCGGTGGAGGAGCGCTCAAGTATCGTGAGTACTTCACCGGCATTTCGGATATGAGCTTCTTCGGACATCGCCCATCCGACGCGGATAGCGACACCATCGCCGCCAATACCCCGGCCAGCGAGCTTGTCGATGCGGTCCCAGAAGATGTCCTGTCCTTCCCGGTTGTGAACATTGGCCCGTGGGGACGGGAATTTCATCAAAGGCTCGAGCGAGTGCACACTCCTTACGCTTTCGATGAATTGCCCCGGTTGCTGCGGGAGATCGTGAAGCGTTTCCTCGGATAGGTCTGCTGAAACC